>JAXGQJ010000001.1:0-130035 GCA_040766505.1 Clostridiales bacterium
TGCTCCACCATCCAGATGGTGGTGGCCTTGAAGCCTTTGCATGACAGAGCCAAAATCAAACGAATCATTGTTTCGACCTATCAGGCGGTTTCCGGCGCGGGAAAAGAGGCCATTGATGAGTTAGAGGAACAAGTAAAAGACTTTGGGAACGGAAAGACCGACGCCGCCCAGTGGAAGACCGAGGTTTTTCCGTATCCCATCGCTTTTAATCTGATTCCTCATATAGATGTTTTCACGGACAACGGCTATACGAAGGAAGAGATGAAGATGGTGCGGGAAACCCACAAAATGTTTCATGACGACACCATCGCCATCAACGCGACGACGGTGCGCGTTCCGGTGCTCAGAAGCCATTCCGAATCCATCACCATCGAAACGGAAGAACCCATCGACCCTGCCGAGGCGAAAGAGATTCTGCGGCAAGCCGAGGGCATCGTCGTCATCGACGAACCGGAAAACAAAGGCTATCCGATGCCCCTCTATGCCTCCGGCTCGGATGCGGTTTATGTCGGAAGAATCAGGAAGGATCTCTCTTCCGATCATGGCCTCTCCCTCTGGGTGGTGGCGGATCAACTCAGGAAGGGCGCGGCGACGAACGCGATCCAAATTGCGGAAAAACTGATCGAGATGCACTTGGTAGGCGAAACTGCTTCCCCCCGGCTTATCCGCTGATAAGCAAAGTAAAATGAAAGAGGTGTTATATGCATTTTGGAAGAGTGATAACGGCCATGGTCACCCCGTTTACAAAAGATGGTAAGGTGAATTATGACAAGGCGCAGGAATTGGCGCTGCATCTGCTGGCCAATGGATCCGACGCCCTGGTTATTTCTGGGACGACGGGGGAAAGCCCTTCTCTGACCTATGACGAAACCTTTCGGCTTTTTACGGCGGTAAAGGAAGCGGTGGGGGACAAAGGCGCCATTATCGGCGGCGCCGGCAGCAACTGTACCGGGGAAATCATCGAGCATATCAAAGCCTATAATAAGATCGGACTGGACGGTTATCTTTCGGTGGTGCCTTACTATAATAAGCCCACCCAAGAAGGAATCTATCGCCATTTTAAAGCCCTCGCCGAAGTGGCGGAGGCGCCGATCATGGTCTACAATATTCCGGGCAGAACCGGCATCAATTTGCTCCCGGATACATTGGCGCGTATGGCTGCAATTCCGAACATCGTTGCACTGAAGGAGTCCACAGGCAATGCGGACCAAATATCTTGAAATGAAAACAAAATTACCGGCAGACTTTCAAATCTATTCCGGGATGATTTCATGACGCTTACAACCATCGCTTTGGGCGGCGTCGGCGTGGTAAGCGTGGCAGCGCATCTGGTGGGTAAAGACATTCACCGCATGATCGATGCCTATTTTGAAGGAAAAACCGACGAGGCATTGGCTTTACATCTGAAGCTATACCGGCTGTTCAAAGGCCTCTTCTTCATCGCCAATCCCATCCCCGTGAAAACTGCTATGAACCTGCTCGGCCACGATTTGGGCGGTTTTCGAATGCCCATCTGCGAAGGGTCGGAAAAAGAGGTGGCGGTGGTGAAACAACTGCTGCAGGATTATGGTCTGTTGGGGTAATGGAAATTAGGAAGGTGTAGATTTGAGCCCAAAAGAAAGCAAAATAGCCATTATTCCTCTCGGCGGATTGGGGGAAATCGGCAAGAATATGACGGCGATTCGCTGTGGCAACAGCATCATCGTTATTGACTGTGGCATGATGTTTCCCGAAGAGGAT
Organism: Clostridiales bacterium; assembly: GCA_040766505.1. GTDB lineage: Bacteria > Bacillota > Dehalobacteriia > UBA7702 > UBA7702 > JAXGQJ01. Next base: position 1,741 of record JAXGQJ010000001.1, read on the forward strand.
ATGTTGGGGATCGATACCGTGATCCCTGACTATTCCTTTTTGCTCGAGAACAGGAAAAAGATCAAAGCGATCGTTTTAACCCATGGGCATGAGGACCATATCGGTGCCTTGCCCTATGTTTTAAGGGACATCGACGTTCCCGTTTACGGCACGAAGTTAACTTTGGCCCTCGTGCAGCATAAACTAAAGGAAGCCAAGGTGACGGCGAATCTCAATATCATCAATCCCAGGGATGTATTGCAACTGAACCCTTTTAAGGTTGAATTTGTGCGGGTGAACCACAGCATTGCCGACGCGGTGGCCATCGCGGTGCACACCCCCGCCGGCATTGTTTTGCACACCGGCGATTTTAAACTCGATATGACCCCGGTGGACGGGCAGACGACGGATTTCGGCCGCCTGACCAGCCTGGGGGAAGAGGGCGTCCTTTTGATGATGTCCGACAGTACCAATGTGGAAAGACCCGGCTATACCATGTCGGAAAAATCCGTCGGCCCCAATTTTGACGAAGTGTTTCGCAATGCCAAAGGCCGGGTCATCATCGCTTCTTTCGCGACGAATATTCACCGGCTGCAACAGGCCATCAATGCTTCCGCAAAATACAATCGCAAGGTGGCGATTGTCGGCCGCAGTATGATCAATGTGATCAACATCGCGAAAGAACAGGGCTATTTAAAGCTGCCCCGCAATGTCCTGATTGAAAACGATGTCATTGACACGCTGGCTTTGAACAAGGTGACGATTCTCGCCACCGGTTCCCAGGGAGAGCCGATGTCGAGCCTGACGCGAATGGCCAACGGTGAACATAAGCAAATCAAAATCCTGGCCGGGGATACGATCATCATCTCGGCGGTGCCGATTCCCGGCAATGAAACCTCGGTGGCAAAAAACATCGATCTGCTGTACAAGCTCGGCGCCGACGTCATCTATGAACGGGCCGCCGGCATTCACGTCTCCGGCCATGCCAGCCAGGAAGAACTCAAGATGATGCTGGCGATGGTGCGGCCGAAATATTTCCTTCCCGTTCATGGCGAAATCCGTATGCTCTATAAACACGCCAGCCTTGCCAAAGAGATGGGCGTTCCGTCGGAGCATGTTTTTGTGATGGAAAATGGACAAGTCCTTGAGCTGGGCGGCAAAAAAGACGGCATTAAAGGCAAGGTGGCTTCCGGTAAAATCATGATCGACGGTATGGGCGTGGAAGACGTGGGCAGCGTCGTCTTAAAGGATCGGCGGCAGCTGGCCCGGACGGCATCATGGTCGTCGTCGTCACGGTGGATCGGGCCGGCAATGTCGTGCCAGTCCGGAGATGATCAGCCGCGGCTTCATCTATATCAAAGAGCTGGAAGCATTGCTGGACGAGGCAAACAGCGGATCTATACCGCGATGGAAAAACACAGCGGCAAGCGGATCCGGGATTTCGCCGGTGTGAAGCAGGATGTAAAGAGACGGTGGGGCGGCTGTTCCATGAAAAAGTGAAGCGGAAACCGATGATCATCCCCGTCATCATCGAACTAAATTAGTAAAGGTAGAGGCGGCCACGGCAAAACGGTGGCCGCCTTTTTTTGGCCGTGAAGGCCCGCGGTTTTGGGCGATTTCGCCGCCGGCCATGTTCGCCGCTGGCAAGGCCGGAAAGGCACGTATTTTTTCCCTGTTCTTTCGAGATACTAAATGAAAAAGAAAGGAACGGGGGAACTATGTGGAAAACCCTTTTCAATTTTGACGAACCGTCTCCGGAACAACCGCAACAGGAGAACCAGGCTTCCTCTCTATCGACTTTAATTGAAACGGGCCAGTTGAACTTGCCCGAAATTAAAAGCGATATCCATGTCATCAATATCATCGGCCAGATCGAAGGCCATCTCACGATGCCGCCACAAAACAAAACCACCCGCTATGAACATATCATTCCGCAGCTTGTCGCGGTGGAACAGGCGCCGGAAATCAAAGGGGTTCTATTGATTCTCAATACCGTCGGCGGCGATGTGGAGGCGGGGCTTGCCATCGCGGAAATGGTGGCCACCTGTTCAAAACCGGCGGTATCTTTGGTATTGGGGGGCGGCCACAGCATCGGCGTGCCGGTGGCGGTTTCCGCCCGTTATTCCTTTATCGCGCCGACGGCGACGATGACGCTGCATCCCATTCGTCTGACCGGCCTGGTCATCGGTGTGCAGCAAAGCTTCAACTATTTTCAAAAGATGCAGGATCGGGTTAACAATTTCATCGTCGCCAATTCCAAAATCCGTGAGGAGACCTTGCGGGATTATATGATGCGCACCGGGGAGCTGGCCCAGGACATCGGCACCATCATCGTTGGCAAAGAGGCGGTGAATTGCGGATTGATCGACGCGGTGGGCGGCATCGGCGCCGCCATCGCCAAGTTGAGGGAGCTGATCGACGGGAAGGAGGCGGAAACGGAGGCCGCGCAGGAAGCGGAAGCGAAAAAAGACAAGGAGCAGATGCCATGCTGATTTGGTCGATCATGCCGGAAACCGTTATATTTGCGGGTTTGGAAAATATTGAGGCGGGCCGGGAAATTCTCTACTGCGGCCGCCGCCTGGTCGTATCGGAATTGCCGGGGGGAAAAATGTGCGTGATGCGGGTGATCAGCAGCAACCCCAGGGATTTTATGGATCCCCGGTTTCAACCCGGCGCAATTATAGGCCCCCAAGGGTAAAGGGGGAGAAAGACCGTCGGCGGCTTTCCTTTTGGGCAGGTGGAAATTTTGGTGAAGAGGCGGAAAGAGGTGGAAAAGCGCCCCACCCTGTGTTATACTCAATGGGTATCTGGAAACCGGGGGGTATGCCGAAATTTATTATTGGTGCCGCCTTCCCGTAAAGGAGCTTGGGTATCGTGATGTTTTTCGGCCTTTTTGGCGGATTGGCCTTGTTCCTGTTTGGTATGCGCACGATGAGCGACGGCCTGCAAAATGCCGCCGGCGACCGTATGCAAGGCATTTTAGGAAGGGTGACCAGGCTGCCGATTCTTGGTGTTCTCGTCGGCGCCTTGGTAACCTTAGTCATACAGAGCAGCAGCGCCACCACGGTTATGGTCATCAGCTTCGTCAATGCGGGGCTTCTCAATCTAACCCAGGCCATCGGCGTGATCATGGGGACCAATATCGGCACCACCGTAACGGCCCAGCTGATCGCTTTCGACCTTACGGATCTGTATCTGCCTTTGATTGTCGTCGGCTTCTTTGTCGGCTTTTTTGTAAAAAAGGCCTCGTTGAAGTATTTTGGCCAGTTCATGTTCGGCTTTGGCGTACTGTTGATGGGGCTTTCTTTCATGGCCGAAGCGATGGCGCCTTTGAGGGACATGCCCGCCTTTCAAGATTTCATTGTCCGTTATGGCGATATCGCGGTTCTCGGGCTTCTGATCGGCATCCTCATTACCGTTGTCATCCAAAGCAGCAGCGCGGCGATGGGGATTTTGCTGGCCCTTTCTTTTAATGATTTGATCCCGCTGGATACGGCGATTGCGGTGATCCTCGGTTTCAATGTCGGCACCTGCGTAACGGCGATTCTTGCCAGCATCGGCCTGCAAACAACGGCAAAGCGGGCGGCGGCGGCCCACCTGATTTTCAATGTTCTGGGCGCTGTTCTCTGCCTGCTTTTTTTGCCGCTGTTTTCCAAGCTGGTTCTGGCCGTCACGCCGGGAGACCATATGCCCCAGCTGATCGCCAATGCCCACACCCTATTCAATGTGATCAATACCATTATTTTCTTGCCCTTCGTTGCCGTGATCGCCAGGATTGTCACCAGGCTTGTGCCGGAAAAAAAGCTGGAAGAGCCTGCCGGCGCCACATTTTTGGACGAGCGTATGCTGGGTACCCCCAGCGCCGCCATGAACCTTGCCACGGAAGAGGTGCTGCAAATGGGCGCTGAGGCCCTCGCGATCTTTGATATGGCGATGCGGGGATTGATCGACGGCAATGTCAAAAAAGCCGAAACCGTGCTGGAAGCGGAACGGCGCATCGACCGGGTGACCCGGGAAGTCAGCGAATATCTGGCGAAGATCAGCCGCCATGAACTGACGGAGGAGCAATCCCAGGATTATGTGCTTTTGCACCATGTTCTCAATGACTTTGAGCGCATCAGCGATTTGTGCGAAAATATTGCCGAACTGACCCAAACCGCGGAGGCGGAAGGCATCTCTTTCTCCGATCAAGGCTTGATCGATTTAAAGGAGATGTCGCGCCTTGTCTCCGAGAATATAGAGCGCGCCGTCGCCGTGTTGGTCAGCCGCAATAAAAAGGAAGTCGCCGCCATTCTCGCGGTGGAATCGGAGATCGACAATTTGGAACAGGCCTTCCGCATCCGGCACATCGCCCGGTTCAGCGACGGGCTCTGTCAGCCCCATGCCGGTATCGTCTTTCTCGATGTCATCAGCAATCTGGAGCGGATCGGCGACCATGTCGCCAATATCGCCAGGGAAGTAAAAAACGTTTTGGCATAAGGAGTTGCCGTACATGTCCTTAACGCAATCGATTTTAACCGGCCTCTTACAGGGGGTCGCTGCCATTTGGCTCCGTTTCCGAGGTTGGACATCTGGCGGTGGCCAATTATTTTTGATTTTCCTGTACGCTGGGTCCGGCGTTTTGCTGCATGCCGCCTTGTTTTTGGCGGTTTTCGCCGCTTTCGGCGGTGGCGTGGCCTGCGCGGTTTTCGTTGGCGCGGCTTCCTCTATTATCTGGTGGCCGCCGCGCCACTGCTTCTGCTTGGCATTGGCAAAGCCTTCCTTTTTCCGAATATGTTCGCCGGCATCTGGCTGGTGCCGCTGTTTCTTATCGTCAATGGCATCCTCTTAATCCTGGGCGACGGATTCCAGAAGCGCAAGGAAACCGGGGAAATGTCCCTCTGGATTGCGATCCTGATCGGCGCCGCCGCGCAGCTTTTCGCCGTTTTGCCGGGGCTTTCCCGGGTGACCCTCGCTCTTTTCGTCGCGCTTTTCTGGGGATTGCAGCGGCGGGAGGCCGTAAAATTCGCTTTGCTGACGGCGCTGCCGTTGCATCTCGTTTTCCTCGCCGGCGGTCTGATCGATAGGAGCCGCCGCCAAGGCGCCCTTGTTTTCTCAACGGAAGAGCTGATTGCCGCTGCCGCCGCTTTCGTAGCGGCTTTCGCCGCCGCCTACTTTTTGAAAAAGGTGGCCTGCAATAAACTGACGGGCTTCGCCGTATACTGCTTCATCTTCGCATTGCTCCTCATTTTATTGCTGCTTTTGGGCATGTGACCGGGGCCGCCAAAAGCGGAAACACTATAAATCCGTAAATCCATAAATCCAGCCAGAGCCACCTGCCTAGAGAAAGGCGGGTGGCTTAATTTGGCCTCCATGGCGGCGGCTCGGTTTTTCTTCTTCGTTTGGCGCAATGCTCATTTCAGTAGGTGCCAAAGAGCACTTGCGCCATTTGGGCGCGGGTGCTGGTGCCGGCGGGAAGGAGCTTCCCGTTGCTGCCGGAGACAATCCCGGCTCCTTACCAGCAGCGCCATTGCCTCTCCCGGGCATAAGAGGAGAGAATGGCGTCCGCGAAGTCGGACAGCGTTTTACTGGAGGTTCCCGTCGGCAAATCACCGAGAGTTTGCAGCGTCCGGTAGAGCAATGTAAACATCTCCTGGCGGCTGATCTGCCGCCGGGGGCGTACCTGTTATTCTCACGCCTCATAATGCCCAACCGCTTCGCCGCCGCAAGATAGCCGGTGTACTCAGGTATTTCCGCGTCCGAGAAATTGTCGCTGAAATTTTTGTCCGGCGCGATTCCGTAGGCTCTCATCATCATGACGATGAACTCGCCCCGGGTCAGTTTGGCGTTGGGGCTGAATTGGTCGCCCCTGTGCCTTTGGTGATTTCCCGCGCCGCGATGAAGTTCACGGCTTCGCCGTACCACACGCCTGGAGCCACATCTTTGAAGCCGACCTTATTATATGCCGCCGCATAGTGGCTGAAATGGCTGGTGCGGAAGGTGACCGTGCCGGTGGCCTTGTCATAGCGCCCATTGGGGATGGTGACCATATCGCCGCTGCCGCCGATGTACCAAACGACGATATTGTCTAGGCTTTCTGCTCCGCCGCCGTCGGCGTATAGGGGATGGATACCCATACCGGCGCATCGGGGTTCGACCAGTCGGTCTGCTTGCCATCGATGGACAGGGTGAGCCGAATGAGCGGCCTGTCGCCGAGGGCGGCCTTCACCCCGGCGGGCAGGGCCGACCGGTCGCCCTCGCCAATGGCGATCTTCGCGATCTCCCTTCGCGCCCGCGACGCCCGTCAGCATATTGGAAGGAACGGTGATGTTGGCCGCACCGGCAAATAACAAAATGTCAGCGTGCCTTGCGCGCCAATCGTTGCCAGTTCAGGAATGGGGATGCCCACGGCATAAGCGTTCACGCCGGGAATCGAAGGCATGGTGACGACGGGTTCCCTTTGCGCCGAGCAGTCCGGCGCTTGTTTCGACAGAAGCGGTATTTTTGCTTTCTCATCCACCGTGACCGGGAGCGCCATGCCGCCGCCCCCGCCTACGTTTACATCAGCTTTGTAAGTCGGCGGCGGTGTGACATTGTAAGCGGTGATCGCAATACGTTGGCTCGTACCTGCCGGAGCGGCGTCCGTGGCTTTCACGCGGACAGCACCGGTGCCGGGGCGAACCCTGCAATATCCTTATCGTTTCCGGCCGACCAGCTTGCTTCGGCATCCGTGGAATATTCCATGTTCGCCTTGATGCCGGAAATGCTGCCTGTGGCGGAGCTTGCGGAGGGCTGTGTTACGGCGCAGGCGGGGCCGCAGGCCGCGCCGGGAGCGAGAGGTTTTGCGCCGTACTGTCATTGGTTGTTATACTCTCGTCGCCTTTCTTCACCAGTGAAATTGCGGCGCCAAACCAAGCGTTTATAATGCCAATTTTGCTGACATCCGCCGTGAAGTTTGTTCCGTTTACCGCATAACTTCCGTTTGCCACAAGGCCGGTCATTGCTGGCGTGGCATCCATGGCGCCGCTGTGGGCGTGGTTTCCGCAAAGCCGGTATACGCCGTCAGCGTGATGCTCTGATGATTGAGCAGCGAGCACGGTGCCCAGGGCCTGACGCGGACAGGATATGTACCTGGCGGAAGCGTTGTTGTCTCGCTGGCCGAAGTCACAGGTACCGCCGCTGTCCGCCCGGTATTCGTGCACTGCTGTCATGGGGATGCTGCCGCTGCCGCCGATGGCGCTGGGCTGGGTGGGTGTCAGTTTATGCGCTGCCCGGGTGATATTGATCGTTTGGATTTCAGATTCTGTGATTGTGTTGCCATCGCCCATGTCCTTAACCTTGATGTCGTTTTCCGCGGTAATGCCGCCGATAAAGCCGGTGAGATCGGTGTTCCGCTGCGCAGGCCTTCCAATCGCTTCCGCCGTCCAGAGAGTATTTCATTCGTTGTGGTGCCCATCAGCTTTCCAGCATTTGCACTGTCAAAGGAGAAGGACGCGGCCGGGGTGGCGGCGGTTGCCCGACGACGTTTACGCAGGCCAAGCCTATTTTGCTGTTATCTTCGTTGGAAGTGGCTGTGACGGTCAGCGTTTCCGCCGTTTCGTTCGCTGCCACAGTGAGTATGCCGGAATCTGTCAATATCTGTTCCGGACACACCGCCGGCCACGCTCCAGGCCACGGTGTCGTCAGAAACCTCGTATCCGGCGACGGTAGCGGTGAAGATCTGTATTCCCCCTTTTCTTACGCTGGCAGCAGCGGGCGAAACCGTCACTTTGGCAATGCCGGGTTCCGGCGTGCCTTCCCCGACCTGGAATATCACCGTTCAAAATGTCTCGCTGCCTGTCGAGGGTGTCAAAGGCGCGGGCGGTGATGGTGGCAATGCCGTCGGCAATTCCCAGACGACGCCGTTTTCATCCACACCGGCAATGTCGTGATTGGAGCTATCCCAGAAAACGCCCTGTTCTGTGGCGTTCCTGGGCAATATGTAAATCTGTTCGGATAAATCACAGCTCTCACCCACGGGCAAGGGCAGATCAAACACATCAGCCGCCATCGGGAGATGCCGCCGCGGTCTCCTCCGCCGGAGGCTTCATGCGCTTCCCGCCGGCCAAAGCCGGCGTTTTTTTGCGCGCCATGTCGCCGATGGTCTCGCCGGATACCCAGAAATGCGTATAGTAGAAGGTGGAGGCCTTCTGTCCCATGTGAAGCTGCGTGTTTTCACCATCGTCATGGGCGTACCCTGGTAGGCGGGTTCGACGACTGCCGTTCCGTGAAGTTTGCCATGTTCTGGTAATGGGTAATTCTGGCGGTGAAGGCGTTTCTCGGAAAGGCGCATGATGTCGGCCCGCTTCATCCAGCGCGGCTTTGATTTCGCAGGCGCAGAAAGTCATAGCCATTGCCGTATAGATCTCGCATCATGATGTTTAGCTTTAGAAAAGGTAAATTCCCCCGGCGGGTTGAGCGTGTTAAAATGGTCGCGGGTATCCTCGCCATACTTCAATTGAATTTCCCACTCGCTTTTCAATGTGGTACCAAATTCGCTTAGATTTTTCAAGTAATTGTTAGAGCCGCCGGTTGTGCGCCCGGTGAGCTGCTGCATGGCCGCCGCGTAAAATTTGCATTGTAACAGGCCATTTCGGATGCCGATGGCGGCGGTGCGCATTTCGACGCTGTATTCCTGCAGTGTATTGGCGTATGTCCGGATGAAGGAGGTGCGGGCCGCCCAATTGATGATGCCGTTCTGCGTGAAAGCGTCATTGCTGAAAAGTGGGCTTAAAACACTGTTGAGCGGGTCATTGCTCTCGCTCTTCGTCAAAAAACCCCGGGCATCGTATGTCTGTGCCGCATACCAGTCAAGGGCATTCAGTTCATTTTCTAAACGCTTGAATTCGGCGTCCTGCTCCAGTACGAAGTCGAATGCCAGTTCATAGTTGTTTTGCAGTTCCGCATACTGTAATGCGTCCTGCTCCGCCTGTTCCAGAGAGATTGCGACCTTGCTTTTCCAAGCCTCTTTGTTGGCGCTCAAACGGGCAATTTCTCTCACTTCTTCATCTATGGCGCACTGGATGCCATTGCTGTATGCCATGTAGTTGCCGGAAACCGGGGCGATGCCACCGGAAACCTGCATCTTTGCCAGGCTTTCCAGCAGGGCATTGCTGCTTTGGAGCTTGTCATTGACATTGGTTTTGATTGTTTGGTATCGGTAGTAATACGAATCGCCTATGTTGACATTGTCCCCGATGTAGGCCAGCACGCCCCGGAGCGCCGGCTCAATGGATTCCTTATAATAAGCGGTTTCACTGTTCAGAAGATTTTCGCAATCCGCCTTGTATTGTTCCCATGCGGTGATATTGCCATTGCCGCAGGTGATGGCTTCTTCTACGCTTGCGGTCAGCGTCTCGTTAAAATCAAAGAAGTTCAGGTCGGTACGGAGCATTTCCGCAGGGCTTTTTCCGGGCAGGGTCTGCATCTCCACGCCCTCCGGCCATTGATAAACCCGCAAACGCTCCGCAGCCGTGTTGATCGCCGCCCCTTTATTCCCGGCGGCAAGGGCGATCCAATCGTTGTAGAGCTCCTCCGCCGCATTGTAGGCGGCAAGCACATTCTGATAGGCTGCCTCGCTGTCCGGCTTGGGCAGGGTCGTCTGTCCGGGATTTTGCGGATCCGGAATGGGATGGATGGCGGGTGGCGAAGGCGTGACCGGTGTATGTATCATTGTGCCCGTGGCCGTTTCAATGCCCTCCTTCTGGGCAACGGCATTTTGCGCATAGGCGTCGTTTGCTGTTAAAAGCGCCTGATATGCCGTGTCTAGCTTCGTGTTAAGACTGTGGCACTCGGCATGCGCCACGTCCGCGGTATGCTCATGGATTTTCATCGCCGCATCCAGCTCGTTGACAATCTCCTTGGCTTTGTCGACGGTGAGCGTATCCTCGCCGTTTAGTCCGTTGATAATGCGATCCTCAATGCCAAAGAGTTGGTTGGTATAGTTCCAGATCTGCTGCGCCCCTTCCATCGCCAAATTGCCGGAAGGCTTACTCAGAAGGGCATTGTCCATGATCATCTTCACCAGCTCGCCGGAGGTGGCGGAGAACGCCGTCGCTATTTGTTCGCTTTTGAACTTGGTCAGTTTGGCTGTAGCTTCGGTGCCGACCGCAAACCACGCTTCAAACTCCTGTCTCAGGCGCTGATATTCGATCCACTCCGCCAATGCGGGCGAAGCGCCCACGGCGGTCTGCGTATTGAGAAAGGCGCTTCCTTCATGCTGCGTGAAATAGGCCGTCAGCTCCGGATACTCCCTTGCGCCAATGCGGGAACGCCAGATCTGGCTGGCTTCCGCCCAGCCGGTATACTCACGGTTCCATTTGCATATATTGTCTGCGTTCTCCTTGCCAAGTGCTCTTTTAAATTGCGATAATAAATGTTGTAGCTTTCTGTGAGCTTTTTTCTGTCATAGCCGTTGCCCATCTTCTCCCAGAGCATCTGGTTGAATTTTGCGGAAAGCTTGGTCGCTGCGAAGCCGCTCGCCACCGTATTCATAGACCACATACTTCTCCCAGGAAAGGGTGAGCCCTTCGCCGACGATTTCACTTCTCAGCGGCGCCGCCAGCTCACGGCGGGCAACAAAGCCAATGCCATGCAGAGTGTCAACAATGCCGCAATCACTCGTTTTTTCATTTTACTTTCCCCCATGTATTCATGAACAAATTTTCGTGTTTAAATGTTTTTTCAAAGGGTTTACGGTGTCCTCGAAGGCGAAGCTCTCCTGAAAGGTGCCGGCGTATACCGGCGTCCCCTTCAAACGGCAGGCGGTTTTAAAAAGGCCCGTTTTTATCCGAAAATGAGTTCCACGTGCATCACTCCACTTTGAGGATAATGGAAAAATTTTACTATGGCAACGGCTTTCGGCAAATTAGCAATGCCAAAAAATCGGCATGGATCATGCCATCTTTTCTTGCCGGAACACAGTGGTTTTGTGATGCCATAACAAAGGAGAATTTTTTGAAAGGCAGCGTCGGCGGCAAGCTTCAGCTTTCGACAGGTCAGGCGGGAGCCATTGCCCGGTTGCGGGCATACCTTGCGGTGTTTAAAGGCCGCAAGTGGCGATAGCCGTGGCTATGCACAGGCTTAAACCACAACGGAAATAAAAACGCCGCCGGGCTCCGTTTATTCGGGCCGCGGCGGTGGCTTCTGTTTTCTGAAATGTTATGGCTTTTAGATTTTGTAAATTAGATTTTATGTGAAAAGGAAGAATAAGAGCAGAAGATCCCCAATACAATTCGGTAATAGCCGAAAATTTTAAAGTCGTGGTTCTTGATATAATTGATCAGGAATTTAATGGCCAAAATCGAGACGAAGAAGGAGACGACGGAACCCACCAAAAGAATGGCCCATTCCCGCGCCGGAAAAGCCGAGGCCGTTTTTTATCAGTTTCAAAAAGCTGGCGCCGAACATCACTGGGATGGCAAGAAAAAGGAAAATTCCGCGGCGATGTGCCGGGAAGTGCCGAGGAAAACCGCGCCGAGAATTGTCGCTCCGGATCGGGACGTACCGGGGAATCAGCGCCAATACCTGAAGATACCGATGCCGAGGGCGGTTCTATAGCCCAATGCTCTGAAATCTTCGATTCTTGGCGCTTTGTTCCTGTTCTCCAATAGGATGAAGAGAACGCCGTATAGGATCAGCGTCGCCGCGATGGTTTGGGGATTGTAGAAGAGGGCGTCGATGGTGTCCTCCAAAGAGAACGCCGATGATTCCGGCGGGAACCACCGCCACCAGCACCTTACCCCAGAGGAAGGGTATCGCTTTTTCCTGCCTTGTCTTTTTGGGGAAAAGGGTTCAGCTTATGCCAATAGAGCAGCAGCACGGCAATGATGGAACCGAGCTGGATCACAACGAGAAGGTGCTCCAAAAAGCCGCGCTGGTATGAAGCGGCAGAATTTCCTGAACGAGGATGAGGTGGCCGGTGCTGCTGATGGGAAGCCATTCGGTAATGCCCTGGACAATGCCAAAAAAGGCGGCTTTGAGTAGTTCGATGATGCTCACGGTGGAACCTCCTGAGAAAAAATCCATGTTCAATCATAGCGGATGCGCCGGGAAAATGCAACCCTTTTTCCGGGAGCCCCCGGTTGGGGCGAGCCCCCATTTCAGCGGCAATTGCCTGGACTTCAAAACCCCTTTGTGCTAGAATGATAGACAGAAAATGCGGAATCGACTGCGAAAGGAGCGGCAGATGGCGAAAATACTGTTGTTGTCCACCAGCCCGCGGAAAAACGGCAATACCATGACAATCCTGGCCGAAATGGCCAAAACCATAGAGGAAAAGGGGAGCGAGGCGGAAATTGTCTCCTTCGCCGGGAAGGAATTTCGGGGCTGCAAAGCTTGTTATGCCTGCAAGAAGCTGGGGAAATGCGCCATTGACGACGATGCCAATGGCCTGATTCTGAAGGTGAAGGAGGCGGATGGGTTCATCATCGGCGCTCCGGTCTATTTCGGCACCGCCAGAGGCGAAGCGATGAACTTTTTGCAGCGCCTCGCCATGGTGAGCTATGGCGGCGAACGCTTCCTTAAAGGCAAGGTCGGCGGCCCCTTCGCCGTTGCCCGCCGGGGGGGACATACGGCGACGATCCAGGAAATGCTGATGTTCTTTTTCATCAATGGCATGGTGGTGCCCGGGGCCGACTATTGGAATATGGGATTTGGCCGGGAACCCGGTGAAGTAGAAAAGGATCGCGAAGGCATGGAAAATTTAAAAACCTTTGCCGCCAATGTCGCCGACCTTGTAGAAAAGCTGAAATAAGAAAGGCGCGGCACTATGCTGGAACAATTTTTGCGACGACTGGGCGACATTTGCCCCAAGGCCTTGAGAAAACCGGCGCTGCCGCCCTTCTTTACGCTGCCGCTTTTCCCCATTGCGGCCGGGAGTTTGCTGGGGGCGGGGGACTTTCGCCTGTCCCCGGTTCTGCTGCTGCTTTGCGCGGTCTTTTTTGGTTCTCTGTCTCTCGGCGCTTTGCTTTCCCACCGCCGCCTGGCACTGGCGGAACCGGCCCGGGTGTCGCCCTATTTTTTCGCGGCTTTGCCTTGGCCTTATGGGCCGGAGTTGCTGCTGCCACTGTCAATTTGTGCGGCGCTGTTTGCGGCCCTTTTTGGCCTTATCCTCTGCCTCGTTTCCGGCTGGGGGCTTTTGCTGCCGGGATTCCTCGCCTTTTTTGCCCTTTACCTCTTCGGCTTCGACCGGGCCTTTCAGAAACCGGGCTTGGCGCTGGCGGTGCTGTCTTTGGTGGAAGGGGTGTCCCTGGGTTTGGCGGCTTTTTATGGGCAAACCGGTGCTTTTTCGGTGGATGGGTTGGTGGGGGTGTTGCCCTTGGGGCTTATGTTGGCCGCCTTCCACCTTTGCGGGGAAATTCGCGACCGGGAAACGGATCTGGCCGCCGGCTATCTCACATTGCCCAATACCTGGGGGGCTTTCTTTGCTTATCGGCTCTTCTATATTCTAACCGTCCTCGCCTATCTGCTTTTGCTTTTAAACGTTCTCTATGGCGTCACCGATTTTTGGCCGCTGTTGGTCTTTTTGACCGTTCCGGCGGCAAAGAACCTGATGGCGGCGGCAAACCTTGGCGCCTTGGGAGACGCCGCCGCGGAACGGCGCCTGGAAACAGAGATGGCGTCCTTCTATCCCAAGTTTGCGCTGGCCTATGTGTTTGCCTTGCTTTTGATGTTCGCCCTCTGAGAATTGATGGATTCATTGCATAATTCTTCCAATAAAGGCGCATAGTAACGGCGAGGTGAGAACATGGAAGAGTTCATTGGCAAATCCCGCAAAAGCAAGATGAAAAAACCCCCGACGACGTGGAGGCCTTAAAGATGGAAATCGCGGCGGAACTTGGGTTGTTGGATAAAGTGCGGCAGGTGGGTTGGGCCGGTCTTAGCGCGAAGAAACCGGGCGCATGGGCGGCCTTTTAACGAAGAAGAAAAGGTACTTAAAGATGGCGGCGGAAACGGGCGAAGGGGAATGAAAGTATGCCGCCCTTCCCTCCTTTGGCGCAACATGAAATAAGGAAAGCACCATTTTGGGAATAGGGGACGGTGTTTTTTTGCGTTAAGCGTTTGGATTCGCCCGGTTTTCGGCGGACGCCGCGGCCCCGGAAAACGGCCCCAAGCCACCGCGATGGGCGCTTTTCCTACGCTTTCTTGGTGCGGTTTCTCCTTTACAAGGTTGTCTATCTGTGCTAAAATTACGCTGTAGATGGATCGTTTCTTGCCATATACAGTGGCGGGAATACCGATTATTTTGGTAGCAAAGTGAAGGTGAAAACATGTATTGGGACGAAAAAGCCGAAACGATGGGCGGGATGCATTGCAGCATTTGCAGGGTGAGCGCTTGAGCGCCACGGTAGAACAGGTGTATCGGAACGTGCCTTCCTATCGGGAGAAGATGAAGGCGAAAGGGCTGGAACCCGGCGATATCCAAGGGATTGAGGACATTCGGAAGCTGCCGTTCTCTTACAAGGATGATTTGCGGGACCATTACCCCTATGGTCTGTTCGCGGCGCCGATGAATGAAATCGTGCGGATTCATTCCTCTTCCGGCACCACTGGAAAACCCACCGTTGTGGGGTACACGAAAAACGACATTGAAATGTGGAGCCAGATGGTGGCCCTTCTTATCGTCGCCGCCGGCCTTGGTTCCCATGACATCGTGCAGGTTTCCTATGGATACGGGTTGTTTACCGGCGGCTTGGGCTTGCACCATGGCGTGGAAAAACTGGGGGCTTCGGTGATCCCCGCTTCTTCCGGCAATAGCAAGAAACAAGTGATGATCATGAAGGACTATGGCACCACCGCTTTGGCCTGCACCCCTTCCTATGCCCTTTACCTTGCCGATCTGATCGAAGAGATGGGCTATAAGAAGGGCGATCTCAAGCTAAAGGTCGGCATTTTCGGCGCGGAACCCTGGACCGATGAGATGCAAGACACATTGGAAAAGCGGCTGGGCATCGCCGCCAGGGACATCTATGGTTTAAGCGAAGTGATGGGCCCCGGCGTCGGCATCGATTGCCCCGCTAGAAAGGGGCTGCACCTTTTCGAGGATCATTTTTATCCCGAAATCATCGACCCTGTTACCGAGGAAGTTTTGCCCTATGGCAGCGAAGGGGAGATCGTTTTTACCACCCTTACCAAGGAGGGCCTGCCGCTTTTGCGCTATCGGACAAGGGACATTACCTCGCTGGACGCCGCCGTCTGCGACTGTGGCCGCACCCACGTGCGCATGAGGAAGATCATGGGCCGCAGCGACGATATGCTGATCATCCGTGGCGTCAATGTCTTTCCTTCGCAAATTGAAAGCGTTTTGTTGGAACAGGGCAGCACCAGCCCCCACTATCACCTGGTGGTGGATCGGGTGGACAATTTGGACAGGCTGGAAGTGCAAGTGGAAATTGACGACGAAATTTTCTCCGGCACCGTGAAAAATATCGAGGCCTATCGCCACAAGATCGCCCAGGACATCAATAGCACCCTCGGCATCGGCGCGAAAATCACCCTATTGGGCAAAGGAACCTTACCCCGCAGCGAGGGGAAGGCAAAGCGTGTCACGGACAATCGCAAATTGAAATGAAAGAAATGAAGGAAATGAAGAATGGAAAGGGAGGGATTCTCTTATGATGGTAAAGCAAATCTCCGTTTTTTGGAGAATAAAAGGGGCCGCATTTACCGGGTGGCCAAGGCACTGGCGGCGGCGGACATCAATATCCGGGCCTTGTCCATCGCCGACACCAGCGCCTTTGGCATCTTGCGGCTAATTGTGGATGCGCCGGAAAAGGCCTTGGCTACCTTGCAGGAAGCCAATATCACCGCTAAAATTTCCCAGGTGATTGCGGTGGAGGTGGCGGATACCCCGGCGGCATGGAACGGATTCTCAGCGTCATCGAAGCCGCCGACATCAATTTGGAATATCTCTATGCCTTCCTCGGCAGAAAAAGTGAGGGACGCCATCCTCATCTTCCAGGTGGAAAACCCCCAAAAGGCCATCGAAACCCTGGAGGCCGCCGGCGTTCGGCTGGTACAGGGACAAGAACTATACGAGTTGTAAGGAGAAAGACAGATGTTGAAAGCGCGTTCCTGCTTCGAGTGTATCTCCCCTATTCGCCGGGGAAGCCGATTGAGGAAGTACAGAGGGAACTTGGCCTTGACGAGGTGCATAAGCTGAGCATCCAATGAAAACCCGCTGGGCCCGCCGCTCTCGGCCGTAGAAGCCATCGGCGTGGCGGCTTTGAAGGGCAGCCTCTATCCCGATGCCCATGCCTATGAATTGCGGGCGGCTTTGGCGGAAAACTGAAAGTCGAACCGGAACAGCTGGTCTTTGGCGACGGTTCCAATGAACTGATCAAGCTGCTCTCGATCTGCTATCTTGAACCGGGGGATGAGATCATCGTGCCGGATCCCTCTTTCGGAGAATATTGCCGCGCCGCCGCCCTTTGCGAGGCCACGGTGAAGCCGATTCCTTTAACGGCGGAATATGTCAATGACTTGCCGGCGATGGCTTCCGCCATCAGCACCAGAACAAAGATGATCTATATCTGCAATCCCAACAATCCCACCGGCACCGTCGTCAGCGACCAACAGCTGCGGCAATTTCTGCACCGGGTCGGCCCCGATATCCTCATCGTTATCGACGAGGCATATTTTGAATATGTGGGGGATCCCAATTCTCCCGACGGCGTCGAATGTTTTCGCCGCCACCCCAATGTGGTGGTTTTAAGAACCTTTTCCAAGGCCTACGGCCTCGCCGGCCTTAGGGTCGGCTATGGCGTCGCCGACCGGGAAGTGGTGGCCGCCGTCGACCGGGCCCGGGAGCCCTTCAATGTCAACCGGCTGGCCCAGGCCGCTGCCCTGGCGGCATTGCAGGATAAGGAATACATCACGAAATCCGTGGAATTCAACCGGGTGGAACGGGCCTATCTGACCAAGGAATTGGAGGCGATGGGGCTGGAAGTGGTGAAAAGCCAGGCCAACTTCATCCTGGTGGAAACGAATGTCGACGCCTGCGGGCTGTTCCAGGCCTTGCTGAAAAAGGGCGTGATCGTGCGCACCGGGGAGATTTTCGGCTATCCGACGAAAATTCGCGTTTCTGTCGGCCTACGGAAAGAAAACAAGCACTTCCTCGAAGCCCTCCGGGAGTTGCTGTTCCCGGCAAAGGAGGAAGGGACGGCACAAGCCCCGGCTCCGGCGGCAACGGAGGAAGAGGCGGCGGAATAAGCCCCTCCAAAGCCATAAAGAATCAACGCCCGGTTCCACGGTATGATTTCCATGTCCACAGTGGCCGGGCGCTTTTGTATCCGATTTGTACCGCCGTGGCTCCGTCATTCCTTGGCGGTGATGCCATTTTATCCTCCTTGAGAAACCGGTGGCGGCAGGCCGCGGGTGGGCCGGTGGTTTGGATGGCTTGGCATCGAAAATTCGCGCCTATAGGCGTGTGCCGCTTCTTACCGTAAGAAAAAGCGCCGTCTATGGGTTGCTCCATCTATCGGAGCTTCGTGTTATGGCCAAAATATCCGGGCAATTCAACTTGCAATTTACAACCGCTTTTTCCGGCATAAAAAACTCCTTGTGGTTGCGGGTTGGTTCTGCTATACTATAAATCAAATATTCGTCAAAGAATTCTGAAAATTCTAATAATGGGGTGATTGTATGCCGTCGCCTAGCGACAAAAAAATAAGAAAGATCATGGTGGCCAACCGGGGGGAAATTGCCATCCGCATTTTCCGCGCCGCTTATGATTTGGGTTTGAAAACCGTTGCCATTTATTCGAAAGAGGACATTTACAATCTGTTTCGCACCAAGGCCGACGAGGCCTATCTCCTAGGGGAAAACAAAAGCCCCCTTGCCGCCTATTTGGACATCGATCGCATTGTCGAGCTGGCCAAAAGAAAGAAAGTGGACGCAATCCATCCCGGCTACGGCTTTCTTTCGGAGAATCCCGCCTTCGCCAAGGCTTGTGAGGACGCCGGGATCGTCTTTGTCGGCCCGCCCTCCCATGTTTTGGCCCAGATGGGGGATAAGATCAATGCCAAAGCGATCGCGAAGCGCTGCCAGGTGCTGACGATTCCCGGCGGGGAAGCGCCATTGGCCTCCGTTGAAGAGGCGAAGGAATTGGCGGCTTCCTATGGCTATCCCGTAATCCTGAAAGCCTCCGCCGGCGGCGGTGGCCGGGGTATGCGTCTGGTTCGCTGTAAAGAGGAACTGGCCGACGCTTTTTTGCTCGTTAAGAACGAAAGCCGCAAGGCCTTTGGCAATGAAGATATCTTCATGGAAAAATTTCTGGAGAAGCCCAAACACATCGAAGTACAGATTCTGGCGGATCAAGCCCACAATATCGTCCATCTTTATGAGCGGGATTGTTCCGTGCAGCGGCGTTATCAAAAGGTGGTGGAATATACGCCGGCCTTCACCCTTTCCGAGGGAAAGCGCCAGGCGATTTTGGCCGATGCGGTTCGCATCGCCAAGGAGGTACAATATGTCAATGCCGGCACCGTGGAATTCCTGGTCGACAAAGACGGCAACCACTATTTCATTGAGATGAACCCGCGTATCCAGGTGGAGCATACGGTGACGGAGATGGTCACCGGCATCGACCTTGTGCAGGCGCAGATTCTGATCGCCGAAGGAAAGACGCTGGACTCTCCGGAGCTGAACCTCCCTTCCCAGAGCGCCGTTTCTATGCGGGGCTATTCGATCCAATGCCGGGTAACCACCGAGGATCCGCGCAATCATTTCGCGCCGGACGTGGGCAAAATCACCACCTATCGCAGCGGCGGCGGCTTCGGCGTGCGTTTGGACGCCGGCAATGCCTATACCGGCGCGGTCATTTCCCCCTATTATGACAGCCTGCTGGTGAAAATCACCACCCACGACCGATCCTTTGAGGGGGCAATCAATAAGGCGATCCGGGCCATTGGGGAAGTGCGGGTACGGGGTGTGAAAACCAATATCCCCTTTCTCTATAACCTTTTGAACAATGAAACCTTCCGGGCCGGCCTTACCCATACGAACTTTATCGACGAGACGCCGTCCCTTTGCGACATCGAGCCTTCCCGGGACCGGGCGACCAAGGTGCTGAAATATATCGGCGGCTTGATCCTCAACAATGAAGAGCCGAAAGAACGGGAATATGACCAGCCCCGGATTCCCCGGGAATTGGAGGAACCGTCCCATCGGGGCTTAAAGGAAGTTTTAGACCAAAAGGGGCCCGAGGCGGTGAAGCGCTGGGTTCTCGACCAGAAAAAATTGCTAATCACCGATACCACCTTTCGGGACGCCCACCAGTCGCTGTTGGCGACCAGGGTGCGTACCCGCGACCTGGTAAACATCGCCGAAGCGACCTCCCATTGTCTGGCCGACGCATTTTCGCTGGAGATGTGGGGCGGCGCCACCTTCGATGTCGCCTATCGCTTTCTTCATGAATCCCCCTGGGCGCGTCTGGACGAATTGCGAAAAAGGATCCCCAATATTCCCTTCCAGATGCTGTTTCGCGGCGCCAATGCGGTGGGGTATACCAATTATCCCGACAATTTGATCCGCGCCTTTATCCGGGAGGCCGCCGATAGCGGCATCGACGTTTTTCGTATTTTCGATTCGTTGAATTGGCTGCCGGGGATGGAGATCGCCATCGAAGAGGTGTTGAAAACCGGCAAAATCGCCGAAGGCACGATCTGCTATACCGGCGACATCGACGATCCCAAGCGGGACAAATACCCGCTGCAATATTATGTGAATTTGGCGAAGGAATTGGAAAAAACCGGCATCCATTTTCTCGCCATCAAGGACATGGCGGGCCTCTTGAAGCCCTATGCGGCAAAGCGCCTGGTAACGGCTTTGAAGGATGCGGTGGGGATTCCGATTCACCTGCACCCACGATACCAGCGGCAATCAAGTGGCGACGCTGTTGATGGCCGCCGAAGCCGGTGTTGATATCGTCGATACCGCCATCAGCAGTTTGGCGGCCCAGAAGCCAGCCCTCGATGAATGCCATCGTCGCCGCTTTGGAAGGCCAAAAAAGGGACACGGGGCTTAACCTTTGGGACTTGCAACAGTTGACCCAATATTGGGAGGATGTGCGCCCTTATTATAAGCAATTTGAGGCGGATTTGAAAAATCCCACCACCGATATCTACCGTTATGAGATTCCCGGCGGCCAATACAGCAATTTGAAACCCCAGGTGGAATCGCTGGGCCTGGGCCATATGTTCACCGAGGTCAAAGAGAAGTTTAAAGAGGTCAATGAAATTCTCGGCGACATCGTCAAGGTGACGCCTTCCTCCAAAATGGTGGGGGATCTCGCCATCTTCATGGTGCAAAACAATCTCGACGGCCAAAATTTGGTGGAACGGGGCAAAACGCTGAACTTTCCCGATTCGGTGGTGAGCTATTTTAAGGGCATGATGGGGCAGCCGCCGGCGGTTTCCCCAAAGACTTACAAAAGGTGGTGCTGAAGGGCGCGGAACCGATTACCTGCCGCCCCGGAGAATTGCTCTCTCCCATTGATTTCAACGCCGCCGAGGAAAAATTAAAGAGCAAAACGATGCATGAACCAAGCCGCCGCGCGATCAGCTGGTGCCTATACCCCAAGGTGATCGAAGATTTTCTCGAGCACCGGGAAGAATACGCCGATATCAGCCAAATGGAGACCCATGTTTTCTTTATGGGCATGCGTCCGGCGAAATGACGGAATTGACCATTGAAGAAGGGAAAACCCTGGCCATCAAATATATTGGCCCCGGAGATGCCAATGACGACGGTACCCGCAATATGATCTTTGAATTAAACGGCGCGAAACGGGAAGTATCCGTCTTAGACAAGGCGCTGGAAACCGTTGCTGCGGCGGCGGTGATGGCGGATCCCGACAATCAATTGGAAATCGGCTCCAATTTGCCGGGCTGCGTTTCAAAGGTTTTGGTTCGGGAAGGGGAGGCGGTGGAGAAAAACCAGGCCCTGGCAGTGATCGAGGCAATGAAGATGGAAACCAGCGTCGTCGCCAACCAGCGGGGGCTGGTGGACAAAATCTTGGTAAAAGAAGGACAATCGGTCAAGGCGGGAGAATTATTGCTGCGTATGAAATAATTTTTGGAGGTGGCCCATGGCAGTATTTCGCCCTTTTAAAGGCATTCGGCCGTCGCCGTCCCGGGCGGCGGCGGTATCCGCTTTGCCCTATGATGTGATGAACCGGGAGGAAGCCGTTTCCATGGCGGCGGGGAACCCCCTCTGCTTTTTGCGGGTGAGTCGGTCGGAGATTGATTTGCCCGCTTGCAGCGCTTATGAGGACGCCGTGTATGAAAAAGCCAAAGAAAACCTGGCCTCTTTTCTTGCCGACGGCACCTTGTTTGAAGAGGAAAAACCCGTCTATTATATTTACCGGCAGATGATGTGGGGCCGGGTCCAGACGGGACTGGTGGGCTGCGCCGCCATCGACGATTATGAAAATGGCGTCATCAAGCGCCATGAATTCACCAGGAAGGAAAAAGAAAAGGATCGCATCTGCCATTTCGATGTTTGCGATTGCAATACGGAACCCATCTTTTTAACCTACCGAAAGAATGAAAAGCTCAACCGCCTGATCCAAAATTGGATCAAATTCCATCGGCCGGAATATGATTTTCAATCCGCCGACGGTTTCACCCACCTGCTTTGGCCCGTTGACGACGATGCGGCGATCGCGGAAATTCAGCGGCTTTTCGCCGCCACCGCAAGCCTTTATATTGCCGACGGACACCATCGCGCCGCTTCTGCCGCGGCGGTGGGGAAGAAACGGCGGGAAGAGAACCCCGGCTACAGTGGCGAAGAGGAATTTAACTTTGTCCTGTCGGTGGCCTTCCCCGACGAGGATCTGTTCATCATGGACTATAACCGGGTGGTGGAGGATTTGAACGGCCTTCCGGTGGCAGCGTTCTTGGAACAGGTTGCGGAGAAATTCAGCATTGAAAAAAAAGAAAGCCGCTTCCGCCCGATGGAAAAGCATGTTTTCGGCATGTACCTCAACGGCGATTGGTATGCGTTGACCGCCAAGCCCGGCACCTATCCGGAAGAAGACCCGGTGAACCGGCTGGACGCCGCGATTTTGCAGAACCATTTGCTGTCGCCGATTTTGGGCATTGAGGATCCCCGCACCGACAGCCGCATCGATTTCATCGGCGGCATCCGCGGTTTGGAAGAGCTGGAACGGCGGGCCGGTTCCGGCGTGGCCTTTGCCCTCTGCCCGGTATTGATCGAAGACCTGCTCTCCGTCGCCGATTCCGGCAAGGTGATGCCCCCGAAGAGCACCTGGTTTGAACCTAAGCTAAGGAGCGGCCTCTTCTTGCATAGGTTGGGGGATTGACGGTGGGCGGGCCGCCGTAAAACGGACAGAAAATGGCAAAGACCCCTTTGCGGAAAATGGAACATGAAGCGAGTTGTGGATTTTGTTGGCCGCTCGGTAATATCTTTTCGTCCCTTATGGTGAAAACGGTTTGTTTATGCCGCCGGCCTTGCCGCTCCGGCCAAACCGGCCAGCGGACACCCGAATAGAAACGGGTTAAAAGTGTTCCTTCGGCCGGAAGCGGCGGCTTGCAGGCCTGGCAATGATCCAAAACACCCCTTTCCCAAGGATATTGGGGAAGGGGTGTTCTTTGCTTGATGAAAAAGCCGGCTGGTTTCAGTGGGTATAATCGATGAAGCGGATGCTTCCCGGTACTTCCGCGGCGACCGCCGCTTCCATTTTTCTCGCGAAAGGGCAGGGGAAACCGATCGGCAGATTTAACGGTCGCTGCCCCATGTCTTACAGCAATGCAGTGCCCGTTCCCAAGCCTCTGCGTTTTTCCGTCCGTTCCCCTTCCGCCATGGCGGGTATGAATTTACGATCCAAGGTCCAATGGTTGCGGATCTCTTGGGGGCTATCCCAGAGGCCCACCTAAACCGGCCAGGTAAGCGGCGCCGAGGGCGGTGGTTTCCTTGATATTGGGCCGCAACACCGGTTGGGCGATGATGTCCGCCTGAAACTGCATCAGAAAATTGTTGGCGCCGGCGCCGCCGTCGACCTTCAGGGAGCGAACCGGAAGGCCGCTGTCGTCGGCGATGGCGGCGAGCAGATCCGCGGATTGGTAGGCGATGCTTTCCAGTGCGGCGCGAATCAGATGGTTCCGATTGGCGCCCCTGGTGAGACCGACGATGACGCCGCGGGCATACATATCCCAATGGGGCGCTCCCAAACCGGTGAAGGCGGGGACGATATAGACCCCGGCGGTATCGTGAACCTTATTGGCGAAGTATTCGGCGTCGGCGGCTTCCTCCAGAGGCCGAGTTGATCCCGCAGCCATTGGATGACGGAGCCGCCGGTAAAAACGCTCCCCTCCAAAGCATAGTGGACTTGATCCTTTAGCCCGATGCCGATGGTGGTCAGCATACCGTTTCGGCTGGCGGCCGGTTTTTCTCCGGTGTTCATCAGCAGAAAGCAGCCGGTGCCATAGGTGTTCTTGGCATCGCCGGGCTCAAAACAGGCCTGGCCGAAAAGGGCGGCTTGCTGGTCGCCGGCGATACCGGCGATGGGGATGCGGAACCCGCCGATTTCAATATGACCGTATACTTCACTGGAAAAGCGCACTTCCGGCAGGATGGCGGCGGGTATGTCCAGGGCCGCGAGCATCTTTTTGTCCATTGCCGGGTGTTGATATTGTACAGCATGGTTCGGCTGGCATTGGTCATGTCGGTGACATGGGCTTTGCCGCCGGTGAGCTTCCAGACCAGCCAGGTGTCAACGGTGCCGAACAGGATTTCACCCCGCTTCGCTTTTTCCCGCGCGCCGTCGACATGGTCGAGAATCCATTTGATCTTGGTGGCGGAAAAGTAAGCGTCGATGAGCAGGCCGGTGTTTTCCCGCACATAATCGCCATATCCCGCCGCTTTCAATTCCTCACAGATGGCGGCGGTGCGCCGGCATTGCCAAACGATGGCATTGTAAATGGGCAGGCCGGTTTTGCGATCCCATAGAATCGTCGTTTCCCGCTGGTTGGTGATGCCGATGGCGGCAATTTCTTCCGGCCTGATATTGGCGCGGTGAATCGCTTCCACAAGAACGCCGCTTTGGCTGCCATAAATCTCCATCGGGTCATGTTCCACCCAACCGGCTTGGGGAAAGATTTGCCGAAATTCTTTTTGGGCGACGCCGACAATTTGCTGCTTCCCGTCGAAGATGATCGCCCTGGAACTGGTGGTGCCTTGGTCAAGGGCGATGATGTATTTCCCCATAAAGCCGCCCCCTTACTTTCTCAGCTTCTCTTCCTTGCGGAACCTCGTCTTGGCCTGCAAAACCTCGCGCAGGGCCTGGGTTTCCGCTTCGTCCAGGTAGGATTTGGGGATGCAATAGCTGTATTTTCCTTGCAGTCCGATGGCGAATACATTTGGCCCCTCAAAGGAGATGGCTTTTTTGTCCTCTTCCATTTTTACTTTGCCCTGAAGGGGCGATTCCAGGCTGCCGTCGCTGTAGATTTTTAACTTGTAGGTGGGATCCATCTCCATCACCTTTGTCGCCTGCTTTTTTCTTTTATTGTCCGGTACAAAAAGCAGATAGCCGGCAACGATGAAGAATACGACGATGGCGAGCAAGAACATGAAGTTTCCTTCGTCGATGAAATAGGCCAATAAGCTGCACAGCACCGCCAAGACCAGGGTGGCGATTTGTACGGTTCGCAGTGTGCGGCTTTTCTGGCCGAGCAGGGTGAAGGTTTCGTAGACATGTTCATAGCTGAGTTTATAATCCATGTGCAGGATTTTGTCTTTGTGCCGGGGCCTTTTGACCGGCTTATCCGGGGTGGGGCCGCCGCCGGGGACAGTCTTTCCCGGCCGGGGGCTTTTTTCTTCCTGTACCGGTGCGGGATCTGTTTTGGGCTGCGGGGTAGCGGCGGTGACGGCGCCGTCGCTGTTATGCCACGGTTTTTCGGGCACGGCCGGTTTTTCCTTTTCTCCCGCTCCCTCGGTTCCTTTGACGGTTTGTGGCACCGTTGCTTCTTCGTTAACTTCGGCGGTTTCTGCGCCGTTTGCCATCGGTTTTGTTTCCTCTTGCATGGTAACCCTCCTCATCGGTTTATCTGTCCTCCCTGAAATATGGCGTTCCCAGCCAGGCCGGAGGTTGGTGTTTGCGATTGTTGCGGAAAGTGATGATGACCAGAACGAGAATCGTCATCACATAGGGCAGCATATCGACGAGATTCGACGCGACGGTGAAGTTGTGGCCAAAAATGGCGAAGGTCAGCCCCTGGATCTTAAACACCACCGCCCGCAAAGCGCCGAAAAAATAGGCGCCGAGAATGGCCTTCAGCGGATGCCAGGTGCAGAAGATGATCAGGGCCACGGCGATCCAGCCCAGACCCGCGGTGATATTATCCTGCCAGCGGGGCACGAAAACGAGAGAGAGGTAAGCGCCGCCCATTCCGGAGAGAAAGCCGCCGGCGGCTAAGGCAAGATATTTATAGCGGATCACATGGATGCCGGAAGCATCGGCGGCGGCGGGGTTTTCGCCGACGGCTTTATGGTTTTGGCCCCAGGTGGTTTTTTTGAAATACAGGTAGATCACGATGGCGGCGACCATGGCAAAGATCACATAGGGGCTTTGCGAGAAGAGTGCCTTGCCGATGATGGGAATGTCCGCCAGGATCGGAATCGTTATGGTCTGAAACGCCGCCTTGACCGGGGCCGGCAGGGCCAATCCCGATAGGCTTTTGCCAAGAAAGTTCGCGATGCCGCTGCCAAAAATCGTCAGGGCAAGGCCGGTTACGATCTGGTTGCCCCGCAGGCTGACGGTGATCAAGGCATAGATCAAAGCGCCGAAAGCGCCGGCGGCGCCGGCGGCCAGCACGGCGATCCAGGGATTGGCTGTGGCATAGGCCGCCAGAAAGCCGAAGGCCGCCCCCATCAGCATCATACCTTCGACGCCTAGATTGAGGTTCCCGGCCCGTTCTCCCAAAAGGCCCCCCAAGGTTCCGAACAGGATGGGGGTTCCCATCTGTACGGCGGTTTGCAGAAACAGGGCGACGGCCAAAGTGGTTTCTGTCATGTTTCTATCCTCCTTACACTTGGGTTTTCGTCCCTTTTTCCCGGGAGAAAACGACGCGGTATTGCGTAAAGAAATCAGAGCCCAGCACGAAAAAGAGAATGACGCCTTGAAAAATCATCGCCACCGCCGCCGGAATTTGCAGGGAACTTTGCAAAAAAGCCCCGCCCTGCACCAAAATTGCGAAGAAAAAGGAAACGATAGCGATGGAAAAGGGATTCAGCCGCGCCAGCCAGCAAGTGATGATCGCGGTGAAGCCGATGCCGCCGCTCATCTGATAGGTCAAAGACCTTTCGATGCCCGAGGCCTGCATCATCCCGGCGGCTCCGCAAATGGCGCCGGAAAGAACCACCGCTATCAATAAAATTTTCGTCACATTCATGCCGGCATATTTTGCCGTGGCGATATTTTCCCCCACCACGGTGATTTCATAACCCAATTTTGTCTTTTTTAAAAGGATATGGACGAGGACGACGAGAATAAGGGCGATCAACCAGCCGATGTGCACGCCGAAAAGTTTCGGCAGCACCGCATTGGTGGAGAATACGGCGATTTTGGGAAACCCGGAAGCCCCCGGATCCCTCCAGGGGCCAAACTGCAAATAGGTGATCCACTTGATGGCGATATAGTTCATCATCAATGTGACGAGGGTCTCATTTGTTCCCAGCTTGGCTTTCAGAATGCCGGGGATAAAGCTCCAGGCCCCGCCCATGGCCAAGGCGGCAATGAACATGATCAAAAGCAGCAAAGGCCGGGGCAGAAAATCATAGCGCAATGCGAAGAAGGCGGCGCCAAAAGCCCCCATATAGAATTGGCCTTCCGCGCCGATGTTCCAAAATTTCATCTTAAAGGCGATGGCGATGCCGAGGGAGATGACGGCGAGGGGGATTGCCTTATTGATGGTTTCCTTAAAACGGTAGACGGACATCATGGAGCCTTCGACCATTTTATAAAAAACTTCGAGGGGATTATAGCCCATGAAAAGAATGATGAGGGCGGTGGCGATGAGGGCGAACACAATGGCGAGCAGCCGCTGGCGAAACTCCTGCCGCGGCGTGGATGCCGCCTTTTTTACGATTTTAAGCATAGGCCGCCTCCTCCGCTGCGATTTCTTGCCCCAGCATCAAAAGGCCCAGGGTTTCCTTGGTCACCTTCAGCGCGTCGACAATTTTCATGACCTTGCCGTGGCTCATTACCAGAATGCGATCGCAAAGTTCCAGGATGACATCAAGATCCTCGCCGATATAGAGGACGCCGACGTTTTTTTCCCGCTGTTCATTGATGACATTGTAAATATTATAGGAAGCGCCGATGTCGAGGCCCCGGGCGGGGTAGGCGGTGATCAATACCTCCGGATCCAGGTCGATTTCACGGCCCAGCAGTACCTTTTGGATATTGCCGCCGGAGAGTTTTTTGATCTGATGGTGGATGGAAGGGGTGCTGATGTCGAACCGCTCTACGATCTTTTTCGCCAATTCCTCGCCGCCCTTTCGATCCACGAAGAAACCCGGCGTATGCCGGTATGACTTTAACAACACATTGTCAACGATGTCGAGGCCGCCGGCCAGGCCCATGCCGAGACGATCCTCCGGCACAAAGCTCATGGAAACGCGCTTTTTGATGATGTCAATGGGGCTTAAACCCGCCAGGGATTCGCCTTTAAGCAGCACCTTGCCGGATTCGATGGGGTGCAGGCCGACGATGGCCTCGCAAAGCTCCTTTTGGCCACTGGCGGCAATGCCCGCCACGCCCAAAACCTCGCCGGAAAAGAGCCGAAAGCTCATATCGTCGATAACCTTGCGGCCATTTTCACCGAGGATTGTAAGGTTTTGCAGTTCTAAAAGGGGAACCTTTGTTTTTTGCGGCATGGGGCTGCGCCGGATGGAAAGGTCGATGGGATAGCCCACCATCATCTCGGTTAAGGCGGCGGCGTCGATTTTAGACGTCTCCACAGTGCCGACGCTTTCTCCCTTGCGCAATACCGTTACGCGGTCGCTAATCTCCAGCACCTCGTTCATCTTATGGGTGATGATCACGATGGCGCAGCCGTCGTCCCGCATATTGCGGAGAATTTCAAAGAAACGCTGAATTTCCTGGGGCGTCAGAACGGCTGTGGGCTCGTCCAAAATCAAAACGTCGGCGCCTCGGTAGAGCATTTTCATAATTTCTACCGATTGTTGCTCGCTGACGGACATTTCATCGATATATTTGTCCGGGTTTAAAATCAAGCCGTATTGCTTGGCTAGGGAATAAATGCGGTTGGCAATTTTCTTCCGCTTGAAGAGCAGGCCTTCTTTTTGGCCGAGGGCGATATTTTCCTTGGCGGTCATCACCCGAACCAATTTAAAATGTTGATGCACCATGCCGATTCCGGCTTTGATCGCGTCGTTGGGCGAATCAAAGCGCACGTTTTTGCCGTCGATATAAATAAAACCGCTGTCAGGGATATAGATCCCTGACAGCATATTCACCAAAGTGCTTTTTCCGGAACCGTTTTCGCCTAAAAGTGCATGTATTTCCCCTTTTCTCAGGGAAAGATCGACGTTTTTATTGGCGACCACCGTGCCGAAGCTTTTGGTGATCCCTTTTAGCTCGATATATGCACGTTCGCTCATTTCGACTCCTAAACATTCTCTCTTCGCGTCACCGTGTTTACTGGCTGATCGTTCCGATCACGCCTTCGACAAACCAATCCATATTCAGCAATTCTTCATCGGTTACCGTGGCGCCTTCCGCAATCTTTACATCGCCGGCTTGGTCTTTGATGGGGCCGGAGAAGATGTCCCAGCCACCGTCAATTTTGGCCTTGGCTGCGTCGACAGCCGCTTGGGCTCCGTCGGCATTGAGGGCGCTGAGGGGGCCAGGGCGACAACTTCGGCGCCCCAATAGTTCTGGGCGGCCCAAGTGCCGTCGATGATTGCTAATTTGCTGGATATAATAGGGGGCCCAATTCCATACCGGTGCGGTGAGATAAGCCGCCGGGGCCACATCGGGGGTGGGATAATGGTAGCCAACGCAGAAAGCGCCGGCCCCTTCGGCGGCCAGCTGGGTGGCGGGGGTATCCTGGTGCTGGGTCAGAACATCGCAATCTTTGTTCAACAATTCCTGGGCGGCGGCTTTTCCAGAGAGGAATCGCCCCAGGTGCTGGTCCAAACGACTTCGACGGTGGCTTCGGGATTTACCGAACGCACGCCCAGGGCGAAGAGCATTGATGCCGCGAACGACTTCGGGAATGGGAAACGCGGCGACATAGCCGATCTTATTGCTTTCCGTTTTCAACCCTGCGGCAATCCCCGACAGGTAGCGGGCCTGTTCGATTCGGCCGAAATAGTTGATGAAATTGGCGTCGCTTTTATAGCCGGAGCAGTGATAGAAATACAGTTCCGGATATTCTTTGGCAACCTTTTCCGTCCAGTCCATAAAGCCGAAGCTGGTGGTGAAGATGACATTGCAGTCATGGTCGATCAAGTCGCGGATCGCTTTTTCGCAGTCGGCATTTTCCGCTACCTTTTCCAGAAACATGGTTTTGACGCCCAAGGTTTCCTCCAGTTCGATTCTGGCGTCGTCGTGGGAATTTGTCCATCCTTCATCGTCAACCGAGCCGATGTAGACGAAGCCGACCTTCAGGTCTTCGGCGCTGAGGCCCGTGTCTTCCCCTTCCGGTTCCGCTTGGTTGCCGCAGGCGGCAAAAGCGCAAACCAAGACCAAGGCCAACAAAACCACGAACAGTTTCTTTTTCATCTCTTTCCTCCTAAAATAAATTCTCCATTGCGGTTTGTCCCGCGAATACCCTTCCATTTTAGCCCGAATAGCCAAAAATAGCAACTGAAAATTCCATTTTTCTACAAATTATTCTTTCCCTCCGCAACGCCTGGAAGAGGGAAAATGTGCATAACTGCGGGGATTTCACGTTTCGTTTTCCGGCGGTTTTTCCGGATTGGCATAAATCGTCGTCTGGTTAAAATAGACCACCATGCCGGGTTTGGCCCCGGCGGGCTTTTTTACCTGGTTCACCGGGGTATAGTCCACCGGTACATTGGCGCTCTGCCGCGCCTTGCTGAACCAGGCGGCAGCGGCGGCGGCGGCGGCAATCGCCGCCGGCGGCGGGTTTTGCTTGCCTTTGCGCTTTAAGATAACGTGGCTGCCGGGAATGTCCTTGGCATGAAACCAAAAATCGTCTTTGGCGGCGGTTTTCAGGGTCAACCGGTCATTGCTCTTATGATTTCTGCCCACAAGAATTTCATACCCCTGAGAGAAAAAAGAAAAAGGAGGGGTGGGGCCCGTTTTTTCCTTGGCTTTCCGCTTTTTTTCCTTGATATAACCGGCTTCCCGGCACTCCTCCTTGAGGGCTTCCAGATCCTCCGGGTTTTCCGCCATCTCCCCATGGGCAATCAGGCTGTCGAGATATTCCAATTCTTCCCGGTTGGCCTGCAGATGGCCATGAATGGCGCTTTTGGCCGCCTTCTTTTTATTGTAAAGACGAAAATAGCGCTGGGCATTGGCCTGGGGAGACAATGCCGGCTCCAGCGGAATCGTAATCGGGGAACCGCCTTCATAAAAGTTTTGCAAAACCGTTTCTTCCGCGCCATTGGGTACCTGAAAGAGAAAGGCGCTCAGCAATTCGCCGTAAACGCGATAGCGATCGCCGCTTTCCGCCGCCGCCAATTCTTCTTCCTGTTTGGCGACTTTATGGCCGAGGCGCTCCCGGCTTTGCCGCAGCACCTTCAATAGTTCCCGTTTGCGGCTTTCAAAGGCATTGGCGCTTTCCTTTTGTTCATAAAAGGCGTCCAACAGGGCGCTGAGATTCGGCCGTTCTTCGAAGTCCCCGTTTTCTAAGGCCAGATGGGTGAGGGGCTGAAAATAAAATTCCCGGCCCTTGTCATATGAGGTGATGGTGGGTTTTTGTTCCGCGGCGATCAAATCCCGCAATATTTCGTAGAGGCGCCGAAACTCATAAAGCCCCATTTCGTCCACGGTTCCTTCCAGGCCGCCGCGATAGGCGACTTCCCGGGCCGCGCCGGGGGAAAGGCCTTCCACGGTTTTTTGCAGCGCCGCCGCGACCGGAATCCCAAGGCCCGCTTGCAGGATCGCTTCGGCCCATTCCTCTTCCGTGGCGAGGAGGGGGTTGATTTTTCCCTGTTCCCGCGGGGCCAGATAGGGGATATGGGGCAGCACCTGGCGGTACCGGGAAACATTTCCGCCATACTGTTTGATGCCGGCCAAGATGGTGCCGTCCTCTTCCAATAAAATGAGATTGCTGTGCTTGCCCATGATTTCCAGAACCAGCCGTTTTCGCGTCCGATCTCCCACCTCATTTCTGGCTTCGACCTTGATTTCCACCAGCCGATCCAGCCCCCGTTGGGAAAGGCCGAGGATGCGGCCGCCTTCCAGATGTTTCCGCAAGACCATGCAGAACAGCGGCGGATTGGCGGGATTTTCCCGCAAAGCGGCGCTGAAATGGAGCCGGGCATCCTGGGGATGGGCGCTCAGATACAGTGTTCCATTGCCGCTTTGGGGGCAATTGAGTTTTAGGGTGATGCCATAGGCTTGGGGCTGGTGTATTTTGTTGATCTTGGCGCCGGTTAGGATCGGGGCCAATTCCGCCAGCAGTTTATGAAGGAACAATCCGTCAAAGGCCATGGGGGAACCGCCTTTCCTGGTGATTTTTTCATTATAGCATAGGAGGGGGGAACATTAAAGTGAAAATGGCGGTATCTAAGGTAAGCAGTGGTTGCCTTGGGCAAAATAAAGGTATAAACGGGGGGTGGCTTGATGAAAAAATGGTGGGCTTTAGCTATGATGCTGTTGCTTCTTTGCGGCGGTTGCGCCGAACAGAAGGGGAATGGAGCGGAAGGCGCTTTTCAGCCGGTACAAGATGCGGAAACCTATGCGAATATTTTTACGTCTTATGAAGAAAAAATGGCGGCCGCGGTGATGGAAGAAACAAAATCCTCAGACACGGCCCTCGCCCATGCGGAAGCCGCCGGAATGGGCGGCGCCGGCGATGGCGAAAACGATTATTCCGGCACCAACCTTCAGGTGGAAGCGGTGGATGAAGGCGATATTGTCAAGACCGACGGCGCCTATATCTACCGGGCCGACGGCAACCGGGTCTATGTGGCCGAGGCAAAGGACGGTACGCTGAAAAAGATCGACACGCTGACCCTAAAGGAAAACGCCTATATTTCAGAACTCTATGTCGATGAAGAGCGGTTGGTGGCGGTTTCCGCCGCCTATTTCGCGATCCCCTACGCCGCGGAGAGCGCCGGCGCCGAAGCCACGATCGAACACAGCGGTACCAGCCTTTTTGTCTATGACATCAAGGACAAGGAAAACATCGAATTGGTGCGGGAGATCACACAGGAAGGCAATTTCCTGACGGCGCGAAAGGCGGGCAATTTTTTCTATCTGATTACCTGCCAATATCCGTATGTCTACCGCCAGGAAACGATGATGCCGCCGGCATACAGCGACAGCGCCGCCGGTGAGGAAATGTTGTCCCTCTCTTATGACAGGATCTATTATCCTGTCGGCGTGGAGAATCTCACCCCCAGCCAAATGATGGTGGGCGCTGTGGATCTTGCTAGCGACCAACCCATTGCCATCGAAAGCTATATCGGCGCCGGTGAAAATGTTTATATGAATGAAAACAGCCTTTATATCGTCGCCAATGAGGGCTATGATTTCTGGCTGGTTCGGGATATGGCCGTCGGCGCCGCAGAAGGGGAAGAGGAGGCTCCCAAGGAAATAACGGAGAATGAAAGCCTGCTCTATGCCTTTGGCATCGATGGCACCTCGGTCACCGCCAGGGCCAACAGCAAAGTGCCGGGGCGGATTCTGAACCAATTTTCGATGGACGAATACAATGGCCATTTTCGCATCGCAACAACGGTAACGGACAGCAATGGCGATACCGACAACCGGGTCTATATTCTTTCCGGGATTTAAAGCCTGTGGGCGCCTTGACGGGCCTGGCAAAAGGCGAAACGATTTATTCCGCCCGTTTTATGGGGGATATGGCCTATCTTGTCACCTTCGAGCAGGTGGATCCATTGTTCGCACTGGATCTTTCCGATCCGTCCGCCCCGGTGGTGCTGGGGGAATTGAAAATTCCCGGTTATAGCGGCTATCTGCATCCCTATGATGAAAACCATCTGATCGGCGTCGGCAAGGAAGTCACCTTGGCGAAAACCGATTGGTCTACGGAACCGGTGCCATTGAACCAGGGGGTAAAAATATCGCTGTTCGATACAAGCGACAAGAAAAATCCGGTGGAGGTATACCATACCGTCATCGGCGACCGGGGCAGCGAATGCGATGTTATTTGGAACCACAAGGCCTTTCTGTTTAAACAGGAGAAAAATTTGCTCGTTCTGCCCATGAGCGTCTACACCATGCCAAAGCGGCGCCCAAATCCGCCGAAGATTATGGCGTTTTTACCATGCAGGGCAGCTATGTATTCTCTATCGATACGGAAAAGATCGAACTGGAATATGTGGTGCGCAGCCAAACCGGCGGCGAATATCCGGAATGGGCCACCTCGATCGATCGGAATCTTTACATCGGCAATGTCTTATACGCCAGCTCTCCCCAAAAGATTACATCCCTCGACTTAGATGCGATGAAGGAGATCGACGCCCTTTCGTTGAACTAAGGCTTAAACCGGGGAACGGTGGAACGCGGCCCCCGCCCCCGTCGCCCATTGGCGCTTATCTGGGGGAAAGGATGGTAAAGGAGGGCAAACGATGGCAAGGCAACCGTCGATGGCGGCACTGATTGCCGCTTATGAGATGAAACCCCACCCGGAAGGCGGTTTCTACCGCGAACTGTGGTCCTCCGGCGTAGCTTCCCACATCTATTATCTGCTGGCGCCGGAGGAAGCGGGAACGTGGCATCGGATACAAAGCGAGGAAATTTGGCTGTGGCATTGCGGTTCCGAGGCCGTCCTTTGGCTGGGGGGTACGGGAAAACAGCCCCGGCCGGGCAAGCGCCATCTGCTCGGCGCCGGTGAATATTCGCTGCGCATCCCCGGCCAAACCTGGCAGCGGGCGGTCAACCGCGGCGACGCCTACGTTTTTTTCTCCTGCCTCACAATGCCCGCCTACCGGGAAGAGGAATTGGAACTGTTTTATACGAAAGCCTGAAAAGACCCCGAAAAGGATTCGCTAAATAAGCGTATCCGGCGGTCTGCGGCGCGTCGGGATTTCCGGCGCGCCGTAATTTTGGGCGAAAAAGCCGTTTCGTTCCGGGCGCAATATCACCATCGCCGCGAAATGCCCGCGGCCCCCCGGATTTTTGAGAGGCGACCGGGAGAGGCCGGGCCCGGCGGCGGGGCCGCGCCATGCTTGGAGTGCGCGAAATGCGGGCCATTGGCCGCGGCGGTGCCGTCGGGCTTTTGCCGAAAGTCCGGGGCCGGGTTAGGTTTCTTCCAGGAAGGTCATCTCATTGCGATAATCGAGAATTCGGTCGAGGGTTTTTCCATCGAGCAATTGGCGGCCGAGGACGATGTCCCGGATATGTTGCGGGTTCCGGCCGGCTTCCTGGGCGATGGCGTCGGCGTCGGCATAGCCGATATGGGGCGCCAGGGCCGTTGCCAAAACGAGGGAACGGTCGAGATGGCGGCGGCAGGCCTCCCGGTTGGCGGTCAGATGGTCGACGCATTTTTCCGTTAAAGCCGTCACCGTGCCGGTCAGCAGGCGAAAGTTCTCCAGCAGGCAATCCGCCACCAAGGGCAAAAAAGCGTTCAGCTCCAAATTGCCGCAGGCGGCGGCGGTGGTGATGGCCTGGTCATTTCCCATCACCTTCAGGGCCGCCTGCACCGTCATCTCCGGGATCACCGGGTTGACCTTCCCCGGCATGATGCTGCTGCCGGCTTGCAGTGGCGGCAGAGAGATTTCCCCCAAACCCCCCAGCGGGCCGGAATTCATCAATCTAAGGTCGCCGGCGATTTTCATTAAATTGACCGCCAATGTCTTGAGTTGGCCGGAAACTTCCGCGAAAACATCATTGTTTTGGGTGAGATCCATCGCATCCTCGGCCCGGATCAGGCCGATGCCGGTGAGATCCCGCAAGGCGTCCACCACTTTATAGGCGTAGCGCCGGTTGGCATTGCTGCCGGTGCCTACCGCCGTACCGCCCAGATTGATCCGGCGCAGCTTTTCTTCCGCCTGGCCGATGCGGGTGCGATCCCTGGCGATGGCCCGGGCATAGGCGGCGAATTCCTGCCCCAAGGTGATCGGCAGTGCATCCATCAGCTCGGTGCGGCCGAGCTTTAAAATGTCGGAAAACTCCGCCGCCTTTTTTCGCAGGCTATGGTGCAGCCTGGCGCAGGCTTCGCTCAGCTTTCTGGCCTCCCGTATGGATGCGATGCGCAAAGCCGTCGGATAAACGTCATTGGTGGATTGGCCCCGGTTCACATCGTCCAAAGGGCTGACGGTTCCATAATCTCCCGGTTCTTTGCCGAGATATTGCAGGGCCAAATTGGCGACCACTTCATTGACGTTCATATTGGTGGAGGTTCCGGCCCCGCCTTGGAGGGCGTCGGTAAAAAAAGCCTGGTCGGCGCCGCCCTGAAGGATCACATTGCACCCCTCGATGATGGCCCCGGCCTTCGTTTCCTCCATCAGATGAAGATCCAGGTAGGCCATGGCCGCCGCCTTTTTTACGGTGGCGATGGCCCGGATCAAACGCAAGTCGACATGGCGGCCGCTGATGGAAAAATTATTTGCCGCCCGCAGTGAATGAATGCCGTAGACGGCGTTTTTCGGCAGATGAACCTTGCCGATCTTATCCCTTTCCTCCCGCTGTTCCATGGATTCTCCCTTCTTAAACCGTTCGATGCGATGCCCTTCTATTTTGTGCGTTTCCGATGGCATTATGCAAAAGAGGGTGGGAAAAGCGACGGACGTTTCGCGCGTTTTGTGGCGCTTAGGTTTTACGGCGGCGGCGATCCCGGGCTTAAACCGGGGGTTCCTGGCAATGGGGGCAAAAATAGACATTGCCGCCCATCTAGGCCTTCTTCTGAATCGCGATGCCGCAGCCGGGGCAGGGGCCGGGATGGTTGCGGTGGGAAAAGCGTGTGGCATAGCCTCCCCATTGTCCGAACAGGTTCTTTTCCGTGTCTCTGCCGCCGGCTTCGGCCATCCGGCCGAGGATTTCTTTCACCGCGCGAAACAGTGCTTGCCGTTTTTCCACGCCAAGTTGACCGAGCTTCCTTTGCGGGTGAACGCCGGCGTAAAAAAGAATCTCCTGTAAAACGCCATTGCCAAGCCCGGGAATTCTCTGTTCGGTGGCGAGGAAGGCTTTGGCGCTGAGATGTGGTTTCGCCGCTTCGAGCAGGGAATGGAAATGGGCCTCATCAAAGGCGGCGCTTAATGGCGAGGGCTTGTCCCTGGCGGCGATATAATAGGGATTGTCGTTCTCCCCTTCGGCATACAGCCAGATGCCGCCGTACATTTGGATGGTGCAAACCAAGCTGGCGCCGTCGGTAAAGGTGATGCAAAGCTGGTGCTTTTGAGGCGGCGCCGTAGCGGCGGAAAGCAGGCGCAAATTGGCGCCGTCCCCCCAGAGGAGTTTCAGACCCCCGGCGTCCATCTCGATGAGGCCTCCCAGCGCTCTGGCTTCGCCTAGGGTTTTTTGCCGCAGCCGCGGCCCATAATCCGCCGGTTCTCCGGAAAAGAAAGCGAACTTATGGGGGGATCCATTGGCCACGGCTTTTTCGATGCTTTTTCCCCGCACCACGGCATTGAGCTGCTTGGCGACGGTATGGCTTTCCGGTATTTCTAACATTGGCGGGCTTCCTTTCTTTTGTGGTTTTTTTATAGACAGGGTGGGCATCAATGGTTTATGATAAGAGATCATGGGCTAGGCCCGGCTTCCCGGTTCGGGCCGCCGATAAAGTAGGGGGGATGGGATTTGGACGCGTGGATTCTCTACAGTTGCATGTCGGTTCTGCTGTTGCTTTCCTTTTTGAAAGACAGGGGGAAAACGAAGCGGTCTTTAAAAAAAGCCTGGAAGGCTTTTGAGAATATTTTACCACAATTTCTCGTCGTTTTGTTGCTGATCGGCGTGATTTTGGCGCTGGCGGATCCGGATTTTATTTCCAGGCTGATCGGCGCCGAATCCGGTTGGCTGGGGGTCATGATGGGGGCGATTGCCGGTTCCGTGGTGCTGATCCCCGGCTTTGTCGCTTTCCCGATGGCGGCGATGCTGCTGGAAAATGGCGCCGGTATGATGCAGATCGCGGCCTTCGTCTCCACTTTGATGATGGTGGGCATCGTGACCATGCCGGTGGAAATGCAGTATTTTGACCGCAAAATCACCATTCTTCGCAATGGGTTGGGCTTTCTTTTTTCCCTTTTCGTCGCTTTGGTGGTGGGATGGGTGGTGGGTTAAATGAAGCATCTTCTCAAAAGATACCGGGCCTTTCTCATAACGGCGGCGGCGCTGCTATTGCTTTTTCTCATCAACCGGGATCTTGGCGCCGGCGCGGCGCGGATTTCCGCCTCTACCTTTTTGGATATGTTGATGATCGTGCCCCCGATTTTTGTGCTCCTCGGCCTGCTCGATGTTTGGGTGCCACGGGAAACCATGGTGCGCTATATGGGGGAGAATGCCGGTGTGGCCGGCGCCGCGCTCGCCTTTTTGATCGGTTCTGTCGCAGCGGGGCCGCTGTACGGCGCATTCCCCGTCGCCGCCGTTTTTATGAAGAAGGGCGTTAAATTCAGCAATGTACTGATCTTTATCGGCGCCTGGGCGACGACAAAAATACCGATGCTGCTGTTTGAAATCGCCGCAATGGGGCCGGCTTTCGCTCTCACCCGCTTGGCGGTAAACGTTCCCGGGATCATCATCATCGCCCTCATCATTGAAAAATCGGTTAAGCGGGAAACCGTGGCGGCCCTTTATGCCAAAGCGGCAAAGAGCACCGAGTGACGGCGTTCAATCCGGCGGGGCCCCGCCCCTTCAAACGGTGAAGTTTTGTTCTTGCCCCCAAAGCGCGTAAAAAAGCCGGGCGGCGAAAATATCGCCACCAGGCTTTTTTGTTTGGTTCCGCCCGAAACCCGGCGGATACTTTTTAAGCGGCCAAAGGTTAGGCCAGAACGTCGAGGTTGCCGCTGACCGGTTTTTCGCCGTTTTTCGCCTCTTCTGTTTCATTTCGCTGGCCATCGTCTTTGTATTGCAGGCGGCGAATTTGCAATTGGATCTGCTGAATTTGCAGGCGAATCAGATCAATTTGTTGTTGCTTTGTCTGGTCCTCCCCGTTTTCCCGATTGATTTTGGAAATTTTGAATTGCAGTTCCTCAATCTGGGTTTGCAACCGTTCAATTCTATTTTCATAGGCGGAAGCAACCTTAGAAGTGCTCGGTATCGGTGGCAAACCGGTTATACTCATGGCGGACACCTCCAAAACTCCTTTACTCTTAATAAATCGACGAAATTATAGGAAAATTTAGGAGTTGAGACTTTTTATTTTGCCGGGCCGCGGTTTTACGGGTTTGTCAATTTTTGTACAAAGGGTAGGGGAAGCGCCGTCGCCGCCATTTAGATGTTTCGCGCCACCTCATAGCCGTCCCAAATGGCGTCCATCAGATGGTGACCGCCGCGGCAGTCGCCAATTTTCATCACCCGGGGATGAAGGGGGCGACGGCGGCGAACAGCTCGTCATTTTCCGCGTATCCCGCGGCGATGACGATGCCTTCCGCAGGCAAGAAGAACGTTTCGCCCCGCTGCTTTACCTCGACGCCATCGTCCGTATCGCCTTTACCTCGGCGGAAATCCGCACGTCGATTCCTTCACGCTGCAAAAGCGCCTTTAAAACCATGCGGTTGGCATGGGGAATCGTTTCTTCCTCCAAAATGCGTCGCACATCTCCACGATGGAGACTTCTTTCCCCGCTTGGTGCAGAAAGGGCGGCCTCGGCTCCGGAGAGGCCGCCGCCGACCACGATATAGCGACCGGCGAGATCCGGCTTTGCCAGCACCTCTTCAACGGTATAGACATTGTCCTTAAAATCCCCGGCAGATCCGGCAGAAGGGCATCGGAACCGGTGGCGATGACCACGGCGTCGGCTTTGGCCGCCAACACTTCCTTCGCCTCGATCTGATGGTGGAGGTGCAGTGTGATGCCGGGCGTCGCCTCCATCTGCCGAAGATACCAGCGCAACAGTGCCTTTTCATCCTCTTTGAAGGCGGGAACCCCGGCGGCGATCAAGTGGCCGCCCAGCCGCTCCGGGCTTCATAAAGTTGCACATCGTGGCCGGCGGCGGCGGCGGCCGGGCGGCTTCCATTCCCGAACGCCGCCGCCGATCACAAGCACCTTTTTCTTTTCGGCGGCAGGCACAATCGAATATTCCCGTTCCCGGCCACAGGCGGGATTGACGGCGCAGGAGAGGGGGCGGCAAAGGTCGCCCCGGCCCAGGCAACCATTGTGACAGCCGAGGCAGGGCCGGATGTCGGCCTCCCGGCCTTCCCGCACCTTGTTTGCCCACTCCGCGTCGGCCAGGAGCCCGCGGCCCAACAGGGCCATGTCCACCCAACCTTCCTTGAGGGCGCGGCGGGCCAAGTCCGGATCGTCCATGCGCCCCGCCGTCAATATTGGGATTGAGACGGCGCTTTTTAGATGCTTCACATAGGGAAGGTAGACGCCGTGGCCCATATAGCCCGGCGGATGGGCCCAGAAGAACCCTTCGATGGAACCGCAATCGGCATCCAAAGCATCATAGCCAAAAGCTTCCAGCCGTTTGGCGATTTCGATGCCCTCTTCCACAGAGCGGCCCCGTTCCGGATCGCTTTCCAAAAGCCCGCCTTTGTTCCAATCCTCGATGAAGGAGCGAACGCTGAACCGCATCATCACCGGGAAATCGCTGCCGCATCTTTGGGCGATTTCTTCACGGATGCGGCGGGCGAGGGCCAAGCGGCGCTCCGGGTCGCCGCCAAATTCATCCTGCCTTTGGTTGAACAGCGCGGTGGTGAACTGGTCGAGCAAATAGCCTTCATGGATGGCGTGGATTTCCACGCCGTCAAAGCCCGCTTTTTTGGCGGTGGCCGCCCCTTCCCCCATCTTTCGGATCAGGTATTCGATTTCCTCAACCGTTAAGGCCCGGCAGGTGGAATCGGGAACCCAGGCATTCGGCACCGCCGAAGGGGCGACGGCTTCCCCCTTTACCCAGGGGGCATAACCGGCCCGGCCCATTCCGAGTGTGAGCTGCAAAAATATTTTCGCGCCGTGGGCATGAACCCGCTCGGTCATCTCCCCGGCGGCGGCGATAAAACGGGGCGGATGCAGCGATGTATTGGTGGTCACCCCCGGCGGGCAGATTTCCACTTCATTTTCCACCTCGGTATAGCCGGTCACAATCAGGCCGACGCCGGCTTTGGCACGTTCCACATAATACTCTACCGCCCGCGGGCCGAAGCAACCGTCGGGGGTAACCATGCCAAAGACGCACATCGCCGCCATGCCGATGCGGTTTTTTACCTCGATTGCGCCAATTTGCAGCGGCTGAAACAAAGGATCTCCCATCTTCCAATCTCCTCACTTTTTTATGAATTTTTTGCCTGTTCTATGCCATCCTTGATGGCGAAGGTTGGTTCTAGATTAAAGTATCCCAAAGCCTAAATCGGAAGTCAAGGGGGTTTTAGACAATTTCTTTGGTCTGTGGCCTTTCCGTTTGGAAACATTTAACAGACCATGGCGGCTGTTTTATGGTGGGGATCCATGTCTGTTCAGCGCCACGGTCAAAGACAATCCGTGTTTGGCCCTTTGCCGGATCATACGGCGGAACCCCGGCATCATTGTTTCCGATGAACCGGCCCGGCGCCTCGATACACCATCGGGCCGGGAGACCCTTGCCGCCCCGGGGCCTGGGGAAACGAAGAGGCCAGGCTTTTTGCCGTTCATGGGAACGGATGAGCCAAATTCCCGCGCGGGAAAGCGGAGAAATTGTGGAACGGGGGCAGGAATCGGAGCCGCTTGCGGCGAAAGGCTATTACCATCGGGTTCACTATGGAATATTTCGCCTGCAGCGCGAAAGAAAAGAGGGATCAAATGTCACTTCTGATTGCGATTTGTACCCGTGAGGGGATTGTGATGGCCAGCGACAGCCGCACCTCCTTCAACCGCGAGGTTCAAAGGAGAATGAGCGCATCAGCCAGCAGGGCATCGGTTATAGCGATACCTGCAACAAAACCTTTCTGACGGCGAACCGCATCGGTATTTCCACCTGCCGGGACGGGGGCATCAAGGGTGTTCCCATCGGCGGCTATATCGAGGCTTTTATCCGCGAAAAGCTGAAAGCGGACACGGAAGTGCAGGCGGTGCCGAATCTCCTTTTGTCCTATTTCACGAAATTTGATCCGGTGCCGGACACCCAGTTTCTGGTCGCCGGCTATGAGGAAGACCGGGGAGAGATGAAGCCCGTGGTTTTCGAGGTTTTGGTGAAGGAAAAACGCTGGCGGCCTATTCCCACCGGGGACCAGGGCATCGTTTGGGCCGGAGAAACCGATGTGATGAACCGCCTCTTTTCCGAAGTGTTTATGAAAGACCCCAAAGGGGAGCTGGTTTCATTGCCCCGCCCCGATTTGGCCTATCGGTTTTTCACACTGCAGGACGCCATCGATTTTGCCGTTTATGGCATTCATACCACCATCAATACGATGCGCTTTCAAATGCGGGTCAAGAGCGTCGGCGGCCCCATCGATGTCTTGGTGATCAAGCCGGAAGAAGCCTTTTGGGTGCAGAAGAAGGAACTCCATATCCGCTGATCGGATCAATGCAGGCGCTTCGGCGGATTTTCGCGGCCATTGGGAAGGATTTGGGCGCCGGATGAAAGCCGGCGGCGAAAACAGAAACCGGCATGGCGAAGGCAGCGCAGCGCCGTTCATTCATAGGGCCGATGGCGCTTTCTGTAAAGGCAGGCCGGGCAGCGCCGCCGCCTTGACAGCCCGGAGGATAAAAGGTATTCTATATAAAATCAAGGATGATCAATGGACGGAAATGAAGAAAATAAGGAGGTAGCGCATATGGCGCATGTGATTGCGGTGGCGGGCAAAGGCGGCGTGGGGAAAACAACCGTTTGCGGTCTGCTCATAAAATATCTCGCCGATACCGGCAGAAAGCCGATTTTGGCGATCGACGCCGACGCCAATTCCAATTTAAACGAAGTGCTCGGCATTGAACTAAAAATGACTTTGGGAGAGATCCGGGAAACGATGAAAACATCCGGCTTCGATCCGAAAAGTCCCATCCCCCCCACGATGTCGAAAGACATCTATTCGGAAAAAGAAATCAGCGCCGCTTTGCACGAGGAAGAGGATTATGACCTGCTGGTGATGGGGCGCTCCCAGGGGGCGGGCTGTTACTGTTTTGTCAATGGTTTGCTCCAAAGGGAAATGGTGAAATTGGAAAACAATTATCCCTATATGGTCGTGGACAATGAGGCCGGTATGGAGCATATCAGCCGGGGGATATTGCCCAATATTGATACGGTTGTTCTGGTCAGCGACTGTTCAAGAAGGGCGGTGCAGGCCGCCGGCAGAATCGCCGGTCTGATCGCGGAATTTAAACTTAGGCCGAGAACCATTGGTTTGATCGTCAACCGCGCGCCGAATGGCAAGATCGACAAGGGCACGGAAGAAGAGATCAAAAAACAGAATTTGAACTTGTTGGGGATCATACCCGGCGATGATCTGGTCTATCAATATGACTGTGATGGCACACCGATCATTGCGCTGCCGGAAAATTCCGCAATGAAACAGGCGGTAAAACGCATCGCCGACCAAATGGATTTGGACTGATCGCCGGTGAAGAAACGGAGCGGCGGAATGCGCCAAGCCATTGGCCCTTCGGCCTCATCTCCGATGCTCTAAAGATCGGCGGCGCCTGTTGGCGGCCGTTCAAAAAGCGGCGTCCCTCTGGGGAGCGCCGCTTCGGCATTGGCCGGCCCGGCGCTTTGGAGATCGCTTTCCAAAAGGCACGGCGGCGGCTTTTGCCCGGGCCGTTTTGTCGGCGGGGTCGTAACACGGGGTGAAATGCGGCGGAAGCGCCGTTTTGCCTGTCATAAGCCCCTTAGGCGTGGCTTTTTTAAGCTGTTTTTCGTTAAAGAGGGCCGGGTTGTCCGGCCCGCGTGTCAAACCGTATGTCTTTAAAAACCGGTAGAGGCGGCGCGGGGATTGCGTCTGCCGCCCTCCCCGCTGC
Source organism: Clostridiales bacterium (assembly GCA_040766505.1). Classification (GTDB taxonomy): domain Bacteria; phylum Bacillota; class Dehalobacteriia; order UBA7702; family UBA7702; genus JAXGQJ01. The sequence goes on from JAXGQJ010000001.1 coordinate 44,963, forward strand.
ATGATGGTACACACCTTTCATCTCGATGGCCGGCACGGTTTTTTCTTTGTGAAGTTTTTTTGTAAACATAAAAAAGGTTATTGACATATGCCGGAAACAGTGGTACACTAAATTCCGTAAACGGCATATGCCATAAATGGCAGGAAGGAGGGGGAGAATGCCGAGACCGAGAAAATGCCGCCGCGTTTGCTGTATGCCGGAAAGCAAGAGCTTCGGGCCTTTGGATGGCGGTTTTACGGAGGGAACGTCTATCGGCATGACCGTCGACGAATTTGAAACGATTCGCCTGATCGATCTAAACGGGATGACCCAGGAGGAATGCGCCGTTCAGATGGAGGTGGCGAGAACGACGGCCCAGGCCATTTACAACAGCGCTCGGGTGAAGTTGGCGGAATGCCTAGTGAACGGCGGGCGGCTTCTGATTGGCGGCGGCGATTATGTGCTTTGCAATGGGGATCCCCTAAGCTGCGGTTGTCGCCACTGTCAGAAAAAGAAATGCCATAGGGAAGGCGAGAAGAATGGCTGAAGCCGCGACGGCGACGTGCAAACGGTTTCGGGGAAGGCCCTCTTCAAAACTCTAAAAACCAGATGGAAAGCGAGGAGAACAATATGCGCATTGCGGTTACTTATGACCAAGGCCAAGTATTTCAGCATTTTGGACACACGGAACGTTTTAAGGTGTATGACATTGAGGGCGGAGAGATAAAGATGGCCACCACCGTCAATACCAATGGCAAGGGCCACGGATCCCTAGCCGGCATACTACAGGATTTGAAGGTGGAAACGCTGATCTGTGGCGGCATCGGCGGCGGCGCGAAGCGGGCCCTGTCGGAAGCGGGCATTCAGCTTTATGGCGGCGTCAGCGGCGAGGCGGATCGGGCGGTCGCCGATTTTTTGGCGGGTAAACTTTCCTTCAACCCCGATGTGGTCTGCAACCATCACGGAGAACATCACGGTGGCGAGCACGGTGAAAACTGCGGCCATCACCATTGCGGCGGCGAAGGGGAACACAGCCATCAACCGGGGCATCGCCACGGCCAATAAATACCCCGGAACGGAGACCGGTGTTTTTTCCCAGACCTGGCCGGACATCCAATTCAATATAGAATATTGAGACCGCGGATCCCATTGTTTTCTCAGGGTTCGCGGTTTTTTTGTTTGGCTTGCTTGTCGGTTATACGGCCCCGTTCCGAAACGGCCCCTGCTCCTTTAGCGGGCATATGGGCAGGCGATGTCCAGCGCGGCATGGGTTCCCAATCAACGATGCCGGTTTGGGCCACGGCGACCGGATGGTGAAACAGCGGCCCGTCGTAGACAAAGGTATGGTATTCGCCATTTTCCCCGCAGGCATCGGCGCCGGCGGCTTGATGTCGGCAATGACGGCCGGGGTAAGGGTTTTCCCCAGGAACGAATCATCAAGAAATTCCTTCTGCACCAAATTGATCAGGGCGGAAAAACCTTGCGCCATAAATTCCCGGGTCAAGGCTTCCCGGTCCTGCCCCCAGAGGGGCAAAATACATTCGAGACCCACTGCCGAACAGCGATCCCGGTTCCACTGTCTGTGATCTTCAATGTCGATGTCGCCGAAAACCGCGGCGGTGGCCCCCCGCGCCGCGGCGTCTTTCAGCCCCGCTTCTATGCTGGGGCCATATGCCTCCCCCGCGCAGGGGCAAAGGAGGAGCGGGATTTTTACGCTGTGGGCGGCGGCTTCCAGCAGGGCGACGGGAATGCCGTGAAACCAGCTGCGGTTTTGTTCCGGATTGACGGTGGTAAGCAGCGCCACCGGTTGATGCCCCTGGGATACCAGCCGGTACAAAGCCAGCATGCTGTCTTTGCCGCCGCTATAGGAAAGGACAAATTTCATTCCGCACCTTCTTTTTTGCTTTGTCGGCGGTGAATTTCCCCGCCATGAAAAGTATAGCACGGCCGGATCGAAGTGAAAAGCGGCTTTTTGGCCCGGCGGCGGCCTTGACCGCCAATAAAAGCGATGTTACAATGGCTTCAAAGGGCGGAAAGACGGGACGAGCGGAGGTGTCGGCAAGGCGCGATGGGCCGAAAATTTACTTTTTTCTGGCAAGGGAGAAACAATACCAATTTTTTTCATATGATGGTGAACGGAATCGGCCTGTTCATCTTTTCCTTTTTGCTGCTGGAGATCGTTCTCTGGTTCTTTCTGGCGGACAAGGTGACGGATCGGGGCCTATTGGCATTGCTGCTGTTTTTTTTCGGCAATTTGGTCTTAACCGCCACCGTTTCCTGCTATCTTTTGATGTGCAAACGCTATGGCCGTGATATCGAATCTTTGGTGCCGGGGCTGAACCGCTACCACCACCTGTTTTATTCCTTTCAGGATGAGGTTCTGCTTGACCATATCCTCAGGCAATTGCTGAAAGGAAAGTATGCCCCCACCGATTATGAGGCCTATTTCGAAAAGAATCCGTTGCTTGATTTCGGCAACGAATACCGGATCGTCGTTTTCGTGCCGGAACATGAACACGATCATCTGATGGCCGCCTATAAGATTTGCAGCCTCGCCTTTCTGGACATCGGCAAGGAGGATATGAATATCTATATGCTGGAGGTTGACAATCTGCTTTTGGGCCTTTGCTTTTCGGGAAATGGGCGGGGTTTTGATCGGGATACCTCCTGGCTTAGAATGTCACACTGCATGAATTATGCCCAGGTCAAGGTTGAAGAGAAGCTGGACGTTCACTTATATGCCGCTTCCAGCGGCCGCCATCTGGGCCTGGCGGCATTAAAGACCGGATTTTCCGAGGCGCTGGAAGCCTATGAATACCAGCGAATTTACGACGATGAAAACAGCCAAATTTTCTATAACAATATCCGTTTTGAAGATTTTGAGGGGGACAAAGCCGCAGACGATGTCTGGTATGAGCTGGAGAGGAAGTTTCTGCGCTATTTCAGCATCGAAGATTTTGAAAACAGCGCCGCCATCCTCGAACGCATTGTCGCCCTCGCCGGGAGCGGCCGCCCCCAGGATTTTCAGATGACGAAATATAAGGTATTTGGCCTGATCAATTCCCTGTATATCCATATTTTGGAACGCAAGGGGATCGCCGAGGAATTACTGAACATCAATGCGATCTACCATATTTCCAACTGTAGATCGGTGGCGGAATTGCAAAGCAAGGTGCGGATTATCTATAAAGCATTGGAACAAAAGGTGTCCGGCGGGGAAGAGGCCGCCGGGGCCAGCCAAAGGGTGCAGGGGATCATCAAGTATTTGCATGGCCATTATAAAAACCCGGATTTGAACATCGTTTGCGTTGCCGACGCTTTTCGCCTGTCCCCGGCCTACCTTTCCCGGCTGTTTAAGAAAGAAATCGGCGTCGGCCCCGCCGAATATTTGCAGCGCATCCGCGTCGAGGCGGCAAAGGAATATCTGGCCCAATCCGATCTGACGGTAAAGGACATCTCCGAGGCCGTCGGCTATCAGTATGTATTGACCTTTAACCGCGCCTTCAAAAAACTGGAAGGGATCACCCCTTCCCAGTTTATCGTTGAACAAAAGGCGAATATGTCCCGGGGGGAACGGTGAGGGGTGGTTGCCCGGCCTTATGCGAAAATTGACCGGCACATCAAATTTTGTCATACCGGGAAAAAGCGCCAAAAATCAAATTTCGCCTCTTTTACGGTACCGAAAAACAGCCTATGATGGTATGGAAAGCCCGCCATTGAGGCGGGGAAAAGAAAGGTGAGGGATATGGTAAGCAAATGGTACTGTGAAATGGAAACAAGCCGGATGAAACGGTATGATGCCTTTCAGCCGCAGATCCTGCTTGATCTTCATCACGAGGTTATGGGGGTGGCGGCAAAGGCGGAAAGCCTTGCGGAGGTCGCCAAGGAGCATTTCTTATATACCCAGGTGAAGGCCATCATCGAACACCATTATGATCTGGGGAAGGTGAAAGAGGTATATCAGATTTTCGGCGGCTATATCAATACCACCTTCGGCGTCTATACCGAGAAAAACGGTGAAATGGAAACCTGGCTGTTCCGCAAATATAAGCGCGGCAAGGAATTGGAAGCATTGCTGTTTGAACATAAGCTTTTGCTGCACGCAAGGAAAAACGGTTTCAGCTTTGGCGCCGTCCACACCTTCGCCAAGGACGGCAAAACCTATCATATGGAAATGCAGGTCATGCCCGAAGGGGAGAGGCCTTCTATTTTGCCGTGTTCAACTATATCGGCGGCACCAACCGGTACGATTGGATCCCCAACTGGGCCGATGAAGGCATCGCCGATGTGACGGTGACCAGCGCCGCCCGGTCCATGGCGGAATTTCACAATTCCACAAAAAATTTCGATCCCGAAGGCCGCCACGGCGACAATATCATGGACAATGAGGACATCTCCGCCAATGACATTTTCAAAAAGTTTCCGGCGACATTGAAGGGGTATCGCCAAAGCTATGCAAAGGCCGGTTATGAAAATGTCTATACCGAATATTTCGACGCCAACTACGATTTCATGCGCCGCCTTTGCGCCGCCTCCATCATTCCGGCGGCGGATTATGAAAAGATGGAGATTTTGCCCTGTCATTGCGACTTCCATCCGGGCAACTTTAAATACGATGAGGATGGCGCCGTTTGCGGCAGCTTCGACTATGATATGGCGAAGGTCGATTCCAGGCTTTTCGAGATCGGCCTCGCGATGCACTATTGCTTCGCTTCTTGGAAGGCGGAGACCAACGGCATTATGGATCTGCATCGGGTGGAGACATTCATCCGCACCTATGACCGGGAATTGGGCAAAATGAATGGCCTGGCCCCCCTCAATGAAACGGAAAAGAAATATCTCTATGAGGTGATGGTTCAGGGAACCCTTTATGTTGTCGGCTGGTGCAGCGTGGCGGTGGTTTACGATCCGACGCTGAATCCCTATGAATACCTCTATTATACCCAACATTTTATTGCCTGCCTGCAATGGTTAAAAGCCCATGAGGCGGAAGTGCGCGCCCTTTCCGAAAGATTATAACAAAGGAGTTGAATAAAATGCATGGGCAAATAAAGGTATTGACGCAGGAAGATATGGGGAACGTTCACGAGAAAGCCTTGATGTTGCTGGAACGGCGGGGCATTGTTTTTCAAAGCGACGAAGCGCTGGAAACCTTCGCCCGGCACGGCGCGAAGGTGGAAGATCGCACGGTCTTTCTTGGCAAAGAACTGGTGGAGCGTTGCCTCTCCCAATGCCCCGCCACCTTTTTATTGGAGGGTCTAAATCCGGGGAAAAATGTGACGGTGGGGGAAGGCCTCTTGATCCATCCCGCCGGCGGCGAGGTTTTTGTCTGCAATGAAAAGGGCGACCGGCGAACGCCGACCCTCAAGGATTTCGCCGATCTGCAAAAGGTGTACCAGGCCTGCGAAAATGTGAACATCGCCGGCTTTCAGCCATTAAGCCCCATGGATGTTGATGAACGGGTGAAGGGGCTCCACTGCCTATTTTCCGCGATGCAAAACAGCGATAAGCCGTTGCTCAGCCCGATGGAGCTGGATACCGTGGCCCAAAAGGAAGAGTGTCTGCGCCTTTTTGACATCGCCTTTGGCCGGGACGGCTTTATTGACGAACACTATGTGACTTGGCACGCCGTTTGCTCCAATTCGCCCTTCTTCTATTCCGATTTCGCCTGCGATGGCATCCGGGTTTTCGCCGAACATAACCAGCCAATCATCCTCGTTTCGGCGCCGATGACCGGGATCACGTCGCCGATCTATCTTTTTTCTACCGTGATCCTTTCCATCGCGGAATTGCTGGCGGGGCTGGTTTATGCCCAGCTGGTAAAGCCGGGGGTTCCCGTCGTCCCCTCCGCTTCCCTGACCTACGGCAATATGCGCTTCGCCACCTGGGAATGCGCCAGCCCCGATACGGCATTGATGCTGGGGGCGATGATCCAGATGTTCAGGGACTTCTATCATCTTCCCGCCCGGGCCCAAACCGGCGTCACCAGTTCCAAAACCGTCGATTATCAGGCGGGAATGGAGACGATGCAGAGCTTCCTGTTTTCCGCTTTGGCGGGGGTAAACCTCACCAGCCAGTCCGTGGGAACCTTGGCCAATCTGATGGCTTCTTCCCTGGAAAAAACGGTGCTGGACGATGAAATGATTGCCCGGGTACGCTATATCCTCGCGGGAATGCGGCGGGACGCCGCCGCCATGGATTTGGAGGCGCTGCTCCAGGCTGTGCCCTGCCAGGATTTTATGACCAGCGACTCTACGATGCAGCACTATCGGGACGGTTGGCAGCCGTCGGTGTCCGACTGGCGATCCTTCGACGCCTGGGAGAAGGACGGACAGCGGGACGTCGCCGCTGTCGCCCATAAAAAGGTGGAGCAAATCTTGGCCGCCGCCCCCGCCACCCTTCTCGATGCGGAGCAGGAAAAATCTCTACGCTCCTTCATCGCCCAAACGGAAAAGAGAGCGTAAAGCGCCGCATTTGATTCTTATCCGAAATCATGAACGGTATGTCTTTCTTCTCAAAAAGAAGGGCATATTGTTTTTTATAGCTTAAAAACAGGTAGAAGCATCGTGCCGTAGAACAAAAAGTCATCTGACATCTGGATAAGAGCAAATATTATATAAAATAATGCAAAAAACAACAAAGGGAGTTTTTTTGGATAGCAAGTATGGTAAAATAAAATCAGCCTACCGAACGGATAGGCTGAAAGTCCACACTGTGGAGCCCCGAAGGGCGGTTAAGATAAATCTTTGTTTGAACGCATGGTGTAGTTTCATATGGTAGTCTGAAACCATCTTGACTATACCATATTTTCAGGAAGGAGTCAAGGATGAAGAAGCAATTTGGTGATTATTGTATTGGCCTTGATGTGGGGACCGAATCTGTGGGTTGGGCGGCTACCGATGACGATTATCGTTTGCTGCGGTTCAATGGCAAGCCGATGTGGGGCGTTCATCTTTTTGATGCGGGGAAAACCGCCCAGGAACGGCGGGTTTACCGTATCACAAGAAGAAGAGGGGAGCGGCGACTGCAGAGATTGCTGTTGCTGCAGGAATTGTTTGCGGAAAAGATCAGCGAAGTTGATCCGGGCTTTTATCTCCGGCTGAAGGAAAGCAAATATTGGGCGGACGATAAAACGGTGGACCAACCCAATACGCTGTTCCATGACGAACAGTATGCGGATTGCGATTATCATCGGGATTATCCGACGGTATATCATTTGAGAAAGGCCCTGATCGACGATGCGGAAAAAAAGCATGACATTCGCCTGCTGTATCTGGCGGTCGCCCATATTTTGAAAAACCGGGGGCATTTTTTGCTGCAAGGACAGGATTTTGATGCTTCCGCCGCCTTTCCGGAGATATACGCTTCGTTTCAAAAGGCCCTTGGTGAAGAAACGGAGCTGGATTTTTCCGTCAACGACGATGACCTTGACAGAATCAAAACAGTATTGAAAATGAAGATCAACCGAACCGGCAAGAAAAAAGAGTTGCAGCAGATATTGCGTGTCGCTAAAAATGAAAAACGGAAGAATGAGTTTTTGTCTCTTCTCGTCGGCAACAGCGCGAAGCTTGCCGTACTTTGAAGACAATACATTGGCGGACGCGGACCCTGCCAAAATTACTTTCTCGAAAGAGGATTTTGAACAAAACATCGACGCATATTTCGCTTTGCTGGGGGATCGCATGGATTGCATCCAGGCGGCCAAAGCGGTCTATGATTGGTCTGTCGTGTCCGGGATACTGCAGGACCATACCTCCATTTCCGCCGCGAAGATTCAGTCTTATGAACAGCACCGGCAGGATCTCGCCCTTTTAAAATCGGTCATTCAAAAGCAGGGCAACAAAGATGACTACAAAAATATGTTTCGGGACGACGGGCTTGCCGCCAATTATTGCGCGTATATCGGAAAATCCAAGGCAAAGCCAAATAAAAGTGTCTGTTCCAAAGAAGATTTCTATAAATATGTCTCTGCCCTGCTGAAAGATATGGAAGGCGATGATGTGGATTATATCCGGCGGCAGATCGAAAACGATACTTTTTTACCAAGGCAGACAACGGCGGAAAATGGCGTGATCCCCTATCAGCTGCATTTGAAGGAGCTGAACGCGATCTTGGCAAAGGCGGAACGGCACTTTCCGTTTTTGAAAGCAAAGGATGCGCGGGGGCTTACGGTTTTCGAAAAAATCGTCGCCATCATGAAGTTCCGCATCCCATATTATATCGGGCCCTTGAACGACGCCCATGCCGCCGATGAAAAGCATGGCCACAGCTGGATTGTCAAAAAGGAAAGCGGCCCTATCCGGCCGTGGAATTTTAGCGAAAAGGTGGATATGGACGCTTCCGCGGAAAAATTCATCCGCCGGATGACCAATAAATGCACCTATTTGTTGGGCGCCGACGTCATACCCCAAAATTCATTGCTCTATAGCAAGTATATGATGCTGAATGAAATCAACAATTTGCGCGTGAATGGCACGAAGCTGGATGTTGAGACAAAGCAGGCGCTTTTTGAAACGGTGTGTCAAACCAAAAATAAGATCCGTCGCAAAGATATACAAAATTACCTGGTTTCCATCGGCAAAATGGAGAAGGACGATGAGTTGACCGGCGTCGATGTGGATTTAACGGCCTCCATGAAGTCTTATCTGGATTTTAAGAAAATCCTCGGAAATTCCGAGCGGTCCGAATGGAATGAAGAGATCATTGAGGAATGTATCAAAACGCTGGTGCTCTTCCCGGAAGAGGAGAAGATGGTCCGCAATCGAATTGCGAAAATTTGCCGTGGCAGATATTCGGAGGCGCAAATCAGGGCGATTTCCAAATTGAAATACAGCGGCTGGAGCAGATTGTCCAAGGAGCTGCTCACGGAGATCAAGGCTGTGGACAAGTCCAGCGGCGAAATCGTCAGTATCATTGCCGCGCTATACCAAACGAATGAGAACCTCATGCAGCTCCTTAGCGGCGAATGGGGCTTTATGAAGCAGATTGGGGAATACAATGCGCGGATTGGCGGGGCGATCACAAAATTCTCTTATGAAGACATTGTTGAACCGCTGTACTGTTCCCCTGCCGTTAAACGCGGCATCTGGCGCGCCTTGGTTGTCGTGGCGGAAATCGAAAAAATAACGGGCCGCCCGCCAAAACAGATTTTTGTGGAAATGGCCCGCGAAGAAGGGGAGAAAAAGCGGACGGTATCGAGGAAGAACGCGCTGCTGGAGCTGTATAAAAAATGCGGGGAAGATGGAAAAGAGTGGCAAGAGGCGCTTTTAAAACGCTCGGATGGCGATTTGCGGCGCACCAGCCTCTATTTATATTATACGCAGATGGGGAGGTGTATGTACAGCGGCGAAAGGATTGAGTTGAGCGATCTATACAATGACAATTTGTATGATATCGATCATATTTATCCCAGATCCAAGACGAAGGACGACAGCGTAGACAATAAGGTTTTGGTGAAAAAGACACTCAATAACCGGGTGAAGAGTGACCGTTATCCTTTACCGGCGGTTTTGCGCACTCACGAAACGGTCTCCCTGTGGAAAAGGCTGCTTAAAATGGGTTTGATCGGCAAGGTGAAATATGATCGGTTGATGCGCACGGAAGAATTCTCCCCGGATGAACTGGCGGGCTTTATCAGCAGGCAGCTGGTGGAAACGAGGCAATCTACCAAAGCCATCGCCGAAGCCTTGCAGAAACTGTATCAAGCGGAAAAAACAGAGATTGTCTTTGTTAAAGCGGGCAATATCTCCGACTTTAGGCATAAGTTTGGCTTCACGAAGGTGCGGGATGTCAATGATCTTCATCATGCCAAAGACGCGTATTTGAGCATCGTGGTCGGCAATGTTTACAATACCAAATTTACGAAAAACCCCGCCAACTATATCAAGAATGTGTCCGCCAGAAATTATAGTTTGAACCATTTGTTTGAAGAAGATGTGGAGCGGCATGGGCGGGTTGCCTGGAAAATGGGGGGCGGCGGAACGATCGCCACGGTTCGTTCAACCGTGGCCTCCAATCGGATTTTGTTTACGCGGTACGCGGTGGAGGAAACCGGCGGTTTTTATAATCAAAAGCCGATGAACAAGGGCCGCGGTCAAATTCCGCTGAAAACATCCGACGCCCGGCTGTCCAATATCGACAGATATGGGGGTTACAATGCCGACAGGTGCGCTTATTTCATTTTGGTGGAACATCTGAAAAAGAAAAAGACGGTGCGGAGCCTGGAATATGTTCCGGTGCGCCTGGCCGCCAAGATTGCGGCGGATCCGGACGCATTGGCGCGGTATTGCGTTTCGCCGTCGCCGGCAGGTTTGGGATTGGTGAACCCCCGCGTCCTTTTGGCCAAGATAAAGATCAACACACTTTTCTTTATCGACGGCTTCCCGATGCATATTTCCAGCAGGACTAACGATTATGTTAGTTTTAAAGTTGGCGCGCAGCTTTGTTTAGACGATGGGAGCGAAGCATATATCAAAAAAATCGGCAAATTTTTGGAAAGACGCCGACAAAGCGCCAGGGAACCCTTATATCTTACGGCCTATGATGAAATCTCTGCCGAACAGAACCTCAAACTCTATGATTTGCTTCTCGCCAAACACAGAGATACGGTATATGCCCAACGCCCCGGTTCTCAGATGGCGACATTGGCGAAGGGCAGAGAGAAATTCATGGCCCTGCCGCCGGAAGAACAGTGTGAGGCGATCAGCCATATTTTAGGGCTTTTCAAATGTGTATTTAGAGAAGCCGATCTGCGCTTGATTGGCGGTTCCGGACGGGCGGGTACGGTAAAAAGGAACAAGGAAATTTCCAAATGTGACCGGGCCGTCATCGTCCATCAGTCGCCCACCGGCTTGTTCTCCAATGTCATTGACCTTTTGGCTTTATGAGTTGGCGCACCGTCCTCGTATCCAGCCGCGCCAAGTTGGATTATCAGCTGGGCAGCGTCGTTGTGCGCGGTGAACAGACCGCGAGAATCCATATTTCCGAAATTTCCGTCCTGATTGTGGAGAGTACGGCGGTATCGTTTACCGCGGCGCTTCTCTGTGAGCTGAGCAAAAATAAGGTGAAGGTGATTTTTTGCGATACCCGCCGGAATCCATATGCCGAACTCGTGCCTTATTATGGCTGCCACGACACCAGCGTGAAGATTAAGATGCAGCTGGCTTGGAGTGAAGATAGCAAGGAGTGAGGTATGGACGCTGATCGTGAGGAAAAGATCACCCGACAGCATTGTCTGCTCGCACATCATCAGCTGCCGGGCGCGGAGCTGTTGGCGGGCTATGCGAAACAGCTGAAATACCGGGACGAAACCAACCGTGAAGGTCACGCCGCCAAGGTATATTTTAATGCTTTGTTCGGCATGGATTTCACCCGGTCGAAAGAATGTGCGCTGAACGCTGCCTTGAACTATGGGTACAGCATACTTCTTTCCCTCATGAATCGGGAGATATCCGCCAATGGATTCCTGACGCAATTGGAATTCACCACGACAATATGTTTAATCCCTTCAATCTTGCCAGCGATCTCATGGAGCCGTTTCGGCCTTTGGTGGACGCCTTGGTATATGATCTGCGTCCTACGGAATTTGGCAAAGAAGAAAAGATGAAAATACTCGGATTGTTGAATGAAATGACCCATATTGACAATATGGAGCAATATCTCAATCATGCGGTAAAGATTTATTGTAAAAGCGTTTTTGATGCCCTCAATCATGGGGATATATCCCTCGTAAGGTTTTATAGAAATGAGTTTTAGGTATATGAGAGTCATGGTCTTTTTTGATTTGCCGATGGAGACCTCTGCGGAGCGTAGAGAATATACGAGATTTCGCAAACATCTGATCAAAAGCGGCTTCATGATGATACAGAAATCGGTTTATGCGAAACTGGCGCTCAACGGCACGGCGGCCAATATTATCATGGAATCCGTGCGTAAACAAAAACCGTTGGAAGGCTTGGTGCAGATGCTCACCATAACGGAAAAACAATTTTCAAAAATGGAGTTTGTGATAGGGGGATTAACTTCCGATTTGCTGGATTCCACCGACAGGTTGGTGGTTTTATGAGATTGATGCATCCGGCTTTCAGTATTCCCATTGTTTTCGATGAGAATCGGATCAATGTTTTGGCGGTGGAATCCCGGCCATTGTTTCGCGATATGCTCAGTGACCTCTATCGGCAGCAGCACGGAGATTCGGGTGACTTTGTTTTGTCCAAAAACTTTGTCCCGGTGCAGATCAATCGGGAGCTCGAGCTGATACGGGAACCGGTGTTTCTTGACTGTAATCAGAAGAGGTTGATGTCAAAGATACTCTCCGGACTTGAACGTGCCGCAATGGGTGAAGAGATGTTTATTGAAACCCGTTCCATTCAATCGGCATTGTTGGCGTATTTTGAAAAACTGTTGTTTTTGTCGGACATCCCTTTGCGGATTGAAAATGAGGTGGCGCTCCCGGTTTTAATTAAGGCCGCCGGCATTTCCGTCGATGACCGAGAGCGGCCTGTACCGGAGAGAATGATTGATTATTTGGATATATTGACAGATTTGGAGATTGCGAAATGCTTTGTCTTTGTGAACCTGAAATCCTACCTATCCCTTGACGAAATGCTCCTTTTGTATGATAATTTAAAATATAAAAAGTACCATGTTTTGCTCCTGGAAAGCTGTTTTTGGGATACTCTGCGGGAAATGGAAAAGACTGTTTTGATTGATGAGGATCAATGTGAGGTGATGAACGAAAACGATGCGAAACTTTAAGCCATGTGAGACTGCCCGGCGTTGTGGTGGCGTTTCTCAAACCCGCACATTTAAAGTGGGATCTGCAATTTGAGGTTTGAGAGTGGTGTAGTTTCATATGGTAGTCAAACGGAGATGGATAAGAAGAAGGCGTGGTAAGCGTTTGAGAGTGGTGTAGTTTCATATGGTAGTCAAACATAATGATCCGCCCGCCGGGGGAGCAGTGGGTTTGAGAGTGGTGTAGTTTCATATGGTAGTCAAACGGACTCAAATAAGCCCAAAGGCTTCCCATCGTTTGAGAGTGGTGTAGTTTCATATGGTAGTCAAACATCGTCGATCCCCGCGTCATCAAAGAGGCCGTTTGAAGTGGTGTAGTTTCATATGGTAGTCAAACACAAAAACCAGTACAGTCTTTGCCTTCATTGTTTGAGAGTGGTGTAGTTTCATATGGTAGTCAAACTATCGAATTGAAACGGCTACACGGCAACTCGTTTGAGAGTGGTGTAGTTTCATATGGTAGTCAAACCCAAACTGCGCCATGTCCATCTCAATCTCCGTTTGAGAGTGGTGTAGTTTCATATGGTAGTCAAACTGCGTCGCCGTCACGATAAGACCGCGGCCCTGTTTGAGAGTGGTGTAGTTTCATATGGTAGTCAAACGAACGGTTGGAGGATGGACAAGCCTTGGTGGTTTGAGAGTGGTGTAGTTTCATATGGTAGTCAAACCACGTCGGGGCAGGGGCAGACGACGACCTGGTTTGAGAGTGGTGTAGTTTCATATGGTAGTCAAACTATCTTTTTCGCTTCGCCGACAGGCGAAGGGTTTGAGAGTGGTGTAGTTTCATATGGTAGTCAAACTATTTCTACCGAAACGATCTCCTGGACACGGTTTGAGAGTGGTGTAGTTTCATATGGTAGTCAAACGAAATACCGGACAGACACATTCGCAGAACGGTTTGAGAGTGGTGTAGTTTCATATGGTAGTCAAACCGTGGAAAGGAGAGGACGCCGATGGCCCGAGTTTGAGAGTGGTGTAGTTTCATATGGTAGTCAAACTCAATGTAAAACAGCTCCCTCCCTGCGTCCGTTTGAGAGTGGTGTAGTTTCATATGGTAGTCAAACCGTGACCTTATCGAGATGACGGAAGCGAAGGTTTGAGAGTGGTGTAGTTTCATATGGTAGTCAAACTTGACGTTGGGCATCAAATCAAATGCTATGGTTTGAGAGTGGTGTAGTTTCATATGGTAGTCAAACTTTATATCAATCGGTGTATGCACGATACGCGTTTGAGAGTGGTGTAGTTTCATATGGTAGTCAAACTGTTTCACTTGCGACCCGTACCCGGGCGAGTTTGAGAGTGGTGTAGTTTCATATGGTAGTCAAACCATAATCTCGCTCAGGCTTGCCTTGATCTTTGTTTGAGAGTGGTGTAGTTTCATATGGTAGTCAAACAAGAAATTTGAGGAGGTCATGTAAATGAGCGTTTGAGAGTGGTGTAGTTTCATATGGTAGTCAAACTCAAACATTGCCGCACCTGCCATCCGATCTGTTTGAGAGTGGTGTAGTTTCATATGGTAGTCAAACGTAGGGACGCATGGCGGCCCAAATCAGAGGGTTTGAGAGTGGTGTAGTTTCATATGGTAGTCAAACTGAATGTAAACCGGCCCGGGGCCTTGGATAGTTTGAGAGTGGTGTAGTTTCATATGGTAGTCAAACTGACTTTCAACACGAAGTTCTCCCGCAAAGGGTTTGAGAGTGGTGTAGTTTCATATGGTAGTCAAACATATCATCTAAACGACATATTGGAAAGACCGTATTAAATCTGGCGTTCAGGTAACACCGCCGACGAACGTTCCGGCGGTAGGGTAACCAGCGATAGGGTTACCGGCGTTTTGGGTCATTTTTGCCTGGCGTTTTAGGTCAAATCGATTCCGGCGTTGACAATTTTTAGTATAGAAGCGAGAAAACTGGGGGGGGGGTATTGCCTATTTTGCAATGCTTTTCCCGGTTTTTATGTTTTGTTGTTTTCAAGGGATTAGAGAAAGAAAAATCTTTGACACTACTCAATGTCTGTTGGTTTTCACCCCAATATTTGACACGGAAGCAAAAAACCGCCCCGCCGGCCTAGGCCTGCGGGGCGGGAAACCGTTGAGCGGTTTGGTTCACTTAGGTCTAAATGTGAAATGAAAGTCAACTCACCGTAACATTAAGGGTATATGTATCGGTGCGGTTATCGTTCCATTTGACGGTAATCACATAAATGCCGGTTTCAGTCAGATTTGTTAGAGAATCCAACTGCATATTGCCGGCACTGGGGAAAAGAGCCGTGTCACCAATGCCGTTAACCGTGTAGTACACAGGATCGGTTGCTGCGCGGCCCGTATCCGTCGGCGGCGTGACCTCAAGGTTCATATCGTTTCCACTGGTAACGCTAACATCTCCTGTTCCGCCATTTTCAACATTGACAGAACCAGCGGATAAGGTACAATAAGTTGCGCAAAATGAAAAAGGTATAAAAAGAGACACGGTTTGCAGTTTTCTGTTAGAATGAAGTTACCATACAAACATTCTGGAAGGAGACAGCAAACCATGTCTGATAAAATTGTACAGCTTAATGAGGAAGTAATCAAGGGTCAAATCAGGGAATTGGTTCGTGGCAGCGTAGAGGAGACGCTCAACGGCCTGCTGGAGGCCGGGCGGAAAAGTTGACCCAGGCAGCACGGTACGAGCGCAGCGAGGAACGGCAAGGCTATCGCAGCGGCCATTACAGCCGAAACCTCACCACTACCTCCGGCGATGTTATGCTCAATGTGCCTTATCAAGGGGATCAGCTTTGAAACCGCCATCATCGAGCGATATCGCCGCCGCGAGAGCAGCGTAGAAGAGGCGCTCATCGAGATGTACCTGGCCGGGGTTTCGGTTCGCCGGGTGGAGGACATTACCGAGGCCCTTTGGGGCACCAAAGTGTCCCCTCCACCATCAGTGAACTGAATAAGAAAGCCTACGTCCATATCGAAGACTGGCGCAACAGGCCACTGCGGGGCGGAAAATACCCTTATGTCTATGTGGATGGCATCTATCTCAAGCGCAACTGGGGCGGCGAATATCAGAATGTCGCCATTCTGGTGGCAATCGCAGTCAATGAGGACAGCTACCGTGAGGTTTAGGCGCCGCTGAGGGTATGAAAGAGGACAAGGCCAGCTGGACCAACTTCTTTCAGTGGCTGAAGGGGCGTGGTCTGAATGGCGTGAAGCTCATCGTGGGCGACAAGTGCCTGGGGATGCTGGAGGCTGTGGGAGAGGTATTTCCGGAAGCGAAGTACCAGCGCTGCACGGTTCACTTCTACCGCAATGTATTCTCTGTGGTGCCAAAGTCCAAGATCAAGCTGGTGGCAAAAATGCTTAAGGCAATCCATTCTCAAGAGAGCAAAAGTACGCTCAGAGAGAAAGCGAAAGCGGTGGTGGCCGAGCTGCGGGAAATGAAGCTCAAGGAGGCCGCCAAGAAGATTGAGGACAGTGTTGAGGAGACCCTGACCTATGCGGATTTCCCATTTGAGCATTGGACACGGATTCGCACAAACAATGCCATTGAACGGCTCAATCGGGAGATACGCAGGCGCACCCGGGTGGTCGGCTGCTTTCCCGATGGGAACTCGGCACTTATGCTGGTTTGCGCCCGGCTAAGGCATGTGGCCGGCACCCAATGGGGCAACAAAAAATACATGAATATGAAGCATCTGGAGGAGGTGGCCGAAGACATTTTCACCGCCAGCTGACTTCATCTCTTCAGGGACTGCAAACCAATTTGCGCATAAAACTTGACACTTCCAACCAGCGATAAGCGTGGAGACATAGGTAAAGGCCATGTTCAGGTTTACGGAAGCGGTGTGTCCGGGGCCGACGGATACATTGTCGGCCGAGGCGGAATTGAGGGCATTTGGTGCTGCTGTCTTGGCGTCGACACTGAAATCATATGTCCCCGCCGGCAACAGTACGAGATTGCCGCCGTTTACCGAGGTAACCGTATCAGAAGAACCACCGGAACCGGCAACCGCCACCTCTCTGCCCTCGACAAAATTGCCTTCGGGATCGAATACATTGATCGCCATCGGATACAGAGGCGTCGCCTCATGGGTCTTGGACACAAAGCCGGAAGCGATTTTGCCTGCCGCCGTGTCCGCTGCCGCCCGCACCGAGTAGGTGGTGCCGCCGACAGGTTCCGTTGTGCCGAGGAGATAGGCGATGCTAGTGCCGCTGCTTAATTGGGTGTCGATTTTTTCAAGGCCTTTCCAGATCTCGTAGCTTATACCGGCGAGACCGGTAAATTGCAGTTCCCAATTGCCCCCATTTTGCACAATGGTTAAATCGTTCGGCACGGTTTGTTGCCCAACCGTAAAGTCGCCGGGAGTTTCTCCTTCCGTCACACCGTTGTAAGCCTGCACCGTATAGGTGCCGGTTCCATCGATAATGGCCGTGGTGCCGGTGGTGGTAAGAATCGTCTCCGTGCCTTTTCTGGCAATATAATGGGTGGCATCATCCACCGGCCCCCAGCTCAGCTGGTAGGCAAATTCCCCAACCTTTTGCAGCGCGACGGTGGGAGCGCCGGGAACGGCGGGGACGGGGACGGGGGCCGCCGCTAGGCTGGCGGCGGAAGCGTCGATGGTATATATTTCCGTTCTGCCGCTTGCCCAGATAACTTTAATCTCGAATAGCTTTGCTGCATCGGTGACCTTCACGTCAAAACTGAATGCGCCTGCGGTCAAAGTGACGGTTCCCTGGGGCGCTCCGTTGACGGCAAAGACCGCCGAGGTACTGGCGTCGCCGCCGGCCTGCGTGATCGTTGCGGTGAGAACATTGCTTTCCTTGGCGCTGTCATAGGGGATTTCGATATCTTTGAGTTTAAATTCCCTTGGCGCATCGGTGTCATTTTCATAGCCGTTCAAAGCAATGGCGCCGGAATGCAGATACGGCATCGCAAGAGCAACGGAGGCGGTAAGACCTTCGCCAACGGCAATATCATCTGCCGCAGCGCCGTCAAGCACATCGTAGGCCGCTACGGAAAAGTCATATGTTCCCGCCGGCAGCAATGCGAGATTGCCGCCTTTCGATGAGGTAACCGTAGCGGAATAGCTGCCGGAACCGATAATCGTCACCTCTCTGCCTATCACAAAATTGCCTTCGGGGTCGAATACATTGATCGTTACCGGATACAGAGGCGTCGCTTCATAGGTCTTGGACACAAAGTCGGAAGCCATTTTGCCTGCCGCCGTGTCCGCTGCCGCCCGCACCGAGTAGGTGGCGCCGCCGGTAGGTTCCGCCGTGCCGAGGACATGGGCATTATGGCCGTCGGCGCCGTTTATGGTCGCGACTTTATCCACGCCCAGCCATACTTCGTAGAGGACACCGGCGAAACCGGTAAATTGCAGTTCCCAATCGCTCCCATTTCGGGCAATGGTTAAGCCGGTGGGCTCCGTTTGCCGGGTCACCGCGAGCATAGCGGTATTCCCCGGTGTCGTGCCGTTAAAGGCCTGCACCGTATATTCGCCGGTTTCGCTGATGATGGCGGCGGTGCCATTGGTGGTGAGGAAGGCGGCGCCGTCCTTTTCCACCACGTAAAGGGTGGCGTCATCCACCAAATTCCAGCACAACTGATAGGCAAATTCGCCGACTTTTTCCAGCGCCACGGTGGGGGCGTCGGGAAGGGGAACTTCCAGGTCGGCGCCGGAAGCGTCGATGGTGTATATTTCCGTTCTGCCGCTTGCCCAGATAACTTTAATCTCGAATAACCTTACTTCGTCGGTGACTTTTACATTGAAGCTGAATTCATTTCCATTCAAGGCGACGGTTCCTTGGGGCGCTCCGTTGACGGCAAAGGCCGCTTCGCTGTTTGCCGCGATTTCGCCGGGAGCGGTGATGTAGGCGCCAAGGATATTGGCCTTGGCACCTTCATCATAGTTCACCGTTGTGCCGGCGGTCACGGTGGCCGCCGTGCCGGAAACGTTAAATTTCGGCTCTTCATCCGCTCGGGTTAAGTTTTCTTCTTCCAGTTTAATTGCGCCGGTATGTTGATAGCCCAACTGGAGAGTGACCTTGGCGGGACCGCTTTCGGTTACGGCAATATTTTGCGCTGCCACGGTATAGACAGCGGCGAGGGTATCATCTAAAGTAGCGCCAATCTCATAAGCGCCGGGAACCAGCAGAACATAGACGCCGCCGCCCTGATAGGCGATGCTTGCGGCGGGGTCGGTCACCGTAATAACGGTATCGCCTGCTTCGCCGTCGCTAAGGGAAGTGCCGTCGGGTTTGAGAATTTCAACGACAACGGGGGTTCTCACGGGTCCCGCCGTCAGCATTTTGACAATGTCGGATTCCAGCAGCGATGGGGCCGCAGCCAAGTCACGGGCTGCGGAAACCCCGACCACATAGCCGGTTTCCGGTTTAAATAAGCCATTGTCAAAGGTGTAGGACATGGGCGCGCCGGCGGCAACATCCTCCTGGGATACCAATTCCAGGGTACCGATCACTTCGTCGCCGGGAACCGCCGGCACCACTTCCCAGAGATAGACATGGAAAGCGGATGCGGCGCCGTAATTCCAGGTTAAGGTTCTGCCATCTAGCTGTACGTCGGTGGGCATTGCTTTTTTCAGCAGATCCGCAATGGCAGCCGGGGCGGAGGATACGGTAAAGCAATCGTCGTCGGCCGGGTGGGCCGCAACTTTTACCTGATAGCATCGCCGGCCGTATAGTCACTGCCGCGAAGGGTAAATTCCGGTATCGTCAGTCCGGAGGCCACCGGCCTCGTCATTCAATGCCAAGGAATAGCTGTTGCCGCTCCCCGTCCACTTTAGGAGATAGGTGATATGGAGAGGATCGCTGTCATCGGCGGTAAGTTCGCTAAATACCGGCGGGGCCAGTTTTGTCACCGCTTGGGAAGCGGAAGGGCCTTTCAGGGCAAAAGCGAAGCCGTCCGTTCCCGGGGTTTTGGCGGCGGGAACAATTTGGGCCGTATCGGTGATGGCGTCGCCGCTGGCACTGACGGTAACGGTGCCGGTTAAATTGGGTTCAAAGGTTACGGGAAGCGTCCAATCTTCCCCGGCCGGTGTTACCTCGCCGACGCCAAGGCCGGAAGCAGTGGCAGAGAGGATTCCCGCGCCATCATAGGTGCCGTTCAAGGTATAGGAACCGTCCGTATTGGCGGGTTCCGCCAGCTCCGTAAAGGTGATATTGCCACCGGCAATCTTATGGATGGTAACTTTCGTTGCGGTGGGCCGATAGGCATTGGCGTCTTTGGGCTGCGCCGTGAGGATATAGACGAAGGGGCCATCGCCGCTGCCCGGATTGGTGACTTCCAACAAGAGGAATTGCGCGAAACCTGCCTCCGGGACATCTTTCATAATGCCGCCGCCGGCTTCAATCGGATCCGTCGTCGGTGTCGACTTATATCTGGCGGTGTATTCGGCTACCAAATCGCTGTTTTCCCAAATTAGATAATAGGCACCGTCGGGGGTATTCGGCCCAAAGAGGGTCATCGCCTCAATGGGCAGGGGGGCCCGCTCATCGGCAAGTACCGTATCGGGAGCGAAGCCGACGGTATAGGTATCCAGCATGTCGCGTTCACTGCCTTGCCAGCGGACATCGACGATAATGTCGTCAAGGGAAGCGAGGGGAACGATATTTTCACCAACAAAGGGCGCCCATGCCCCGCCATTGATGCGGTAGGTGGCATTGGGATAGCTGCCGGCGGGAGGTGTAATTACAAAGCCGATCTGCGGCGTGGCAGGGTCGCCGTAAGCGGCCACAGTGCCGGAGAAGGTTAAGGCTTTGTCGCTGCTGTTTGCCAGGGACAGGCTGCCGCCCACATTGCCGGTTTGTTCGTCGTTCCAGTTGATGACGCCGCCTTCGGGAACGGGGATTTTGCCCAAGGTAACGGTGTACACCTTTTGGGCCACTTCCACGCCGCCGGCGGTGGTTAGGGTCAGGGTATAGACATAATCCGTTGCCGGGTCATCGGGGTAGATATTGCCGGTCAGCGTTGCGGTAAAGCTTTGACTGTCGTCCACCGCAACGGCAAAGGTCTTGGGATATTCCGGCCCGCCGCCGGCCAGCGCCAATTCCGCCACATAATTGCCGGGCAAAAGTTTGGCGCCAAGGACATCGACACGGTAGGGGATCTTGCCGTCGCCTGTCATAACGGCGTCGCCGGGAACCGTCAGAACATCGCCGTTGATGGCAATGTCCGCATCGTTGGTGCCTGCCTTGCCATTGGCCAAGGTGAGGGTGACCGGATGCAATTCCAATTTCACTAGGGCCGGCTGATGGGCGTCGACCGTTACATTCTTATCAAAGCGGAATACGGGATTGCTTCGGGTAGGTTAGCGCGCAAGCTGATGCCGGGCAGATAAAGGTTGATGCCATTGGCGCCGTAGGGCAATCCGAGGCTTGTGCTGTCGGCCGTTGCCGCTTACTTCATTATAAGCCAGGACAGGCGGCCGCTTAAGTGAGAATGGGCACGATATGCCCTTCGGTGGGATTAGCATAGACGGTATCGGAAGGAACGACGGCATTGGCCAAGTCGCCTTCGGTAGTGCCCACGAGATAGCTGGTGTGCTTCAGTTCTCCGGAGTTCAACCGTTTGCGATCGGCGGTGATACCGGTAAGGCTTGCCGCAGGCCATATCAACCGCGTGAAATCGGGGGTATCGCCAGGTGAGCGGCTTAGCAAATTCTCTAAGGATGGCGTCAAATCCAGACATTGACGGTATGGAACGCACCTGTAAAGCCCCGTCCAGCTAAGGATGGTTCCGTTCAGTGCAACATCCTCCGGTGCCGCCTTCTTCGTTATGCCGAAAGTGCCTGCTTCGGAAGGAATGGTGAAGAGAGCCGTTCCAGCGGGAAGCGCCGTTACGTTCACCGTATTGCTGGCATTCAGTTCATGGTGGGCAAGATAGTATTCGCGGCGTGGTTATCCGACAGTCCGGCATCGAGCGCCACCGCATAGGCAGCATCGCTTACATCTTCCCAGTTGAGGAGATAACCGCCATTGTTCGCGCTTAAAGTTGGCCGGTGCCGCAGTTTATGGACGGTTTGGTTCTGAGCGGTTTGCTGTCAAGATAGAGATTGATAACCGCCGTGCCGTCGGTGCGAACGCCAGTGGCCGGTGGCGTCAATACCCGCCAGCGCCGTTATGGCGATATCGCGCAGCCGCGCTGTTGCGGGAATATTGAAGTTGACCTTGTTGTCGCTTACCGCAGCAAGACGGGATTCATGCGCCAGCATGGCGGAATAGCCGGCCGCATGATCTAGCGCATCCCAATTGAGGTCATAACCACTGGCCGCTTCCGTCACGCCGGTAAAGGTCACCTCGCCCAAGCGGGCCAAATGGACGACAGTTGTTGGCATTGTATTTGCCGGCATTGGCGGCGCTGCGGGTTTGCCGATGATATTAAAGGTATAGGGCCCATTGCCAGTTAGCTTACCCAGGGCGATGAGGGCCTTGGCGGGGGAACCGGCAATATCGGCGTCGAGCTGATTGGTCGTCGAACCGCCTACCGTGCGTTTGACGCTATGGAGAACAACCTTTTTCGCCGGCCGCCCATTCCAGATAGAATTCGTCCGCATCGGAATTGGCAAGAAGATTCTCGGCTTCGTCAATTAAGGAGCAAATCGACGGTGGCCACTTGATAATTGGCGGAGAAGGCCAGCCCGGAGCCGATTTCATTCGTATCGCTCAGTGCTCTCACGCCGAATTTGAAGGTTTCGCCATAATTGGCTTCGATATTCAAGGCGGCAAGGATCGCCGTCATATTATAGCTGGTTTCCGTCAGCTGTGCAGTGCAATCCCGTCATAAAGGAATGCCATCATTATTTATAGACAGCGAATTTCATGGGTGGCGCCCGCGGGGAGCCGAGGCGGCCCGGTTTAAGTCGCGGGGCTTTCGGTGGCGGGAGTAAAGGTCACCGCTTGCGGGGTGCTGTAATCATTAACGTCTAAGGTGCCGCTAGAGGCCGCATAGCCATTGATGAGGGCCGGGTAAGCGGTTACCAGAACTTCATTTACTTCGCCGACGGCAATGCGCTTTAATGCAAAATTTCCAAACTGCGCGTATCCGCCGTAAGGCCGGATGCGATTACATCGGTGCCTACCTTGACGATAAAGCCGCCGATATTGTCCTCATTGGCAATTTCCCAAGTAAGGGTGCCGGTGCCGTCGCCGGGTTCAAAGGACAGATTGGTGGGCACGGCTACGGGAACGCCCGCCGCGCCTTCCCAACGAACAAAAGTGTCAGGGCCCGCCCCGGAGGGTAGAACCAGTTTGCCGCTATTGCCGGAGGAACGGAGCCGACGCCCATTGTCCGTTTTTCGCTTGGAGCCCCGGCGTAGAGCAAGGGCACCAAATCATAGCCCGCCGCGTCCATCTCAACAAGGCCGCTTTGGGTTAAATGGGTCATCCCTTCAAGGGTGATCTTCATATCATAGTTGCCGTCATATGCATCACCCGGTAAGCGCAGAGTCATTTGGTAATTCGCATCGTCTACGGCCACATCGGCGGGCGCGGCGGCTCTTGCAACGCGGCGGTGGCGGGCAGAGAATCCCGCAACAAGTCTGCGTCACTCAGCATGGTCACGGCTATGTCCGGGCCGCCGCCATTGGCAATCCAGTTCCCCGGCAGCGTCAATTCGCCCGCTTTTGTCAGGGTTTGGGGCGCCTTGCCTACGGGTTCTACCAGATAGCCACCTGACGTTGACGTCATTGCTCCAGGAGAGATACTGTCTGGCCACATCTTCGCCGTAATCGTCCGTTTCGATGGTTTCGCCGACGGCAAAGCCGGAGGGTTCCGCCAAGCGGGAGAAATCCTGCGTTGCGGCTGCGGAAGTGCGGTAGAAGTTTGCCGTGCCCACTACCGGCTGAACCGGGGTATTGTAAGGCCGTTCCGAGGGCAGTACCGTCGCTGTATCCGCCGCAACTTCGGGGTTACCGCGCGGGAAAGCACATCGGCGGCCAAATTTTCACCGGCGGGAATGTCGGCGTCGCTGTAGTGATAACCGGTGGCCTTGGCAACCGCCGTCCAGTGAATGGCATAGCCCGTGGCCTCCGCACCGGTAATTGCGGTGAAGGAGGGGGCGGCCAGTTTGCTGAATACCACCCTTGTGGTGGAAGGACTGTAGGTATCGGTATCCTTCGGCACCGCAACAAAGGTAAAGACATGGTTTTCATCTTCCGCCAGGCAGGCGGTGATGTCAAGTTCAGGATTGGCTATATTGGTATTGTGGTACAAATCGTGGTTGCAGGTAACCAGATAGTGATCCACAAGGCCATCGGCAGCCCAGCGCAGCATGGTTTTGGAGGAATCGACGGGGTTGATCTGCAGATCGCTCAGCTGATCCAAGGCATTGGCGCCCTCCGGTACCACATAGGAAAGGCCGCCGCTATCGCCCCAGCCGGAATCAAAGGTCGTGATGTCCGCCCCATTGTTGTTGTTGCCCTGGGCCATCAGGGCGAAGGTATAGGGATTGCCGATATTGGCGGCGATATTGACACTGTCAATGAAGGCGCTCAAATCGTATGTCCCGCCGGTACCGATGGCAACGGTGCCGGGAAGGAGCGTGGCGGACGGTGCGCCGGGCGCCTGGACAAAGATTCGCAGCAGATAATCTTCCGCGGCCACGTCGCCGGGGGCGCTCAAATTATAGGAAAGGATATTCGTTTCCGCATCAAAACCGGCAATGACCGGCGGTGCGAAAACGGTAAAATCTTTCTCCGCTTCGGCATCGATATAACCTAGGTTTGGCGCCGAATCGGCAAGGGAGGTGATATGAACCGTCGCAGTCGCCCCGGCGGCCAAGGCGGTATCCAGGCGGTAGCCGGGAACCCCTGTGGCGACGGCGGCGCCGTCCACCGCGACATCATAACCGGTAATCATATAATCGCTGTCCACCACCCAGGAAATGAAAGCGGCGCTTTCTCCTGTGGCAGGGGTATAAGCAATGTCCTTGGCGGCGGCCACCGGTAAGGTTCGCGCGGACACATCAAGGGTATAGGGAGCGCTGACAGGGTTGCCGATCACGATGGAACCTTCAGAACCGGTGGCGGTGACGACGATGGTATAAACGCCGTCGGAGCCAAGTTCATAAATGGCGGCTCCCAGGTCATAGCTGCTACCGTTGATATCCTCGATGACCATTTTTTCTTTTTCGCCCTTGCTGATGGCGATGGCATAAAGGGTATCCGCGGGGTTGTTCACTGTCTGCCAGGTCAAAAGAAAGGTTCCTGCAGCGATATGAAGGTTATGGGGGGCTTCCAAACGGTAAACGGTTTGGGTACCCTCGGCGGAATCAAGCCAAAATACATTGCCTTCCTCGGCGATGACCTTGGCGGAGGCGGTAATTTCATTGGCGCCAAAGACCAGGTCTTCCACTTTAAAATCAAGCTGGCTTTCGCTCAATCCTTGGGGATATTGGAAAACAGCGGTGGTTTCACTGTCGGTGATATGCTTGACGACGGCGGCGTCTCCTACTGCCTGCTCTTCATGGAGCACCTTCCAGTCCAGGGTGTATTCATTTTCATCGCCTTCTCCTTTGGCAAGCACCGCGAAGCCGCCGGGCGCGCCCAGCTTGCCTACGGATTGTTTTGCCACCGGGGAATTGAGCTCCGGAACGCCGTCGGGATCATTGAGGCCCTTGCCCACGGCGACGGCCCCGAAGATCACCGCCGTTTCGGGGGTGAGGTAACTGTCGATGAGGATCGTCCATTGATTATTGTTTTCCGTAATGTTCAGGGGTAACATTGGTGGGGTCGCTCAGCGGCGCGCGGCCGATCCTCAGCGATGTGGCGGTGCTGTGTTCCAAAATGATAGATTTATTGTTTGGCACTTGGGTTACGCTTGCGGTAGGTGGGAGGCGCCAGCCGTTCGAAAACGATGGAGGCGGGTTCGGTGTCGCTCCATTCACTGCCGTCGGTTTTGGCTACGACAGAAGAATTCATAGGCGCCGCTTTGCTCCACATGGTTTGATGTTAACGTTTTGAACGCCCGGGTTAACGGTGCCGACCTCGGTGCGTGCGCCATTTCATGTTTGAAATAGACTTCATAGTTTTTGACCGAAGCTCCGTCTGGCTCCAGACCGGTCACATCGGTGTCCGTCCATTTTCAAATAAGAGATCCTCGCCCACATCGGCGCTGCCTTCTAAATGAAGTTTGGTCGGCGCGGGCAGGGGTTGGGCACACCGCGGACTTCCCCTTTGATGATATTGCTGATGCTCTTCACATAGGCGACCTCGTCCTCGTCAACAAAGACGATGGCGCCTTTATCAATGGTAAGGGCGGTGGGGAAGATGGCGCCAAAGATCCGCAGATTGCCATTGGCATACAAATGGCCGACGGTTCCTTCGCCCAAAACCCTTAAATTGGTTTGGTTTTTCTGTTCGGGATTTACATATAAGCTGCCAATATGGGAATCGTCGATGACGATGTCGGAAGCCTTATTGACGGTGATGGTCTCCACATTGGCGGTTTTCAAATCAATATCGGCTGCGGTCTCCACGATGAGGTTCTTTATATCGGAAAGGCTATGGAGCGCCACCCGATCCGCGGCGTTGATGGTGACGTCAATGAGGCCGGGGCCGGTCAGAACCCATTCGGAAATGAAGGTGTCGGCGGCCACGGTCAGCCGGTTGATTTCTGTATAGCCGGAACCGTAGAGCCAAACGCCGTCTTTCCCCTGTTTGACGTCGACGGCTTTGGTATCGATAAAATCGACGTTATGGGGAACGTCCCCTTCCAATTCCAACGGGCACAGAATGACGCTGTCGTCAAAAGAAACGGTGCCCTGGCTGCCGACGGAATCATCGATGGTGATGCCGCCGGTGAAAATGATTTCCTGCATCGTTGTATTGGGAGTGGTGATTCTGGTGGCTTTTTTGACGATGGTTTCTTCCTGTAAGAATCCTTTCGAGAATGCTGATGGCTTCCGCCCGGGTCAACCGTCCTTGGGGCCGGAAGCTATTGTTGGGATAGCCCGTCAGGTACGTCTTGTTATACAGGCCGACGCCATCTCTGGCCCAGTTGCTGACGGCATTGAAATCTGAAAATTTCATGATGCCGGAAAGTCCTTGGGTATCATCCTTGGGGATGATTCTGCTTAAAATGACCGATCTTGCTCTTCTCTCGTGATCGGCCGGTTGGGGCGGAAAGGTATTGTCCTCGTAGCCGTAGATATACTTGGCATAAACGGCATGGCCAACATCATTGTAGAACCAGTCGCTGTCGGATACGTCGCTATAGGCAACCGTATCGGCAAAGTGTATGCCGAAAATCCGGTTGACCATAGCGGCAAATTCCGCCCTGGTGACATTGTTCTGCGGCCGGAAAGTGCCGTCTTTATAACCGCCGACATAGCCGGCGGCGGCGGCGTCATTGATGCTCTTTTCCGCCCAATGTCCGGAAATGTCGGAAAAGGTCGCGGCAAAAGTACCGGCACTCAGAAATAGGAGCAGGCATAGCACCAATGCTATAATTTGGCGGTTCTTTCTCATAGTTCTTCTCCTTTTTATATTTATAAATAATGATGAATTGTTAAATCAAGTGCGTCACTTTGTGTAAAGAGATCTAAATTGGTGATTTCCAGCCCAAATATTTCGTGGCCTGGAGTCGATCGGAACCAAGTTGTATGCTCATTTTTCTTGTTGGGGCCAACCAAAATTGGTGGTTTGAGGATACAAATCTTTGCAACAGGCTATGGGGGTTTTCATTGGCGCCATGTTGTCATGAAGAATAGGCGCCGCGATTCGGGTGTCCCAATTGTTTGGAACGGCTGTACGGCAAGCAAATTCTTGTCCGTCCTGTGTGCAGATTTAAATGCGCCTTCGGGCAGTGTGCGGCGATCCCCAAGATCTGCTCCGTTTGAATATTGTCTGTGCAACTCCTTTCTGTGCGAAGTTGCATTGTGGGTTTTACCCATTAAGGGTGGCGCGCTTCATCGCTATAGATGCCATCATAGAAAACACACGATCCATTTTAAATTCCGTCGCCATGGTGTCTGCCCAAAGGACCTCCTTTCCCGCCCGGATATCCTTGACTGCGGCAAATGTTCCTCTTCTCCTTTCAGCGCAAGCATGGGCGAAAAACATGGCTGGGCAAAAATATGGACAATGTTAAATAGCGTACTTATTGATTAGAATGGGGCATTTTGCAGATCCCGGTATGTAAACCAGTGAAAGAAGCCGCTTCTACAATAAAAGCATTTTCCCCGCGGCCCCTTCACCCATAAAGAGGGGAATGGAGAAACCACCGCTGCTTTCCGTACGGTTTCTTTCGTACAATACACAATCTTAATGCATTGTTTCAGGTCATAAAGCCGGATGTATTCCCGCATACCGGAAACACAAGGGAGCGAAGCGGTACCCTTTTCCTTGCCGTTCTTTGCGGTCGCCGCCGCCTATAGCGGCAGGCTGTTGGCCCAAATTCGGCATTGCTTTTTGACCTAAAACCCAAAGGCGATGCTTATCTCTTTTCCACCAAAGAAATAAGGGGCCTCGGTAGTAAAGTAAACCATAACTGTCTCATCCTGGAAGTATCATGGCAAAAATTATGTTTTAAAAGAAAACTGTTAACAAAATTTAATACCATCGCCCAATCCAATGGGCACCTCCTTATGGCAAAATAGGCAAAAAAAAACGCCGGTGGCGCAGATTTTGAGGCGGATCGACGGCAATTCAAATCGATATGATACGGCCAAAATTTAGCCCCCCGCCCGGATTGAAGCAGTGGTTCCCGGGTCGGCGGCAGTGCCATCCTTGTCGCGGCAGTTTGTGATTTGCCGCTATTTCCAATACACCTCGACCTGGTGGCCCTCCTGCACACAGAGGCGGTACCCATATTTATAGATGCTCAAAATCTCTATGGGGGAGGAAGCGCTGTCCGTCTTTAATTTCCGCCGCAGGCCCGCCACATGCACTCGAACCGTACGGAAATCATCGGTTTCCTGCAGGCCCCAAATGTTGCGGTACAGTTCTTTTGTGCTGCAATCCCGCCACATATTGTCGACAAGCATTAGCAAAAGGTAGTATTCTTTCGCCTTTAAAAGCAAGTCCTCTCCATCGAGATAAGCCCGGCGGGCCATAAGATCCATGCGCAAATTGCCGATGTGGATTGCGCTGCGGCTTCGGTTGCGCTCAATTTCCACCCGACGCAAATGTGATTGGATCCGTAGCGCAAATTCATCAAGGTCATACGGTATGGCCAGGTAATCGTCGCCGCCGGAGCGGAACCCTTCCACCATTTTTTCCTTACCGGCCAGACAGGTTAAGAGCAGAATCGGCACGGTGGAGCTTTCCCGAATCTTACGGCAAAAAGCCATGCCGTCGCCATCGGGCATGATAATGTCCAGCACGATCAAATCCGGGGGCTTTTCTTTTAAGCAATGTTCCGCCTCGGCCAAGGTATTGGCACAGGCAATGTCATAGTCCTCCAATTCTAAAACCCTTTTGTTGGTTTTTAGAATATTTTCATTTTCTTCTACCAGCAAAATCTTTGCCCGAATCATATTCATTCCTCCATATTGTGGAGATTGGTAGGGCGAAGGATGCGCAGGTTCCCCGTTCCTGTTCGCCGCCAAGCCGGGTCATCGTGCCGTGCGGTTCCACCGTTTCCTCGCAAATGGGGAAGCCGGGCCCGGTACCGACGCTTAACCCGTTGATGCTTCGTTCAAATACCCGGGGCAAAAATGTGGGCGCGATTCCCCGGTTCGGCTTCCCCGGCAATCGGTTACAGCTTTTGGGTACTCCATGTTCATGGCAACCTCTTTCCGCCGTTCTTTTTGCCAACCCGGCGTCGCCGGAAACCGCCGTGATTGGCGTAAGAATTTCATGGCAAATATTGAAGGAAACTTCGTTTATAAGCAATTGTTACGGTTGGCGGAAGATTGTTGTTGGCCGGGTCTTTTTCTCTGTCTCCGCTTATGATAAAAATACGGCGGCAAGGAAACGATGCCATTAACAAGAAAAATCAATATGCCCATTTGGGTCGGGTGCCGTATTGGGATAGGTAAAAGCAGCCATCAAAAGCGGTGAAAAGGACAGCATTGAAGCAAAGCGGGAAAGACTGAAATGGCGGAATGCCGGCTTATTTGCGATTCACCGCACCGGCTTGCCGGCAAGCCATGTTGTGCGCAACATGTTCCCTGGCGCGGAGTTGCCGATGATAGGCGGGCGGCCGATATAAAGGGGACAAGCGCCATCGGACATATTTTATGGGAAAACGCCGGATGATGGCGGAAATTCCCGGGGATATAAAAAAACATCATTTGAACGAGAAAATTTCCCCCGCCGACGCGGGCAATTTTTTGGGAAAGATCGGGGATCATAAATCCGACGGTGCCACCGCCGTTTCCGGTATCGGCGGCCGCATTTTTGCTATTGGGCAAAAAGCCTAAGAGCGCGGCGAAGAGGCAAACAATGCCTAAGAAAAGAATCGCGCCCGGCGCCTTTTTATGCCAAGGCATATCCAACCCTCCCGCCCCTTTGCGTCAATGCCCTCCACTATATCTTAACGCAGATTATTTTCCCGTGCAACCGTATTTTGCAATTTTCGACCTTCTCGTTTTCGGTGCCGGGATGGATTGGTTAAGGCCAAAAAGGCAAAACGCCGCAATTTTTGAAAAGCGGCGGCGCAAGCTTTTCATAAAAGCAATCGGCATAATGGCCATCGTAAGATGAGATAAGAAAGGCGTTTTCTATTGGGAAGAGGGCGGAACAAGGCTCGGCTTAACCGATTTAGGAAAATTTTTGTTTCAATATGCATTTAAAAATGGTAAGATAAAAAAGAAGGAGGGAAGGGGATGCAGCTTGGAATTGAAGCGGCGGTCGTCCGCCTTTTGGTGGGATTTGCCATTGGTTTTGTTATAGGCTTTGAACGCTACAACCGGAAGGAAGCGGGTAGCGCACCCTATGCGGTGGTATGTGTTACCGCGACGGCCCTTACCATCTTATCGGCTTACGGTTTTGGTGATTTTGCCAATACCCGCACGATGGACCGGCCCGTTTGATTGTGGCGATGGTAACGGGAATCGGTTTTCTCGGCGCCGGCATGATCTGGAAGAGAAGGGCCATCCACGGTTTAACTTCCGCCGCCAATATTATGGCCGTTACGGTGCTGGGGATTACTGCAAATGGCCTTGGCCATTTTGCTTTGGCTTTCGCCACTTTTCTTTTGATTATCGCCGCTCTCTATATTCCACGGTTCTATGTAAGGAGGCACCGGGTGCAGGGGAGGAAGGCGAAGTGGTTCTGAAATCGACGACCCCGTGAAATAGAAAAAACAGCGGAAGAAAGCTTGTTCATCGTAACGCTCTCTTTTGTAACTGTTTCATTTTTCACGCTTTGTGGTATGATTGTCTTGGCTCATCCCCTTCTTCCACCTCCGTTGCTTTGTTGTATCGCAAACTTCAGTGTAACCGATTTCGGCTTGGGATGAAATTGTACATGCACCGAGCCATTCATTTTACAACTTACCACGGCGGAAAAAATTAACCATAACCCTTGTCAAACGAAATGATTGATATGGCCAACAGCTACTGTTAAGCCGAAGTGATGGAACTGGCAGACGTGCCGGACTCAAAATCCGATTTCACCTTGTGCCGTTCAAATTCCACCTTCGGCACCAAAGGCGTTGTATACCGTACAGCGTCTTTTGTTTTTTGCCAGCGTAGGGTATGTATTGCCACACTTTTTCCTTCCCGCTTTATTGTAGTTTTTCGCTGTGTTGCATTTTTTCGGCCCGATGCAACATGAAATACAACACGGGACACGACGCAAAAAAGTCTTTTGAAAGGGCGCTTCGAACTGTTGACAAAGTCCATCCATCAGGATGGATTTTGTAGTATGGAGAGTTAATATATGCATAATTCAAGTGAAGATGCCACGAAATCGAAGGGAACGTTCTCTGCTGAGTGAAAATCGAATGGCAAAAATGCAGCAAATCCAAGGATACTCTCTCGGAAATGAAGAGAGGGGAAATAGCGCAGACCCTGCTCCGCGAAGCATTGGAGAACGGCAAGGCCAGCGAAGAGGGAATCGATGCCGATGCGGACACAAAAGACTACCCAAAAGTGTGTCCGGCATAGATTTTCCACTCACTTGTTCCGATGGAAGAGGACTTCGATTCGGCGCGTTAATACCCAAAGCCGCTTATAGTACAGGGTAAGCGGTACCGGCGCCTGCTGCAATGGTTCGGGTTGCTGCAAATAATGACAGACCGTTTTTATTGGCATGGCTCGACAGACATGGGGCAAATTTAACGAATGGACCGCACAAAGCGCAATCCCCAAATGGTTCTCACGCATTCCCTTCATTCCCATCAACGAAATCCACATCATCCCCATTAACATCTGAATCTTCATTCTCATCGGCACGCCGAACTTGTTCGTGTATAGCTTTGACCATTTCAACGCCGCTTTCGACCCTCTTGTTGTGAACGATTATGCCAGCCCGTGTACCCGAAGGAGATCGGTTTTCCCTTTCTTTTGCGGTGCGACCGATTTCCCTTGAAGAAAAACTGCCGACTTTATCCTTGAATATATCGTCTCAAATTCTCGCCAAAGGCTACAACCAGGTGGGCAATACCTTTTAACATATTTGAGGACAAAAGAATTCATATCACCCTCCCAAGCGCCAATACATAAGCGAAGGGTTCGGTCTAAGACGTGGAAACCGTATTTTTGATAAATATAGCCCAGCGTCGCGACGGCGCATATACCGCCCGGAACCTTATTTGATGTGATTGAAAGGCCGTATGATTCAACCAAAGACTTAATAATAAGCTGGTCATCATTACCCGCTTCACATTTGCCATAAAGATTTCATATGGGAGCAAAGGCCTGATGTATTTTTGCTGATTGGCGAAAATATCCGCTTCCTGAACATAGTCCAACTCATCGTAAACCATGCACCAGACGGGCGTTTCACGGGAGCCGGATACCGTTGCGACAATCTCGATCGTATGCTGACCGTTAAAAACGTAATTGATTCCGCTGCGGCGGCTGGCCTTCACGGGGTTGATTTGGTAAAGTCGAAGTTCTCCACTGTCCGCCGGATATGGGCAGCCGATAAATTGCGCTGGTATTCCTGATTGGATACCAGATTTTTTATGGGTATCTGTTCAAAATGAACCTTTGGGACAAACATACTCAGGTCTTCCATCATTTTTCCTCCTTGACCGCCGAAAGCACCGTATCAACGGCAGACCGTAAACGGTTTAATTCATTTTCAAGCCTATGGCTTAGCATTAAAACCCTTGTAAAATCGGCCAGTACGCGTCCGCTCGATGGAGCTGATCCATGACGGGATTGTGAACACAAGGCTCAGTATTTCCGCATCCGGGTCATATGCGGGCATATCCTTTACTGAAATTTCAAGGGGCGGCAGGTAATCCTTTTGCCTTTTCTTTTTGGGACAATACTCCTCGTATCCGAATACCCGGCATCGCCTTCCGTTAATTTTGCACTTACACGCTGAATATCTGACGGCGACAGCCAAGGCAAGCCTAAGAGATGTTTTCCTGTGAGATTTTAATTTGCCGGACAAAATCTTGGGCGTCAACTCCGGAATCTACCCTTGAAAGCAAAGTCAATGGCATTTGCGCTGCCCGTATTTATCCGACGGGCTGCATGTGAAATACAGTACTCTTGCAAGGCGCTCGCGGGTGTGACGAGCAGTTTCTTCAAAAAGTGGTTCGGCCAACATTTTGGGCTAACCTCATTCCTTGTGTATTAGTTTTGTCCGGCGGCATTATGGGCGCCGATAATTTGTTCCATTATCTTTTTCCGATTAAATACCGGCGTGATTCGTCCGTTATATTATGGCAGCCAGTTGGTTTGCCTTATCCACGCGACCGCTTCCTCCCGGCTACGCAGGAGAATATGGGCGATTTTAAAGGGAATTTGGCGACGGGTGCAAATCATCGCATGCGGTTAGCCGTCAGGATGCGTTTTGTTCCACACGCAAGAGGCTCGCGGCATCGTCTTGAATGAGGGTTTCTTCAAGCTGTTTTCATCATCCGGTGAAAGGGGCGGGATGAGGTTCTTGTTCCTCGTCGATTTTCAATGTATAGACCGCCATATTCGGTCATTTTGCCCCTCATTCCGTAAGTGGGCATGAACTCTGAAATGTAAAACTGCGCGATGCCTTCATTTTTAACGACTTCGCCATAGATGCGGTACGAATAACCGTCCATCCAGTCATCACACATACCGCGCGCAAGTTCCGCACCAACGCTTTGCTGTGGAGCTCAAAGCATTGTGACATCAAACCGCGCTTGCCGTAGGCGGAACGCCTTTGGTCATCCCGGTCGCTGCGGAGGATAACGATTGCGCGGTTTTCCGGTTGACGAAGCAGCAGTATGTATTTTGGATCGCCAATGGCGTGCAGCGTCCTTTTGTATATCCGTATCATCTTTTTCAGGTCGATCAATATAGCCGGGCGGCCGGAATCATCGCTCACGGGTATTTACCTGCCTCCTTCTGCGACTGTACGGCGCTATCCGCCGGTTCTGCCGGCGGTTCATTATTTACGCTGAATACCGTGTAACCTTTGAAGATATTCACCTGCAGCCGTTTTCGGTGTTCCTCCACGGACAATCCAAACTGGTTTCCACTCTATGGGGAACACAGGGGTACGGAATAACGCGGGCTTTCCGCCTTCTGCAACAAGCGCTGGAAAATCTCCGTCGAGGTTAAGTCAAAAGCGAACAGGTACTCATCGCCGCTGCGGATCAGTTTGCCGAGCAGCTTATAACGGTAATCCGGATTCCACCCCATTAAATCTATGATCATGGCGAAGAAAACCCGGCAGGTAATTTGTTTCGGTTTCCTTTTTCCGCCGCTTAAGGTACACCAAATGAACGCGTCTTTTTCATCCTCGCTGCTAGGTCGAACGACGAGCTTATGCTCATTCTGGTTGATAAGGATTTGCACATACTCCACATCGGGCAGGCGCTTCAAACAAGCGGTATTCAGCGAAACCTTGTGGTTGTTGAATGTGATTGAAGGCTCGCGGAGATGGGCAAAGAATTCACCGCGAACCACCTGATACCCGTCATAACTAAAGGAATCATCCTGTATGATTTCTTCCAAATGTGGCGCCGCCGGTTCGGTACGGGCAGTTTATCCGGTATCGGGCGCCTTATATTCCGTTTTCATCGTCCGTGCCCCCTTGCTCCATATCGGAAATCATTTGTTTTATGCTGCCGGAAAGGGTTTCCGCATCGGTTACATTGATATCCGGCGTACCGTTGTAGGGTTGCCCCTCCACAGCGACATTCCACATGCCGTCCTTGTCGATTGCCGCCAATTCCCGCGCCTGTGAATGGCGGTAATAATTGTTGCCGAAATTGCCCGCCCAGGACGGCGGGAAAGCTACGACGGTATTTTTACGGTTCGCGTTCACGGGATTTCAGACATTGTCACTAAAATAACCGTCAGCCGCCATGTCGGGAATAAAGATTTCGGTATCCCTCATATCGAAAATCACAACGGATTCATTGTCTTTTTGCCTGCGCACGCCCCGGACACGGTACCGTAGTTCGGGATCCCAGCGAATATTTCATATAACGTAATCAAATATGCCGCGCCGCTGATCATCGCGGATTGTAATTTGCTTTGTTGATCTTTGCCCACCTGACGGCGTTCATTCGCTTAGCACCAGGGACGGACGGCAAGCAAATGTTCATGGGGATGAACCAGCATCTCTGTCCCAGCTCTTTCTTGAATTTTCGGATACATTCCGTGCCGACCAGATGTTTTCGGTTGAAAGTGTAACGCACAATTTGCGGGCGGTATCAAGGGTGAGGCAGGTTACCTCGACGCACAAATCAAAATCACCGGACTGCGCCTTTACTTCAAGGCTTTGGTTCCGGTTTATCCGCCATATACACTTTCGGAGGCTATGCGATAATCGTCGGCGCTGAAAGCCGCCCAGCGCGGATTGATGGAAACAAAGCCTCAGCGCTCCTTCCGTAATCACCTTCAGTTCGGGCAATATGCCTTTGTTCCCGTATTTGGCATTGCTTATCAGGCGCTGAACCGCAATGAAATCATCCCGCGAGACGATGGCCTCATGGTTGTCTTTCCTGGTATACTGGTTGTGGTTGTTCCGGTTTTTTCGCGGCGGAGTGAGTCAAGGCCATCATCATGTCTTACGGCGAGTATGTCCCCGCCAATGCCGTTCGTTTTGCAATATTTGCAATATTGAACCGGGCGCCCATGCGGTGTTGCCCTTTTTTGTCATCCGTTTCAAAGACGTAAGCATTTCCGCTATTTGCCGGCAGGTGCAGCCGTATAAATACATAAAGAAAATCAGCCGTACGGTTTTCGCTTCTTCCGGGTTAATGATAAGGTTGCCGTCCCCGTCCTGGTCATAACCGAGCAGCGGCGGGGTCAGAAATATACCGCGCCGGAACCGTTTTTCAATGGAATCATTGGCGACCCTGCTTTTGATATGCGATTCTTCCTGCGCCAATGTGGACATAAAGGAAAGGCTCATCTCACTGCTGTCATTCAATGTATAGAGACCGCCATTTCAACACTTCGGCGGTTGCGTAGCAGCCAGTTGCCGCACATACCGATACAATCGACGACATTGCGGGCAAATCGAGGAACATATTCCGTGACAATCAAGTCAATCCTACCGGCTTTGCAGTCGCCCCAGCCATTTTACAAAGGCGTCGCGATGCTTCAGCGATGTCCCCGGATCTTCCCTCGTCGCTGTAAATGTCAGCAGTTTCCGGATTCTTGTGGCGGTTCAGCATTTCCGTATAATAGCCTTTCTGCAACTCGAACGACGACGTTTGCCGCGGGTCGTCGGTGGACACGCGCACGTAGAAGGCCACCCGTTTCTCTTTTTCATCCTCAAAAAGGTTCTCCTCTGGTGTTGCCGGTATATTATCAATATCATCAGGAATCGCGCTTTGGTATTTCGCGCGTATTTTCTTTGCGGTTTTCGGCGTCTTTTTCGCCGGTTAGTTCTCTTGCATTGCGAATCCCTCCGAATGATAGAATATTGTTATTATGCGGGGGTTTCGCCAATAAAGGGAAATTCACCACCGGAAGTAAACCACTTTACCGCCAGTTAATATTCCGGGAATCTTTTGCAGCTTCCCAAAAAATAGGGGTGAAGGCCGGCTGTTATCCTGAAGCTTTTCTTGAATTTGGAAGCCACTCGAAATGATGCGCCTTTCATAGTTGTTACAATCATTGATCAGGCACGCAAATCGCAGTAGTATTCCGCAGCGTCGTTGGTTTGAATTTGCCGCTGAGTAAGGCATACACCGTAACGCCGAGCGCATTGGCAATCAGGATCAGGATGGAAAGGCTTGGCTTTTTAGCGGCGGTTTCAATCGGGCTTATGTACGGCACGGACACATCAATCTGCTCCGCAAGCTCAGCCTGGGACAACCCTTTCGCGTGGCGGATTTCCTGATCCTCCGGCCTATGTGCTTGAAATTGACTGACATAAAAACAATCACTCTATTGTGTATGATGTTTCATTCAACACAATGGAGGATATTTTGAGCACTCGGTGCCGGCATTTTTGCATCGTTTGTGGTGCTTTTATACTGTCCCTTCACGCAGGATATCAAGGTAGGCGGCATAGGGAAAATGTTCTGTTGCGCTGCTCGCCGGAGTTTTGTGTCAAGGATACTTATTTCACAAAGCCGCCGGGCAAGAATCGGATACCGCCTTAAATGTGGTATCCGGCTTGGCCGCCGTCTTTTGGCGGCGCGGCCCATCCGCTGATAGCGGCGATATTTTTATCGTGGAGCGCCGTCAGTTTATCAATGGCTCACGATGCGACCACGGCGGATTCGTAAATCGCCTGCGGAAAAATTTGATCCACCGCCCATAGTTCCCGTTTCCGCGCACTTCGCTCATGCTGATCCGTAATATTCGATTGCCGGTTCTTTTTCAGGAAATACGAAATATATAGCACGCGGGGGTTGTCGGCACGCCTTTGTCCATCGGGTATAAGGTGATGAGCAATCGGCCGATACGTTCCGTTGCCGTCAAAAACAGGTGTATGGTTTCAAACTGGTAGTGGATCAAGGCGGCGTGAATCAAAACATCAAGCGAATCATCACTGTTGATGTATTTTCTAGGTCGGACATTGCCACCGTCGTATCTTCCGGCGTCGGAGGATAAACCTGGCATCCTTCAGTATTGCTGCCCTGGCCGCCGATCCAGTTTTAAGAGATAGCGAAACTCACCGGATTTTTTCTCTATCCTGGACGCGCCATCAGCACAGTGGCTGCTTCCTTAATCGGTCGGTTGCAGGCAGTTCGTTCAACCAGGTAATCGCAAAATCGGTGGCCTTGATGTAGTTGGTCACGGCGGCGACATGCGGTTGTCATTTTCGTTAATTAACGGGTCAAGCACATCCTCAGTGTGGCCTGGGTTCCTTCTGCTCTGGGACGGCATCGCGCTTCTCGTGGACATACGTTGATATAAACAAATTAACATTCGGAATCCACCAACGATACGCTTCAGAAACCAGCGCCGATCATATGCAGAAAAAGATTTCAATTGATACTCTCAAATGCGTGATAGCTTCAAACCCAAAGTCATGAGTTCCTTCGGTAGTATTTCAATCTACACTCCCCGTGGGGGGGGTGACGGTGGAATGGTGTCCGGCGGTATACCCAATTTCAATCTTCTCCCCGCGTGGGGGTGACAGGAAAAAAAGTTTTTTGTTATGCCTGCTACACGTTTAATCCTACTCCCCGTGAAGGGCAGCCATATAGGACGTCGTCCGTACCAGGCATCAATTTCAATCTTTACTCCCCGTGGGGTGACTGCGGGGGCTTCCTCTTTCGGCGGTGCTTCCGATTTCAATCCACCACTCCCGTGGGGGGTGACGAAGTATCGGGGCGTGTGGCACACGGTTGCGGTCAATTTCAATCCACACTCCCGTGGGGAAGATGACCGCTTGCTGGGCGAGTTTATGATCGGCGATGATGTTTCAATCCTTTCTCCCGTGGGGAAGGTGACGGAAAAGATCAAGGGAAGTTTTCTTTGGTGCTGGATTTCAATCCGTCCCCGTGGGGGAGTGACAAGGGATTCACCCTTAATTTGTCGAAAATGTGTTATTTCAATCACGCGCTCCCCGTGGGGAGTAAAATGGGAAGCGCTCTGTCCGGTGGTGGGATAGATTTCAATCCACACACTCCCCGTCAGAGGTGACGTCAAGCTGGCGATTCTTCACCCTTGACGGCTGCGATTTCAATCCACCTCCCCGTGGGGGTGACTTGATGTGTTCTTCCGCTTCCTCTGGGTTTTGCATTTCAATCTGCTCCCCGTGGAGGTGACATACGTCAACGCTTGGTGGGATGAGTACGAGAGATTTCAATCCACACTCCCCCGTGGGGGAGTGACGGCCCGGTGCGATCAAAAGGCCAATAAGGTGGACAATTTCAATCCACACTCCCGTGGGGAAGTGACATGAAAAATGAGTCAAAACACAAAAAACTATAAAATTTCAATCCACTCCCCGTGGGGGTGACGGCTTTCAAAAACCGCATCGCTTCTTCGGATTTCAATCTACCTCCCGTGGGGTGACTTGTCTGCTCGTACAGGCGATAAGTTTGCTCGGATTTCAATCCTATCCCCGTGGGGGGTGACTTGCTATGTTCCTTCCTGCCTGCAGCGCACGCGAATTTCAATCCACCTCCCCCGTGGGGGTGACGCGAGCAGTCGGCGACGGCGACGATGACCATTATTTCGAATACACTCCCCGTGGGGGGTGACGTCTTTCGCGAAACGGTTGTCATAGCCGACTTTATTTCAATCCACGCTCCCCGTGGGGGTGACGTGAGTAATGAAACGGACTGGCAAGTATTCGGCGAATTTCAATCCACACTCCCGTGGGGGGGTGACCAGGCGAACTTTGGACGGCAATTAAGAATGGCAAATTTCAATCCACACTCCCCGTGAAATGACTATAAACACGCTCTAATCAAGGTTATGAAGGATTTCAATCCACCACTCCCCGTGGAGGGGAGTGACTTTGTGTTTTGACTCATTTTTTCATCCCTCCATGATTTCAATTACACTCCCGTGGAAGATGACGATGATCGTTAAATAAGCACATCCCTTGCCCATTGCATTTCAATCCACACTCCCCGTGGAGAGTGACGGGCGCAAGCGGCTCCTGCCGCTCCTGGTGTTGACGAATTTCAATCCACCACTCCCCGTGGGGGGAGTGACCTGTTTTTCTTCTGCTTCGGATTGCCCATATTTCTTTTCCAATCCACCACTCCCCGTGGAAGGCCGGCGATCAAGCAGGGCGCTCTGGACGGCGCTGATATGTTCAATCCCACCGCTCCCCGTGGGGGTGACGGTGACGGCATAACTATCCGGTTTCTTGTACCACGACCAGCTAATTTTACTCCCGTGAAGTGACGTTGGGCGGCGACGGCAGCCCCGCTGTCTCAATTTCAATCCGCCTCCCGTGGTAGCTCGCCGATGGTGGCGACTCTTGGACTTTTTGGCGAATTTCAATCACCATCCGTAAGTGACTTTATTGATCTTGCAGCTTATCCGCGAGGCGTTTCGTCCATCGTCAGTGTGCTGTTATATCGGCAAAAACAATGGGCGACATAGTTTTATTCACACTCCCCGTGGGGGGGCTGACCGAGCGGTAGCGCTTTTCCACCGCGACCACGTTATTTCAATCCTCCCCCGTGGAAGTGACGAGATACGCGCTTTCACAAATTATATTCACAGAATTTCAATCTCTGCCTCGTGAGAAAAGTGACGGAAACTCATAAATGTATTGCCGTCGATGATCGTTATTTCAGTCTGCTCCCGTCTCGGGCGCGGCTTCATCCGCTCGTACAGCGATGGGTTTGCTCAGGATTTCGTCTACTCCCATTGAAGTGACCTCCTGTTGGCAATCTCCCCGCTGACACGTTCCAATCCCTGACTCCCGCGTGAAGGTGACTGATTGATGCCCAACGTCAAGCTCTCAACGAATCGCACAATCCACCATACGTGGAAAGATGACTACAAGATCGGAGATTAATCCTTGAGCAATATTTTCGTCCTCCCCGTGGGAAAGGCGATAACGGCTTTCCATCCATGGACGGCCATTCAAATGGTACAATCCTACCACTCCCCGTGGGGGAAGTGACATTTATGTCAGCTTACCTGCCGTTGACTTTTTATTTCGTCCACAACCATTATGATATTATCTCTCAACTGCGCTCCAATCAAGGTTACGGGGGAGGTGACCTCCCCGTGGGGAAGTGACGCGACATATGATCGGCAATGGGCGAACTAGCCACACGGGGAGTGACGCACTCCCCGTGTGATGAAGCAGCTATGCGGTGAACGTACCCGTGGTCACCAGCCGGGGAAGTGACGCACTCCCAGTGGGGAGTGACACGCAGGCAATCGGGATTTGTATAGATCGGTCAACGGGGTGACACTCCCCGTGAAGGAAGTGACAAGAATGAGGGCTGCTACCTGGATAAAATATCTGTCAGGAGATGACATACAGTAAGAGAAGTGACAGGTTGGTGGGCTGCAAAAAGTCATTTTTATGGGGGAGTGACACTCCCGTGGGGTGACGCTGAAGGGCAATAATACGATGCGCTGGATAGTGATGCCAAGAGGTGAAAGGCATACGTAGTGACAGCAACGTGTTTGCTTCTTTTTGGCTAATATGGGCCGGTTTACTTGTTGTTCTTCTAAAAATCCGTGATTGCTCATTTCCTTTGCTTTTTTAGGGACGATATATGTATTTTAGGGTGCGAGAACCCTGAGATTTCTGGTCGCTTCGCTGCCTCAAAATCAAGGGTTTCTTTCATGTTTAAACCGACCTTCGCGCCGATGTGTTGTTGTTTGGAAGTTACCTTTCGATAGTAAAAGCGGAGGCTATCCCGTTCTTTATCGATCAGGCCTTCCAGAATATATTCATTCGGCTTGCGCCAGCGGCAGGGGCGAGACGTTCAAACACTGAATTTTCAGACACTGAATTCATCAATTTTCGCATTGTTTGGCGACTTTTTGCAGACGTCTTTTTCCTCCGTTTCTGTGCTGACGTCATGGATAATCAACATCAGCATATCGACACCTCATTTCCATAAAAACGGGGGATAGCCGTCAAGATCGCCCCGCAGGAACCTGGCCAGCAACATTGCCATGCATAGGAACTAGGCCCCCGGGATCTTTCCTTTAAAGGGTGTAAGATTTCACTCCTTTTTTCTTTCTTGCCAGCCGGAAAGCACCGTCACCGCGTTTCATCGTCCATCTCCGCACAGCGCCATTTCTTTTTTATGAAAGCCCTTTGCCTGTATTTCCTTTTTGTTAATGAGTGTAATGGCCAGACGCTCCGCCAATACGCCGCGCATTTCTTCATTAGATCAAGCCAAAGAAGCCCGCCCCGGCCGATCCCGATGAAGGAAGCCCACATAGGCATCGGGGCCAACGCTTTCAATGCGGCGGCACAATCAGCGGCAAGCAATGTATAAAGGAAAGACAATAGGGCATTGAAGGAATCGAGTGGCGGCCGCTTATTTCTTCCTCGAAAATAGAAGAACTTCCTTTTGTTGGAGGATGAGCTGATCTAGTTCATGTGAAGCCAATAACCGCCGCCTTCCCTTCGATGCCCCGCAGCGATTCTAAGTCGCCGCAGGCCTCGCCATTTTTAACAGGTCGGAAAGCCGAAGCGACGCGGCTTTGACCTTCTCGTATCGATACGCCTGCGCCAGTCGCGCATAGCGCCGCTCAAAATCCATTTGGCATTGTAAATCTTGCCGACAATAAAATTTTCGCGATGAAGCAGCTTTTTCCGCGCTGTCGCTATGCCGGTACTGCTCTTTGCGCAAAGTGACATTGCCATGGCTTTCCCCGACGACCCGCGCGAGAAAGCGGCCGTTCGCCGTTAAGCTCAGGCCGATATTGCGCTCGGCACAAGCGCCCATGAGGCCAGGGCTGGCGCCCCGACATAGCCGAAGGTGACGATGGTATCAAGATTGTGGAGGGGCAATTTGCATCTTCGGCTCCTCTTTTTTGGTGAGCAGCCACGGCTTCGCCCTCAGGCCCAAATAAATTTCGGGGGTTATGACATATAGGGTGTTCAGCAATTTTTTCATGGATTCAGATGGCTAGAAATGTAGTCGGCGACCTTTTTCCTCATTGAGCTGCGCTTGAGCAAGTATCGCTGAAACAGGAACGGCAGAAAGCCGCCGGTTTACCTTTGGCGTATGTTTTTCTTGAAAAATGGTGCATTTCCCCGGCCATTTGTGCCAAGCAATCCCGCGATTCCTGTGTAAATACCCGCCCGTGCGGCGCTTTGTTTCGCCATAATAAAGGTATCCTTTGGCAACCGTGCAGGCCAGCATTTCTTCAAGGCAAATGGCTTGGGCACAAAGCTGCAAATCGTCTTCCCGCCCCTTTTTTGGGTTTTCCTCTTT
Source organism: Clostridiales bacterium (assembly GCA_040766505.1). Taxonomy (GTDB): domain Bacteria; phylum Bacillota; class Dehalobacteriia; order UBA7702; family UBA7702; genus JAXGQJ01. The sequence goes on from JAXGQJ010000001.1 coordinate 88,131, forward strand.
TGTATTCCACGGGGCAAAGCAAATATCTGCCCGCTTGCGCCCAAGAGAACGCCATTTTCGTCCTGATAAAACTCCACTACATCCTGATACCGGAAAGTCCCACAGTTCGCAGGGAGGAAACCGCCAGGCCGCCAATGGTGAGCAACCCTTTTCGCTTTTCTTGAAAGGAATCGCCGTGGACTCTTTCGTAGAGAATCTTCCCTTCCGTGGTGAGTAGATTTTCCTGCACCACTGCCTTTCGATATGGATCAAGGCCCACTGGCGGCGACGGGGCAAAATGCTGTATGCCGGAAAGGCAGATAACCGCACCTCTTCAAAATCAGGTCATTTTATCAGCCGCATTACAGTCACTCCCGGGGGGATTCGGCTTTCATCCAATTCTACCCGATAATCGCCGTATTTTCTAGCCGGAAGGTCGTGGATTTTCTCGACGTGGATTGTGTCGAACAATGTATGGGCGGGCGCATTGCCGAAGATGCTTTCATGTTGAAAGACGATCAGCTCTCGCACGGCCATTTTTCCCCTGGCGGCGGAACGGTCTTCTTCAAACATGTGGATGATGGCTTCCCAGAGCAATTGCAAATCTTCTTTGGAAAAACCGGTGGATTTTTGCGATAGATTGGCGGATACGAAACCCTCCGCCCGGTAAAGGCCATAAGGAACCACATGTTTTCTACCCATTTCCGTCCCTTTTTTGGCGGCGTCCTCCTCTTTGGTGATGGCCACCCGGGTGATGGTCACCTCCCTTTGTACGATCGGATCGATGCTGCGGCTGAAGCCAATCTGCACCGGCCCGCGGATCTGACCGCAGTTGAGGGCTGCCTTGACGAAGGTGACCATCACCGCGCCAAAGGTGCGGATATCGTAGAAATTTTGGCACATATAATCGCGGATTTTCCGGTCGATCTCAGGATCGCTCTTTTTTAGGTCTATAATTTTATTCTCTTCGGTGCCGAATTTGCTATAGGCCTGTTTGTCCAGAACATTGAGGGGGGTTCTTTCTTGAATATAGATACCATAGCCCTCTTCGCCTTCTTTGACGGCCTGGACATAGTTGCGGATTTTTCGTTTCAAACAGACGTCGGTAACGATGCCGTGGCCGGTTTCCGGATCGATTCTGGGCATATTTCCAGCGTCGGGATCGCCATTGGGGTTGCCGTTTTCCACATCGTAGAGAATGACAAATTCGTAACGGTTTTTAATTGCTGTGGCCATTGTTTTTTTCCTCCTTGTCCTTCTTTACAAAAAAGGCTTTTTTCTGATGGTAATAGCCGAGGATGAAAATACCTTGGTCGTTCAAAGACAGGTGCGCGGGAAAAGGCGCATCCTCTACGCTTAGCTTGTCCAGGAGATGCTGGATTCTGCGGTCGCTGACATAGCCATACGTAGCCTTGGCGATGTGATGATTGGACAGTCGCAGCAAAGTGGGGAAGATGCTTTCCGGATTGGCACAGGCCGAATCGAAATAGCGGTCTTTGATGGTGGCATTGAGGCCGGGGCTCGCATCTTCCTGCGCTTTTTCTAAAACGGCGAAAAGCCGCCCCAGGGTATAGGCTTTATTTTTGCTTTCTTCGCTTAAAGACACCTTCAATTCCTCCTTATATTTTTCTTTTTCTTTGCGGAGCAAAAACGCCTTGATGATGGCGGCTTTGCCGCGGTTGATGTCCTTTTCCGCCCGGATGCGGAGGATTATGCTGTTAAACAGCAATTCGGGATAGGAAAGACCGCCAAAGATGGCGCGCAGCACCGCCCCGGCCAAAAGGGGCGAAGCCGCCTTTTCCTTGGCCTTGGGGGGTACCGTTTCCAGCATCAGCTTCCATAGGGGCAGATAAGGGGGATCCTGGGGCGCTCTCTCAATCTCCAAGTCGCGGTAATGGGCACGGATATTTTCGATAAAACTGCCGAAGGTATTGGTGAGAAAAAAGCGTACCGATATTCTGGCCACATTGGGAGAGAGACCCAAAACATAGAAACGGGTATCAAGGTCAAGCCGATCACGAAAATCCTCCGCCGGCGCGCCGGCCATGATTTTCTGGAAAAGCTCCCGAAGTCCGGCTTCTACCTCCCGATCCACCATAAGATCTCCGCCGTCCTTTTCCTCTGTGGGATTGAGGCAAAAGGTAAAGAGGTCTTGATATAGCGTGGAAGGGCTCACAACCCAATAAACAAGGTGGTGTCGCCGAAAACTTGGGTGTTTTTGCCGCGCAAAAGATGATTGAGAGCCGTCGTATACGCAAAGGCGGCATATTCGCTGACAGGGGCATTGCGCCCTTAAGTCCTTTAACTGTCCCGCATACATAGGATTCATAGGCATTGGCATTGAAGGAGACGATGGAAGCGCCGGTTCCCTGGGCGCCCCTGACCCGTTTAATGCTTGGATGCAAGATGGCGATGGGGGCCTTTTCCCCTGTGATCAGACATTGCATTTCGATCTTGCTACTGTGGGCGGCGCGATGGCGCTCCCAGGCGGCACGCAGGGCCGGGTGGTCGTGGGCATAGCGGTCGCCGAGCATAAAAACAATATTGCCGCCGCCGGTCAAGGCATCCAACTGTTCCTGAAAGGCCGGAACTTTGGCAATCAAATCCGGCTGCCAGCGCGCTAAAAAGGACAGGAATTGCCTTGGCTTCCGAGGATCTCCCAATCGCTTTTAAAAGCTCTTGGTGCAGGGCTTGAAAGGCAGCGAAGCATTGTTTTGCCCTTTGGGGCTTGCCTTTTGATCCGCACACAACATAGGTGGAATTGCCCCATAGGAAATTGGCGCTGATGTCCGCCGCTTTCTTTTTTACTTCGGTAATTCCAGCGTTTAGAGGATTTCACCGTCTTTTGCCCCGCAAGACGCTGGTCTTTTGAAGCAAGCTTGCGGCTCTCCTTCCGCCGTAAGCTGGAGGGCAAAGGAAATGTCGGCCTGCGCCAGCCGGGCTTCGAAATCTCTCCGACCCCGTCCGGAATTTCGCAATCCTCACCAGAGATTGCAATATCATCTGACCACCCGCAATCCTTGAGATCGAGGGTGCCATTGGTGAGTTGGGCGCGAAAGAAGGTGGGCCGGATATCCGGGGATTGGAATAATCCATATCGAAGAGCATATAGCCCAGATCAAAATACTCCCGGATGCGCAGGCTATTTCCTCCTCTTCCAGCAGGCAATAAACTGGGGAATTCGCGGCAGCCAAAGCATGGCTGGTGAAAACGCATTGCCCCGACCGCAAGTAGCGCAAGGCAATGTGCCAATGCTTTTCCGGCGCTTCTCCCCGGGCCGGCTTTGTCCGTGAGCTCGAAGTGGGCTTCGATCACGAAGCCGGACATCCCGCAGCACCAAAACTGGCCCGCTGCTGAATGGCAGTGAGTGAGTATAGATGGGCTTCACACTTTTTACCATGGCGCTTCGGACATTGAACGCCGAGAGTTGTCGCTCCCACCTCATTGCGGCGGATATTGGTGAAGCGAATGGGAAAACATGGATTTTGTCGATTTTCCAGCGCAGCGCCGGCTTCCAATAAATAGCCTCGATCAGGCCCCGGGCCGCCGACGGCGTCATGACCTCATAGCTTACCCTCTCCACCTTCATCTCCGGGCGGCTGAAGAGGGCGTATTCTCCCCAGGTTTCAACCCTGATTCCGTATCCCAATGGTTTCACTCCTTTCTTTCATTTCATCTGGAAAGTTTCTTCCTGTTTAAATAAAAACACCCATTCCGTCATCCACCTGATCGTCGAGGCCGGTTTCTTCGCTATAGCGGCGCAGATCGACCAGGATGGAAAGCTCTTCATCTAGGGCTTCAATGGCCTGAATTCCCAAAAGCGCCCGGTAGGGTTTGTCATAGACATTGACAGTATAAAGTTGCATCTTGCGGAGCAAATCACGGTTGCGTTCCCCGTTTCGCAGCCTTTCGGCGAGGGCCTTGGCCTCCTGATCCCGAGGGATAAAGACCGCATGGGTGGCGTCGGCGATAAGGTGAAAGTTTTCCGCAATCGTAGCAAAGGGAAAGCTGCCGCCATTTTGGGCGCCTTCTTCAAAAGCGTTGACGATCCCGTTGGCGTCCAGACCTTCCCCGGTTGCCGTATGGAGCAGAGTGAAAAAAGCGTCAATGGCTTCCGGTGCGGCAATGTCGTCATATGTTGCGATGATGCTTTTGCCCACATGAACCGGTCGACGGAGCATGGCGGGAAGATGGTCTCTATAGGCCGCCTCGGGCCGGAAATGGTAAACCGGGCCGCTCTTCCGTTTGCCCTCCCGGTTGCAGCGGCCCGCCGCCTGAACCAAAGAATCGATGCCGGTTTCGGCCCGGTAAACAGCGGGAAAATCCACGTCGACGCCGGCCTCGATCAAACTGGTGGAAATGACGCGGCAGTGGAGATCCGCCTGTAAGCGCCGCCGGATCTCCTCTAAAACAGCTTTTCTGTGGGCCGGAAACATCAGCGTGGATAGGTGAAAAACCCCTTCCCCTTTTAGGCGTCGGAAGAGGTTTTGGGCTTGCCTGCGCAGATTGACGATGCAGAGGGCTTGCCGTTCACCGTTGAGGCGGTCGGCCAAAGCCGCATCGTCCAATTCGCCTAAGTTGACGAATTCGGTGCGTCTAAAAAAAGCATACATTTCCGCCGTATTTTCGCATATTTCTCTGGCATTGATCTCCGGCGGAAAATGTTTGTCAAGGCGGGGTTGGGTGGCGGAGCAGAGCACCGCCGTGCTCCCGTAATTGTAGACGAGCTCGGCGATGGCGCGGACGCAGGGCAAAAGATAGGGATGGGGAGCATTTTGCGCTTCGTCGAAGATGACGATGCTATTGGCGAGATTGTGGAGTTTGCGGCATTTGGAGGGGCCGGTTGGCAAAGACAGATTCAAAGAACTGCACCGTTGTTGTCACGATGACGGGCATATCCCAGTTTTCCGTCGCCAACCGCTGTTTGGTCAAGTTTTCGTCGGCGTCGTCGTATGCGAAGTTGGCATGGTGCTCCAGCACATTTTCCTTTCAAGATGGATTTAAACACCGCCGCGTTTTGCTCGATAATGGAATGGTAGGGGATTACATAGACGATGCGTTTCAGCCGATGTTTTTTGGCATGTCGCAAGGCGAAGGCTAGGGAGGAAATGGTCTTTGCCGCCGCCGGTGGGGACGGTGAAGTGAAGAGACCGGGGTTCCCAGGCTCGGTCAAGGCAGTTTTGTAGTATGTCCGAGCGCTTGCGTGGTTGATATTGAAGTCAGCGGTTCAAAACCGGCGATATATTGTGCGAGTTTGGGCAATTCGGGATTGCGATCGAACGCCGCGTTCGGTCGGCGGAGACATGAAGGCTTCCGTATCCAAGAAAGTCCGCATCGACCAGGCAGGAGAAAAGCATGCGTATATAAAATGAAAGGCTAAAGCCGCCGTTTCCCAGCGGCTTGATCGGGAGATTTGTTTTGGGTGCGGGGATTTCCAGTTCCGTGCAAAAGGCGCCATAGTCCGGCAGCGCTTTTTTTAGCCGCCCCGCCAAGGTAGGCTCTCCTCTCAGACTGGCCAGGGAACCGCCGTCGGGCAGGCCGCGCCATGGTGGCCTGCGATGGCATAGGCATACAACCGCCCCAGGGGTTTGATAACGGTTCGCTTCACGGCGCCGGCGGTGGAATGGTCCTGAGATTGCTGCCGCGGATGCGTTTTTGGAAGGGTTGGGAATACTTGCCAATATCGTGAAACAAGCCGCAGCGCCAGGCATCCTCCTCGCCGAAGCCGTCACCAAAACGTTTGGCCTGCGCGGCGACGGCTCCAGATGGGCTTTTAGCGTCTGTTCTTCGCCATCTTTCCCTGATAGCGGGCGATATAGGTTTCGGTCATATCGATCACCTTCTCAAAAAGCCGTTTTGCTGTTCCTACGGCTTTGCATTCCACCGAGCGGCTGGATATCGTTGAAGATCGTTGCCGCATTCAATGTCGGGCATTGGCGGGCCATTGGGAAGCGTGGCGTCGGCGGCAATCTCCCCATCGTCTTCGGCAGCGCGGCTTTGCTGCCGCAGTTAAGAAGGCGATTCCTTTGAAAATAGGCTTTTTTGAATGGGCGGCCGCCGCGAGAGAATAAGCAATGGCGCTCCCATTTGCGGCTTTTTGCAGGCCCTCCGTTTTTTAGTCCTGCCAACCGCCTTTACAGGCAATCGCGGCCATTCGCCTTTATCGGCCATTTCATCGGCTTTTCCCTTTTTATATCTATTCTTCGTCAAATAAAAAAACTCCGGAGTTTGATCCAACCATAAAACATTGAAGCGAATTTCGCCCTATGGGTTTTGGCCTTGCCCTTAAATCGAAAAAACAGGCCGGGCCGGCCGCCGCCTTTGCCCTTATATTGGGCCATTGGCGGGCATGCGAAGGCGGAAAAACCGAAAAGAGGAGAAACGGCCTTTGTGGTCTAATACTAGATACTACAACGGTTCCTCGGTGGAATATGGGGAGGTGAATCTTTGCATATGGCACTGCAAATCAAACGCATCTATGACCCCTTTCAGGCCGGCGACGGAACGCGTTTGCTGGTGGATCGTCTATGGCCGCGGGGTGTTTCCAAAGAAGGGGCCCGTCTGGACGGATGGGCGAAAGCGCTGGCCCCCAGCGGGGGACTTCGAACCTGGTTTGGGCATAAAGCGGAAAACTTCGCTGAATTTGCCCTGCTTTACCGCGCCGAACTGGACGCGAGCAAAGAGGCGCAGGCAATGGCCGAACAGGTCATTCTTCAAAGCGGGGAGGGCATGGTCACCTTGCTCTATGGGGCAAAGGATCCCCAAATCAACCACGCCATTGTTTTAAAAACATATTTGGAGGAAAAATCAAAACCCAGGTAAGCAGCCTGGGTAAAGTGTGGATATATCGCGAAGGCGCGGGCAGAATAATGCATGATATGCCCATATTCGGCAAGCCTTGGAGGAAGAAATGCATCCATGCTTTGCACCGTCGATCTGGCCGGAAGATGAAATCCCGGCGGGGGCCGACCATTATCGCCAATGTGAACTGTGCACGCAAAAGTCCCGCGTCATTTGGGGGGAAGGGAACCCCAAAGCGCCTGTTTTCATCATTTTAGACAATCCGGGGGCCCGGGAAGATCAAGGCGGCAATGCATATGTTTGCCCAACGCGGCAAACCCTGCAAACAGCATTGCATCAAGCCAATCTAGGGCCGGATAATGTTTATGTAACCTATCTATTGAAATGCAAACCCCTGCGCCGGTATGACAAAGAAGAAGCCCGGGCCTTCAGCAAGCCATTTTTAATTGGCCAGATAGAAAGGATGCGGCCAAAGTTCATTGTCTGTCTGGGCGATGTGGTCGTCCGGGTGATGTTTGATGACCGAGAGGCTTGCGTAAAAAACTTGAGAGGCCGCTGGCATACGGTTCTGGGACGCCCCTGCCTGGTTTCCTACCACCCGTTGGCGGTTAGGAGACGGCCCAATCTAATGTGCCGGTTTATGGAAGATTGGAACATGTTGGCGCAGCGTTTATAGCGGGAAGGATCGGGCATCGCATTCCCCCGTTTTTGGTCTAGGCAGTGATCCGGGCCGTACCCAAATATGACCGACGCTATGCCCCGCCCCGCCGACAGACAATCGGCGGGGACTTTGTTTTTTGTGACCGGCGAACCTTCCGCACCGGTAAGCATATATTGTAAATACAAGGAAGGGGGATGCATTTTATGAACCAGTGGCTCAGAAGTTTGAAAACCGCTACGCCGCAAGAGGGCTTTGAATTGGCCATTAAACTTTCTCAAAAAGGTGTGGAGTATACCCAGCCATCCGCGGAGATTCGAAAACGGTTGCGCCCCAAATACTCAAAAAACGCCGACAGTCTGATCTCCGCCACGCAAGTAATCGCCATAAATTACCAAACGGTGGCCGCCGCGAACAACTATTGGAGGTAATCATAGATGTCATAAAAAGCGGGGCCGGTTGCGGCGGCCGCGCAAAACAAAGTCCCCCCAGCCTATGCCGAAGAGGGGACTTTCTTTACACCCCGGGCCCGCCGGTTTAACGGGTGCCGATCGGGTGATTTTATGGTTCGCTGTTTTTAAGAGAAGTATTCCGCCAGCAGTTCCGCCGTATGCTTCGTTCGGATCGGTAGTCCTTCCCTTTTCAAACCGCCGCTGATCTGCAAAATGCAGCCGGGGCAATCGGTGGCCACGGTGTCGGCGCCGCTTTGCAAAATCGCGCCGCATTTTTTTTCCGCCAGCGCCCCGGAAATTTCCGGGTGTTTAAAAAGATAGGCGCCGCCAAACCCGCAACAGGCATCGGCTTCCGCCATCTCCCGGGTAACGGCGATTTTGGCGAGCAAAAAGCGGGGCTTGTCCGCAAGGCCGAGGCTCCGTTTATAATGGCAGGAATCGTGGTAGGTGACCTTGCCTTTGATTCCGATCCGCTTTAACAGGTTCATTTCCTTCTCTATGCCGGCGATGAAGGCGGTGAAGTCCACCGTCATATCCCGGATTTTCTTGCCCCTTTCCCTGAGCGGCCCTTCCGGCAGCAGATCGACAAACCGGTTTTGGATGAAAGCGGTACAGGTGGGACAAGGTGTGAGGATAAATTCATGATCGCCTTTTTCAAAGGCATCTAAAATTGCCCGGGCCATTTTTTGGGCGGATTTTTTATCCCCCAGATAGTAGGCGGGGGCGCCGCAGCAGCCTTGATTTGCCGGGTAGGTGGCGCGGATGCCGTATTGATTGAGCACCTTGACCATAGCCTCGCCGATCCGGGGATATAGGGCATTGACGAGGCAACCGCCAAAAAGCGCCACTTCGCAGCGGCCCGCCGTTTTTTGCTCTATATTCTTGAAGGTGCCGCTCAGGGGCGGTTTCAACCCCGGCGGCGCCAGCACATTGCCAATGCCGTGGGGCAGCGGCAATTTCTTGAAATAGCCATCGCCGTCCAAAAGGGGTTTTTGTAGTTTGGCCCCGAGGGAAAGGCAGACTTTCATCGTTTTTGGCCGGGTGAGGAAGTGCCGCAAAACCAGCCTTTCCGTAAAATTGCCGCCGTCGGCAAGATCCTCCCTTAAACGCATGATCAGGCCGGGCAGGTCGATGCCGGCGGGACAAACTTCTTTACAGCGGCCGCAGGCGATGCAGAGGGACTGGATGTCCTTTGCGGCCGACGCTCCCGCGGTAAATGCGGTCAGAATGCTGCCGATGGGGCCCATGCGGACATGGCCGAAAACCTGGCCGCCGACCAAAAGGTAAACGGGGCACACATTTAAACAGGCGCCGCAGCCGATGCAGTGCAGCGCCGGGCGGAAATCCGCGTTCTTTTGCAGATCAAGGCGGCCATTGTCCAAGAGAACGATATGGAGCTCCTTTCCCTTTTCCCCGTAACTGTCGAGATAAGGGGGGTTGCCGGTGACCATCGTAACATAACTGGTGCTGTTTTGGCCGGTGGCGCTCTTGGGCAGCGCTTCGACGATGCGGAAGCATTCGTCCAGCGTGGGGACGAGCTTTTCATAACCCGCCAATACCAGATGAACCTTTGGCACATTTGCCGCCAGGCGGGCATTGCCTTCATTGCTGGCAATGAAAATGGAGCCGGTGTCCGCGGCAAGCAGATTGGCGCCGGTGATGCCCATCCCGGCCTCCAGGAATTTCGGCCGCAACGCGGCGCGGACGAGGGCGACCATATCCTTGATCACAGGTTCGACGGGGCGGCCCAAATAGGCGCCGATATATTTGGCCACCTCTTCCTTGGAGAGGTGAATGGCGGGAAGCACCATGTGGGAAGGCTTTTCTCCCAGCAAATGGATGATCCATTCGCCCAGATCCGTCTCTGTGACGGCGATGCCGGCTTCCTCTAAATGCCGGTTCAGCCCAATTTCCTCTGCGGTCATCGATTTTGCTTTGACGGCTGCTTCGATGCCAAGATCCTGGGCCAGGCTGGTGATATAGCGATTGGCATCGTCGGCGTTCCGGGCCCGGTAAACGATGGCGCCGAGTTCTTTGGCACTGGTTTCAAAATCCCGGGCCAATTTTTCCAGGTTCGCCGCGCCATAAGCGCGGATGGCGGCAATGTCGCGGCGGATGGCGGCAAAATCCAAACTTTGATAGGCGGCGTCTCTGGCCCGCTCGGCATCGGCGGCAAATTTTCGCAGGGTTTCCCTGGCGCCGCCATTGGCCAAGGCCCGGCGCACGCTGTCGCGAAAGGCATGGTTATCCGGCATATTCTTCGCCCCCTTCCTCCACGACATAGATATAAACCTTTTCCGGGCCATGTACGCCAAGGGTCATGCTCCGCTCGATATCGGCGGTGCGGCTGGGCCCCGCGATAAAACTGATTTGCCCCGGTATTTTGCCGTAGATGCGCCGGATATGCAGGGGGATTTGGCGGCTGTCGGCGATGATATTGCTTTTATAGAGAACGATGCAGTGAATTTTCGGCAGCATCGTTAAAAGCCGGGCGGAGTAAAATCCGGTGCCGGATACGATGGCGCCGGTGGAAGCGATGCCCAAAGCGGCGGTGGTCAGAGAAACCGAGATTTCCCCGGCCTTTTCCAGCACTTCTTTTCCGTTCCAGGGTTGAAATATGTTGACGCGCCTCTGGAAGAGTTTTTCGCCGATTTCCCGGGCGATGGGGCTATTGTCTACGGCCAAGCCGGAGATATTTTCGGCTTTTAATAGATTCTCCACCGAGGCGGCGATGGCATTCAAGTTTTTGATCAGGTAGACGCGGCTGCCGGCGGCATTGCCATTGCGTCTAAATTCTTCTGTCAGTTGATCCATAACGGCCTCCTTCTCCCTTTTCTCTTTCGCTTTCTAATTCTCTTTTGGCTTTGGAAATCCTGCCGTTTTTATGTTTCGACGCGGGAATTCTTGCCGTCGGAGTGAAAACCCCAGGCAAAACTGGGATAATTTTCTCGGTTTCCCGGCAATACTAAAGATAAAATAAAAATAAGAGCGGGCTACAGATCGGAAAGGAAAGGAAGGAGGCTTATCAATGGCGGGATACGGTTTTCAAATGATATTTTTAATTATGGGTTTTCTGTTCATTTTGGCCATGCTGCTGGGAAGAAGGGAAAAACCGCAAAAAACAAAAGCGTCGGAATACGATGTTCGCCATGCGGAAAAGGAGGTTTGCCGCCTGGAAAAACTTCGTTCCATTCACCTCAATATGCCCCTGGCGGAAAAAACGCGGCCCAAAGATTTTTCGGAAATGGTGGGGCAGGAAGAGGGGATCATGGCCTTGGAAGCGGCGCTGTGCGGCCCCAATCCCCAGCATGTGATTGTGTATGGACCGCCCGGCGTCGGGAAAACAGCGGCGGCCCGCCTCGCCCTGGAACGGGCGAAGCAAAGCTCGGGAACGCCCTTCCAAGGGGATGCCAAGATGATCGAGGTGGACGGCGCCACCTCCCGCTTCGATGAACGTGGCATTGCGGATCCGCTGCTTGGCAGCGTTCACGATCCGATTTATCAGGGCGCCGGCTCCTATGGCCAGGCGGGGATTCCCCAACCCAAGGAAGGCGCCGTCAGCAAAGCCCACGGCGGCCTGCTTTTCATTGATGAAATCGGGGAACTGCACCCGATTCAATTGAACAAGCTGTTAAAAGTATTGGAAGACCGCAAGGTGATGCTGGAAAGCTCCTATTATCAACCGGAAAACCCCCAGTTTCCCAAGCACATTCACGATATCTTTCAAAATGGACTGCCGGCGGATTTTCGCCTCATCGCCGCCACAACCCGCAGCCCCGATGATTTGCCGCCGGCCCTCCGTTCCCGCTGCCTGGAAGTGTTCTTTCGCAGCCTCCGCCCGGACGAGCTGCATAAAATCGCCGGCGCCAGCGCATTAAAAGCCGGTTTTGTGCTGGGGGCGGAGGAGGCGGGGCAGGTGGCGGAATATGCCGCCAATGGCCGTGAAGTAGTGAATATGGTGCAGTTGGCTGCCGGCATCGCCCAGCGGGCCGGCCGTTTGCGCATCGAAAGGAAAGACCTGGATTGGGTGATCAACCAGGGGCGTTACTGCCCCCATCCGCCTCAGAGGATGCCGTTGCAGGCGAAAGTCGGTGTTGTGATGGGCCTCGGCATCGGCCCCGGCGGCGAGGGCAGCTTATTGGAATTGGAAGCCCTGGCCGTGCCGGGGCAGGGCGGCCGGGTTCTTACGGGCCTGGTGGACGAAGAGGAATTGGGGGGCAATGGCAGAAAGATCCGCCGCCGCAGCATGGCGATGAGTTCTGTCGACAATGTGGTGACGGTTTTGAAAAGCCACTGTCATCTCGAAGTGGATCGGTTTGACTTTCACCTGAACTTTCCCGGCGGCATTCCGGTGGACGGCCCCTCCGCCGGGATTACCATGGCGGCCGCCCTATTTTCGGCCATCAAAAAATGCCCGATTGACAATGAAACGGCGATGACCGGCGAAATCTCGATTCTCGGCCGGGTATTGCCGGTGGGAGGTGTATCGGCGAAGATCGGCGCCGCCGTCCGGGCCGGGGCGAAACGGGTGATCATTCCAAAAGACAACTGGCAGAAAGCTATGGGGATTTGGGCGTTGATATTTTGCCGGTATCAATTTCGATGAGGTTCTCGACACGGTGGTGCGGCTATAAAAATGTAAACCAAGCGGCAAAGGCGTGGCATCGAAAAGGCCGCCTTCCCTTTGAAGGACAGGCGGCCTCAGACTGAAGAAAACTCCTGCGCAGCGACCTTGGACGATCCGGAAAAGGATTTTGGGAAGGATCGGCAACCGTTACATGGAACGTGGCGTCGAAAAATTTATTGTGTAGCAACACGCCTTTTTATGTTTTTATCAAAGTTTGTCTCGGTGGTATTCGTTTCCTGGCTTTCCATAAAGAGAACGAGGCAGCGCAAAACAGCATAATATTCGCCATTGGTAACGGTGGTTTTTCCGGCAATGTGGTTGTAAATGGCCTCGTGAAGGATGCCCCGATCCAAATATTCTTTAAGGGCGGACGGTTCTTCCCGTAGGAAGGAGGCGATTACAATCTCCAAATCGGCGGGGTTAAGGCCCTGTCCTCGGAATCAATTCCACGGGAATGGTCGAGGTTTGGAACGGGGAATTGGATTGCATCGCATACTGGGTTCGGTTCACCGTTGCCCGGGTCAAATCTTCGTCGAGGGCATAATGGTCGGTATAGCCGATGCCGATCAAGCCTTTGTCCCGCAGCGGCTGAATATAGTCATAGGCCCAGTAATTGATGAAGTTCAATTGTCCTTCGGTCTGTTTGATGTCGTGAAAGACAACGCCCTGGGATTTTAACAGCGATTTGAGGCTTTTGATCTGTCCCATATCGCCGGCCATCTCCCGGTAGGAATCGGTGGCCCATTTTTTCGCGACGACCGCGGCGGCGCCGGCGCTTTCTCCCAGGGCCATGCCGACGGGAACCGTACGCGCGCTGCCGAAGGCCGGCAGGTCATAACCGCCGGCTTTGCCGACGACGAGAAGATTGTCCAAGGTTTTCGGCACCAGCGCACCGAAAGGGATGCCATAGGGCATTGTGGCCGACAGTGAGATGCCGGAAGATTTTTATTTCTGGCTTGCAAATCGATGGGATAAGAGCCTTCGGCGACGGCGTCCTCCGGATTGCGGCTTTCAAAAACATCGCTGGCGGTCAGGCGCTTTAAAGCGTCCATATGATAGCTTTCACGAATATAAAATTCCGGCGCGACGTCGACGAATACCGCCTCTTCCCAACCGGGGTAGTGTTCCCGCATGAAGGGCATGATGTCGTTTTCGATGATCGTTTTGGCCTTTTCTTTTGTCTCTTCATAGGCGTCCCGATCCTCAAGATCCATATGATAGATCAGGAGGCTGTTTAAGAGCAGGGAACCGTCATTTTGCCGGCCGATATTCGGAGCCCGAACGCCGAAGTTTTCGTCATCGATCACAACGGAGGACAATTCCAGATAACCCCAGGCGGCATGGTCGGTGCTGCCGGTGCCGTCGATGCCGTCTTTGTCGAGATAGGCGGTCACTGCATCCCAGTCGACTTTGTCGACCTTAAATACTAAGGTATCGGCACCCCGAAGGCCCTTTAAGCCAAACTCCTCCTGGCCGTCGAAAAATGTGACGCCGGCGGCGCGGGCGATGTCGGCATTTTGGGTGGCGTCAATATAGGTTGCCGCCTCAACCGTGACGGCATTTTCGCCCTCGGTCACCTCAATGCCGGCGACGCGGTCATCCTCCGCAAGCACCTGCCAATCGGTTTTCAGATCGGTGACAACTTTCACGCCGTATTTGTCCAACAGGCGGACAAATACCTGCTCGATTTCACCGGTATCAAAGGCGCTTTTGCTGCCGATGGCGGCGAAAACCTCGGCGAAAATTCCATGTTGCAAGATCTCGCTGGAACCGCCGCCGATATAGTTCAGATCGATCATATTCAGCCAACCTAAGGTATAAAGACCGCCGATTTTGTCGCGATTAAAATCAATCAAAACGGTGTCAAGGCCATTTTTCGCACCGGCGATGGCGGCGGCGATGCCTTCAGGTTCGCTGCCGATCACAACCAGGTCGTAGCGGCTGTCGCCATTGTCGCTGCCATTGGAAAGTTGGAACGGTTGATTTTTGCCCATGCACGCCGACAGAAGCAGGGTGCTTGTGACCAGAAGAACGGTGAGGCAGAGGCGCCGGATCATCCTTTTGCTCATTTTGGTCGTCCTTTCTTTTTTCAATTTTAAAATGGACGGGTCGTATGATATGTCACATCATTCTGAAAAAGGCCCGGTTTCACATTGCCATTAGTATATAAGATGGAAATTGTTTAAACAAGAGAAATTTATGTTCTGATGGGGAAAAATATGGGATGAAATGGCAAAATGGCAAAGAAGACCGGGCGGCCACCGCCGCGGCGTAAAATAAAAAAGCGCAAGGCGTTTAACGGTTCCGATGCCGCCGCCTTGCGCTTGCCCTTTGGCCCCCGCCTTTTCCGGCGGATATGGTGAGAGCGCCGCCTCCCGGGCGGAGGCCACGCCCTTCTAGTTTTCAGATATGATGGCCGGCAGCAACCGGGCGCTTACCATTTGGACAGAGACGCCTTCATCCAGCTTTTGATATCGACGCCATAGGTTTCATTGAGGGCGTCCCCTTCAAAAACGTGGTCGCTTTTTCCAAAGGCGATGGTATTGCCGTCTTTCATCAAAAGAACCTGATCGGAAAAGTCCCGTACCATGTTGAGATCGTGCAAGACGCCGATGACGCCGCGGTTTTTTTCCTTCGCCCAGCGGGATAAAAATTCCAGCAATTCCAACTGGTGCTTGATGTCCAGATGGTTTGTCGGTTCGTCCAGCAGGATCAGTTCCGGATCCTGGGCCAGGGCCCGGGCAAGAAATACCCGCTGCATTTGGCCGCCGGACAGTTGGGTGATCGGTTTATCCTTCATATCCAACAGATTGACTTCTTCCATGCATTCCAAAACGAAGTTTTCATCGGCGGTGGACAGATCGAAAAACGCTTGTTGGTGCGCATAGCGGCCCAAGGCCACTGTTTCAAAGACGGTATAGGAAAAGTAAGAGGCGCTCAACTGTGTCATCAGCGCGATGCTGCGGGAAATTTCTTTGCGGCGCAGGGAAGAAACCTCCCGCCCGCAAAATTCTACGCTGCCTTCATAGGGAAGGATATGGGTTAATGCCTGCAGCAGCGTCGTTTTTCCGGCGCCATTGGGGCCGATAACGCAAAGGTTTTGGCCCCGGCGCAAGGTGAAGGATACGCCTTTAACGATTCTGCTGTTCTCTTCATAACGGAGATAACCGGTCTTCGCATACATCATCTTCTTCAACGCTTCTTTTCTTTCTTTGATAAAGATGTAGGCGAAAAAGGGCGCGCCGACCAAAGCGGTGACAACGCCAACGGGAATTTCCGTCGCAGGGATCAGCGTTCTGGACAGCAGATCCGCAAAGATCATAAAAATGCCGCCAAAATGATCGACATTGGCAACATAACGGTGGGCGGAGCCGAAAATCCGGCGCACCACATGGGGGGCGATGAGATCGATAAAGCCGATCACACCGGCGAAAGCGACGGCGCTGCCGGTTAAAACGGCGGTCAGCGCAAGCAAAACCCACTTCACCTTTTCTGTTTCCACACCGGCGGGCCTTCGCCTGTTCCTCCCCGAAGGTCATGATGTCCATTTCCCGCACATAGAAGAGAACGCCAACGGTGCCGATGAGGAAAAAGGGCAAAGCCTCCGACATGGATCCAGCTTCTGCGTCGCGAAGGTGCCCATTTGCCAAAGGACGATGTGCTGCAGATCGTCCTTAAAACATCGCGGTGATGGCGAGCAGAAAAGGCATTGATGAAGAGGGAAAACACCATCCCCGCCAGAACGATTGTATTGTTGCTGAGGTTTTTATCGATTTTACTGGCGAAAACGCCGCTGAATACCGTGACCAATCCGAAAAGCAGGCCGACAATAGGCAGTGTGAATACCGCCAGAATCGCGCAATGTAAACCCGGTGATGATGACGATGCCGGCGCCGAGGATACCGGCGGAAACCCCAGCGCGAGGCTGGCGGGTTCCCGCAGGATCGATTGCACTGACGGTGCCGCTGGCGGCCAATGAACCCCCGACCATATAGGCGAGGATAACCCGGGCAGCCGCATTTCCCAAACGATCGCCATTTCGTTCTTTGTCATATCCGCCGCCAGATAAGAGGCCAAAAAAGGCGGTTGCCGATGATGGACAATGTGCATCGGGTGAATATTGAAGCTTCCAAGGCTTATGCCGAGGAGGACAAAAAGCAGGCTGTGCGCCAAGCTCAGGACGATTTTCTTCCCTGCCATTGCTTATTGAAAATGTTCCGGATAAATGGCCTTCGCGATCAGGTCAACTCCTTGATGATATTTTGCGTCGGGCGGGACGTCGGATTGAGGCTGACAAGGCGCACCTCTTCATTGGTACGGCGGGGATGACGCTGCCCAACTGGCCCGGGTCATGATGGCGCCTACCGGATCCTCCTGATAATCGGCATTGGTGACGATCACGTCGGGAGCGGCGGCAATGACCGATTCCGTATTGACGGTGATCCAGCTTTTTCTGGTCGGCGAAAATGTTTGTAGCCCCCACCAGTTCGATGATCTCACGGCGAAGTTGTCGCTGCCGAAGGAATAAAGGGAAGGGTTCGAATCGATTTCAAAGTAGACTTTTTCTTGTCCGTGATGGTATTGCCGATCTGGCGGTAGGCGTCAATTTGCGCCGACAGATTTGAAATCAGCGTTTCACCCGCTTCCTTCACATTGCAGACGTCGGCGATAAACAGGATGTCGCTGATGCCTTCCAGCGAAGTGGCATTGTCGGTGAAGATGACGGTTACGCCCTGGTCCACCAAAGCCTGATAGGGATTTTCCGCGCCGGAAACGAGGCTCATGCCGGAAGTGATCAGAATTTCCGGTTCCAGGCTTAAAAGGTTTTCAATGTCGGGGCTGAGAGAGTCGAAGGTGGGGATGCCTTCCGGCAGGCCCTCTACATCGGTGCTGTAATTGTCGATGGCCACAAGTTTGTCGGCTACACCGAGGCCGACCATGATTTCAACCACCGAAGGCGCGCCGGCAATGATTTTTTTGGCATCGGCGGGAATGGTGATTTCTTCCCCGGCGCTGTTAACGACAGTGCGGGTGTTTTCGCCGCTTTCGTCGGCATCGCCGCCATTGCCGCAAGCGGCGAACAGAAAGACAAGGGAAAGGATCGTCAGGGCAGATAACAGCTTTTTCATTGTGGTTCCTCCTTAAAAAGGTGATGGGGCAGGCAAACAAAAAATCCAATCTTCACGAAGATTGGACAGAAAACCGTTTAATGTCACATCCTTCATACCGCGTGAAGCTTTGTGTGAGCAATAAAGGCAGGTTTTCCGGCTTAACTTCATCACCACCGCCAGCCTTCCCAGTTTCCCAGTGGCATTTTTGGCGGGGCTCCGTTTTACGGAGGCGGGACCGCGCAGGACTTACACCTGCTTCCCTTTATGCATAAGCACCTTTATCGAAAGGATTCAGTTGTTGCCTTCATTCTAAAGCCTTCGCCGTTAAAAGTCAAGAAAGATTTCGGCGGAAATCTTTTGCGCAATTCCGCGGTATCATAAAAAATTGACGGGCGGTTCCCGCCGCATTCCTTTCCTCATTGCTTACCTAAGCTGTTTTCTGCTATAATATCTAGCAGCGGAGGAAAATATGAAAGAGACGCTCAAACTGTTCGCCGTTTTTTTAAAGATCGGTTGCTTTGCCTTCGGTGGCGGCCTCGCCCTTCTGCCCGCCTTAAAGCGGGAACTGGCGGAAAAGCGGGATTGGATCGATAGCGATGTGCTGGTGGATTTGTTTGCGCTGGCCCAAACCTTGCCGGGGCTTGTCGCCATCAATGTTACGGGCTTTATCGGCTACCGCATCCGCGGTGTGAAGGGCGCGATTCTGGCGGCTTTGGGCATCCTTTTGCCGCCGATCATTATCATTACGCTGATCGCCGCTTTTCTGCAAACCTTTGCGGATCTGCCTTTGGTGGCGAAGGCTTTCCGCGGCCTCAATATCGCCGTGGTGGTTCTGATCGCCCAGGCCCTCTTTGTTATGGGTAAGCGGGGTTTGGTGGACAAGGTCACCGCCGCCGTCTTTTTCCTGGCTTTGGCGGTTTATGCCGTCTTTTCCATCAATCCGGTTTTTCTTGTACTCGGCGGCATACTGTTGGGGCTTTTATTGCGGAGGGGGACGGTGGAATGACGCTTTGGCTCCTCTTCTATGAATTCATCAAGATCGGCCTCTTCTCCTTCGGCGGCGGCTATGCGACTTTGCCCTTTCTTTACAATTTGACGACCCGCTATCCCTGGTTTGATGCGGCGACTTTGGGAAAACTGATCGCCATCGCCGAGGTGACGCCGGGGCCTGTGGGGATCAATGTCGCCACCTATGCCGGATATTTGGCCGGCGGCGTTCTTGGCGGCGTGATTGCCAGCGTTTCATTGGTTTTGCCGGCTTTCTGCATCGTCGTCTTTTTAGCGAAGCGATTCCCGAATTTTCACGCGCATCCCATTGTTATCCGGGCTTTTTATGGTCTCCGCCCGGTGGTGGCGGCGATGGTGACGATGGCGCTGTGGCAAATTGTCCGCACCGCTTATGGGGCTTTGACACAGGGCTGGGATTGTCTGTTTGGCGCTTTGTTGCTGGTCGGCTTGCTGCTATTGTCCTTCAAATGGAAGGCAAGCCCTTTTTTGCTGCTGGGCATCGGCGCCCTCTGGGGCATCTTGCTTTTATGAGGGGGTGAAAGGATGAAGAACGGTCTCGTTCTGGGCGGCGGCGGCGCCCGGGGTGCCTACCAAATCGGGGTTTGGCGGGCGCTCCGGGAGGAAGCCTGGCCGGTTCATATCGTCTGCGGCAGCTCCGTCGGCGCCCTCAATGCCGCCCTGGTCGCCCAAGGCGATTATGATTTGGCGGCGGAAATCTGGCTTTCCCTCTACACCGGCGCCGTCTTGTCGATGGAATTGGACGAGGAGGACGCAGAGTATAAAAAGATGTTTCAGACCTTTCATACCTATCTTAAAGGCGGCGTTTCCTTCGGTGCAGCGGGGCTCGACACTGCCGGCCTTAAAAGCTGATGACGGACCATCTGACGAGGCGAAATCCGCTCCTCCGGCCTGGAAATGGGCTTCATCACTGTATCGATATGGGCCGGCCCGGCCCTCGTTCCCCATCAGCTTTTTTGCCGGACATTCCTTGAGGGTCGGCTGGTCGATTATATGATGGGCAGCGCCTCCTCCTCTATCCCGCGATGAAATACGGTTTACATCGACAAGGCGCTGCGGTCGATGCGTTTCGTCGCTGATGAACTTGCCTGCTCGCGCGCCTTTGCCGCTGGCGCCGACTTTGTTCTTGCCATCGACATCCATGGCCCCGGCCGCATCCATGAAGTAGAGCTGGAACCGGGAAAAGAACTACAGGTGCTGGCTAGTTTTTGGCCGTTGGGGCTGATGCTTCTTTTTGAAAATCGCTGGATCCGAAAGGATATGAGCTGGCCATTTGATGGCAAGAAGGCTTTCGGCCACTATAGCGGTTGCTATTTTACGTTTCAGAAGCCGGGCTTTGGCTCCGCCGCGGCGAGAGCGGGCGATCTTCAGGCGGTGCGCCGCCATTTAGGGCGGGAAAGCGGCTACGGTTCCTTCTACCAAAATAGCTTTGACCGCTGGGTACGTCGAAAGTACTAGGCATTATCATTGGTGGCGGATCTTCCGGCCATCTTGGCGGAAGCGGCGGGGGAGGTGTTTTTCATGGATCCTACCGTTGTTTATGACGATGCTTCGCTGGCGGCAACGCGGCAAAGCATTGCGGCGGCGAAAGGAGCCGGGATGGCGCTGCTTGGGAAGGTTTCCGGAGTAGGGAAATGCCTGTCGGTCATCAAGGGCGGGCTTGCATTTGCCCGGGGCCTTCAAGCCGGAAACGAAGGTCTGGCTTTTGCCACCGCTGTCAATATGTCGGTACGGGAATACCTGGCCGGCGCATTTCTCTACCTATACGGCCTCACGCCTTCGGGGATGACATCGATGGATAAAGTAGGTTGAAAGGCTGTGTGTGAAACGATGCGACATGTGTTTATTGTCAACCCCGCTGCCGGCAATGGCAACGGCAGCGGATTTTGGCCCTGTCCATCGCGGCGGCGTTGGCGGCGCCGGGGTTGCGGGGGAAGTTTATACTACGAAAGGCGTTGGGGACGCGAAGCGGTTTGTCGCCGCTTATCCCCGGGGTGAGGCATTGTTTTATGCGGTGAGCGGCGATGTGACGATGAATGAGATCGTTTGCGGCATTATGCGCAGGGCGGCGGCATTGTGGGCAATGTACTCTGCGGCACCGGCAATGATTTCGTGCGGCTTTTCGATGATACGGCAGCCTTTATGATATCAAAAGGCAGATCGGCGGAGAACTGATCGCCCTCGACCTCTTGCGGGTCAATGGCGAATATGCCGTCAATCTCGTAATAGTGGAATCGATGCCGAAGTTGTCGCCAAGGTGCTGCGCTATAAAAATGGTTCCTGGGGCCGATGGCCTATCGCCTTGCGCTGCGCCAAGTCCTCTCCCCATTGGGGCAAGCGATGCGCATTACCCTGACGGCGGCGAGACTTTTGAGGGGAATTCTTGTTTGCTTCTTTCGCCAATGGTTGCGCTTCTGCGGCGGCGGCTTGCCGCTCCAAGGGCATTGCCGGACGATGGGGCCATAGAATTTTGCGTGGCCCGGGTGATTTCCCGGTTTAAGCTCGCCGCCTTGGTCAAAGGGTATAAGGCCGGGCGCCATTTGGATGAACCGGCCTTTCGCCCCATCGTCACTCATCGGCGCTGCCACTCTTTGCTGCTGGAATTGCCAACCCCGCTCCTTTCTGCAAGGATGGGGAAATCAGCGCCGAAACCCGGGTGGAAATTTCCGCCCTTCCGGCGCTGCGGTTTCAGGTGCCGGCGGGTGCGCGGCTGCTGCCACCGTTTTGAAAATGGCAAGGCGCTGTGAGAAATGGGAAAAAGAAAGAAAGAAAAGGTAAGATCGGATGGGAAAGACTTTGGTATTGGCGGAAAACCGTCGGTGGGCCGGGATTTGGCCCGGGTTCTGGGGGCAAAACAGGCAGGGAATGGCTGCATCCATGGGCGGCAATATATTGTTACTGGTTCTTTGGGCATTTGTGACTTTGGCGGATCCGGAGCATTATTCCGACCGCTATAAAACTTGACATTGATCGTTTCGCCGATGCTGCCGAAGAAGCTGATCCTCGTCATCATCAAAGAGACCGCGAAGCAGTTTAAAGTTGTTCAGGATTTGATGCGCAGCGGCGAAGTGGCGGATCTGGTCATCGCCACCGACGCCGGAAGGAAGGGGAATTGGTGGCCCGCTGGATCATTGAGAGGGCCGGTTGTAAAAACCGGTGCGCTGCTCATGGATTTCTTCCCAAACCGATAAAAGCGTCTGTGAAGGGATTTCCCAAAAGCTAAAAAGCGCCAAAGAATACGATAATCCTGCAGTACTTCAATCGGCCTGCTGCTGGCCTATGCCGATTGGTTGGTGGGGCCTCAATGTCACCCGGGCTTTGACCTGTAAGTTTAATGCCCAGCTTTCCGCCGGAAGGGTGCAGATGACTTTGCCATGATCGTCTGGCGGGAACGGAAATCAAGGATTTCCAGCCCCGGGATTATTATCATCTGAAAGCCGACTTCGGCACATGGAAAGGCCGTTGGCTGGACGGAAGTGGCACCGCCGCAGCGACGATGCCGAAAAAGCCTGGCCATCGCCGACCGCTGCGGCGGCAAAACGGGAACCGTCGCGACTCAAAGCGGGAGCAAAAAAGCCGGGCGCCGCCGCTTCTTTATGATTTACCCGAATTGCAGCGGGATGCCACGTGAAATTCGGCTATACTGCCAAGGAAACCCTGCAATATATGCAAAAGCTATATGAAGTGCATAAGGTGTTGACCTATCCCAGAACCGACAGCCGCTATATCGGCCAGGATCTGGTGCCTTCGCTGGCCCAAAGGGTCAAGATGATTTCCGACGGGGCCTTTCCGCCCAGATTCGGGAGATTTTAAAAGGCGGCATCGTTGCCAGTAAGCGTTTTGTCGACGATGCCAAAGTCAGCGACCACCATGCCATCATCCCCACCGAAGAACCGGCGCGCCTTTCCGAACTTTAGCTTCGACGAGCGGCGGATCATGGATTTGCGGTTCGCCGCTTTTTGGTGGTTTTGTCGCGGCCTTGCCTGTGGCTGGAGGCCGTTTCCTTGGTGGCGACTGTCGCCGGGGAGCGCTTCTGGCGCCAAAGGCAAAGCGGATTTCGACTCCCGGCTGGAAGGCGCTTTACGGTTTCGCTGAAAAAGAGGAGGACGACGATGACGACCGGAAAGAGGATGACCAGAACCTGGGGGCCATCAACAAGGGCATGGCGGTGACGGCGAAAACCGTCGCCGTCTTAAAGGGGAAAACGAAACCGCCGCCCCGTTATACCGAAGCCACTTTACTGACGGCGATGGAGCATCCCGGCAAACAGATCGCCGATGCCCAGCTGTGGGCGGTTCTGGAAGGCCGGGGCGGCATCGGCACCCCCGCCACCCGGGCGGACATCATCGAAAAGCTTTTCGCTTCCAGCTATGTGGAGCGTCGGGGCCGGGAAATTTGGCCTTTAAGCAAGGGGATGCAACTGGTGGATCTCGGGCCCGAACCGCTGCGGTCCCCGGAATTGACGGGGCAATGGGAGGAAAGGCTGCTGCGGATCAGTGAGGGCAAGGAGCCCGGCGCCACCTTCCTCGACGAGATGTACGCTTTTGCCGCCGCGCTGGTGCGGGATGTAAAACAGAGCGAGGAAACCTACCGCCACGACAATCTAACCCGCACACGCTGCCCCCTCTGCGGCCAGTTCCTGCTGGAAATCAATGGCAAGAAGGGCAAACGCCTGGCCTGTCCCGACCGGGAATGCGGCTATCGGCAGAATCTGTCTTTTACCAGCAATGCCCGTTGCCCCCGCTGCCATAAACGCCTTGACGTGGTGGGGGAAGGGGAAAAGCGGCTCTATGTTTGCAAATGCGGTTTTCGGGAAAAGTTCGACCGCTTCAATGAAGAACTGAAGGCCAGGGCCAATCACAGCGGCAAGCGGGATGTGGCGGACTATATGCGCAAACAGCAAAAAGAGGAAGGGCAAACCTCGCCCTTCGCCGCGGCTTGGGCCGACGCGCAACGGAATAAAAAATAAGGGTTCCCGCTCTGTAACGCGAAAAACGGAAGGAGGAAAGGACGATGGGGCTCCATTTTATTCTCGGACGGCGGGGAACGGGGAAAACCCACTGCTTATATGAAGCGATCTTTGCCAAGGCAAAAGCCCGGGCAGGCCCCTTATACCTGCTGGTGCCGGAACAGTCCACCTTCATCCATGAGCGGGCCATCGACGATTTGCGGCAAGGGCAAAGCCTTTGGGATTTGGAGGTGACCTCCTTCACCCATCTGGCCGGGCGCTTTGTCAAACGCCCCGCTTTGGGAAAATTGGGGAAGAAATTTTTGGTTTACCAGGTATTAAAGGAAAACCGGGGGGAATTGGAAGCCTTCGGTAAAAGCGCCCTCAGCGCCGGATTTCTCGATGAATTGCTGTCGGTGCTGGCGGAAATCGACGACAATCAGCTTTCCCCGGCGGAATTGCGGCGGCTCGCCGCCGTTTTGACGGAAAGCCGGGACGCGGTGGATTTGCCGGAAAAGCTGCGGGATTTGGCCCGGCTGCGGGAGGCCCTCGACCACAAAAGCGCCGAACGGAACCTCTGGGATGAAGAGATGCTGGAGATTTTCGCCCGGGAGGCGCCGCTTCACTTTGCCGACGCCCATTTCTTCTTTGACGATTTTTATGATTTCACGGCGCTGGAATATAAAATCATCGCCGCCTTACGGCAATCCGGCGCGGATCTGACCTTTTCTTTGCTTTATGACGGGGCGGCGGACGATGGGGAGGAAACGGCTTTGCAAAAAACCGCGGCGGCCTATCGCCGCCTGCGGGCCATGGACAAAAAGGCCAAGGTGATCTTCGTAAACCGCCGTTTGGAAGCGCCGGACGCCCTGCTGTATTTGGAAAAGGAATACGGACGGCCGGAAGCCGGGGCCTATCGGGGCGACGGCGCCGGTCTGCGCCTGTTTTGGGGCCGGGACATCCGCAGCGAGGTGGAGGGCGCGGCCCAGCAGATCGCCCGGTTGTTCGACAAGGGCTTTCAAGCGGAAGAGATTGCCGTTTGCCTCCGCAATGTCAGCCCCTATGACCGGATCATCGCCGAGGTTTTTCCCGCCTATGGCATCGGCTTTGATTTGGCGACGCCCCATTCCCTGGCCGACGCGCCGCTCTTCGCCTATCTCCGCGACTTTTTGCGGCTGTTTGCCGAAGCCTGGTCTTTCCCGGCCGTGATGACGCTGGTAAAAAACGGCCTTTTTCCCATCGCCCCGGCGGACGCCGACCGCTTCGAAAACTACTGTTTGGCCCATGCCATCAAAGGCCGCCGTTTCTATCAGGAGGAAGATTGGCCCTATCCGGATGAAGAAATTGATCTCGCGGAAATCAATGCGCTGCGCCGGGGCATTCGCGACTTTTTATACCCCTATGGCCAGAGGATCAAAAAATCCGTCACAATGGGAGATTATGCGCGGTTGCTTTGGGATTTCCTGGAGGAAAGCGGCGTTTACGGCATTTTAAAGGCCTGGGCCGCCGAAGAGGAACGGCGGGGCCGCCCCCTTAAAGCCAAGGAATTGCTGGAGAGCTATGAAGCCGCCATTGAAATCCTGGAACAGTTGGCGGCGGCATTTCCCGATGCCGCCTATAGCCAGGACGAGGTGGCGGATCTGCTGGATTTGGCCTTTGGCGAAGCGCAGATGCGGTCGATTCCGCTTTCCGCCCACCATGTGGAAATCGGCATTTTGGGCATGAGCCGCCTTGGCCGCAAACGGGCCGTTTTCCTTCTCGGCGTCAATGAAGGGGTGTTCCCCGCACCTTTGGAGAAAACAGGCCTTTTTCATATGGACGATCGGGAAATCCTGTCCCGTTTGGGGGATTTTTGGCCGCAAAACCGCCAATTTTTCTATGACCAGGAATCAATCCTCATCTACCAGGCTTTGACCATGGCGAAGGAACTTTTTGTTTCTATCCTTCTCGACAGAGGGCGCCGGCGAGAAACGGCGGGCCCCTCGGAAATCGTTTTCCGTTTGGAACAGCTTTTCCCCGCGCTGGTACGGGAGGAAAAACCTGGCGGCCCGGCGGCGGTGAGGACGGGGAATTTCTTTGGTCGCCGGAGCGGGCCCTGTCTCATCTCGGCTGGGCTTTGGCGGAAGGCGCAAGCCACTGGCAGCCGGTGGCGGCCCACTTTCAAAGCCGGCCCCGGTACCGGCAGCGGGCCGACCGCATTCTCGGGGCCTTGAACCATCGCAATCTGGCCAAACGGCCCGGAACGGAACAGATGCAACGGTATTGCCCCGGCGATTTGTTCCTCAATGTCAGCGCGATGGAAACCTACCGGCGCTGCCCCTTTTCCTATTTTGCGAAATACGGGCTGCGGCTGCGGGAAAGACGGGAATTGGTGTTCAAAGCGCCGGATATCGGCAATATCTTCCACGAAGCCCTGCGGTTCCTGGCGGAGGAGATGGCCCGGCGGGGCCTCGATTGGAACACATTGGGCCGGGAGGGCCCCCGGATCATCGTCGCCATCACCGAAGAGGTCATGAAAAAATTTGGCGAGGACAATCTCTTTTCCCCGGGCCAGGCGGATTTTGTTTTGCGCCGCATCCAAGAGAATCTGCTGCTGATCATCGAGATCATGGCGGCGCAAACCAGGGAAGGGGATCGCTTCGTACCCATCGGCTGGGAAGTCGCCTTCGGCCCCCGGGAAAAGATCGAGGGCCAGCGCTTCCGCCTGCCGCTGCCGGGCCGGGAGATCGTGCTGACGGGCCAGATCGACCGGGTGGACAAAGCGGAAGAGGAGGCAAACCGTTATTTTCGGGTCATCGATTATAAAACCGGCGATATCGAACTAAAGCTGGACGATATCTATTATGGGGTAAAAATGCAGCTTTTGCTCTATATGATGATGGTGGAAAAAGCCTATCGGGAGGGGGAAGAAGCCGGCGAGGCGGCGGGCATCTTCTATTTCACGGCCCGGGATTTCTTCCTGTCGGAAAATGCGCCGGTAGGGGAAGGGGACCAAAGAGAAGTTGTTGAAAAAAGCGCGGCTCAAAGGATATATGATCGGCAGCGACGAGGTCATATCCCTCTATCCCGCCGGGGCGAAGCGGCGGCTGACCCGGGAGGAATATGGGCGGCTGCGGCAGCATTTGCGACAGATGATCGAAGGCATCGGCGCCGAAATTTTGCTGGGGGAAAATGAGATCGCCCCCTATTACCGCAATGGGAGCAAATCCTGCGATCGCTGCCCCTATCTCGCCCTATGCGGCTTCGACCCCCAGCTCGGCAATCGCCTGCGCTTTCTCCACACCATGAAGGACGAGGCGGTATGGGAACGGCTTGAAAAGGAGGAGACAAGCGATGCGCTGGACGGAAAATCAAAAGCAGGCGATTGAGACAAGGGGCGGCAATGTTTTGGTGGCCGCCGGCGCCGGGGCGGGAAAAACCGGTGTTCTCAGCCGCCGCATCGTCGCCCGCTTGGAAGAGGGATGCGACATTGACGAACTGCTCGTCCTCACCTTCACCCGGGCCGCCGCCAATGAAATGCGGAACCGTATCCGCAAGGGGATCATGGAAAGACTGCCGGAGGATCGCCGCCATTTCAGCCGCCAACTGCGGCTTTTATCCGGCGCGCCGATTTTAACGATCCACAGCTTTTGTTTGCAATTGCTGCGCCGTCACTTCAACCTTTTACCGGGACTTGACCCCAAATTTAAAATCCTAGACCAAAACCAAGCAAAGGTGGTGCGGGACGACGTATTGCAGTCTTTTTTGAGGCGCAATACCTGGAAAGCGACATCGAACGGCGAAACGATTTTCTGCGGCTATTGCGTTACTTTGGCGACCGGCAAAGCGACGACGGTTTGAAGCAGGAGATTTTGCGGCTATTGGATTTCGGCCAGGGCGAAGGGGATCTGGAAGAATGGGCCGGAAGGGGCCTCGCTCTCTTTCAAGAGCGGGACTTTTGGCGGCAAAAGGCA
The DNA here is from genome assembly GCA_040766505.1 of Clostridiales bacterium. Classification (GTDB taxonomy): domain Bacteria; phylum Bacillota; class Dehalobacteriia; order UBA7702; family UBA7702; genus JAXGQJ01. Next base: position 115,686 of record JAXGQJ010000001.1, read on the forward strand.
AAGGAATCTCTGGACAGCGATTTGGACAGCGCGCTGGAGGTGTTGAACGACGCACTCTTCTACTGCGCGGCAATGGAAGGGCCGGCGGGGTATATCGGCAGCCTCAATGCCGACGTCGCTTATGTGGCGGGCTTAAAGACCTTGGAATGGGAGGCTTTGTCGGAATGCGTTCCCGCCTTTTCCCGCCTTGCCGCTAAAAAGAAGGACGATGATCCCGGCGTGGCGGCCTGGGTGAAAAAGCGCCGGGACGATGCCAAGGACATGGTGAAAGCGGCGCTGCTCCTCACCCGGTGCGAAGAGGACGCCGCCGCCCATGCCGACGTCGCGGCGGATCTCGCCGCTCTGGTGCAAAGGACAGTCGAATTCGCCGGGCTCTTTTCCGCCCATAAGCGGAAAAAAGGCTGGCTGGAATTTCAGGATTTGGAACGGTACGCCCACCGGCTGCTGGTTGAGAATCCCGCCCTGGCGGAGGAATACCGCCGCCATTTCATCGAAATCTTTGTCGATGAATACCAGGACATCAACGGTTTGCAGGGGAAGATCCTGGCCCGGTTGTCCGCTGGCGACAATCTTTTTTTGGTAGGGGATGTCAAGCAAAGCATTTACGGTTTTCGCGGTGCGGATCACCGGCTGTTCCAAGGGAAATATGAAAGCTTTGCCGATTCTGCGGCGGGATCCGCCGGTGCGCTGGTGCTGTTGAATGAAAATTTCCGCAGCCGCCCGGAGATTTTGGCCGCCGCCAATTTCTTTTTCCATCAATTGATGTCGAAGGAGGCGGTAGACCTCGCTTATGATGAAGCGTCGGCGCTCAACTGCGGCCGCGCCGACCGGGAGGAGGAAGGCCACAGCGTCGAACTGCTCTTTGTCACCGATCCGGAAGAGGATGCAATCGACGAATCCTTTGACTATCCCGAAAAAATACAGGCCCAGGCCCGCATGATCGGGGAACGCATCGAAGCCATGGTAGAGGAAGGTTTCTCGGTTCCCGGGGCGGCGGGGCCGCGCCCCGTTTCCTATGGCGATTTCGCCATTTTATTGCGGAGCGATGTTGGCCGGATCGCGCTGATCGAAAACGAATTGAAGCACCGGGGCCTGCCGGTGGAAAGCGGCGGCGGCGATGGCAATGGCGGCCAGGAAGTGCGCTTGCTCATCGCCCTTCTTGCGGTTTTGGACAATCCCCGGCAAGACATCCCGCTGGCGGCGGTGCTGCGTTCCCCGCTGTTCGGTTTCGACGAAGGGATGCTGCTCGCCATCGGCCGCCGCCCCAAAACCAGGCGGCTTTGGGATGCTTTGCAGCAGGAATGGCCGGAACCCGTCGCCGTGGCGGTGGCGGATGCCTTGGAAAAAATCTCCGCCTGGCGGCGTTTGTCGAAGCGCTATGGCGTCGGCGATCTATTGCTTTTGCTGCTGGAAGAAACGGATTATCAAGCCTTTTGGGGCGCTTTGCCCAATGGGCGGCAACGGGTCGGCCATATTGTGGCCTTCCAAGAGCGGGCCAGGGCATTTCAGGAGCAGTATCAAGGGGGCATCTTCTCTTTTCTTCGCTATATGGAACGGGTGGAAGGGAGTGGAGAAACCGGCTTCAGCGCCGACGGCGATACCGTAAAGGTGATGACGATGCACCGGGCCAAGGGTGTGGAATTCCCCATTGTTTTCCTCGCCAACCTGGAACACGGCTTTCACAGGGACGGGGGCAAGCCATTGCTCGCCCTCGACCGGGAACTGGGCTTTGGGCCTAAGGTCAAAGACTGGCAACTGCGGGTTCGCTACCCGACTTTGGCGCGGCATGTGATCGACCGCAAGGGCGGAAGGGCCGCCACCGCCGAAGAGATGCGCGTCCTTTACGTGGCGATGACGAGAGCGAAGGAAAAGCTGTTCCTGGTTGGCGGCGGCGGCCGGCAAAAGTTCGGCAAAATGTTGGAGCGCTGCGCCCTTTGGGATCGGCCAAAGCTGCCCGCCGGCGATGTGCTCGCCGCCGGTTCCTATTTGCACTGGCTGGCGATGGCGGCGGGCCGCCACAGGGATTTGGGGGGAAGGGGCGATTTGCCCTATGGGGATTTTTCGCTGCAGGTCGGAGAAGTGACGGCGACCGGGCCGGCAAAGCCTTCGGCGCGGCGGGAAACCGCTGCCGCCATGGCGCCGCTGCCGCTGGAGCGTCTGGAGAAAACAGCGCGGCATGGGCCGCGGCTGCCGCTGAAGGTGACGGTGACGGATCTTCTCCCCAGGGAAGAAACGCCCAAACGCCCGGAATTCGACAAGGAAAAGGCGCTTACCGCGGCGGAACGGGGCACCGCCTTCCACCGTTTGATGGAACTGATTCCCTTCGACCGCGTTTGGGACGCCATCTCTCTAGCCGCCTACCAGCAAGAATTAAAAGAACGGGAAATCTTGGGAGAGCGGGAAATCGCTTCCTGGACAATGGGGCGGTGCTGGCATTTTTAGCCAGCGATTATGGCCTGGCCCTGCGCGACAGCGCCGTGATGAAAAGGGAGCTGCCCTTTACCGTAGGCTTCCCGGCAAAACGCCTGTTCCCCGGCGGCGGGGAGGATAAGGTGCTGTTGCAGGGCGCCGTCGACCTGCTTTTTCAAAGCGCTGGGGGGATTGGTTTTGCTGGATTATAAAAATAGGCCGCTGCGGGATCGGACGCTTTTTCCAAACCTATCGCCTACAAATGGAATTATATTGTGAAGCGATGGAGAACCTGTATCATATCAAGATTCGTGAGGGGGCTTTTTATCTGACGGGGGAACGCGCCTTTTTCCCCGCCTATCCTGTTTAAGAAAACTTGCCGAGAAGGAACGGGAAATAAATTTTGTTTGGCATTGCCGTAAAAGTATGATAAAATGAACGGGAAGATGGGATGAAGAAAATGAGCCGATTGAACCGACTAAAGAAGGCATTGAAAGAAAAGAATCTGGATGCCGCATTGCTGATGAAAAGGGAGAACCTTTGTATCTAACGGATTTTCCGGTAGCTTAGGGGCTTTTCGTCAACCAAGACCGGGCGCTTTTGCTGGTGGATTCCCGCCATGTGGAACAGGCGGAAGCGGAAACCGAAGGTTGCGATGTGGTGGCGGTGGACTGCCCTTGGCAGATCGGGCCTTTTTTGTCCGGCGAGGCGCGCCTTGGTTTGGAATTCGACCATCTGACCATCGCACTTTTTCGCGAAATCACCGCCGCTTTTTGCGGTGCAACCGGCGACTGCGGCAAGGTGGTTTCCTCTCTTAGGCTCTATAAGGACGAAGAAGAAATGGCCCATATCCGGCGGGCGGCGGCCATTGCCGATGCGGCTTTTGTCCACATCCTGCCCTTTTTGAAGGAAGGGGTTTTAGAGCGGGAGATTGGGCTGGAACTGGAATTTTTCATGCGCAAGGCCGGTGCGACGGGGCCTTCTTTCGATGGTATCGTCGCTTTTGGGAACCGCTCCGCATTGCCCCACGGCATCGCCGGCGACCAGGCCTTGCGGCCCGGGCAGATCGTTCTGATGGATTTCGGCTGCGTGTACCGGCACTACTGTTCCGACATTACCCGCACCGTCTTTTTCGGCAGAGGCGATGCGAAACTCGGCCGGGTATACGATATTGTTTTGGAAGGGCAGATGCGGGGAATCGACGCCGCGGTGAACGGCGGCCCCCTGCGGGGCCCCGACGAGGCGGTGCGGGCTTATTTCAGGGAAAAAAACCTGAACCAATACTTTGGCCACGGCCTCGGCCACGGGGTCGGTTTGGAGGTACATGAAGCGCCGGTCGTCAATGGCAAAGCCGACGGTGTATTCGAACCGGGCATGGTGTTCACCGTTGAACCCGGCATTTATCTGCCGGGACTGGGCGGTGTTCGCATTGAAGATATGGTCTGTGTGACGGAGAATGGCACGGAAATTTTGACCGGGGCCGCCAAACATAAGACCATCATATAAAATAAAAGTGATTTTTGAGGATATAGGAGGTAGAGTTTTGATTTCTTCCAATGATTTTCGGCCCGGCGTAACGATCGAAATTGACGGCGACGCCTATCAGATTATTGAGTTTCAGCATGTAAAGCCCGGGAAAGGCGCGGCCTTCGTGCGCACGAAAATGCGGAATGTCCGCACCGGGTCTACGGTGGAACGCACCTTTGACGCCGGGGAAAAAGTGCCGAAGGCGCGGCTGGATCGCCGCGACATGCAATACCTATACAATGACGGCGATTCCTATATTTTTTATGGACACCCAAGACTATGAGCAGATTCCCATCAGCGAAGGGCAATTGGGGACGGCAAAAAATTCTTAATTGAATATGGAAGTATCGATCCTCTTTTTCAAGGGGGAGATTGGGCGTTGATTTGCCGGGCCAGGTGGTTCTTGAGGTTGTTGAAACGGAACTCCGGCATCAAAGGAGACACCGCTTCCGGCGGCACGAAACCGGCGACGCTGGAAACCGGCGCGGTTGTGCGGGTGCCTTTCTTCGTCAATGTCGGCGACAAATTAAAGATCAATACGAAAAAATGGCGATTATATCGAACGGGCATAAGTTACTACGAATGCATGGGTTATAAAACCAATGACAATGGCGAACAATATGAATCTAAGAGCATGATGGAACGCGGTAAAACCGTTTCCACGGTTTCCTCAAATGAAAGGAGCGGATAATCCATGAGCAATTTAAACGAAAAGGTATCCTATTTGGAAGGGTATTTGGAAGGTCTGTCCGTGGATAAGGAAACGAAGGACAAGGCCATCTTGGCGATTCTTGTATTGGAAGAGATCGCCGGATGAGGTGGAGGGCTTGAAAGAAGATCTCGAAGAGCTGGAGACTATGTGGAAGACCTCGACGAAGATCTGGAAGAGTTGGAAGACCGGATGGACGATTTGGATGACCTGGACGAATTGGAGGACGACTTCGACGACGAAGACGAAGATTTTGAATACGGGGAAGTCGATGCCCGGAATGTGGCGAGGAAATCTGCTTTGACGCGGCCATCGTGGACAGTGAAGACTGGTGGAAGTCGTTTGCCCCGAATGTGACGCCGTGGTTTTTGTCAATGACGGCGCCTGGACGATGTTTTGAAGGAAGAAGAGGAATTCTGCGACGATCCCAACTGCAGTTGCCACGAAAAAAGACGATGCCAAGGAGGATGAATGATCCTTCGTGCCCGATGAGGGGAACGGATTGCATCAATGGAATGAGTGAAATGGGCGGCTTCGGCAAACCCGAAGCCGCCTTTGTTGTGGAGGAAGATCAAAGTCTAGCGGGCCGGGCTTTTAAAACCCGGCCTTAAAAAAGGCCGCAATTTCATTTTGGTGGATTGACTTTCCCCCATCGCTATATTATACTTACCCTAGAATAAATTCAGGCGGGAAACGCAACAAACAGAGAAAAAAGAGAAAAATAGAAAATGGGATGAGATACGGGCTTCCGAAACTGCGCAAACCGCGCCGACTTGATTGGGATAAAGAACAATGGAGGGTCGTTTGGATGAAATTGATTCGTACGGAAGATGCGGTGGGACATGTTTTATGCCACGACATTACACAGATTGTCAAGGGGGCAACGGGTGACGCTTTTGTTTTGCAAGGGCATGTGGTGACGAAGGAGGACATTCCCGTTCTGCTGTCCTAGGCAAAGACCATCTCTATATTTGGGAAAAGGAGCCCGGCATGCTTCATGAGAATGATGGCGGAGCGGCTCTCTATGTTTTATGCGCCGGCGCGCTATGCTGCTGACGCCGGTAAAGGAAGGGAAGATCGAGTTGATCGCCGCCTGCGACGGTCTGTTTTTGGCCGATGTGGAAAAACTCCGGGCTGTGAATGGTCTCGGCGAGATCATGATCGCGACCCGGCACAGCCATTTTCCCGTTCGGAAGGGCGATAAATTGGCGGGAACCCGTGTGATCCCGTTGACCATAAGGGAAGAGAAATTGGCCGAGGCCAAAGACCTGGTGGGGGATGCTCCGCTTCTGGGTATTCGGCCTTTTCTACATAAAAAGATCGGGATCATCACCACCGGCAATGAAATCTACCATGGCCGGATTCAGGACACCTTTACGCCGGTGCTCCTCAAGAAATTGGAGGAACAGACACCGAGGTCATCGGCCACACCGTCCTAGACGACAACCATGAAAAAATTACCGCAGCCATTTTGGAACTGCTGGGCAAAGGCGCCGATATGGTTCTCTGCACCGGTGGCATGAGCGTGGATCCCGACGATAAAACGCCCCTCGCCATCAAAAACACCGGCGCCGAGATCGTCTTTTACGGCGCGCCGGTTTTACCCGGCGCCATGCTGATGGTCGCCTATCATGAAGGCCGCCCCATTTTTGGGCTTCCCGGTTGCGTGATGTATGCGAAGCGCACCGTCTTTGATCTGGTGCTGCCTTTGGCCATGGCCGATGAAACGGTGACCGCCGGGATCTGGCGGCAATGGGCCATGGAGCGTTTCTGCCTTTCCTGTGAAAGCTGCACCTTTCCCCAATGCGGTTTTTGGCAAAGGCTGGTGATGGCGATGGAATTTACACATTGATGAAAAAGGGGCAGGGCCCACATGGTGGATGTGGGAGCCAAAGGCGAAAGCGAACGGAAGCGGTGGCCAAAGGCCGGATCGGGATGGCGCCTCTCCTGCTTTATACTGCTGGCGGGGGCCGTAAAGAAGGGCGATGTTTTCGCCGTGGCCCGGGTCGGATCATGGCGGCGAAGCGGACGTCGGAATGGATCCCGCTTTGCCATCCGCTCCAGATCAGCCAGGCAGCGGTGGAATTTTTGCCTCTTTCCCGGTCAAAAGAGGTGGAGGTCACTTGTACCGGTCCGGCTGTTTTGGCCGCACCGGTGTGGAGAGATGGAGCGCTTTTGACCGGTGCTACGGCCGCCCTTCTCACGATCTATGATATGTGCAAAGCCTTGACAAGGCGATGGTGATCGGCGGTGTTTATTTGGCGAAAAAAACCGGTGGCAGAAGCGGGAAAATTGAAAACCTGCCGCCGGGGCAGAGGTGAGAAAAAGACGGTGAAGGATTTATACCAGAGAAACATTGATTATCTGCGGGTTTCCATTACGGATCGCTGCAATTTGCGTTGCCAATATTGCATGCCCCAGGAACTGCCGCTTTTGCCCCATGGCGATATTCTGCGCTATGAGGAAATTCTGCGCATCTGCGGCATCGCCGCGTCTCTCGGCATCCGCAATCTAAAGATCACCGGCGGGGAGCCTTTGGCCCGGCGGGACGCTGTGGAATTCCTCGCGAAATGCAAAGAGATCCCCGGGATCGAACATGTTACGCTGACCACCAATGGCGTGCTTTTATCCCCCCATATACAGGCCATGAAGAACATGGGGCTGGATGGCGTCAATATCAGCCTCGACGCCCTCGACCCGGATACCTACCGGAAAATCAGTGGGCGGGACGTTTTTGCGCAGGCTTGGCGCGGTTTTCTCGCCGCGGTGGAAAGCGGCGTTCCGGTAAAACTGAACATTGTTCCAATGCGGGGCCAAAACGAGGGGGAAATTGTGGGCCTGGCGGCACTGGCCGCCTCGTACCCTGTCGACGTTCGCTTTATCGAGCTGATGCCGATCGGCAGCGGCAGTGGGTGCGCCCCGATTCCCGGCGACGAGATTTTGGCATTGCTGCAAAACGTTTATCCCGATTTAAGCCCGGATCCCCGCCGCCACGGTTGCGGCCCCGCCCGGTACTGGCTTTCCGCCGCTTTAAAAGGGAGCATCGGCTTCATCGACGCGGTGAGCCATAATTTTTGCGATACCTGCAATCGCATCCGCTTGACCAGCGAAGGTTTTTTAAAACCCTGCCTCTATCACAGTGAAGGCTATGATCTGCGGGCGGAGCTTCGAAACGGAGCCGATGACGAACAGATCGCCGCCACCATAAAGAAGGCGATCCGCACGAAGCCGAAAAAACACGCATTCTATGATCTGAACCGCATCGGGGAACGCAGGGCGATGTCGCAAATAGGAGGATAAGATGGGAATTGTCAAGGCAGTTTGTATCAGCGAAGAAAAGGGGACGGCCAAAACCAATGTGGGAACCGCCGCTTTTGCCGTGGCGTGCGGCATCGTCAACGATGCCCACCGTGGCCCTTGGCACCGGCAGATTAGCTTGCTCTCCTACGATAAGATCAGCGCCTTTCGCCAGAGAGGCGCCGATGTGGCATTCGGCGCTTTTGGTGAAAACCTGGTGGTGGAAGGGATTGACTTTCGCAGTTTGCCGGTGGGAACCCGTTTTCGTTGCGGCGATGTTTTGTTGGAAATGACCCAGATCGGCAAGGAATGCCACCAGCATTGCCGCATCTATCATCAGGTGGGGGATTGTATCATGCCCCGGGAAGGGGTTTTTGCCACGGTGTTGGAAGCGGGGCGGATCAAAGTGGGGGATGAGATGACGGTTTTGCCACCGGAAAAAAACGCCTTGCCCCGGGCCGCCGTTGTCACCCTCAGCGACAAAGGCAGCCTCGGCCAACGGAGCGATGAAAGCGGCCCCGCCGCGAAGGAAATTCTGGAAAAAAACGGCTATCGCGTCATTGAAATGCTGCTTTTGCCCGACGAGCAAAAGCGGATCGAGAAAGAATTGCTGCGGCTGGCCGATGGCAGACAGGCGGCGCTGGTCATTACCACCGGCGGCACCGGCTTTTCCGAAAGGGATCGGACGCCGGAAGCCACCTTGGCGGTAGCGACACGGAACGCGCCGGGGATCGCCGAAGCCATCCGCTCCTATTCCATGCAGTTTACCGCCCGGGCGATGCTGGGTCGGGGCGTTTCCGTCATCCGCAATCGCACGCTGATCGTTAACCTCCCCGGCAGCCCAAAGGCGGTGCGGGAATGCCTTGGCTATCTCTTGCCCACCTTGGAGCACGGCCTTGCAATCCTGGTGGGTTCCGCCTCGGACTGCGCCCGCAATGATGATCCGATTGCCAAATAAACGGGTTTGGAGTTATTTGGAAAAATAAAAAAACGGGAGGTAAGAAAACTAGGATGAAAAAGAAAGTTTTTTCGGGCCTTGTTCTACTTTTATCCGCAATGGTGGCATTGGGCGGCTGTGGGCAGCAGGCAAACGAGGAAGAGGGCGAAACCGGGAACGAGCCGGTCACCATCATGGTGGCAGCGGCGGCAAGTTTAGAAAATGCCCTGGTGAACGATTTGATCCCGCTGTTCCGGGAAAAGTACGATTATATCACGGTGGAAGGTACCTATGACAGTTCCGGTAAATTGCAGACCCAGATCGAAGAAGGTCTGGCCGCTGATATTTTTATGTCCGCGGCGATGAAGCAGATGGATGCCTTAACCGATGCCGGCCTTGTTGATGCCGCATCCGTTTCAACCCTGCTGGTCAATAAGATCGTTTTGATTGAACCTGCCGGCGCGGCAAAATTGGTCGCTTTTGAGGACATCGCCCAGGCCGATGCCATTGCCATTGGCGATCCCGAAAGCGTTCCCGCCGGCCAATACGCCAAGGAAGCCCTGACCGCCCTTGGCCTTTGGGACCAGGTGGCGGCGAAGGCCAGCTTTGGCACGAATGTAACGGAAGTTCTAAACTGGGTGGCGGAAGGCAGCGCCGATGCCGGCGTCGTCTATTCCACCGATGCGCAATTCAATGACAAGGTTGCGGTGGTAGCGGAAGCTCCGGAAGATAGTTTGGAAACGCGGATCATCTATCCGATCGGTATGGTCAAAGCGTCGGCCCATGCCGATGCCGCCCAGCTATTCTTAGATTTCCTCGCTTCCGATGATGCGCTGGCGGTTTTCCAGCAATATGGCTTCACGATCAACCGCACCAGTTAAGCGACGGAAATAACCGGAAATAACCGGAAATGACCAGGTGGCATAACGGGGGTAGCGGAGGAAGCTCCCTCCCCTCGGGCGATCGGCAAGCGGCCGCTGGCGCCGTTGAATCGAAAACCGCAGACCCTTACATACGCCCATGTATCGTTTGGGCCTGCGGTTTTGTAAGCTCTTAGCCAGACCGTTTCTCGAAGCCCGTCGGCATGTGGGCCAAAGCCGCTGCGGGGCGTTTTCATCGGTATACCGGGGGGAAAGGGGGAATCCCTTTCCTCTACATTATAGAAAGCAGGAAAGCCAATGGATTTTTCTCCGGTTCTCATCTCGATGAAAACCGCCAGCGCCGCAATTTTTATCACCTTTTTTCTCGGCGTTTTCAGCGCCAAAATGGTGGTAGCGATGGAACATGCCCGCTGGAAAATGATACTGGACGGTATCTTGACGCTGCCGCTGGTGCTGCCACCGACAGTGGCCGGCTTCTTTCTTCTCTATCTCTTTGGCGTAAACCGCCCTTTGGGGCAGCTTGTTTTTGAACTGTTCGGCTTTAAAATCGCCTTTTCCTGGTTTGCCACGGTCTTGGCCGCCGTGGCCATCGCTTTTCCTTTGATGTACCGTTCCGCCCGGGGCGCTTTTGAACAGGTGGATCAAAACATCCTTTATGCCGCCCGCACCCTTGGAATGTCGGAAAGGAAAATATTTTGGCGCGTTTTGATGCCGACGGCGATGCCCGGTGTGGCCACCGGCGGCGTTCTATCTTTTGCCAGGGGTTTGGGGGAGTTTGGCGCCACCGCGATGATCGCCGGAAACATTGCCGGCAAAACGAGGACGCTGCCTTTGGCCATCTATTCGTCGGTGGCGGCAGGAGATATGGCGACGGCCTACCGCTATGTCGCCATCATCATGGTTCTTTCTTTCTTTGTCGTGGTGGCGATGAACTACTGCACGATGCAGGAAGGCCGGGTGGGGAAAAGGAGGCGGAATGGCCCTCGAAGTTGACATTAAAAAAAGCGTAAAGGGGTTTGCTCTCGAAATCGCCTTCGCTTGCGACGGTGGCAGCCTTGGGATTCTAGGCGCTTCAGGCTGTGGAAAAAGCATGACCTTAAAGTGTATCGCCGGGGTGGAAACCCCCGACGAAGGCAGGATCGTGGTGAATGGCCGGGTGCTGTATGATTCGGCGCGGCGGATCAATCTGCCGCCCCAAAAACGCCGCGTCGGCTATTTGTTCCAGGACTATGCCTTGTTTCCCCGAATGACCGTTACTGAGAATATCGGCTGCGGTATGCCGGGGAAAAAGGGGGAAAAGCTGGCCAAAATCGGTGAGATTTTGGCGCGTTTTTCTCTAAGCGAATTGGGGAACCGCTATCCCTGCCAGCTTTCCGGCGGCCAAAAGCAGCGGGTGGCACTGGCCCGGATGCTGGCTTCCGCGCCGGAGGCCGTCCTGTTGGACGAGCCTTTATCGGCTTTGGATGCGCATCTGAAAGAGAGGCTGGAAATTGAACTGGCCGAATTGCTTTGTGCTTATGGCAAGGATGCCATTCTCGTTACCCATAGCCGCGATGAAGTATACCGCCTTTGTGATCGGCTGTTGGTAATGGAAAACGGAAGGAGCTTAGAATATGGCGAGGCAAAGGTGCTGTTCAAAAGCCCCAAAACCCTGGGAGCCGCCAGGTTAACCGGCTGTAAAAATCTTTCCGCCGCCCGCACCGTCGGCCCCACAAAGGTGGAAGCTTTGGATTGGGGCGTGGTGTTTGAGACCCGCCGTCCGGTTCCTTCCGGGGTGACCCATGTCGGCGTCCGGGCCCACGATTTCTTCCCGGCTTCGGGGGGCGAGGAAAACCAAATTCCCATTCTCATCCAAAAGCAAGTGGAGGAAGCCTTTGAATGGAACGTCCTCTTCATGGCCGCCGGCGCCGTCGGTAAGGCGGCGCTTTGGTGGAAGGTCAGCAAATCGATGTTAAGCGAAATGCCGCATCGTCTTGCCGTTGCCTGCGAGGACATCCTGCTGCTTTCTAACGAAAAATAAGCATGGCATTGAAAACGGAATTGACGGGCAATGGAAAAGGGTGTATTTTATATGATAGAATGGCGGATCGGCGCCGATTCGTTTTATCGTCAAAGCAAATGCCGGGGAGGAAGAAAGATGTTTTGCTCTCAATGTGGTCAAGAAATCCGGGATGACGGGCGGTTTTGCCCAAATTGGCGCACCAACCAAGGGCCCGGAAGTGCCGACGGGGAAAAGCGGCGGTTTCAGGCGCATTCATTTGGTTCTTATTCTGGCGGTGTGCTGCCTCCTTCTCGTTTTCGCTGCGGTAACGGCCTTGGTATTGAGCGATGGCGGGGAAAAGAACCCGGCGGTGGAAAAACCGGCGGTGGCGGCGGTTAACGGTTCGGAAACCACCAGCGCCATTGCCCCTCATGAAGAAGGGGAAATTCCCATTGAGACAGAGAAAAGCAATGCCCATCTTTGGCCTACGGATCGTTATCCGATTGCCTATGAGGACCTTGTGGGTTATGGCGGAAGGGGTGGCGGCAATCCGCAATGAGATTTACGCCCGACACGGTTATATTTTTAAAACCGCCCAGTGGAGCGAATATTTTGGCCAATTTTCTTGGTATGAGCCGAACGAGTTTTACAGCGAAGCCCTATTGAATTTCATGGAAAAATCGAATTTGGAGACAATCATCGCCTATGAGAAGGATATGGGTTGGCGTGACAGCGGAACGCCCGCTACCCATAGCGCGGCTCTGGGTGGATACCTTTGGCCCAGCGACCGCTGCTCGATTACAAACGGTGATTTGGCTTGGTATAGCCGGGACGAAGTGGCGGCAATTCGCAATGAGATTTACGCCCGCCACGGTTATATATTTAAAAAACAGGCCTGGCGCGATTATTTTTCCCGGTGCCCCTGGTATCAGCCGAATGCCGACTATAGCGACGCGCTCCTGTCTGATCTTGAACGGGCCAATATCGATACCATCGTAAAATATGAGCACTCGATGGGCTGAATTAACGATCCGAATGCGGAAAATCCATGTATGGCATCTAAAATCCCGGCCCAAAAAGCGGGATTTTTTAAAGCGCACAATTGTTTTTCTTGGCCATTCAGTCTTAGATCTTGCCTTTTACGATCAACCGTTCCGTCGGGCGAACCATCGGATGGCAGGTGATCAGCGTGATCTCCCGGTCTTGCCATTGGCGTTTAAAACTCGACGGCGCCGGGGTCAACATAAAGAATTTCCGTTACGGTATAGGTAAAGGTGTCCGTGGCGGTTCGCACCATAATGGCATCGCCGGTTTGTATTTCCGCCAAACGGTTAAAATTGCGGCCAAAGGTATGGTTGCGATGACCGGCGACGACATAATTTCCGACCTCTCCCACCCGCGCCATGTTTTCCATTGCGGCGACGGACAGGTTCAAGTTGGCGGCGGTGATCCCCCGTAAAATGGGTTCTTCCAAATCGATGGCGGGAATGGACAGCAAACCGTCGACATTTTCATCCAATTCGATCGGCCCATTTCCCTCCCCGGGCTTTGCCTCTGTTTCCAGCAGGGCAAGTTGGGCCGTCCATTCGGCGGCGATTTGCGCCTGCTGTCTTTGATGGTAAAAGGCCAATGCCCGGGGATAGGCCAGAACCGCGATTCCGGCCAAGATGATGAGAATGGCGATGGTTTTTTTTCGCATATTGGAATCACCCGTTTCCTCTGTCGGTGAAAGGAAACCCGGCGCCGGTCATCGGCGGCCGGGTTTCGGCTTTTTCTAAGTATCCTAACCGGCTTGGAAGGTTGCAGACGGTTTATTTGGCTTTCGCGGTTTTCTTCCGTTCTCTCAGCCACAATCCGGTTCCGAACAGAACCAGGGCAAGGCCGATGATCATGGAAAGGATGGGCAGGGATTCGCCGGTTTTCGGCAATTTGCCGCCACCTTGGGCGCTTCCCCCGGTGCCTTTTCCTTTGCCCGGGTCTTTGCCGCTTTCTTTGTCTTTATCTTTGTCCTTGTCTTTATCGCTCCCATCGGGGGAGACGGTTTTGTTGGTCACTTTGGCCTTCAGAACCTCCCCGTCATTGCGGATGGAAAACGCCCAATCGCCATTGTTCAGCAGATAACCGCCGGGCGCTTTGGTTTCTTTGGCAATATAATCGCCATAGGGAAGATTGGCAAAGACGGCTTTGCCGCTATTGTCGCTGGTCGCCGTCGCCAGGGGATTGGAAAAGGTGCTGTCCTCGGCCCGGTATAAGGTAAAGACGGCGCCGGCGAGGCCTTTTCCGGTGGCGGCGGAAACTTTGAGGATCTCAATGCTGCCTCGAACCAGATAATTCTTAACTACCGGCATCAGGACGGTGGTGCCATCTTCCACAACGGAAACCTCCCATATGCCATTGTTCTGAACATAGCCGGTATGGGCCTTGGTTTCTCTAACCAGATAATCGCCAAAGGGAATATCGGTAAACGTTGCGGCGCCGGAAAGATCGGTTTTTGCCACGGCAACCGGGTGGGCAAAGGCGGTGTCTTTGTTTTGATAGAGCGTGAATTCCACATTCGGCAACGGCATATTGATATGGTCGCCGGATTGTTTGACGATTTTGATATTGCC
>JAXGQJ010000010.1:0-65522 GCA_040766505.1 Clostridiales bacterium
AAATAATTGATTTTTGTAAATTTTGTATCAACCGTAACGGCGCCGGCCGGCATCATAAAGTCAAAGGTTCCGTCGCCGTGATCCGTCACCGCGACCGGTTTCCCATTGCTGTCAAGGACAATGGGCATACCATTCTGATACCCTTTTTCCGGGATGACGGTGATCACAATGGTGTCGCCGGGCATGGCAAGCGCCTTGCTGAATTCTGTTTGGCCGCCCGCCTGTTCATCCTGATTCGCGTCGGTTATGGGATATTGAGACGAAGGCGCGTCCGGCGTCCATTTGGCATACAAGGTGATCGTCGCCGCAATCGGCGTCGCGAAATCGAAAGAATTCGTACATTCCGGCTCCGTATACCAGCCGCCGAAGGTATAGCCATCGCGGGTGGGGGGCGCCGGAGCAGCGATGGTATCCCCCGCCATCTCAACGGTGATCGGATCCACATCATCGCCGCCCTGCGCATCGAAGTTGACGCCGATCGGCACATTTTCTCCGCTTTGTGCATCACCTATGCCGATCAAAACCGAGAAGGCCCTCGTTTGTCCGGGAGCCAGGGTTTTGTCCTTCCAGGAATAGGCCATGCCGGAATCACCGGAATATGAACCGGTTTCCACTTGGGTAAAAACATGGTCACGTCTCGAATTCCAATAGCCAAACCAAAACGTATCAACATCGGTCACGCCGATTGTTCCTTTGCCAAAAAAGTTGAATTGGGCCCCTATATTTTCTGTATAATAAAAGGAATTGTTTACCATTTTAAAGCCGCGGCCGTCTTCAAATTTCGTGATCGGCGCACTGTCGTCACCGCCTATTTGGGTATCGGCATGGCTGCCAAAGGATACGGTTGCCGGCGCGGCGGATGCATTATGGAGCGTATAAACAATTCGTAAAAATTTGCCGTCGCCATAAAACCGCGGCTGTATCTGCAGGGTGATGTCGCTGCCTATATCGACGGCGCTTCCTGTAGCGGATACATCCAGAGGCGGATTGCCGTTCAAGATACATATTGTTCCATAGCCACAGCTGCCGCAGGTGGTGTCCATCCATTGGCCATTGTATGTGCCGTAGATATCAAAATTAAAGTATGCGTTATAGCGATATGCCATGGTTCCATTGCCATCGGTGGTATAGCCGTCTGGCGGAGACCAAAAGGTTGCTTTTATCATGCCGGTGTCCGCGTCATTTGCCGCCGTTGCGGCGCAGGGCACGGAAAATGCATTGGCGGCGATGCCGTTAAAGGTATAGCCCTCTTTTGGCGCCAATGTTATGGTGGCGGTATAGGCCGCACCCGGAGCAAATGTTTCCGGATTGCCGTCCCAAGACAGCGTGCCCGTATATTGCGCAGTTTCCACAATTCCGGTTTTCGGCGCTTCCCCGTTGATCGGCGCGATGGCGTCTTCAATGATCAGGTCGGTAACGGTTTGCGCGGCATCTGCCCAAAGGTTCTCGGACAATGCGGGAAAGCCGCCCGATGTCTGCTGCCACAGATAGAGGGAGGCATCGGCCAATGTATGAATACCGCTGTTCAAGGTGTCCCGGAAAGAAGTCGCTTTCATATTGGCCAAAGTCATTTTGCCGCTGTCCCCAACCATGTTGCCGACGGTATAGTCCGCGTTGCAATCCTCGCTCCAATAGCCAAAGCTCACAGTAGATTCATACTCTAAAGCACCGGCGATACCGCCCGGTATGCCGCTGCCCGGCGAAAGCGCGGCGGTATTAAAACAGGCGGCGATTTGGCTTCCGGACGCAGAACCGACAATTCCCCCGACACAGGTATTGGTGCTGCTTCCGGAGGAAATAGAATCGTCGCTGATATTGTAGCAATTTATGATGGCTGCTTCATAAGCATCCCCGGCGATGCCACCGGCACGGGTGTAGGCATTGCCTGAAGCGTATACCGTGGTTGCCAGAACATTGCCGCTAAGATAACCGCAATTGCGAACCGTTACGCCGCTCTGTATCCGGCCCGCGATGCCCCCCGCCGCCGCGACGATTGTATTGTTCGGAATGGACATGACGCCCGTGGCGGTGACATTGCCGGAAAAAGAACAGTTGTCAATGATAGGTGAGCCTCCCCCAAAACCCCCATACACAAGCCCCACAATCCCGCCGGCCACGGCCCCGGAAGCATAATAGGTAATTTGTTGGCTCACACTCTCCCGGTTACTTGCAGATTTTTAATGACGCCATCCGCCGTTCAGCCATCCAAACAGCCCGGCATATGCGTTTTTACCTGTGGCTGTTTGATTCACATTAAGCCCGGATATGGAATGCCCATACCCGTCAAATATGCCATTGAAGCAACTTAGATCGTCGGCGCCTATGGGCGTCCAATCTCTTTCGTTTAAATTAAGGTTTTCTGTAAGTCTGAAATGTTTTCCCTCATAAGTCACACCGGAATTTACGCTTACGGATAGTTGGGCAAGCTTTGCCGCCGTATCAATGATATAGGGGTTGTCGGCCGCATTTGCCTGCCCGGAATCGAGAAGAGCAAATGCCTCAACAGTACCGTCCCACACCGTTGGCTCCGGCGGATCAGCCAAAACCGCCATTGGTAAGAGAATGAACACCAGGCAAAGCGCCAAAATCGTGCTTAATAATTTTCTTTTCATGCCCCTCTTCATATCAGTCTCCTCCTTTATATTCACAAATAAATTTTGTGTTTAAGCGCTCTTTTAGTTGGCCAATCGCCTCCACAACGGAAACGTTTGCTTCAAATATGCCCGAATAAAGCATATTTTGGGTTTGTATCTCCAGTTCCGGGGCCTTTCTCTCCGTTAGCGTGATGGAGAGGATGTCCTCCTGGGCAAGAACGATCCGCTCGGCGCCGTCGGCATGAACAGGAACGAGGTGCAGTGCTTTTTCCACAACTTTCAATCGGTAAGGCGTTTTTTCAAAAAAACCTGTTTTCAGCCGAAAAATTGGTTCCATATGCATCACCTCCTATTCATTTTCATTATAGATAAAGGCCAAACCCGATACAATGGGGCGGTATGATCTGTCAATGACAAAGTTGTGGCATGAATCGTGCCGTGGTATCTTGCAATGCTGTCGGCCATCTGTTATTCTTAGAAAAAGGAGGGGTTGCCATGACTTTTGGCGAAAAACTGGACTTTCTAATGAGCATCACCAAAACCTCGAACAGCGCACTGGCAAACAGTGTAATGTTGGATGCATCCTATATCAGCCGGCTGCGCGGCGGAAAGCGGCAAAGGCCCAAAGACCATCGCATGATCCAAAGCATGGCCGCCTTTCTGGTGCGGCGGATTAAAGAAGATTATCAGAAAAAAGCTCTGTTCGATGCCGTGAAACCGGCGCGGTTGCCGGATGACCTCCATTTGCTAAGCGATGAAATCGCCCATTGGCTGGTTCGCAATGGGGAGGATCGTGCGGAACAGGTGGGACGGTTTTTAAACCATCTTTCCGGCATGACCGGGCCGGCGGCGGCCGCCTCTTCCCCCGAGGGTTGGCGGCATCCCTTTCCCGACAAGCCCTTGACAATTTATTACGGCGTCGAAGGCAAGCGCCAAGCGGCGGAACACTTTCTTTCCGAGATTGCCGCGCAAGAAACACCGCAAACATTGCTTCTTTTCAGCGATGAGGGAACCGCTTGGATGACGGAGAATCCCGCCTATGCCCGCAAATGGGCGGCGCTTATGGCCCGTGTGCTGGCACGTGGCAATCGAATTCGGATCATCCATACCGTCAGCCGGGATCTGGATGAAATGCTCAGCGCCATCAGCCAATGGATGCCGCTGTATATGAACGGACAGATCGAACCGTATTTTTATCCCAAAAAACGGGATGGGGTTTTTAAGCGAACGCTGTTTATCGCACCGGAGACGGCGGCGGTCGTTTCAAACTCCATCGGCGGCCAGATTTCCGTCGCCGCCAATATTTTGCATCGCGACCCTACCGCCGTGGCTTCCTATGCGGAGGAATTTCTGCAATACCTGCGCCTGTGCCGTCCGTTGATGCGAATTTTTACCGCCAAAGACCGCGATGCTTGTTATGATACCTTGACGGAATTCGAGGGGGAACGGGCCGACACCCTGATCATGACGGAATCCCTTTCTTCGCTGACCATGCCCGAGGCGCTGATGGCGTCCATCATCGGGCGCGCCGGCGTCGATCCGGCCCGCCACCTTTCCGTTCATGCGCTGCGGCGCGCATACTTTCTGGAGAATCTTCAGTCCGGCCGTTTTACCGAGGTTCTCCATCTGCCGGACATCGAAACGGTACGAAACGGCGGCGTCAAGGTGTCCATGTCCGACATGCTGGAGGGCGGCGCCGTCTTTTACGAGGCAAAAGCATATGCCGCCCACCTGGAACAGGTGGTTGCACTGCTTGGTTCCTGCGAAAACTATCGTGTTGTTTTTACCGATAGGCAAAAGGAGGACAGGTATACCGTTTACGCGCGGGAAGAACTCGGCGTTATTGTGGCAAAGACCTCCCAGCCACCGGTGGTGCTGGCCATGAGCGAGGGCAATATGATCGCGGCGTTCTGGGGTTTTCTGAAAGACCTGGCCGGGGAAAACGCCTGGACAGCGGCGGATCAGGCGGCGGCGATCGGCCGGATTGAGAATTATCTGCAAAAGCTCAGGGCCGAAATATAAGAGCGAAATGTCGGCGCGATGAAAGGCGGCGCAATTGCGCCCCGGCCGCTGCCTTGGCCCAAACCGCCGTTTTTAAATTGTGGAAGGCAAAGGATTCAAAAGGCGTGACAAAGAAGGAAACCTTGTATGCGAAAGGCGGTTGAACGATTGCGGGGTGAATGCGGGATGGAAACCGATCAAGAAAAAATGGCAAGGTTGGAACGGGAAAACTCTCTTTTAAAGGATATCTTAAATCATATCCATGAGGGGGTTATGGTCACCAATAAGGAGGGCCATGTTGAATTTTATAATAAAGTCATCGGGGCCATCGAGGAAACTTCTCCCGAGGAAATGGTGGGCCGTCCTCTGCTGTCTCTTTATCCCTTTTCCCAGAAATACAGCAGCACGCTAACGGTGATGAAGACAGGCAAGCCCATTTTTGAGATGGAGCACTGTTATCTTTCCACCAATGGCAAGCTGATCAATATCATCTACAGCACCTTGCCCTTCATATATAGGAACCAAATGGAGGGCGCATATTGCATCATCCGGGACGTTACGAAGATGGGGAATTTTCTGACCCGTTCCATGCGGATGTACCATAAGCTCAACAATACCCTCAATGCGGACTTCCATAAAAACGGCACTTCGTTTACATTGGACGATATCATCACCCAAAATGCCAAAATGCGGGAATTGATCGCAATGGCCCGCAATGCTTCGATTTACCATTCGAACGTGCTGGTTTGCGGTGAAACGGGAACGGGAAAAGAGCTGTTTGCCCAAGGGATCCACAATGCCGGCCTCCAGTCCGGCGGCAAATTTGTCGCCGTCAACTGTGCGGCGCTGCCGGCCAATCTGATTGAAAGCCTGCTGTTTGGAACGGTGAAAGGGGCGTTTACCGGCGGCCAAAATACACCGGGGCTCTTTGAACAGGCGGAAGGCGGCACGATCTTTTTAGACGAGATCAACTCGATGAGTTTTGGGCTCCAGGGGAAGCTGCTTAGGGTACTCCAAGATAAGACCGTCCGGCGCATCGGCGGCAAAGAGAACATCCGCATCAATTGCCGCATCATCAGCGCCACCAACCAGAATCCTTTGGAGGAAATCAAAGCGGAACGGCTGCGGCAGGATCTGTTCTACCGCCTTTCCGCCATTTATATCGGAATTCCGCCCTTACGGGAACGGATCGACGATCTATCCCTCCTGGCCAAGCATTTCATCAATCAGTACAATAGCATTTATGGCAAAAGCATCGAAGACATCGACAACAATCTCTTGGGCTTTCTCACATCCTATCCTTGGCCCGGAAATGTACGGGAATTGGAGCATTTTATTGAAAGCTCCTGTATCAATGTGGATCCCGATACGAAACATCTGGACCTCAACAATATCCCGGAATCCTTTGAGAAGAAATTGGGAACGAAAAATACCTTGCCCCCGGTCATACCGCAAGGAAAATCCTTGAATAGCGCCTTACAGTCCGTGGAAAAACAAATATTGAAGGCGGCCTTGGAGCAAAACGACTATAATATCTCCAAAACCGCCAAGGAACTCGGCATCCATCGGCAGGCCCTACATTATCGGATCAACAAATTCGGCTTGCGGCACGAACAAAAGGACGATGAAGCCTGATTGCGGCTTTATCGTCCAAAAAACATTCGGCGAATTGTAACGGCACGGCGCTATGTGGCGACCACACCCTTTTTTATAATCCCATCTAAAATGTCCGCCTAGATGGGGGGATTTTTATTCATGCGCCGCCTTTGCCAGCCAAGTTTGGATTTCTTCTAAAAATGCCTGTCCGTATCGTTCGGCTTTGATCTCTCCCACGCCGGTCACCTGCAACAATTCCGTTATGCTTCGCGGTTGTTTGGCGGCCATATCCGCCAATGTGGCATTGGAGAAAACGATATAGGCCGGCACATCTTCCTGTTGCGCCAGTTTGACACGTAAGGCCTTCAAAGCGGCGAACAGGCTTTCGTCCGCTTGCGTCGGCATGGCTTTGGTGCCTTTTCGGGGAGAGGCGGCTTTTTCGGCCCGGCTTTGTTTCCGGTAGCTATAAACAACCTTTTCCCCCTGGAAAAGCACCTGTTTTGCCCGGTCGGTCAGGCGCAGTACCGGGTATTCGCCATCTGTTAAGGCCAGATGGCCGTTCCCGATCAGGCAATCGATATATTCTCTGATCTGGGCGCGATCCGTATCTCCCATGATGCCGTAGGTCGACAAGGTATCCAACCCCAGTTGCAGAACCCGCTGTTCTTTGCTGCCGTGCAGCATACGGACGATCATTGTCGGGCCGAGGCTGGAGCGATACTTGCGCTCCACCCGGGCGACGGCGGAGAGTATTTTTTGTGCTTCAACGGTGATGTCCCGCTCCACCTTTTCCCCGCCGCAATTGCCACAATTTCCACAATCGGCGGCGGCATCTTCGCCAAAATAATGCAAAAGGTAGGCGCGCAGGCAGCCGGTGGTTTTGCAGTAGGCGGCCATCCGGTTCAACCGTTCCATATCCCTTTTGCGGATCAGCTCCCGTTCCTCCCGGGAAAGCGCCTCATTTTCTTCGGCATTGTTGATGAGAAATTTTGCCGTCTGTATATCACCGGCGGAAAAAAGCAGCGTACAATGGGCTTTTTCCCCGTCCCGCCCGGCGCGGCCCGCTTCCTGATAATAGCTTTCAATATTCTTTGGCATATTGTAGTGTACCACAAAGGCGACATTGGATTTGTCAATCCCCATGCCAAAGGCATTGGTGGCCACCATCAGCCGGGCTCTGTCATAGACGAAATCCTCTTGGTTTTGTTTTCGCTCCGCATCGCCCAGCCCGGCGTGATAGCGTGTGGCGGCCATGCCGCATTGGCGCAAATTTTCACAAACCGATTCCACCGTTTTCCGGGTGGCACAGTAGACGATGCCGCTTTGCCCCGGCCTTTCGCCGAGGAAAGCCCTTAAATAAACATCTTTGCTTTTGGGGCGCACCACCTCAAAGTAAAGGTTGGGCCGGTCGAAGCCGGTGGTGATCCGGAGCGGATTTTCCAATAGAAGGAGTTTTTCAATATCGGCTTTCACCGCCGCGGTGGCGGTGGCGGTGAAAGCGCCCACCACCGGACGCTTGGCCAAGGACGCGACAAATTCGGGAATTTTCAAATAGCTGGGTCGAAAATCCTGCCCCCATTGGGAAACGCAATGGGCCTCATCGACCGCCAACAGCGATATTTCCGCTTCCCCGGCCAGGCGCAGAAAATCCGGGCTGGTCAATCGTTCCGGCGCCACATAGATGATTTTATAGGCGCCGTTTTTGGCGCGGCGCCAGACCTCGCGGTATTGATCCGCCGTGAGGGAGGAATTGAGATAGGCGGAGGGGATTCCAGCCTGAGAAACCGCGGCAACCTGGTCTTTCATCAGGGAAATCAATGGCGAAATGACCAGGGCCAGCCCGGGCAGCCGCAGTGCCGGCAACTGATAGCAAATGGATTTCCCGGCCCCGGTGGGCATGACGCCGAGCACATCGCCGCCGGACAGCACGGCGTTGATCAGCGCCTCCTGCCCCGGGCGAAAGCGGTTGTGTCCAAAATGCTGTTTGAGTAATGCGAGGTTTTCTATGGTGAACACCATCCTTAAAAATATTGCGGCAATTTACTTTGTGGGGAACCGCCGGGGGTATGCCCTGTATTCCGATGTTTCCCGGTGCGCTCCATTCTTTCAACACTTTCATTGGCCGATGCGACCGTCCGGTCTTTTCATCATCATACCACGGTTTTCTCCCTAAGAAAAGGCAAAACCGGCCTTTTCGGGTCGCCGGCGCCGTTTGGTGTTTGGAGCCTGGAAGCCGACGCCAAACAGCTGTAAGCGCGCCCGATTGGGGCAAGGCCGAAAAGGCCGGCTTTAGCGGCTGTTTTGCCAAACGAAACAGAAAAATGGCATAGCCGCCAAGCAGCGGCTATGCCGAATTCTTAAAGGGTATGGGTTCCGATCCGGCCAGCAAAAGCCCCGCTAAAAAACCATCCTGCGGAAAGAAATGTTGCAATTGCGGCGTTCGCCCAAAATCGTCACAATGGATTTGCTTCGATTTGTATTTCCTCATTGACATCGTATAGGTCAAAAAGGAGCACCAGGCGGCTTTCGGGGTTGTTGACGGAGCGGCAGCTAATTTCCGTCCGGTAGATTGAAGGAACTTCTTTGTCGATCCAGAGAGTATAGATAAAATTATTATAATATGCGCCGGCGATATGGTCAAAGGCGCCGGGAAGCAGCGTATATTTGTAGTACTTGCGTCTGCCGATCCGTTCCCTGCCCAGAAAGGTGCTGTTCTGCAATACATCGCCCTGGAAATTGATGAGCGGATTGATTTCCATCAGCAGCAGCGCATTGTCGGGAATCGGGCTATCGTATTGCACGATCCAACGGCCGTCGGCGCCATTGTAGCGGTAATGGGTGAGGCCGATCTGGTAAATTTCGAAGGCCGAATCCATCATTTTGCCCCAAGCGTGGAGATTGCCGGTGTCGTCCTTTTCGCCGGAAATCACCGATTCCGCGGTCTTTTGATTGTCTAAGAGCAGAACGCTTTGAGCAAAAAAGCGGTAGCTCTGGGCCGACTTGGTGTTTCCAAGGCCTGTTGCAGCAAAGCGTCGGTATCTACCTGCTGTTCCAGCCAGTAGGCATAAAGCGCGAAGCCGCCGGCAGACAGAACGGCGACCACCAAAACAATCAGAATGATCTTCACCGCCAGTTTTCCCATACGGGGCATGGAATCACCTCCCTGTATAGTTTATGTTGGCCAATGGGAAATATGACGGCGGCGGTTTGACAAAAGGCGGGAAGGGCGGTATACTATTGGGAAGAAAATGCGATGATGGGAACAACCCACAGGTCACAGCGCAGAGAAGGATTCCCGGGCTGAAAGAATCCTCCGATGGCAGTGGGGGAGACCGACCCGGAGCGGGCCCGCGGAAGGCATATGCGGTATGCGGGCACGGTGGCGCCGTTATCGCTTTCAAGTGAAGGGATGCTCCCTTAATTAGAGTGGAACTGCGGGACATGTCCGCCTCTGGGCAGAAAGCTGGGCTTTTTTTAAAGGAGGAAGGAAAATGCAGTATCAAGTGCGCTTTCCCGACGGCGGCAGCCGGGAATTTCAAGAACCAAAGACGATCCTTGAGATCGCCGGGGAAATCAGCCAAGGCCTGGCGAAGAACGCCATCGCGGCGGAATGGAACGGCAAAGCCGTCGACCTTTTCACTCGGGTGGAAGCCGACGGTGAGCTAAAAATACTGACCTTCGCCGATCCGAAAGGACGGGATGTGTTCCGGCACAGCAGTTCACACCTGATGGCGGAAGCGGTGCAAAATTTGTTTCCCGGTGTAAAATTCGGCATCGGCCCCGCCATTGAAGACGGTTTTTATTATGATTTCGACAGCGAACATGTGTTCACCCCGGAAGATTTAAACGCCATCGAAAAAGAAATGGCCCGCCTGGCGGCGGAAAAAAAGCGTTATGAGCGGTCGGTCGTCTCCAGAGACGAAGCCATCGAGCTTTTTACCTCATTGGGCGAAACCTATAAGGTGGAAATCATTCAAGGCCTGCCTAAGGACGCGGAAATCAGCCTCTATCGCCAGGGGGGCTTCACCGATCTTTGCGCCGGGCCCCATGTGCCCTCCACCGACCGGATCAAAGCCTTTAAACTCACCTCCATCGCCGGCGCCTATTGGCGGGGCAATGAGAAAAATAAGATGCTGCAAAGGATCTATGGCGTTTCATTCCCCAAAAAATCCCAGCTTGAGGAATACATTCATCTACAGGAGGAAGCGAAAAAGCGGGACCACCGCAAACTGGGCCAGGAATTGGGGCTATTTGCCATGATGGAGGAGGGGCCGGGCTTTCCCTTTTTTCTGCCTAAGGGGATGGTTCTCCGCAATCAATTGGAAGAATACTGGCGGCGGCTCCACGCGGCCTGGGGATACCAGGAGATTCGGACGCCGATCATTCTCAACCGGGCCTTGTGGGAGCAATCCGGGCATTGGCAGCACTATCAGGAAAATATGTATTTCACTAAGATCGACGATATGGATTTTGCCGTTAAGCCGATGAATTGCCCCGGCGCGATTCTCGTCTACAAGCATGACCTCCACAGTTACCGGGATTTGCCGATCCGCATCGCCGAGATGGGGCTGGTTCACCGGCATGAGAAAAGCGGTGTTCTGCACGGCCTGATGCGGGTGCGCTGCTTCACCCAGGACGACGCCCATATCTTCATGTTGCCGGGCCAAATCAAAGAGGAGATCAAGGGTGTGATCCGCCTCATCGATGAAGTATACCGGCTTTTCGGCTTTTCCTATCATCTCGAATTGTCCACCCGGCCGGAAAAGGCCATGGGCAGCGTTGAAATTTGGGAAACCGCCACCAATGCTCTCAAGGAAGCATTGGAGGAAGAGGGCCTCAACTATCAAATCAATGAAGGCGACGGCGCTTTTTACGGCCCTAAGATCGATTTTCATCTGAAGGATTGTCTCGGCCGCACCTGGCAATGCGGTACGATCCAACTGGATTTCCAGATGCCGGAAAAGTTCGACATTCACCATGTCGGCGAGGATGGCAATCGCCATCGCCCCGTCATGATCCACCGGGTCGCTTTCGGCAGCGTTGAACCGTTCATCGGCATTTTGATCGAACACAATGCCGGCGCCATTCCCGTTTGGCAGGCACCGGTGCAAGTCCGTTTATTGGGCATCAGCTATAAGCATTTGCCCTATTTGGATGCGGTGGAAGAGAAAATGAAAGCGGCGGGCATCCGGGTGGAAGTGGATCGGCGCAATGAGAAGATCGGTTATAAAATCCGGGAAGGCCAAACGATGAAAATTCCCTACTGCCTCGTGGCGGGAGATAAGGAGATGGAAGAGGGGACGCTCTCCGTTCGCCGCCATGGCCAGGGCGACCAGGGGGCCAAACCGGTGGAGGCCATCGTCGCCGCGATCCGGGAAGAAATCGCAACGAAGGCCTAAAGAAGATCCGGCGCGGATCGAACCGCCGCCGGCCGGATATATCCCAAAAAGCCCCTCCTGAGGCCGGCCTTTGTCGCCAACTTCAGGAGGGGCCTTGTTTGCGGCGGAATCGCCGTTTCGCGCCCCGGGTCTCCGGGCGCATTCTTTATTCCGCTTCTTTTATCGCTTCCATATCTTCCGGGTTAGGGGGGTTCGGTTCGGCGGCCTTCATGGTTTCGCTTGCCGCCTCGCCGCCGCCTTCCGGTTTTGTTTGTTCCTGAACTTCCCCTTTTCTGATCTCTAGAAAGATGGAAACGATTTTGCTGGCTTCCGCTCGGGTGGCATTGCCCGTCGGGTCAAATCTGCCGCCGCCTTTTCCGGCGAGAATCTTCGCCTGCTGCATGGTGGAAACCGCTTCCTTTGCCCAGGAGGCGATGCGGTTTTCATCCTGAAAGACGATGGGGGCTTCGGCTTTTGGGAAAGCGACGCCGTAAACCTTGGCAAAACGCGTCATCATAACCGCCATTTCCTGGCGGGTGATGTTTTGTTTCGGGCCGAAAGAGGCCGCGCTCTTTCCGTTTACCACGCCTTTTTGATAGGCCCAGTTGATATAGGGACGGTACCAAGCGTCTCCCACATCTTGGAAATGGCTGGCGCCATGGTAGGAATCGAGATCGTCGCCGGAGGCCAGAGCAAGGATTTTGGCGAACTCGGCCCGGGTGATTTTCCCGGTGGGGTCAAAAATCGTTTCGGTTTTGCCATTGATGAGGCCGGCGGTTTTTAAATCGGCGACAAAAGAAGCATACCAGGTGCCGCCGGGAATATCGTAAAACCCGGCGACGCTCTCACCTTTTGCCAGATCAGAATCGGATAACCGCCATTGATCCGGGCGACGTCGCAGCGAAAAACATTGCCGTTTCGATTGGCGGCGAGGATGAGCGAGCCATCCTGCCAAGCGCCGGCGCCCGCAACCGTGGCGACAGCCCCTTTGCCGGGAAGGCCAAAGGCGTTTTGGTGCGTACCCTGTACCAACCAGGCGTTCGCGACGGAGCCGGCATTCTGCCCGGCGATGCCGCCGCTATCCTTCACGCCGGAGACGGCCCCGGCATTGTAGGCATTTTCCAGAATGCCGCCATTGTAACCGGCGATGCCGCCATTTCTTTGTCCATTGGAGTTGACGGCGCCGACATTGTAGACATTCTGCAATAACGGCCCGCGATTGTCCGCTGAAAAGGTGGCGCTGTAACCGGTGATGCCGCCGCTAAAATCCGCTTCATTAGGGCCGGTGCTGCGGGCATGGATGACGCCTTGGTTGGCGCATTCCCGAATCGTGCCTCCCTCATTGCTGCCGGCAATGCCGCCGACAAAGGTGATTCCGGAAACCGAGCGCCTGGTTAACGCATTTTTCGATGTGGCCATAATTGCTGCCGGCGATGCCGCCGAGATAATGGAACCGGTGACGGCGCCGGCCACCGTCAGATTTTTAACGACGCCGCCTTGGCCGATAACGCCGAAAAGACCGGCATCGCCTTCCCCGGAAGCGACGGAAAGACCGCGAATGGTGAAACCGCCGCCGTCGAAAGTGCCGGTATAGGCATGGCCATTGATGGAGATGCCGCTGCCGCTGCCGCTGACGGTAACGGCGCCGATCGGCGTCCAGCTTTGATTTGCGAGGTCAATGTCGTCGGTTAAGATTGCCCAGGCGTCGGCCTGTCCCGCATTGACATAGGCGGCAAATTGGGAAAGCGCCTGCTGGTTGTCGATGGGGAACGGATGGTTTGGCATTCCCAAATTGTCGTCGGCGCGGCCTTTGGCATTGCCGATAAAAACAGCGGCGACGACGCAGGACAGCAGCAATAGCAAGCCAAAAACGAAGGTTTTCTTTTTCCTCATACCTGTTTTCCCTTTCCGTTATCGTTTATAGCGCAAATGATTTTTGAAGATGCCGTTTCGTTTTGCCGCCGCGGATAAAAAACAGGGCATCGTTTTTAGAATACCATCAAATGGCAAAAAAATCCAGCGCCGGAAAATAAAACGGCCATGCTTTATTTAGCAAATCGCTTCTGAGATGAAAATTTAGGTATCAAAATGCCCAAAGAAATTGTGGTAAAGATTCGAATATGATACAATTAAGCTATAAAAGAGTAAAACCGGCGAACCAAAGATTCATTCTGAAACAGTGGCAGGCCGTAGATTGATCTACAGGCCCCGGTGATTGCATATGTTTATATTTTTTTTACTGAACGACGATAGTAAATCCACTTTTTTCTCTCTTATTATATAGAGAATAAAAAACTTCTATATTCCGTCGCGATGCAAATTCGCATGATCCGTATTTGGCGGAAGACGCGATTCAGGAAGTGTTTTTAAATTTAAGCAAATATGGCCACACCTTTGAAAAGATAGCCCACGAAAAACGCAGAAACTATCTTGTAACCATGGTGCGCAATCAATGTTTTCTGATGTTAAAAGAGGAATCCAATTGGCATCCGGCTTCGGAACCGGATGTCGACATGGATTTTGAGGGGTATTTTGACGTGGAATCGTTGCTTTTGGCCAAGGAAACCACCCAAATCCTCGTTCGTTCCCTGGAAAACTCTCCGACGCGCACCAGGAAATCATCATCTTGCGTTATTACTATGATAAAAACGGGAAGGAGATGGGGGCCTCGGGATCAGCGTTTCTGCCGTTTGGATGCGTTTACATCGGGCGATGGAGAATTTTGCCAAAATCGTCCGTGAGGAGTTGAGCAAAGATGAAATTGCCGAAACAGCAGAATAATGAAGCGAATTTTGCCGGCGCTTTTATCGATGCCTATCCGCATCGTCGCGGAACGCCGCATTGCTCTCTATGCCGATGAAATGGAACTGGCCCGGATCGCCGTTCCCGAAACGCTGGATCGTAAAATTGAGACCTTGGAGGAAGCTTGGCAAGTCAAAAATAGGCGGGAAGAAAGAAGCCAACGCCGCCGCGGCTTCGCGAAGGTGGCGGCCATTGTGATCCTGTCGGCGCTGGCCTTGCATTTCGTCCTTTACTACCATGTGGAAGCCTACCGAATACCGGTGCAGCGGTTTTTCCTTAGGCTGGTACAGGATGGCGATTTTGGCGTCATCGACTTCATTGACGGCGACAGCCAGATCCAAGATCGGGGCGAAGCGGGCGATTTCCCCGAAACCGGGGAAGCGTGGCCCTCGGAAAGGTGGTATCCGGATCCCGATGCTCTGTTCACCGTCGACGAAAAAGGAAATATTTCTTATGAGCGGGATCCGCAAAAGCTCCAGCGGATTTACGGTGCTTTCCCTTATGACACCGCAGTTCCGGCGGGCTTTCGGATCGATTTCATTCCAAGTTTGTCCGCGGCGGAAGGCGAAATATGCTGGATAAACGACGATGGCGATGCGATTAGCTTCGCTTATTATCAAAAGGAACATGACGGCGCCTGGGATCAAAATGTGTTTACCGGCCAGATGAAGATCGATACGGAAAATGCCGATCTGGACGAGATTGTGGTACGCGGCCATTATGCCCTGATGACAACGCGAAATTTGAAAGGCAGGGTTCACCACAATATTGTCTGGGAGGAGGAGCATTGCCTGTATTGCGTCTATTCATATTATGCCGAAACCGCCAAAGGGATGCGGGAAGAAATCTTAAAAATGTTGCAAAATCTAAAAGAAAAATAGAATGTTGAGAGCGGACTTTGTATAGCAGGCGATTGATTAAGTCGAAACCTGCCATTTTTTTTCTGTTTTCCGTTAGTAAATGCGATTAAATTCACTCTTAATATATGAGGAATCCAATGAAAGGAAGGAAGCATATGAAAAGGTACTCTACATTTCTTTTGGTTCTTGCCATTCTGCTCTGTTTCTCCCTCCCCGGCTTCGCGAACACCGGAGAGATTGGGGAAGTTGGAGAAACCGGGGCGGGCATCGGCGAAGGCGGATCCGGCATAACCCCCATGGCCCTGGTATTGGGAAATTGCACCATAACCCGTAGCATATCCGGCAGCAGCATCACCATCAATGCGACGACAAGAACATTGACTGGGGCAACCAAATCTTATGCCCGCGCCGAATTGCAAAGAAGGGCGATTGGCACTTCCACCTGGGCCCTCTGGAAAGAAGCGCCGACAAACTGCAACACCTCCGGCGGAACGGTTTCTTCCAGCGGCACCTGGACTATGGTTTCCGGCTATGAATACCGGGGCCGGGGCGTCCACACGGCATATTCCGGCTCAACCAAAGAGACGACCTATACTTATACAGCGGCTTATAGCTACTGAGAAACGGTTTGGCCGTCAACCGAAAAATTACCTGTATCGGGTAAGGGCTGATGAAAGGGATATGGCAAAGAAGCGCCGACGGCCTAGGCTCTCCGCCCCTTTTCATCAGTGCTTACCAAAGATTGTCCGATCTCTTCCGGGTTCATGTGGCGGCATTCAGGCTTTCTTTCGCACCGGCTGCGGCAAAGTTTACCAGGCCACGCCATTTCCTGCAATGCTTCCTTTATCTTTTCGGCAAATGGTTCCAATAGGAAAACGGCAAACATCGCGGTTGATTTGTAGCAACGGATTTCCAGCAATACGGTGAAAAATCGGCAGATGAGCGATTGTACAAAAAAATGAATCGGCGTTGGGTGAAATACCAGTGAATCCGGCAAAATAGGCAGACTGTTTTCAGCAAGCGAAACATGGGTTCGGGAGAGACATTTTGCGGGGCGCTTCTCTAGGAATATTCATATTTCTTAAATACAAATATTTGTTGGTATGCTTGAACAGCATCTTACACTTGAGCCGCCGCAATGACAAAGCATCTCACTTCTTTTTTTCATCATCATGTTTATTTCACGATGAACCAGGAGCGCCCGTATAAACAGCGGCCTTCCCATCCGTCCGCCGGCGGATGGATGGAAAAGCCTCAATTCAGCCCTCCGAGGCGGCATCAGGTTGCAGACAAGATTCCTGTGCCGAAAAGCCCGATCATTTCTGTTATGGAAACGATCGGGCCTTTTACAATCTTGCGGGTTTTGGCGCCCGGCGACGCCTATTCTACATTAAATTTTCTTTTTTACGCCGAGTTCCGTTTCATATTCGTCGATGATGCGGGCCATCTCGTCGGCGGCGCCGGCGGGCAAAGGCGCAACCTGGTGGGTTTTTAGAATATCAAGGGCCTTTTCATAGGCTTTCTCCGCGGTGGTTTTCGCTCCCGCCGCTTCCCAGGCGGTGCGGGTTTGGCGGTTGAAGATTTGTACCTGGGATTGTTCCTTCAAATGGGTGAAGGTATGTTCACGGGGTTAAAAACTCGCCGCCGGGCCCGATTTCATGGATGATATCGAGGCCAAAGTTTCCGGCGTGATGTTGATCCCATTGATGATTTTTCGGATATATTTCATCGCTTCCCCATCCATGATGAGCTTGGCATAGTCGATGGTAAGGGCGCTTTCCAAGGCGCCGGCCCCATAGACGATATTGGCGCCGGCCATTGCCCCCAACAGGGCATTGATGGCATATTCATAACCTGCTTGGGCATCGGGCAATTTGCTGTCGGAGAGGCCCGCCCCAATCCAACTGGGAAGATTATAGAATTGCGCCATTTTTGTGGTTGCGGCACTGATCATACCGAGCTCCGGTGCGCCGACGGCGCCGACCATCAGCTTCAAGTCCATGATCGTGCTGATGGAACAATAGGTGCAAAGGGTTCCCTTGCGGGTCAGTTGGGCCAGCATCAGGGCGGCCAGAACTTCCGCATTGTGGTTGGCGATGGTGCCGGGCAAGGTCGCGACGGAGGTGGCGCCGGCCAAGGCCATCGGAATGATGGCAATGCCCGCCCCCAGGTTGGCGGCGGACATAATGATCTCGCAGCAATCCTTGACCATTGTGAGTGGGCTGGTGGGGCAAACGAAGATGTTTAAAAAGGGCCGCTCCCTAAATTTCTCCATGCCGCCGGAAACGGCGGCGGCCATTTCCACCATGCGCTTGCAGTTTTCCGCATTGACGGCGGCAATAAAAATGGCTTTTGAGGTATTGTGGATCATGGCTTCCAGGTTGTGCAGCGGTTGGGTGGCGGAGGGACAATCCTGGGAACAGCAGGGACGTTCCATGACGACGATCTCATCGAGATAATCGCATACCTTGGTGATGCCGGCGACGTCTTTCTTTTGACTTTTTCTAATCTTTCCGGTCTCTAAGTCGATGATTTTTACGCACTCACCAAAGGTGCTGAAACCAACGGAATGGGCGCGGGCGGCAAAATCCTTATCTTTGCAGCGGCCAAAGAACACCGGAGATTTGGCGGCCCAATCGATGCATTGTTCCACCAGGTAAGAGGGGAATTTGGCAATGGCATAGTCGTGATGGTAAACGACGGAGGCGCCGGCTTCCTCGAAAACTTTTGCGGCGGCCGTGCTCTCCACTTTAATGCCCGTAACCTTTAAAATCTCTAAAGTAGCGTTGTGAAGGGCTAAAATCTGATCCGGTGTTAAGATATTGGCGCCAAAACCGGAAAAGGCTGTCAGCCCCGTTGGGGTAACTCTTTTCATTGGAAAGTCTCCCTTCTCATCAGAAATTAAACAATGAAGTGCGGTTATTATAGCATAAAATTGTAAGAAAAGAAAGAAATTTCCAAATAAATTATCGCCAAATCCTCTGGGTGGATCCTTTGATAGAACAAAAATGTTTGAAAATATAATGATAGACAAAAAACCATTGTTTCTAGTATAATAGAAGCAGTTTTAGGGTGGAGATGGTTATGTTTAAAAAAGTATTCAACCGCATGACCACGTTCGCGTTCCTGATTCTTTTGCAGGTCGGCTTTCTGCTGTTCGTTCTGATGCGCGTTTCCGCTTATGGGAACTTCATTTACGGCGCTTTGGAATTGCTTAGTATCTTGGTCGTGATCTGGATTATGGTAAAGAATATCAATCCTGTCTATAAACTGGCCTGGTGTGTCCTCATTTTGCTGGTTCCGCTTCCCGGTGGCATTCTTTACCTGCTCTGGGGCAATAAGCGGCTGCCGCGAAAAATTCGGGGCAAAGCGGCGATTTTCAGTGCCCGCTATTTAAAGGACGAGGTGCGGGATGCGCGGATGCTGGCGGCGGTTGCCGAAGAAAACGGGCAACTCGGCTCCATCGCCCGCTATTTGGACGAGGTGGCGGGCTATCCGATTTGGAGCCATACCGAAGCGGAGTACTATGCCGTTGGCGAGAACATGTACGGTCGCATGTTGGAGGAACTGAGAAAAGCCGAATCCTATATCTTCATGGAGTACTTTATCATTGAGGAAGGAATCATGTGGGATTCCATCCTGGATATTTTGAAGGAAAAGGCGGCTTCCGGCGTCCGGGTGCTTTTGCTCTATGACGATGTGGGCTGCATCAAAACATTGCCGCCGAAATACGATGATACGCTGCGGGCATATGGCCTTCGCGTCACCGTATTCAACCCGATGCGCCCCAGGGCCAATGCGATGATTAACTATCGCGACCACCGGAAGATCACCGTCATCGACGGCAAGGTCTGCTTTGTGGCGGCGCCAGCTTGACCGATGAATATATCAATGAAAAAGAGCGTTTCGGGCACTGGAAGGATACGGCGGCGCTGCTCCGCGGTGAAGGCGTGTGGAATTTGACTGAAACCTTCCTGCGGCTTTGGAATTTTGAGGTGGACGATGAAAGGGAACGGGAGGACATCTCCGCTTATCGCCATGATGTGGTGACCGCCGCCGCCAACGGCTATGTGCAGCCCTTTAGCGACAGCCCATTGGATAGGGAAAACGTGGCGGAAAACTTCTTTCTCAATGTAATCAATAAGGCTTCGGATTATGTATATATTACGACGCCCTATCTCGTCATTGCCAATGAATTGCAAACGGCCCTTTGCCTGGCGGCGAAGAACGGCGTCGATGTGCGCTTGATTACGCCGGGAATCCCCGACAAAAAAAATGTATATTATGTGACCCAATCCCATTACCTGCCTTTATTGGAAGCGGGGGTTAAAATTTATGAATATACCCCCGGTTTCCTCCATGCCAAAATGGTTTTAAGCGACGACCAGGTCGGTTTGATCGGAACCGTCAATATGGACTATCGCAGCTTTTATTTCCATTATGAATGCGGGATCGCATTTTATAATGCGCCGATTTTACGGGACATCAAAGATGATTTTATCAAAACCATGGATGTTTCCCATGAGGTTACCGTTGCGGAGGCGAAGGCAACGCCCATATCGCGGCGCATATGGCGCACATTGCTGAAGGTGTTTTCCCCGATTATGTGATCGGATTGGAAAAACGCTTTATGTCAAAGAAAGGGAGGTTATGCTATGGCCATGGACAAATCAAACGGTAGAATCAACTATCCTTTAATCATGAACTTGATCTTTTTTATTTTCGGTTTGGTTCTCGTGGTTTCACCGCGCAGCGGCCTGACGAATCTTACGGTCATTCTTGCCATCTGCCTGTTTTGCCTGACCTTGGTTTTGGTCGGTATTTTCTTTGCCAACCGGCAAAAGAAGAACGAGCTTTTCTTGCTGATCGCCGCGGGATCTCTGATTCTCGGCATCTTGATGGTCTATTTCCGGGAGCCGATCGGCACGGTGATCCTGCCGATTATTGCCGGGGCCTGGATGCTGGTTTCGGCGGGAACCTCGGTTTACGCTGCCCTTCGCTATAGAAAGTTCAACGCCCCGCTCTGGTGGCTGCCCTTGGTGGCGGCCTTGGTCGCCATTGTGCTCGCCATCCTGATCTTCTTCAATCTGGGGGCGACTTCCGCGTTTCTTTCCATCCTCCTCGGCCTTTATTTCCTCGTCTACAATGCCATCCGGATTGGAGAATGGTTCACCATCAGGCGGCACATGAAATAATTCCCGGCGGATCCGAGATGCGCGGGCCTTCCAATCGGCAGGCCATAAGGCCGCCGCCAAAGGGCCGCTGGCATTGTTGCTCGCAAAAGACCGGGCTATGCGCAGAACCCCATGGCGCGGGCCTGGCCTTTTGTTTGCGCCTGGCTCCGGATCGTTTTCGAAGCCTGTATCTTTCTGTTAGGCGGCCAAGCGTAGCGGAGGGGCCGCCTTCTGTCGCTCCTCTTTTTCTTTCCCTTTGTGCCGGCTTCAAGCAGGCTTCCCATAAATACCGGCGGCCGCCAAAACCGGCGTTTTGAAAAATGTTGACATTTGTATGTGTTGTGATAAAATATAACTTGCAGTTTTCCTGTAGGTAGCGGTGCTTACCTGGAGGGAATGAAAATTTCATAATGGGAAGGGGGTCGCTTGATTGGAAGCAATGAGCCGCCATATATTGGCTGAGTTTTATGGTTGTCCATTTCCAAGTTTTGAACGATGTTGACCAGGTAGAGCACATTATGTGCAAAGCCGCATTGGGCCGGTGCCGAGATTCGGGGAGTTTTGTGTTCCACAAATTCAGTGCAAGGGTGGTGGCGTTGTCGTCATCTCAGAATCTCATTTAGCAATCCACACCTGGCCGGAATTGGGATATGCCGCAATTGATGTTTTTACCTGCGGTACCCACGTTAACCCCAATCCCTGGGACATACTGTAAATACCTGAAGAAATGTTTCATGCCGGGGACGTTAAGGCGGAGGAGATTAAGAGAGGGTTGGAAATTCCCGGTTTACCTGCGGCTGTGAATCAATAAAGGGGGAATTTTTATTTTACCGGACCACAGTCTGCGCAAACAGGAATAAGCCTTTTCATCGCTGGATGAGAGGGCTTATTTTTGCCCTTGCATTCGCGCGGCCATCGGGATAAACTATAAGAGAGTTTATGCGGATCGGTGGATCAGGAGGACGATATGGAACATTTTTTCGAAGCGCTGGAATACGTAGACAAGATCAATGCAAAAAAATCCGCCACTTTCCCCGGCAATTGATCGAGGAAACTTTAAAATCGAAACACCCTTTAACAAAAAGACCTTATGCCATTTGATCTTATTGCGCGAATTACGCCCATTATACCGATGTGGTCTACCAATGGCCGCCGCCGGACAATTGTTGGGCTATAGCCGTTTGGTTCATGAAACCGTTGTCAATGAAGATACGGCGGAAAGCCGCCGGGCCGTCAGCAGGACCTTCTTTTTTCCAGCGCCGCCTACCAAAAATCATCGAAGTGAAGCAGGATAAGGATTTAGAAGAGGTCGCGGGCATCATGGCCGCCACCGAGTAAGCCTGAACATGAAAAGAAGCCTTAGAACAAAGGGACGAACGGTATCTAGACATTCTCCGGCGGGAATACGGCGACCTTTACGGCAAGCTTATGGAAATCGGCGCCGACCTTGCCGGCTGTCCGGCGGAAACAAAAGCGCTGTATCGGGCGGTGGGAACAAAACTCGGCCTGCTTTGGGGCGCCGGGCAAAACGGCCATCCCTGGAACGGCGCTTCCATTCTCAGCCAATTAAAGGAGGAAGCCCAAAGATTGGAAGCCGAAAACGCCGGGCTGGTTTTTGCTTTGTATGGCGAAATTACGGCGGCAAGCGTTCGGGCCTAGTAGGATTCCGGAATGGATTTGTTGCTCTTTACAATTCGACATTTTTCGTATAAGATATAAAATTGTGAAACTCCGCTGTCGGCAATAGGGCTGGGAGGAGGGCAATGGCCAGAAATGCGAATTGGGGGTAACGGAATGGAAAAAGCGGCGGATCGGTTAAAGAAGCACCGTGTGTCGACCCTAACGGTTTTTTTTATGATCTTTTGTATGGTGTCGGCGGGGGCTTATGGCATCGAGGATATGATTCCGTCGTCCGGGCCGGGCCTAACCATACTTTTGCTGCTTTTATTGCCGTTTTTCTGGAGCATACCCCAGGGCCTCGTCGCCGCGGAGCTGGGTTCCGCCATTCCCGAGGAAGGCGGCTACTATAAATGGATCCAACGGGGCCTCGGTGAATTTTGGGGTTTTCAGGCGGGCTGGTGGCGCACCCTCTCTATCTATGTGGATTCAACTTTGTATGTGGTGTTGGCCGCCGGTTATCTCTCTTCCTTCATTGAACTCAACCAGTGGCAGCTGTTCCTGGTGAAGGTGTTTTTTATCCTTTCTTTTACGGTCATCAATATTCGCGGCCTTTCCGATGTAGGCCGGGTTGCCGCTTATTTTTCCGTTATCGTCATCGCCACGTTTGTGCTTTTGATCGTTTTGGGGTTTAGCAACTGGCAGCACAATCCGGTGCTTCCCTTTATTCCCCCCGGTCAGGGCCTTTGGGAAAGCATCGGCCTCGGGATCGCGATCTGCATGTGGATGTATTCCGGTTATGAATCGATGTCGACGATGGCGGGTGAGATGGAAAATCCCCAGGTGATACCGAAAGCAACGCTTTTTTCCGTACCTGCCATCATGCTGCTGTATATTCTTCCTACCATTGCCGGTTTGGCTGCGGTGGGGCGCTGGGCGGAATGGTCGACGGAAGGCGGCGTTTCCTTTGCCACCGTCGCCAATTTGGTCGGTTTTCCCGCCTTTGGCATTGTTTTCGCCATTGCTGCCGTTGTTTCCAATCTTTCACTGTACAATACCTATCTTGCCTCCGGCTCCCGGGGATTTTTCGCCATTGCCGACGACCGGCTGGCGCCGAAAGCATTTAAAAAGGTGCACCGCAAATACGGCACGCCCTATCTTGCCATCGTCAGCATGGCCTTGGTGAACCTCATTCTTTGCCAATATGGCTTTGGGATTCTCGTGGTGATCGATGTTTTTCTGCTGATGTTCGCCTATGTGCTGATCTACGTCGCCGCCATCGCATTGCGCCTGAAAGAGCCGAATTTGAAACGGCCCTTTAAGATCCCTTTGGGGGTAAAGGGGCTGATTCTCCTCTGTGTCAGCCCTGTGGTTCTGGCGGTGCTGGCGCTGTTCAGCAATGGCATCCTCTATTTTATCGGCGGCTGCGTCGGCATCGCGTCGGGGCCTGTCGCTTATCTGATTTTGAAGCGGAGCTTCGGCGGCCTTCAAGGAACCGGGCGCATCGAAAAGGGAGAGAAGCGCGCCGCCGCCGCCGTGCTGTTGGTGATGGCGATTTGCCTGGCCGGTGCTTTTTACCTGTTTTGTGGCAATCTGCGGGAAGCCGACGGTGCGCTCGCCTCCTATCGCGAAGCGAGCCGGGAATGGGCCGTCGGCACAGGGCGGCACTTCGATTTTTATCAAGAGGCCTGGTATGAAGAATTTACCGTCGCCGGCCGGGAGGGGCTGGTGGTGACCGTATATTATGACGGCGCTCTCTATGGTGAAGCGGCCTTCGATCAGCGCCCGGCGGATGCCGGCGTATTCGCCGCCGACGTTGAAAGGGCCCTTGCCGCCTATGCCGCCGCTTCCGCCCCTTTAGAAAGCCTGGTTTTTTATGGCGGCGATTATGTTTATTCTTATACCGGCGGCGCTGTGCCGGACTATGATGAGATTTTGGCCGAAGTTGGCAGTTAACCGGTGGCTTTGGCTTTTCCAATAGGAAATGAGGTGATACAATGGTAAAAAAATACGATGTGGCGATCATCGGCGGCGGGATCGGCGGATTGATGACTGCCTATCGGCTGACGGCCCTGGATCCCGGTTTAAAAGTGGCGATTTTCGAAAAAGGCCATCAAATTGAAAAGAGGAAATGCCCGATCTTACAGAAACAAAGCCGTGTTTGCGTAAAATGCCCTTCCTGCGCCATCATGGAAGGCATGGCCGGCGCCGGCGCCTTTTCCGACGGGAAATATCTGATTACCACCGAATATGGCGGCTGGCTCACCGATTTTATCGACAGGGACGTTCTGCTTTCCTATATCGAGATGGGAGATAAAATTTTGGTGGAACATGGCGCCACCACGGAACGTTTCTTCCCCGACGACGAACTGAAAAAGCTTTGCTTGCGCCATGATCTCCATATGAGCCAGGCCCAATTAAAGCATTTGGGAACCGACGCCAATTTTGCTACGATGGCCCATCTGATTCATGGCTTGGAAGGAAGATGCGATCTGATCGCCAATACCGAAGTGGTTGCCGTGGATGCCGCCGCCCATCGGTTGCGGCTGCGCAACTCCTCGGGAGAAGAGGAGGTGGAGGCGAACGACATCGTTTTTGCCGTCGGCAGGGCCGGCTCCCGTTTTTTTTCAAACTGGTGCCGGGAAAATGGAATCCCGCTGGAAAACAACCAGGTCGACATCGGCGTGCGGGTGGAATTGCCCGCCATCATTTGGGAGGATTTTTCCAGCCGCATCTATGAGCCTAAGATTTGGTGCCGCAGCAAAAGCTATGGCGATATCAGCCGCATGTTTTGCTTCAATGAGCGAGGCAGCGTTGTCACCGAGAATACCGACGGTGTTCTTACCGTCAATGGCCATTCCTACCGCGATAGGGAACGGAAAACCGGGAATTCAAACTTTGCCCTTTTGTCGACGATCAAATTCACCCAGCCCTTCAATGCGCCGATCGAATATGCCCGCCATGTGGCGGCGCTGGCCAATATGATTTCCGGCGGCAGCGTTCTCGTTCAAAGGCTCGGGGATTTGGAATCCGGCCGCCGTACCGACGTCCATCGCCTGCAAAAATCAACGACCCGCCCAACCTTGGACGCGGTTCCCGGCGATTTAAGCCTTTGCCTGCCGAAACGGCAATTGGACAATATTGTGGAGACCCTCCACGCCCTCGACGCCGTCGCGCCGGGCACCGCCAATTTTGACACCTTGCTCTATGGGGTGGAATGCAAATACTATTCCGCCCGCCCCAAATGCAAGGATTTTGAGATTGACGGTTGTTCCAGGGTCTATGCCATCGGCGATGGCGCCGGCTTCACCCGTTCGCTGTCACAAGTGTCCGCCCACGGCCTTTATGTGGCGGATCGCATCGCCGCCCGGGGGGGCTTGGGCCTATAAGTGAAAAAAGGGATCTGTCATGCGGAGAAGAAAACAATGGAAAGCGCCGAACCCCGGGCCGGGTTTGGCGCTTGATTGGTTTTTGGGAAATCGTGGGATTTAAATTGGGCGGAGTTTTTCTTTCCCCCGCCGTTGAGGGCCGGGGCCATCGGCCGGTCAATAGCCCGCGGTCAGACCATAATCCAAGGATATAATCGCGCCGTTGAGGGCTTTTCTTTTTTTGCGGCGACAAAAAGGATCATCTCCGCCACCTCATCGGGGTCGATGGGGGTTTTTTGTGCCGAGGGGATACCGTTCCAGCAGGGATTGACAGTAATGTTCATAGGAAAGGCCCGGGTGGAGCGCCCGATCCGCCGCCAGCATCGGCGTTTCCACATCGCCGGGGCTGATGGCGTTGACCCGCATCCCTCTCTCATAAACCTCCAGAGCCAAGGCTTTGGTTAACAGGTTGACACCGCCTTTGGAAGCGGAATAAGCCGAAGCGTGGCGATTGCCCATCATACCGGCGTCGGATGAGAGGTTGACGATATTGCCGCCCCGTTTTTCCAAATGGGGCAAAGCAGATTGACACATGAAGAACAGGCCCTTTAAATTGGTTCCCAATATCTCATCCCACAGCCTGGCCTCGCCGGTGTCGCCGCAAAGATTATAGGCGAAAATGCCGGCGCTGTTAACGAGGACGTCGGGCCGTCTTGGGCCGCCGCTTCCTCGCACCAAAGCGGCAGTTTTCCGGCCGGCGAATATCGCCGCAAAGGCCGCGAACCGCGCCAAAAAAGGAAAGTTCCCCGACGGCGTCGGCGGTTTTTTCGTCCCGCCCGATGATCTTTACCTTTGCGCCGGCCTTGAGAAAAGCCGCGGCGGCGCTTTTGCCGATGCCGCTATTGCCGCCGGTGATGAGGATGTTCTGCCCTTGAAATTCCAAAAGAAGCCCCCCTGTCGGCCATTTTTTGGCCGCTTGTTTGCTGTTTGCATCTTACACTATATCGCCTTAGGCAAAAAAAAACAAGACCGGAAACAGCGCCGCACTTCAAGGAAGGCAAGGGAAGGGCGCTCCTTTTGTAAAAGACGGTGGGAGCGCCCCATTTTTTTAACCTTCATAAGGGGCGAGGTGAAAGCGAATGAAATAGCCCCGGTCATGGTCGCAAACGGGGCAAAGCGCCGGAACTTCGGTTCCCGTAAAGATATGGCCGCAGTTCAGGCACATCCATTGCACCGAAACGTCAGAAATATATAGGGTATTCTGCTCCACCATATCGGCATAGCGGCCAAAACGGTCGCCATGGGTTTTTTCGATGGCGGCGATTTGCCGGAAGGAAGCGGCAAGTTGGGGGAAGCCCTCCTCCTGGGCGGTATTGGCGAAGCCCGCATAGACCTGATTGTATTCTTCATATTCATTGTGCTGGGCCGCCCGGAGCAGGGAAAGGGCATCATTGTAGATGTCTACGGGATAGGCGCCGTCTACCTGGATATTGGCGCCGGCCATCGGCGCAAGATGCTCGTAGAAGATTTCCGCATGTTCCTTTTCCTGGTTCGCCGTAAAGGTGAAAACAGCTTCCACCACCTGAAAGCCCATTTTCTTCGCGGCGGAAGCGGCGATTTGATAGCGGTTTCTGGCTTGGCTCTCACCGGCGAAAGCCCGCATAAGATTGTCTTTCGTAATGCTTTGTTCAAAAGGTACCGTCATGATTCATCCTCCATTGTATTGTCGTTTCATTATAAAAGGTCATGGCTTGCCTGGGCTTTCAGCCTCTGCCAGCGGCGGTCGATCTCCGCTTGGATCTCATTTAATGTGGTTTCATATTTCGGATCCGCCAGGTGGCGGGTGCGCCCCATCATCTTCAGCCAGTCGGCGGCGGGTATCTTCTTATTCTTTTCCTCAGGATTATAGGTGATGCGGGTGATTCCCCGTTCCACCTCGTAAAGGGGGAAATAGCAGGCATCGACGGCGCTTTGGATCACCGACCGTTCCAGGTTCGGTTTGTCGTTCCAGTTGAGGGGGCAGGCGGATAGAGCTTTCAAATAAACGGTTCCCCAAGAAGCCGCATAGCGCTGGGCTTTCGCCGCCTTTTTGATGAAATCCGCCGGGTGGGATTCCGCCACCGTCGCCACATAGGGCATATGGGTTGCCGCCATGATTTGGGGCGTGTCTTTATGGAAAAAGGTCTTGCCGCCTCGGTCTTTGCCAAGGTGAGAGGTGGCGCTTTTCGCTCCCTTGGGCGTGGAATAGGAGAGTTGGTAGCCGGTGTTCATATAGCCGCCATTGTCGTATTCAAACAGGATCAGCCTGTGATTTCTAAGGGCCGCGCCAATGGCGGAGCCCATGCCGATGTCCATGCCGCCGTCGCCGCTGACCATGATAAAGGTGATGCCGCCGTCGGGGTATTCCCCCGTTTTTGCTTTTGATGAAATACCTCCACAAGGCCGGAGAGGGTGGCGGCGCCGCTTGTGAGCAAATTGTGAACATAGGGGATTTTGAACGCTGTTTTGGGATATGGGGTATTGACCACCATGCCGCAGCCGGTTTGGAAAAGCAACACCACATTCCCTTCGATTCCCCGCAGCAGCAAATTGATATTGA
Organism: Clostridiales bacterium; assembly: GCA_040766505.1. GTDB lineage: Bacteria > Bacillota > Dehalobacteriia > UBA7702 > UBA7702 > JAXGQJ01. The sequence goes on from JAXGQJ010000010.1 coordinate 27,990, forward strand.
CGGGGATGCCGCAGCCGGGGCAGGCCCCGTGGCCCGGGGCGAGACGTTTCGGCATCACGGTGGTGTCCTTGATGCTCCCGCCTTTCACCTGGTATCTGCCATCCTCTTCCCGTATTTGGGTCACGCCGAGGCTCGTTTCGGCGGGAAGCAAAGGGGTGAAAAAGGGCCGGCGGTTCGGATCGTTCCAGCCGGGGTTTTGGCCATAGTAATCGAAAACCGGCGCTTCTTTTGTATCGGCGAGGGAAAACAGGCGGATGGCATCGCGAACATAAAAATCTCTGCCCCCCAAACCGTAGATCCGACTGATGACCCGGGCATTGCCGCCATTTTCTTGCAGCAGCGCTTTGATTTCCAGCGACATATTGCCGCCGGATGCGCCATAACTGTCCTGCCGGTCGGCGACGACGACGGTTTTGGCGCCCTTTAAGGCTTGCCACATTTCCTGTTTGGGGAAAGGGCGGAGCAGATTGGCGCCGACGACGCCGACTTTCTTCCCTTCCTTCCGCAGTTGGTCTGCGGCGGCGGCGGCCGTATGAAAGCTGGAACCGAGCAAAAAGAGCAGTACCTCGGCATCATCAACCCGATAGGTAGGCACCGCGGTATATTTGCGGCCGGTAAGGGCCTCATATGCGCGGAAGGTTTCGTCGATCGCCCCCAGGGCTTCCTCCATCGCGAGGTGCAATTGGTATTTATTGTTCAGAATGTCCGGTTCGTTCATATAGCAGCCGATGGAGACCGGTTTTTCCATGTCGAGGGCGCTGTAGCGGGGTTGGTAGCTGCCGATAAAATTTTGCACATCCCGATCGTCGGCAAAGACCTGGCAATTTCTTTTTTGATGGCTGGTAAAAAAACCGTCAAAGGCGACGATAGCCGGAAGCAGCACTTTTTCCGCGACCTTTAAAGCGCAGAGGTTAAAATCGTAAACCGCTTGGGGATCATTGGCAAAAAAGACCAACCAGCCGCTGTTCAAGGCGAACATGATGTCGCTATGGTCCCCTTTGATGGAGAGGGGGCCGGAAACGGTGCGGGTGGCGACATTCAATACCATCGGAAAGCGGGTGCCGGATTGAACCGGCAATTGTTCCAGCGCGTAAAGAAGGCCATTGGCGCTGGTGGCATTGAAAACGCGGCCCCCGGCGGCGGCGCCGCCATAGCAGATTCCCGCGGCGCTGTGCTCCCCTTCTGCCGGAACCATCGCAATGTCATGCTCCCCGTCGGCCCCCATCTGGTCTAAAAATTCCGCGATTTGGGTCGATGGCGTGATGGGATAATAGCCCATCAGGTGGTAGTTGATCTGCTTTGCGCCATAGGCCGCCATTTCATTGCCGCTTTCAAAAAGCAGTTTTTGCGGCTTCAGCGTTTCCATCAGAGAATGCCCCCCTTCCTCGTCTTTTCTTCCAGATAGGCTTCGCCTGTGATCCAGGAATTGGCGCCGCCGCTCTCATATTCCATCGCGCCCGGGAGCAGGTCTTGGTTCAGCAAAAGATGTTCTTTTTTCGGGTGCTCCCGCTCCAGAGCGGCAACGAGAGCGCCGGTGGGGCAGATTGTGACGCAGCGCAGGCAACCTTTGCAGTGGATATAGTCCAGCCCCCGGTTGACAAGGCGTTTTTTCCCTTTGCTATCTTCTAAAGCAAATTGAAACACCATATCCGGGCAGGTGGAATCGCACAATCCGCAATGAATGCACTTGTCCGGCAGGAAAAGCGGGAAATAGCCGGCCCGGGATGCGGAGAGGTCGCTCGAAACGGTGCTGCCAATATGAGGGTTCACGCCGCCGATGGGCGCGTTCTCGTAGCCCCAATCGTCCTCCGGTTCCCGATAGGGCAACGGGGGATATTTGCCGTCCTCCTGGAAGGTTTGGCTTTTTCCCTCTTCAAAGCCGCGCCGCGCCCCTTCGATGTTTTCCCGCAGCAACTTAGGGTATTTTTTCCCCAAAGTGGCGGCGATCAGACGCTCCAAGGCCGCAAAGGGAATGAAACCGGCAGCTTTCGCAATCGCGCCCAACAAAACCATATTGATTCTGCTTTTGCTTTCCAGCGCGATCCTTTCCGCGTCGATTCCGATGATCTCACCGGCGGAAAGCCGCAAGCGATCCCGGATTTCTTCCGGTTCCAAGGCGGTGGCGAGAATGGTTTTGCTTTCCGGCACTAGCCCCGCGGTGACCGGAAGCTTTCCCACCATATCTTCGTGAAAGATGGCGAGAATGTGGGGATGCACCACAGGGCTGCTGATGCGGATCGCTGTATCCCGGTCGCACCAGCGAATGAAAGATTTCACCGGGGAACCCCGTTTTTCCGAGCCATAGCTGGAAAAACTGGCGGCGTTCAACCCCAATTCCTGCGCGCCCAATTCCCCCAGCAGCTTGCCGCAAACATTCGCGCCGAGGCCGCCGATGCTTTCCAGCCGCATTTCATAATACCCCTCGGCATTGACGAGGGGCAGCCGAATCGATTCGATGACATACCACTCCTTTCCCGACCAAAATGGTTTGGTGGGAATAGTATTGGATGAAATGCCAAAAATATGTATGAACCGGGGCTAGAGTGCGGATTGGGATGTTTGCGTAGAAATAAATAAATATAACAAACCTAGGCTTTGTTCTTCTCCCTGTCAACGCGATAAGGCCGTGTTTTGCCATATTATGCCAAAAGATCCCATCTTTCTCCAGTATAAAAATGTGCAACAACGTCCATATTATGGATAGAAAACTGCTGGAGGGGATTATGATGCTGAATAAAAAGGTGGAAATATGCGGTGTCGACACTTCAAAATTGCCGGTTCTGAAAAGCAGCGTCATGCGGGATCTGTTTGTGAAAATGCAAAGCGGAGACGAAAGCGCCCGTGAAGAGATTATCAGCGGAAATTTGCGTTTGGTTCTCAGCGTGATCCAGCGGTTTACTTCAAGGGGAGAAAACCTTGACGATCTCTTTCAGGTGGGTTGCATCGGCCTAATGAAGGCTTGCGATAATTTTGACCTCGGCCAAAATGTGCGCTTTTCCACCTATGCGGTGCCGATGATCATCGGCGAAATCCGCCGTTATTTAAGGGACAACAATTCGCTCCGGGTGAGCCGTTCTTTAAGAGACACCGCCTATAAAGCGCTCCATGCCAAAGAGGTGTTGACGGCGGAAAAATCCAAAGAGCCGACGATCGGGGAGATCGCGAAATACCTGGATCTGCCCATAGAAAATGTGGTTTTCGCCCTCGATGCGATTCAGGATCCGGTTTCCCTCTATGAACCGATATACCATGATGGCGGCGACCCGCTTTTGGTTATGGATCAAATCGGCGACGAAAAGAATACCGACAGCCAATGGCTGGAAAACGTAGCCATCAGCGAAGCTAAAAAAATTGTCTCAAAGAGAAAAGAAAATCATCGACCTCCGCTTTTCCAGGGCCGCACCCAAATGGAGGTGGCATCGGAAAATCGGAATTTCCCAGGCCCAAGTATCAAGGCTGGAAAAAGCGGCCCTCTATAATTTGCGGAAATACTTTTAACCTTTGTTCCATGAGAAAGAAGGAGAGGAACCATGAAAACTAAAAAAACCAAAACCGCGGCTTTCTGGAAAAGAGCAAAGCGACATCGGAAGGCGGCCTGCATTGTCCTATTGGTTCTGGTTGGAGCCTTTGGCAGCTTACCGTTGTGGCAGGAGGAAGGCATCATTGCCCAAGACCAATTGATCCGCTTCCACGTGATCGCCAATAGCGACAGTGTCGCCGACCAAGATGTGAAACTGATGGTGCGGGATGCCATTCTCGATTATATCCATCCGATGTTGAACGAAGCGACAAGTGAGGCGGCGGCCTATGAATTGCTTGCCGCCCACAGCGAAAAGATCACCGACATCGCCGAAGCGGTGCTGGAGGAGGAAGGCTTCGGCTATGGCGCCCGGCGAATCTCGGTACGAGCAAATTCCCCACAAAGGCCTATGGCGATCTTGTACTTCCCGCCGGAACTTACCGGGCGCTTCGGGTTGAGCTTGGAGAAGCCGAAGGGAAAAACTGGTGGTGCGTGCTTTTTCCGCCCCTCTGCTATGTGAACATTTCCGAAGGCGTCGCCGTTGCCACGGCAAAGCACAGCGATCTAATTTTGGATGGCGATGGAGAAAGCCGCCCGGCGGACGCCGGCATACAAAAAACGGAAATCAAATTTAAACTGCTGGAACTTTTGGATCAATGAATCTGGGCAGATACATTCATTCAAAAATCAGGGCCCCTCATCGAGAAGTCCAGCTTTGCATGGCTTGGCTTGTAGATTTTATCGACAGCCTGGCCCTCCGTCGGTGCGCTATATTCATACATTTGCAAGCGGGGCTTTGTCACACCTCAAACGGCCCCCAGCTACAGAACAATAATTTAGGTTCTTCGCTCCATACGGCGGTTTTGCTTCTTTCTAAAAACCTTTTCCATTTCCCACAGCCGCCCCACGGCGGCCTTTTTTGCCGCTTTCTTTCATGCAAATAAGAGGAAAACGGCGGCGCAGCCGGAGAAGCCTTCGCAACAAAACCGGTTTCCGGTCGTTATATGAATAGACGGGGAGAAATGGGGGAGAGGAAATGAAGCATCTGGCACGCCTGGTTTTGGTCGCCGCCGGTACGGCATTGGCGATCAATGGATTGTTTGTCGCCGGTATCAGCAATTTCAATATTGGTTATCTGCTGGCCATTGGCATCGGCGCCGTTTTGTTTTTATATGGCGTTTTCTTTTCCAAAATCAACCGAGCCACCGCGAAAAGGTGGGAAATGGCTGCGTTACCTGGTCTATGCCGGTTTTCTCTTCCTGTTTGGCGTCGTCGCCTTTCTGGCCGTCTATGGCCAGAGGGACAATGTTACCTTTGCGGAAGACGCTTTGATCGTTCTCGGCGCCGGCATCCACGGCGAGCGGGTCAGCCTGACTTTGGCCAAAGACTGGAGGCCGCCATCGCCTATTATGAGCGGAATCCCAAGGTTCTGCTGGTTGTCAGCGGCGGCCAAGGCCCCCAGGAAGACATCAGCGAAGCCCTGGCGATGGAACGCTATCTGATCGAACGGGGCATTCCCCGGGCGGATCATAAAAGAAGAAAAGGCCGCCAGCACCTATGAAATTTTCTCTTTTCCAAAGCGCTGCTGGATGAAAAATCGGCGCGGAATACGAAACCGCTTTCACCACCAATGGCTTCCATATCTATCGAGCCGGCCGCATCGGCCATGCCGCCGGTCTGGACGTCCGCCATTGCCATGCCGCCACCCAAAATTATCTGCTGGCGGTGACCTATCCAAGGAGTTTTGGCGGTTATGAAGCTCTGGGTGTTCGGCGTTTAAACCATCAATGTGACATGGATTTGATTGACGGGGAAAAGAACGATGATCAGAATTTTGATTGCTAGGAGGATGAGCCGAGCATAGCCAATTTGGTTGCGGTTAATTTGCAAAAACAGGGCTATACCTGCGTTTGTGCCCATGACGGCATCCGTGCCGCGGACCTTTGCGAAGGGGAACCGTTTGACCTCGTCCTGCTCGACATTATGTTGCCCGGCATAGATGGCTATGGGCTTTTGGAATATTTGCGGCCTCTCGGCATACCGGTGATTTTCATGACGGCAAAAGATCAGGTGCCCGAAAGGGTGCGGGGCCTGCGCCAGGGAGCGGAAGACTATATCTGCAAGCCTTTTGAGATCATCGAATTGATCGCAAGGGTAGAGGTCGTTTTGGGCCGATACAATAAACTGAAATCTGTTTTGGAATATAAAGGCTTGACCATCGATACCGTCGCCCGGACAGTATATAGGGAGACGCGCCTGTGGAGCTTACCCCGATGGAATTTGAGCTTTTGGTTTTCCTGGTGCGCAATAAGGGGATCGCCCTGTTTCGGGACAGGATATATGAGGAGGTTTGGGGCGGCGGCGAGATAGAGGAAACGCGCACGGTGGACCTGCATATCCAGCGTCTGCGAAAAAAACTCGAACTGGAAGACGAATTAAAATCCGTCTACAAGGTGGGCTATCGGCTTGAGGAAATGAAAGCAAGCGCCGACTAAGGGGAGGGAAAGCCGTCGGCGCATCGCTGGCGCATCCTTTTGCCGGTGATTGCAAAGGAGATGAGGAATTGAAATTTGCCTGGAAGGTCTTTTTCTTTGTCGTTTTTATTATGATCGTATCTTTCGGTTTGTAAAGCTATTTTATGATCTCTTCCTCCTTCAATTCCGCCCTCAACCGTGGAAAGGAGCAGGCAATTCGGGAGAATACCCTGCTTTGCCAGGCCATATCCGCCGCCGCATTGGATCTGGAGGATCTGTCGTCGGAAAGGCTCAATGAGGAGGAAGCGGAACAGCCGATCGTCGATGAATATCTCGCCTATATCGCGGCGCAGGTCTTCGTCTCTATCCGGGGACAGACTTGTGCCTCTGGGATGAGAATAGGGGCGTGATCTTTGGCAGCGGCGCGGAGACAAGGCCGGAACAGGTAAAACGCTTTTCAGAAAATGGACGGGTATCTATTTATCCGGGGATGAGAACATCATTGTCGTCACCGCGCTACATCTGTGGGGCAGAAATCTGTTTGTCGAAAGCGCCTATAATATCTCCGGCCTGTATGCGACAAGAAGCGAACAGCTTTTATACTACCGGCAGACCGCCTTGGCGGTGCTTATTGTTAGCGCCATTGTGATTTTTGTACTTTCTGGCTGATCACTAGACCGTTGCGGCAGCTTGCGGCGACGTCAAGCATATTGCGGCGGGCAGCTATGGCGAACAGGTAAAGGCTGCGGGAAATGATGAGCTGGCGGTTTTCGCGCGGGGCTTCAATGCGATGGCCGACGCCCTCGAACAAAAGATAAACCAGCTGGAAGAGGGTGTGCGCCGACGCGATGAATTTGTCAACAATTTTACCCACGAGCTTAGAACCCCCCTCACCAGCATCATCGGTTATGCCGATATGCTGAGGTCGCGGCAGCTTTTAACGGAAGAGGTTTTTTCCTGTGCGGATTTTATCTTTCGCGAGGGGAAGAGGCTTGAGGCCGTCGGCGCAAGGCTGATGGACATCGTCGTTATGAAAAACACGGAACTTCGCCCCCACTGGTTTGAAGCGAAGGACTTTTTTTCCACCATCGCCGAAGTGACGGTGCCGCTATGCGCCGAAAATGAAATAGAGCTGGTCATGGAAACCGAGGATTGCCGGATTTATGGCGAAGAGGATCTATTGAAGATCTTGGTTTTAAACTTGATCGACAACGGGAAAAAGGCCAGCACCCCCCGGCAAAAGCTTCTTGTGACGGGAAAGCGTACAGAAACCGGCTATCATTGCACGGTGCGGGATTTTGGATCGGGCATGCCCGCCGAGGTGCTTGCCCATATCGGGGAACCCTTCTATATGGCGGATCAATCCCGGTCCCGGGCAAAGGGAGGCGTCGGCCTCGGCCTGGCGCTCTGCTTTGAAATCGCCAGGCTGCATCAAGGGAATTTGGAATTGGAAAGTGAGCCGGGAAAGGGCACGGTGGCCACTTTCTTTTTGCCGGAGATAAGGGGAGCGGGAGAGGAATCCGAATGAATGATGAAAACAAAAAAAACATAAAAAGCATGGTCCTATACGGGATGGGCGTGGCCGTTCTGATCGCCGCCGTGGCGGGGGCCGCTTTTCTGCCCGAAATCTTTCTCGATTATAAGGATAGACGCGGTCAGTCCCAGGTCGAAGCCATTGAGATCCTTGAAATTGACGCTGGCGCGAGATTGGAGCTCACGAGAGATGAGAAACTCAGCCTGATGGGACAGGGCACGATCTACAACTGGATCGGACAGCCCGACAATACGGGTTTTGCGGGGCAGGTTTATGCCTGGTCCAACCAACTTGACACCCCGGCCCTGCGGGAGCTTCGAAAAAAATATGCCAGTGGAGAGATCCGGGGCGTGCAGATGTATCCGCGGGATGCCGGCAGAAAAATCGGGAAGGAAGAGCTGGAAAAGATCAGGGAGGAGATGACAAAGCTCTCGGAATTCGGCGGCTTTCCCGATTCCGTCTCTAAAATCGATTTCAGCCGGCCCGCTTCCCAAATGAAATTGGTGATCAATCTCGATGATCCGCCGGTGAATTTTGAAACATGGAACCTGTCCCTGATGACAACCCCCATCAATTCAGCCGTCCCGGTCGTCGATAAAGAATCCTATATGGCGATCTCCGCCAATTCCGTCGATCTGACCGTTGATAAAGAAACCCGGCGGATCTATGCCTATCAGTTTTTCGGTATCCTGGATGAGGGCGGGGAAATTTCGGTGAAAACGATCGCCGTCGGTATGGCGAAATACTGGGGATTTGACGCGGACCAGGTCAGGGAATGGCGCGGAAGCGCGGATATTGAAATTCCCTCCGAGGAAGCGGCCCAAGAGATGGAAACCCCGGAAACGCCGGCGGAAGCCAATCCCGGAAGGGTAGACTTTTTTAAATTTAACAATCAAATCGGCATTGCCATCCTGACGGCGCGGAATGCGGAGCAGCATAGCGTCGTAGAAGTATACCCCATCGTATACGGGGAAATAGGAACCTGATCCCCTGTATGGCCCTTTTCCGGGAGATGCAAAACGGATACAAATGCCTGATACCATAAACAAGCCTTTTATAGAAGAGGCTTGTTTTCTGTTTGATCCGCTTTATATGGAAATGAACAGATGGATAGGAGGGCCGGTGATGCCAAACATTTGTCGGGTTTCGGAGTATTCGGAATATGAATCCTTCGCATCCTCCCATGAGAAGGGACATTTTTTGCAATCGGAAAGATGGGCGCGGCTCAAATCGAATTGGGGCCGTGTCTTTTTGCTGGCGAAAGACAGCGATGGCAAGACCATAGGGGCGGTTTCCGCCCTGTTGCGTCCTTTGCCGGGAATCAGGCGTTCGCTGATGGTCTGCGCCAGGGGACCGGTCTGTGATCCGGGGGATGAAGAGACCTATGAGGCCCTTTTGCGGGCTTTGATCGCGGAGGCCAAAAGCCGCCGCTGCTATTGCCTCCGTTTCGAACCGGAGCTTTTGTCCGACGATGAAAAGGTGAGGAAGCTGCTCCCGGCCTTGGGTTTCCTGAAAATGGACGGCGCTTCCGGCGACCGGCACAGAACCGTCAAGGCTTCCGCGCTTCTGCATGATCGAGCCATCGGCGACGCCATTCAGCGTGGGGACCGGCTTTATGATTTTCGGGGGGTTTCCGGCTATGGCGATGAAAAAAGCCCGGCCTATGGGATCTACCGCTTCAAAAAAGGATTCGGCGGGGATTTGGTTGCCTTGGCCGGCGCTTATGAATTGGTTTTTAATCGGAAGGTCAATGACTTAACAAAGCTCGGCCAATCCCTGCTTAAAAAATGGCGAAGGGTCAAAGTATGAAAAGCCCCGTCCAAAGAACCGGCGTTTTCCTTTGTTGGAAAACGTCGGTTTTTTCTTTGGGGGGCTTTGCCATTGGCGACAAATTCTTTGCCCCGGGGGATTTATAATTGGTATAGGCTTGGTAGTTTTGTCATAGTTATAGTGTGAGGGAGGCTATCGTTTTGACCACCTATACCGTATATGCCGACATCCTGTTTTTAATCAATTTTCTGTTGGATTTTATTCTGCTTTATGCGGTTTCCCGTTTCGGCGCTTTTCATGCCAGCAAGAAGAGGCTTTTCTTTGCGTCGCTGGCCGGGGCCGTCTACGGGGTATTGCTTGTTTTCCCTTCCCTGCAGATGCTGGGGAATTTTTTCTTCAAGCTATTGGCCTCCTTCCTGATTGTCCGCATCGCCTTTCCGCGTTTAACCCGGCGGAAATACATGGCGGCGGTGGCCTATTTCTATTTGATCAGTTTCGCGATGGCCGGAGCGGTCATCGGCGGAACGGCGCTGTTAAAGGGCATGGGATTTGCCGATGCCGGCTTCACCTTCACCGCCGCCACCCTGGTTTTTGCGCTCCTGATCTGCCTCGCCCTTTCCAAGTGGGGGGTTGATTATGTTAAGAAAAACTTTCTCCGCAACAGCTATGTGGAAGTGATCGACATTCATTTCAATGGCAAAAGCGCCAGGGTCAATGCGCTGATCGATACCGGCAATGAATTGGTGGATCCCATTAGCAAAAAGCCGGTGATTGTCGCGGAGTTCGATGCCGTGCGGGATCTGCTGCCCTTTTCTTTGCAGGATGCTTTTATGCGCCATGGCCGTGGCGATGTGGCGCGCATTCTTACGGATTTGATGGAGAAATCCATCGTCAGGTCTTTGCGCCTCGTGCCGTTTTCCAGCATCGGCAAAGCCAATGGCCTTCTCCTCGGTTTCAAACCGGAGCTGGTGCTTATACCAGACAGAGGCCATTGCCAATTGGAGGATACCGTGGTTTGCCTTTATTGGGGGAAAATCCATACCCGGGACGATTGCCGTTGCATTATCAATCCAGCGATTTTTGATTTAATTTAAAATCATAAAGGGGGGATTTCCTTGAAACATTTTAGATCCATCGAGGATTGGCTGCCCCTTCTCATTCTGCGCCTTTTAAGGAAAGAGGAGGAGGAGGGAATTTTTTATGTGGGGGGCAGCGAGGTGCTGCCGCCGCCCCTTACCCTGGAGGAGGAAAGGGGCCTGTTGAGCCGCATGGAAATGGGGGATGCCAATGTTCGCAGCACCTTGATCGAAAGGAATTTGCGCCTGGTGGTCTATATCGCCCGCCGTTTTGAGAATACCGGCGTCAATATTGAGGATCTCGTTTCCATCGGCACCATCGGCTTGATTAAGGCGGTCAATACCTTTGATCCCGGCAAAAAAATCAAATTGGCCACCTATGCTTCTCGCTGCATTGAAAATGAAATCCTGATGTTTCTGCGCCGCAACTGCCGCACCCGCGGGGAAATCTCCTTTGACGAACCCCTGAATGTGGATTGGGACGGCAATGAGCTCCTCCTATCTGATATTATGGGCACCGACGGCGATCTATGCTATCGCGGCATTGAGGATGAAGTGGACAAAACCTTGCTGCGCCTTGCGATGGAAAAATTGAACCAGCGAGAAAAAACCATTGTGGAGCTGCGTTTTGGCCTGAACAATGACGGGGAAGAAAACCCAGAAGGAGGTTGCCGATGTTCTCGGCATCTCCCAAGCTATATTTCCCGCTTGGAAAAAAGGATCATCAAAAGGCTTAGGAAGGAGATCCGCAAGATGGATTGAAGCGAGAATCGTAGGCATGGGCCCGTCTCCCTTGGCTCTTTGATGGAACGGCAACAATAAAAGGGCGGCGCCCAAGAAAAACGGCGGCGGCATCCGGCAGGAACCGCCGCCGTTTGGTTCGTTAAAGGCGCGGCGCGAAGCGATACGGTGCAGGCTTTTCGACAGCATCCGCCAGGGTTCATGTATACAGTATTCTTTTCAATTTCTCTTGCAAAACCGCCTTGCCTTGGTATAAGATAAGGTAATACTTTAATTTGAGGTGGAATTGCATGACAGAGAAAGCCTTCGGCCCCGTGGCCATTACCGATACGACCTTTCGCGACGCCCACCAATCCCTGTTGGCTACGAGAATGAAAACCGAGGATTTGCTGCCCATCGCCGAAGCCGTCGACGAGATCGGCTTTCATTCCGTGGAAATGTGGGGCGGCGCAACTTTTTGATACCGCCATGCGTTTTTTGCAGGAGGACCCCTGGGAACGGCTGCGGGTATTGAAAAAATTCAGAAAAACCAAGACCCAGATGCTTCTGCGCGGGCAAAACCTGGTGGGCTACCGCCATTATGCCGACGATATGGTGGAGGAATTTGTGAAGAAAGCCGTAGCCAATGGCATGGACATCTTCCGCATTTTTGATGCCTTGAACGATGCCCGCAATATGGAAAAGGCCATGGAGGCGGTAAAAAAGGAGGGGGCCCATGTCCAGGCCGCCATCTCCTATACTTTGAGCCAGTTTCATGACCTCGATTACTATCTGAAACTGGCCGGGGAACTGCGGGAACTTGGCGCCGATTCCATCTGCATCAAGGACATGGCGGGGATCATCAGCCCGAAAGGCGCTTATGATCTGGTGACGAATTTAAAGGAAAAGATCGGTTTGCCGGTGCAGCTCCATTGTCATTATACCAGCGGCATGGCGTCGATGGCTTATTATGAGGCGGCCCGGGCCGGCGTCGACGTGATCGACTGCGCCATTTCCTCCCTGGCCCTGCAAACCTCACAGCCCGCCATCGAATCGATGGTGGCGGCCCCGTAGCCGATACCGACCGTGCCACCGGATCGACCTTGGCAAACTGTCGGACATTGCCGATTACTTTAAGGAAGTTCGAAAAAATACGGTGAATTTGATTTGGCGGCGGTGCATGTGGATACCAATGTGCTGCGCTACCAGATTCCCGGTGGCATGATCTCCAATTTCTATGCCCAGTTGAAGCAGCAGAACGCCCTCGATAAATTGCCCCTCGTTTTGGAAGAGGTGCCCCGGGTGCAGGCCGATTTCGGTTATCCGCCCCTCGTGACCCCTTCCAGCCAGATCGTCGGCTCCCAAGCGGTGCTCAATGTGATGGCAAAGAGCGCTATAAAATCGTCACCAATGAAGTCCGGGCCTATATGAAGGGCCAATATGGCCGCCCGCCGGCGCCGGTCAATGAAGAGGTGCGGAAAAAAATCATCCGCAACCAGACCCCCATCGATTTTCGCCCCGCCGACGAAATCCCTCCGATGCTGGAAGAAGCAAGGAAAAGATCGGCGATAAGATCAAACAGGAAGAAGATCTGTTGACCTATTTGATGTTCCCGCCGGTGGCGGAGCAGTTCTTCGCCGAACGGGATAAGATGGAAAAAGCCGAGTAAAACCAAACCCTCCTGCTTTGGGGGCCAAATGGTGACGATTGTGCGGTAGGCGCGTTTTCGAGAACAGAAAGCGCGCCTTTGCCTTTGGCCGGGCGATTCCCAAAGGATCACAAAATATGTTTGACAATCCGATGGCCTTTATTTCTCTATTTCTTATTCGCAACCAAAACTTGTTTTTTATGAATTGTTGTGATATGGTCTAATGAAACAATAAGCCAATCAATATCTCGACTGGAGATAAGCATGAAAGCAAAATATTGGCTTATTCTGCTTATTTTTGCTTGCCTGGGCCTGGCTGCCGGTTCTTTCATTGCGCAGAAAAGAATAGAAGCTCGGCTGGTTTCCGACAAGCCCCTTCTGCCCATTCCCGTCTATGTCTATTATGGCATCGAACCCGGTGAAACCTTGCAATACCATGTGTTGAATATCCAATGGCCCGATGGGGAAGCAGAGCGGATTTGGGCTGGTTATATCACCCTGGATAAGCAATTCATCGCGAAAGACAGCGGCCAAAGCCTTGGTATGGTTTTAAGAAAGAATGCTGTAACATATCATGGTTATCCGACGAGCCCCCATGGCGAGGAATTTTCCGCCTTTTATCCCAATGTTCTCTATTATTATATCCGGCCGGTGCATGTCAGTACCGTTGATAAGGAAGTATATACGAATTATGGAGAGCTTTTTTCCCACTATGTGATGGAGAAAGATTATGCCAGCCTGCTCAAGGCCACCATGCGCCTGGATGGCTTTCAGCCAAATTGGCCCAATGATTTGCCTATGCAAATGCCTGTAATTGACGGTTGAATTTGGCAGAGAACAGAAAGTATAAATTATAGGCCAATCCCAGGCACATAAGTACAGATATAAAGATGCGGCATTTTTGCCAAGTCTCAGGCTGTCGATAAACGTCCGATAGCGTCGTTGCACCCAAAAGGCCAGACCTTTACGTATGTCCATATACGCTGTGGGCCCGGCCTTTTCTTCGCGCCTAGCTCTAGGCCGCTTCTCGAAGCCGGCCGGACTATAGCCCAAACCGCCTCACAGCGACTTTGTCTACACTCTGAGCCCCGCCTTTACTTGGCGGGGATATTTTGTTATAATAGGATATTCTTATAACCTGCCTGTAAGGCGGAAAAGAGGTTTTGTGTTGAGGGGGAAGAGGAGGACGGTGGCCCTGGTAGAAGCGGTGGTTCCCGGCAGCGCCGCCAATCGGCTGGGCATCGTGGGCGGCGATGTAATCACCGGGATCAATGGCCATATCCTGAGAGATATCATCGATTATCAGCTCTACACCGCCGAAGAACGGCTGACGGTGGCTTGGGAAACACCGAAGGGCGCGGCCCATAGCGCCGCCGTGACGAAGGATTGCGATGAGGATTTCGGCATTTCTTTCGCCGCCGCCGTCTTTGACGGCATCCGGCTGTGCAGGAACCGCTGCGCCTTTTGCTTTGTCGATCAAATGCCGCGGGGGCGTCGGCAGACCCTTTATGTGAAGGACGACGATTATCGCCTTTCCTTCTTATATGGCAATTACATCACACTGACCAATCTGACGGAAGATGATTTTCAGCGCCTGGTTGCCGATAGGCTGAGCCCTCTCTATATCTCCGTTCACGCAACGGATCCGGTTTTGCGGGAAAGGCTTTTGGGGATAAAGGAAACGACGCCATTGTTGGCAAATCTGGCCCGGCTGGCGGCGGCGCGCATCCACATGCACGGGCAAATTGTTCTCTGCCCCGGCATCAACGACGGCGGCGCCCTTGAGGAAACGGTGGAAGCCATTGCCGCTCTGGGGGAGGCTTTTGAATCCCTGGCCCTGGTGCCGGTGGGCTTGACCCGCTTTCAGGATGACCCGGGTCTGCGCCCGTATCGCCAAGAGGAGGCCGCGGCGGTTCTCACCGCGCTGGATCTTTGGCAAAAGCGGTTTTGGCCGAAAGGGGCGGCCGCTTCGTCTTTGCCGCCGATGAATTTTATCTGTTGGCGGGCAGGGAAGTGCCGCCGGAAAGCGAATATGAAGGCTATCCGCAAATAGAGAACGGTGTGGGTCTGATCCGCCGGTTTTGGGAAGACTATGAATACGAGCGTGTACGCTTGCCGAAATCCATTCCGGCAAAAAAAGAGATCAGGTTTATCACCTCGGAAGACGGTGCAAAGGCCATCGGCGCCATCGTCAGCCTCTTTGAACGGGATTGAAAATTTAACCGCCGCCACCCTGACCGTAAACAATCGATTTTTCGGGCCGACGGTAACGGTAACCGGCCTTTTAACAGCCGCAGATATCGTCGACCGGTTGAAAACGGAAGGCGATGGTGAGCGAACCTATCTGCTGCCCGATGTATTGTTAAAACATGGGGAGACCATCCTTTTGGATGATCGAACCGCGGCGGAAATAGCAAGCGATTCCGGCCATGCCATTGCCATCGTACCGGCGGATGCCGCCGGTCTGGTGGATTATATTTGCGGCCTGGCGAAGGAAAGGAAAATGGTATGAAACCGATCGTAGCTTTGGTTGGCCGTCCCAATGTGGGAAAATCAACGCTTTTTAACCGCATTTTGGGGGAGAGAAAGGCCATTGTTGAGGATATTCCCGGCATCACCAGGGACAGATTGTATCATGATGCCAACTGGAATGGCCGGGATTTCATTGTCGTCGATACCGGCGGCATAGATTTTCAAAAATTGGACGGGCACATCGAAGCCCGCGTATACCAGCAGGTACTGTTCGCCATTGAGGAGGCCGACGTCATCGTGATGGTCGCCGACGGGCGCACCTGCCCTTTGGATGAAGACCAGCGAACGGCACGGTTGCTCAATAAAAGCGGCAAACCTGTTGTTTTGGCTGTCAACAAAATAGACAATTTCAACCAAACCGACCATTATAGCTTTTATGAATTGGGGCTGGGGGAGCCGATCCCCGTTTCCTCCCTCCACGGTATGAATACCGGCGATCTTCTGGATGCCATCGTCGCTCTTTTCCCCGCCGGGGAAGGGGGGGAAGAAGAAGAGGATGTGATCAAATTTGCCGTTATCGGCCGCCCCAATGTGGGAAAATCCTCCCTCGCCAACCGGATTTTGGGAGAGGAAAGAAATATTGTTTCCGATATACCGGGAACCACCCGGGACGCCATCGATACCCCCTTCAGCAGGGAAGGCCGGCAATATCTGTTGATTGATACCGCCGGGATGCGCAAGCGCGGCAAAATTGTGGAAACGACGGAACGATACAGCATCATCCGTTCGCTCCGCTCCATCGATCGCAGCGATATCGTCCTGATGCTGTTGAACGCCGAGGACGGTGTGACGGAGCAGGACAAAAAGATCGCCGGCTATGGCCATGAGGAGGGGAAGGGCATCGTTCTCGTGGTCAACAAATGGGACGCCATCGAGAAGGATGGCAAAACCATGAACCGCTTTGAAGAAGACATCCGGGAAGAGATGGCCTTTTTATCCTATGCGCCGATCGTTTATGTTTCCGCCCTGACGGGGCAGCGGGTGGAAAAGGTGCTGGAATGGGTAAATTACGTTTCCGAACAGCAAAATCTCCGGGTTGCCACGGCCCGGCTCAATGAAGTGCTGCGGGAGGCCACCCGCCTCAACCCGCCCCCCAGCGATAAGGGCCGTCGCCTCAAAGTGCTTTATGGCACCCAGGTCGGGGTGAAGCCGCCGAAGTTCGCGATTTTCGTCAATGACCCGGAGTTGGTGCATTTCTCCTATGAACGCTATTTGCAAAACCAAATCCGCAGAAATTTTGGGTTTGAGGGCACGCCGCTTTGGCTAATGATCCGACAAAGCAATGAAAAGGAGAAATAAGATCAAAAATGCCGTTTAAAATTGCATTGCTCGTTCTTTCCTATTTTTTAGGCGCCATCCCTTTCTCCTATGTGGTGGGAAAATGGAGCCGGGGCATCAATATTTTAGAACATGGCAGCGGCAATGCCGGCGCCACCAATACCCTGCGGGTTTTGGGGATCCGCCTCGGCATCGTCGTCCTCGTTTCCGATTTTGGCAAAGGCGTTTTGGCCGCCTATATCGGTTATCTCGGCGGTGGCCCGGAATTCGCCGCCTGGACTTCTCTTGTCGCCATTTTGGGCCATACCTTTTCTGTCTTTATTCACTTTCGCGGCGGTAAAGGGGTTGCCACCGCCGGCGGGGCCCTGTTGTTTCTGGCTCCCGACGTTTTTATGATGGCCTTTGTCTTGTGGTTTTCTATCGTTTTGCTGTCGAAATATGTCTCCCTCGCTTCCATTGCCGCCGCCATCGCGGTGATCTTTCTTTCCTTCCTTTTTGTGGAGGATGTCTATGTCCGCGTTCTGCTGGTGATCTTTGCCTCTTATGTTTTATACAAGCACAATGACAATATAAAACGGTTGCTGAACGGCACGGAGAAAAAAATAACACTGAAACGGAAGGTTTGATATGTCAAAAGAAAAATGTGCGGTGATCGGCTCGGGAAGCTGGGGGACGGCCCTTGCCTCCCTTCTGGCCGACCGGGGCTTTTCCACAAAGGTCTGGGGCATTGAGCGCCATGTGCTGGAAGAAATCAATCGGCAGCATACAAATGCGCATTATCTGCCGGGTATCGTTTTGCCCGATAGGCTCATTGCGGTGGAGCAGATAGAGGAGGCTTTGGACGGCGTTGATTTGGTGGTGCTGTCCGTACCGTCCCAAGCGGTGCGGGAAAATGTGCGGCGTATCGGCGGCCTTTTGAAAAGGGACGCGATCATCGTCAATACCGGCAAAGGCTTTGAATTGGCAAGCCACAAACGGCTGTCCGAGGTGATTCGGGAGGAATTGCCATCGCCACTGCGGCGGCGGGTCGCCGTTTTATCCGGCCCCAGCCATGCCGAGGAAGTGGCCAGGAAAATGCTGACGGCCATCGTCGTGGCGGCGGAAGACGAAGCGGTGACCGACAGGGTGCAGGACATGTTTATGACCGATTATTTTCGGGTCTATGCCAACCGGGACATCATCGGTGTTGAAATTTGCGCCGCATTGAAGAATATCATTGCCCTCTGTGTCGGTATGATCGACGGCTTGGGGTTCGGCGACAATACCCGCGCCGCGGTGATGACCCGTGGCATTACCGAGATTGCTCGGCTTGGCGATGTGATGGGGGCCTGTACCGCCACATTTTTTGGTCTGGCCGGGGTTGGGGATCTGATTGTGACCTGTACCAGCAAACACAGCCGCAATTACCGGGCGGGTTTCGCCTTGGGACAGGGGAAAAGCCTTGAAACCGTGCTTTCCTCCATGGGAATGGTGGTCGAGGGGGTCAGCGCCACGAAAATTGCCGCGGAACTGGCGCTGGAGTATGGCGTGGAATTGCCGATCATCCAATCGTGTCACGGCGTATTGTTTGAAGGCATGGATCCCCATGACGCGGCCAAAGCGCTGATGGCCCGCGAAAAAAGGATGGAAAGCGATTTTCATTGTAAAACCGATTGATGTTTTTACTGCACTGATTTGCCGGGATGGCGCGGCCCGGTTGCTCCGGATCGGCCCCTGCTTTACACTATATATAAATGGAAGAGATAAAAAGCGAGCCCTTTCGGCGTGGCAAAGGCGGTCAAATGCCATGCGCGCGGCGGAAGCGGAAAATAGGAACGGATTTTAAAGGAGGTCTGGCTTTTATGTCTGAGATTCAAGTGAAAAACCTGATGGAAGAATTGGTAAACGACAGAATCGACAATCTGATGGAATTGGAGAACATCTGCCGAAGCCCGCGCTGTCGGGCCGATGTATATGCCTTGGCCTTAAACCATTTGCCGCCCAAATACATCGCCAGCGCCAGCGGGATATGTTTGCCAGGGTGCGGCGGTTAAAGGCCAGTTTCAGGCCGACATCACCACCGCGATTCTCCGGCCATCACGGTGGTGGCCCGCACCCCAGCCATGAGGAAGAAAAAAGTAAAAAGCAGCAACCGGGCTTGTCGGCGTCTTTCTATGTACCGATATCGGTCGGCTTCGTAAACGCATTTGCTTTTGCGAAGCCTTTTTTGTTTTCGCCTTTCTCCCTTTGATTTTCTTGGTCTAAAATCGGGGTCGGTTCATATACTTAGTTGTAAGCAAGCACCTGAAAACATCGTTTGCTATATATGGCAAAAAGAGGGAGGGAAATTTGTGGAAAAGGCAGATGTGTTGCAACATATCAGCGAACGTACCGGTGGCGACATTTACCTTGGGGTGGTAGGCCCGGTTCGCACCGGTAAATCGACTTTTATCAAAAGGTTCATGGAATTGTTGGTCCTTCCCAATATTGAGGAATTCCATGAGCGGGAAGTCGCCCAAGACGAATTGCCCCAGAGCGGGGGCGGACGGTCATGACGACGGAGCCGAAATTCATACCTTCTAAGGCGGTGGAAATCAGCGTCCAGGAAGGCATCAATATGCGGTCCGTATGGTGGATTGTGTGGGGTATGCCGTGCCCGGCGTCCTCGGCTTTGAGGAAGGGGAAGAACCCAGAATGGTGCATTCCCCCTGGTTTGAAGAGGAAATTCCCTTCGAACAGGCGGCGGAAATCGGCACCCGTAAGGTCACCGACCATTCCACCATCGGCATTCTCGTTACCACCGATGGCACCATCACCGATATTCCCTGAAAGTTATCGGGATGCCGAGGAACGGGTCGTTTTTGAATTAAAGGAACTCAATAAGCCTTTTGTCATCGTTCTCAACTCTCAACCCCCTATGGAGCGGAAGCCTTGGAACTGGCGGAGGAACTGCGGAACCGGCTACAATATTTCCGTCGTTCCGTTGGACGCCGCCAATATGGCCCAGGAAGACGTGATCAGCGTCCTCAGGGAATCCCTCTATGAATTCCCGGTCACCGAAGTGAATGTGAATTTGCCGGGCTGGATCGAGGAATTGCAGCCGACTCCACTGGCTGCGGGGCGGCATGGAGGGGGATATTTGCCGGATCATCGGTGAGATCTGCCGCATACGGGATCTGAGGACGCCGTCGACGCGCTGCGGGAATTGGAGCAGGCCGCCGAGGTTCGTTTGAGCAATATGGATTTAAGCACCGGCGTTTCCGATATCGAGATCGCCATCGCGGGAGAGCTCTTCTATAAGGTTCTCGGCGAATTCGCCGGGGAACCGGTGGAAGGGGAGCAGACGATCATGCGGTTGATCAAAACATATGCCGCCGCCAACCGGGAATGGACCAAGGTGCAAGAAGCCATGGAGGAAGTGCGGAAGCCGGCTATGGCGTGGTGACGCCCCAACTGGACGAATTGTATCTGGAGGAACCGGAGCTGATCAAGCAGGGCGGCCGCTTTGGGGTGAAGCCAAAAGCCAGCGCCCCGAGTTACCATATCATTCGCGCCAATATCACGACGGAGATCACGCCGCTGATCGGCACGGAAAAGCAATGCGAGGAACTGGTGCGCTATATCTTAGAGGAATTCGAGGACGATCCGCAGCGGATGTGGAATACGAATATCTTCGGCAAATCCCTGCACGACCTCGTGCAAGAGGGCATCCAGGGCAAGCTCTTGCACGATGCCGGAATCGGCCCAGAGGAAACTGCAAATGGCGATGCAGCGCATCGTCAATGACGGCGGCGGCGGTTTGATCTGCATCATCATCTGAAGGAGTGAGAAACAGAATAGAAAATCGCCCGAAAGTCATCTCATGGCGGCTTTCGGGCGATTCATTGTCAGCGAATGCGAGATTCACCTTGTGCTGTTTATATTGTTTATTCCGACGCTTCCTCCTGTCCCGGCGGCCAATCTTCCAGCACGACATCGGAGACATCGCCAAACTGATCAGCGATATAGGCACGAAACTTTTTGATGCCTTCCGCATCGGCGCCAAAATTGTCTTTTTAATCCTGATCGGATCTTTGAGCCAAAGAGATCATCGAATATTTAAAATCTCTACGGGCGGACTCCAGGGTAACGCCGACGCCGGGCTCAAAATCCTCTTCATCGAGCCACTCATATAATTTTTCATCGGGCCAATCATACATGGCCGGTATGCCATTGGGGCCATTGAGTTCAGAGGCGCCCATGGGGCCGAAATCATATGCACCGTTTTCATCGATATAAATGGGTCTTTCATCTTCGCCCTGATCGGCAGTTTGCCAGCCACAGCCCCATAAAAAAATAGGCAGCAAGAGCAGCAAAGACAATCCTAAAACACGTTTTATAGCCATATGATCCACCTTTTGTTTTAATCTCTCCATCATAGAGTCGAACCGACCAGATCATGGTCAAGGTTGCGCTAGCAGTTTTGATTTCTTTGTCGGTGGAATTGGGGTCCTATAAAATTGCGATTTCTTTATCGGTATACCCCATATTTTTTGGTTCATTAGATTCTTCCACAGGGGATAAAGAAAACTTTTTTATGATTAACCTCCTCGTTTTGCCATTAAGACTTTATCACAATATTGCAACGGCTGTTTGGAAGAACCTCCTTTCTAAGGTCAATATATATTAGGATACTATATTACGCAGCCTCAGTCAATTGGCTGGATTCTCATTAAAAATGTCCTGAAAACAGAGATTTATTATGATGGGGCGGCGGTTTAAATCTCCAGCAAAAATTTAGGTGTAAAATTTAGATAATCGGCGCTGGTCAGATGAAAGTCAATGTTCCAGTGCTCGCCCTCAATGGCGATTTGGTGGCTTTTGTCGTGCAGGTGGCCGTAGACCGAAGCGCAAACGGCATAGGAGCGCAGCATATGCACCACTTCATTTTCTTCCCATTTCTCATTGACCGGCATGAAGTGGTTCATGTTCAAAATGCAGTCGGTTTGGGCCGCCTGCAAGGAAAGCTCCTGCCGGATCAATTCCCGGCGATAGATTTTTTCCGCCTGGGCGTCAAAGTCCGACAGCCCCGGCACCATCCAAAGCCGGGTGCCGGTGATCGATACATCGCCGCAGCGATAAGCGGAATTCTGTAGGATTTCACAGTTTGGCGGTAAAATTTCCCGAATTCGCTTCGGGCTCTGCCACCAAAAATCGTGGTTGCCTTGTATCAGCAGCTTTTTCCCTTTCAGGAGGGAGAGAAAGGCCAGATCCGGCTTGAAATCCTGCAACCGCAGGGCCCAGGACACATCGCCGGCGATCAAAACCAGATCCCGCTCCGTTACGGTTTCCTGCCAATTGCTATAGATTGTTTGACAGTGGTTTTTCCAGGCTTCGCCGAAAACCCCCATCGGCTTATAGAGCATCGCGTCGCCGAGATATTGGGGATCCGGCGGCTGTAGGAAAGAAAGGTGGAGATCGGCAATGGCATATATCTTCACAATAACCTCCTAAATGACGGAAAGGAAGAGAATCAAAAGGAAATGCAGCAAGAAGGCGAAGGGGAACAGAAGGCGGAAGGCCCATTTTTTCGTCTTATGGCGAAAGGAGAGCATCCCCAACAAACCGCCGCCCGCGCCGCCGAGAAAAGCGAGGCCGAACAGGGAGGCTTCGGAAATTCGCCGCCATTTCCGGATGGCGGCGCGCTTGTCATAGGCCATGAAGAAAAAAAGCAAAACATTGGTAACGAGATAGTAAAAGAGGATCATTCTGTCCATACTGGTTTTGAACCTTCGCCCTGTTAAATTTTTCTTATCATACCCGTAAAATCACGGGAAGTCAATATATCCGTTCGGTGAAAACCGGGGGGTCGGCTTCATATTGCCTGGCATAGACCTTGAGGCCCGTGGTCTTTGTCCGGCGCGGCCTGAGGAAAGACGGCTTTGGCCCTTTGAACTTATGGTTAAAAACGAAAAATCTTCCATTTATGTATAAAAAAGAAAATACTCCTTATAATAACGGAAAAAGGAGGAAGTTTATATGCATGTATTAAGCCGTATCTTCTTGGTCATCGTCATCATCGGCGCCATCAATTGGGGGCTGATCGGCCTTTTTCAGTTCGATTTGGTCGCGGCGATTTTCGGCGGCATGTCTTCCATCGCCAGCCGGATCGTCTATGCCATCGTCGGCATTTCCGGCCTCTATTGCATCAGCCTTCTGTTTACGCCTTCATTGGAAAGCCAAGAAGCATAAAGAAAACGGTGTGAAAATTCTAAAAGAGGGTATCTCAAAGGCCACTCCCATTCGCCGGTCTTTGAGATACCCTCTTTTTATGGTGCAATTTTGTGCGGTTTAGGCCAAAATCAAACCTTGGCAATTGTTGCCGACAAGGGCGGCATTGGCTTCGTCGGTGTCGAGATGGAAGTCCAGCTTCATTTTGTCGCCGACCCTGGCGATCACATCGCAGAAAACGACGGTTTTTTCGCCTTTGACCAGAACCGTCAAAACCTGATGGTCGGCAATTCCCATGGCCTTTGCTTCATCGGTATGGAAGTGAATATGGAGATGGGCGACGATGCAGCCCTTATCAATTTCAATTTCCCCTTTGGGGCCAATGATTTTGCAGCCGGGGGTGCCGTCAAGATCGCCGGATTCACGGAGCGGCGCCTTAATGCCGATTTTTCTCGCGTCGGTCTGTGCCAATTCCACCTGGGTTTCCGGGCGCACAGGCCCCAAAATGCGAATGCCGGCAAGCTCCCCTTTGGGGCCGACGACGGTCACCGTTTCCTCACAGGCAAATTGCCCCGGTTGGGACAGGTCTTTTGTGGGGGTCAATTGATAATTTTCGCCAAAGAGCTTCTCCAAGTCTGCCTGGCAAACATGGACATGGCGATTGGAAATCCCGATCGGAATGGTGTTTTCCTTCTCATCCAAATTCATTTCTCTCAGTTGATTATAGTCAGACATGCACATTATTTTTGTCCTCCTTCACTGCCATCATTGTAGCAAATCCTCTCCCGCGATGACAAGAAAATTTCCTGCCTTTTGATTGTTTCCTTGTGATTTTTTTATCCCTGCGGCAAGATGCTGATCTTGGGCCATGCCCGGATTCCCTCCCTTTGGCTATAATCGAGCAAAAGGCGGCAGGGCCGGTCTTGCCCTTCCGTCAGCTCGCCATGTTGAATGGAAAAAGTGAAATCCGAATCCAAAAGGCGGATGGTTTTATAGATGTCTTGGGGCCGTTCCCGATGGCGCCGGGGTAAAAACCGGCAAATATTGTTTTCGTCCCGCAGGAAGGAAAGGGCCGCCGCCTCTTCCGCGGCGGTGACAGGGTTTTGGCGGCGCTTTAAAAAATCCTCCAATCGGCAAAGGGCCGCCCAGAACCCCGGTTTTTGCGGCGCAACCTTTTGCAGTGCCGCGGCAAATCCTGTTTCTTTCTCGGCGGCGAGGGCGAGAAAAAAGGCAAAGCTGCCGCCGGCGTAAATTTTGGCTCCGTAGGGAAGGGAGAGATGGCGGCAGCCCCGATTGTATTCCCGTTCCAGCAGCTGTTCTATGCCGTGGATCCGGTTCATATCGGTGAAGGAGAGGGCGTCGTTGGCCAGTACCTCATAGGGGGGATTTTGAAGAGAGAGATACCCATAAGCGGCGGCATTTTCGGCCAGTGCCGTTCCCGGCAACAGCTTTAAAAAGCCGAGCTGTAAATGGTGGGGGCGGATGGACCAGGCGGTTTCAAAGCTCTCTTTAAATTGCTTCAGGCCCTCCCGGGGCAGCCCCGCGATCAGATCGAGATGGAGGTGTACATTGTCGCCATCCAGGACACGGCGGAGGTTTTGGATCAGCTTTTCCCGATCCCATTCCCTGCCGATGGCGGCGAGGGCGGCGCGGTCTGTCGATTGTAAGCCGACCTCCAACTGGAAGAAATGGGGCGGGGCCGACCGTAAAAGGCCGATCATCTCATCGTTTAACAGCTCCCCCTTCATTTCAAAGTGGAAGGTGAGGCCCGGCGCCGCCTTTGTCAGCAGGAAGCGCAGGATTTGGGCGGCGCGCTTCGGCGGCTGGTTGAAGGTGCGGTCGACAAATTTAACCACCGATGGCGCCAAGGCGATCAGGCGCTCCAAATCCTCGAAAACCCGTTCCAATGGCAAAAATGCCAGGCGGCGGTCGGCGGAAGAAAGGCAGAAGCCACAGCGGAATGGGCAGCCGCGGCTGGATTCATAGTAAAGAAGGCGGTGGCGCAGACGTTCCTTGTCCGCTTCGTCATAGGGAAAGGGCCAGGTGGCGGCAAAGGCCGGTTGGGCCGGGATTTCGATTTGTCGCGGCGGCCTTCCAGCCGCCAGCGCTTTTAAGGCGGGAAGCCAAAATACTTCGCCGGCGCCGGGCAGGATCAAATCGGCATCGGGAAAACAAGCCGGCGCATAGGTGGCTTCCGGCCCGCCCAGGATGATGGTGGCCTTTGGGCAAAGCTTCCGCAGTGGCGGCAGCAGTTTTTGCAAGGTTTCCCGGTTCCAAATATAGGTGGAAAAGGCGAAAACATCGCCCTTCGTTTCAAAAATCGCGGCTAAAATCTCCGGCAGCGGACATTGACCGTCAATTCGATCAATTCTGTTTCGGCCAGATCCCGCGGCGTGGAGCGAAGCAGATAGCGTAGGGCGAGATTGCTGTCGCTGTATTTGCTGTTTAGGGCGATAAAAACAACTTTCATCGGGTATGTCCACTCCCATGCACCAACAGATGATATCGATAAAATAACATAGTGGGGAAGGAAATGCAAACCTTCCCAAACCCCGGGCCGACTTGTCTGCGTCCGGTTTTGAAACGGAAAGTGGGGGACGGGAAAATAATTTCAGCGCATAAGCCAAGAAATGAATAGGATCGCCATAAAATGCGTATAATGGCAATAAAGCGAAGGACATTGAAAAGGAGGGTTATCCACCGTCATGAATCAAATAGAAAAAGAATTCTTTACAATGAAAGAGGTCGCCGAAAGATGTGGAGCAAGCTATGGCATCGTGAAGCGGGACATTGATAAAGGGCGCCTCCCGGCCTACCGCATCGGCAGAAAGTATTTTATCGCCAAAGACGAAATGGAGAAATACATCGGCATGGTGGCGGAAAAGCGGGGCATTGAAGGTTACACCATTCAGGAAATCATGAAGAAAATACCCCTAAGTTATGCATTTATTATGGAATTGATCAAGAGCGGCAAATTGCCGGCGGTGAAAATAGGCCGCCAATATATCGTCCCAAAGACGGATTTTGAAACGTTTTTGCAGAACAAGAAGATGTAAGTTCAGCGTAAGTAAAAAAACAAGGCGCAGAGAAGGCAAAGGAAGCCTGCCGCCCCGAAAATGAGGGCCGGCAGATTTCCTTTTTCTTTTTCCTCCGGCCGCAATGGGTCTTTTGAAAGATTTCCGGCAATTCCCGGTATTCGTCCGGATCTCCCAAAGCGTCCGGTTTTTCATGGTTCGGCTCCGGTTCGGCCGGATTTTGTTTTTTATTCATGGCGCGCCTCCTTCGCTTACTTTACCATTTTTAAGCGCATTTGACAAACGAAGAGGGGAAAATGCCGCTATTCTTTGAAAAGCAATCAAAATATCCAACATCGTGAAGAGGGAAAAGGATAGAAGATGTAGAAAATTAACAAGATATATATACACTTTTTGAAAAAAAGGAGTGAAGACAATGGCAATGATGGAAAAAAGCTGTCGTGATTATGTGGGGGTTTTGGCGGCGAAAGTCTCTGTTCCCGGTGGTGGCGGCGCCGCCGCGCTTTGCGGCGCGATCGGTATGGCCCTCTCGACGATGGTCGGCAGTTTCACCGTCGGAAAAAAGAAATTTGTTGATGTGGAAGAGGAAGTACAGGGTTTGATCGACCAGGGAACCCGGCTTCAGGACGCGCTATTGGCCCTTTCGGAAAAGGACGCCGAAGTTTTCGGCCCCCTGTCCGCCGCCTACGGCCTGCCCCAGAATACGGAAGAAGAAAAGGCGGCCAAAGCGGTGACATTGGAAAGAGAAGCCAAAAATGCCTGCACCGTACCGATGGATATCATGAGAAACGCCAAAGAAGCGCTGGTCGTACATAAGCGCATGGGGGAAATCGGCAATGTAATGCTGGTTTCCGACGTGGGCTGCGGCACTTCCATTCTCCGGGCGGCGATGGAGGCCGCCAAGCTGAATGTGATCATCAACCTCGGCATCATTCAGGATAAGGAATATGTCGCCGCGACGAGAAAAGAAATGGAAGATTTGATGAGCGCCGGCAATGCGCTGGCGGATGAGATCTTGAACCAAATCGTCTTGCCGAAACTCGGAGAATAAGGAGGAAACAATATGGCGGATATTTTAAAAGGAAAACCCGTGGCCGATGCCATGAAGGTGGAAATGGAACAACAGGTTGCGGAATTGAAGGCCAAGGGCCTGCAGCCCACCTTGGGAATTGTTCGCGTCGGCGCAAGGCCCGACGATGTATATTATGAAGGCGGCGCAAAAAAAACCTGCGCTGCCATCGGCGTGGAAAGTGTTGTTTTTGAATTCCCTCAAGACATCACCGGCGATGATTTTAAAGAGGAAGTGAAGAAAATCAATGCCCGGGAAGACATCCATGGCATCTTAATGTTCAGCCCCCTGCCCAAGCATCTGCCGGAAGAGGAAATACGCGCGCTGATCTCGCCGGATAAGGATGTGGACTCGCTGACCATCGGCAGCGCCGCCAAAGTGTTTGTCGGCGACAAAACCGGCTTCCCGCCCTGCACGCCCCAGGCGGTCATGGAATTGCTGCGCCATTATGACATTCCGTTAAAGGGAAAGAATGTGACCTTGGTCGGCCGTTCCCTGGTGGTCGGGAAACCATTGGCCATGCTTCTTCTGGGTGAACATGCCACGGTGACCATTTGCCATTCGAGAACCGTGGATCTGCCCGGCGTTTGCCGTAAAGGTGAAATTTTGATCGCCGCCATCGGCCGCGGCAAGATGATCAATGCCGATTTTGTCAGCGCAGGACAAATCGTGATCGACGTCGGCATCAACGAAGATCCGGACAATCCCGGAAAATACTGCGGCGATGTGGATTTTGCCGGCGCCGAGCCCATTGTGAAGGCGATTACGCCGGTTCCCGCCGGCATCGGTTCCGTTACCACCGCCGTTTTGGTAAAACATACCATCAAAGCCTGCATGCTGCAAAACGGTTTGGCATAAAATACTAAAGATTGCGGTTTGCGATCATGGAAAAGTGGATTGGCCGCCGGCGCGGCCCGGGGAGGTTGGATTTTGGCCCGTTATAAATTGGTGAGAAAATATCATCCCGGGCACCGCGCCGGCGATAAACCGCGCTGGCCGACGGCAGACGATTGGAAAACCATCGAGAAAGTGTCGATGTATCTGGAACGTTCCCGCCTGAACGACTATGTTTATCTCATTGATAAAAAAAGTCGTTGGATCCGGATCAATCTCATGGGGGGGATTTTCCGCGGGATCGGCTTGGCCATCGGTTTTTCCCTTCTGGGTGCGGTAGCTTTCTTGGTTCTGCAGCAGGTGGTAACATTGAACTTGCCCCTGATCAGCGATTTTATTGCCGAGCTGTTGAACCTGGTGGAACAAAGCCGGCGCATACGTCCTTGAGGTCATTATGGTCTATTTTGTTTTGGCGGCCTTGATCGTTGCCGCCGATCAAGCCGTAAAATTTTGGATCACCATGCGATTCGCGCTTATTTGAAACGGTCACCGTCTGGCGCTTCATCGCCATCACCTATGTGCGGAACACCGGCGCCGCCTTTAGTCTGTTTCGCGGCGGCACCCCTTTTTAACCCTATTGGCCGCCGGGCTTTTGGTGGCCGTCGCCTTCTTATGGCGCAAGCCCTATGTAAAGCCTTACCGCCTGCCATTGGCCTTGCTGCTGGGCGGTGCCGTCGGCAATATGATCGATCGGGTTTTCCGTGGCTATGTTGTCGATTTTATTCAAGTGGGAACCTTCCCTGTATTCAATATTGCCGACATCTTTGTCGTGACGGGGGTGGCCCTGCTGGCTTTGCTGGTTTTGAAAAAGCGAGCAAGACAGCAAAGGAAGGGAAGCGGGATGAAAAAAGCACCTTAAAATTGGGGAAGAAGCCACAGGCTGGCGCTCGACCGGT
Organism: Clostridiales bacterium; assembly: GCA_040766505.1. Lineage (GTDB taxonomy): Bacteria > Bacillota > Dehalobacteriia > UBA7702 > UBA7702 > JAXGQJ01. The sequence continues at coordinate 56,625 of JAXGQJ010000010.1, forward strand.
TTTTAGCCGCAGCGCTGCCGGAATTGTCCCGCAGCCGCTTGCGGGAGCTGATTCGCGACGGTTTTGTGCAACTGGAGGGAACCGTGGTGAGCCCGGTTATAAGGTTCGCTGCGGCGAATCGGTGACGGTGGAGATCCCGCCGCCGGAAAGCATGGCGCTGAAACGGCAAAATATGGGGCTCGATATCGTCTATGAGGACGACGACCTCGCCATCGTCAATAAACCGCGGGGCCTGGTGGTGCATCCGGCGCCGGGCAATCGCGATACAACGCTGGTCAATGGGCTTTTGGAGCAATTGACCGATCTTTCCGGCATCAATGGACACCTCCGCCCTGGCATCGTACACCGCATTGATAAAGACACCTCCGGCTTGCTTTTGGTGGCGAAGAACGATTTTGCCCATTTGGCCCTGGCGGAGCAGATCCGGGTTCACGGCGTTGCCCGCGTCTATGAAGCGATTGTCGACGGTGTGATGGCGGAGCCCGCCGGATTGGTGGATTGTCCCATCGGCCGTCACCCGGTGGAACGGAAAAAATGGCGGTTACCGATAAAAACTCCCGCCCCGCCCGCACCCATTACCGGGTCTTGGAGCGGTTTGAAAGCTATACCTATGTGGAGGCCGAAGCTGGAGACCGGCCGCACCCATCAAATCCGTGTCCACATGAGATACATCGGCCATCCCCTTTTGGGGGATCCCCTTTACGGCAAAGGGGGAAAAACCCTTCTACCTATATGGCCAGGCCCTCCATGCCAAAACCATTGCCTTTCTCCATCCCCGCAGCGGGGAACCGATGGCCTTTAGCGCGCCTTTGCCGGCGGAAATGGAAAAAATCCTTGCAATCTTGCGGAAAGGCCATTGAAATCAGCGGAAAATGGGGTATAATATGACCATAAGCATTTCCCTTTAATATGTCCCGGCGAGGCATGAAGGTGAAGCAGTGGACGGTTGGAATGGCGGACGCCGCCTTTGCCTTGCCTTGCGTGGGTAAGGTTTTTTATCGGGAAAAGAGGTGAATTTGTTGAAAGAAAAAAGAGAAAAGGCCCTGATTTTAAATGAAATGGACATCAAACGCGTTCTCAACCGCATCGCCCATGAAATTTTAGAGCGCAACAAAGGCGCGGAGGGCCTGGTTCTGTTGGGAATTCGCACCCGGGGGGTCTATTTGGCCCAGCGCTTGCAGGCGATCATCCGGGATTTTGAGGGCGTCGAACTGCCCCTGGGCATCCTCGATATCACCCTTTATCGACGACATCGCGCTATTGGGGGCGAATCCCATCGTTAAAGAAAGCCGGGTGTTTTTCCTTTTGACGGGCAAAAGGTCATCCTAGTGGATGACGTGCTATATACGGGCCGTACCATACGGGCCGCGCTGGACGCGGTATTCGATTTGGGGCGGCCTTCCTTTATCCAACTGGCGGTTTTGGTAGACCGGGGCCACCGGGAACTGCCCATCCGCGCCGACTATGTGGGGAAAATTTGCCCACCGCGAGACAGGAAGCCGTCGCGGTAGATTTAAAAGAGAGCGACGGCGCCGACCGCGTCGTGCTTCTGGAAACCATACGCAAGGAATAGGGGAAGGGCATTTGGCTATACAGGCAAAAGATATGATCGATTTGGAATTTCTCAGCCGTGAGGAAATCTTGACGGTTCTGGAAACCGCCAAAGCGATGAAAGAGGTGTTGGGGCGCGACATCAAAACCGCGCCGGCGCTGCGGGGCAAAACCGTCGCCACTTTATTTTATGAAAACAGCACGAGAACGAGGGTTTCTTTCGAGCTGGCAGCCAAGTATCTCAGCGCCGGAACCGTGAACATTTCCGCGTCCAGTTCCAGCGTTGCGAAGGGAGAAAGCCTACAGGACACCGGGCATACCCTAGATGCCATGGGCATCGATGTGATCGTTATGCGCCACCCCCTTTCCGGCGCGCCCAAACTTTTAGGGGAAGCGGTGAAAGCCCGGGTCGTCAATGCCGGCGACGGAACCCACGCCCATCCCACCCAAGCGCTGCTCGATCTCTATACGATCCTCGACAAAAAGGGGCCGTGGCGGGGCTGACGGTTACAATCTTAGGGGACATCCTCCACAGCCGGGTGGCCCGTTCCAATATTTGGGGTTTAAAAAAACTGGGGGCCACGGTTCGGGTGGTCGGCCCCCCCACTTTGATGCCGAAAGAGATTGAAAAGATGGGGGCCGAGGTATACTATGACATCGACGCGGCATTGGAGGGCGCCGATGTCGTCAATGTATTGCGGATTCAGTTGGAAAGGCAGGAAAAGGGCTTGTTCCCAACGATCGATGAATATGCCGCCCTTTATGCTTTGAGCGAGGTTCGACTGAAGCGGGCAAAAAAAGATTTGCTTGTGCTCCATCCCGGCCCGATGAACCGGGGCGTTGAGATTCCCAGTTCCGTGGCGGACGGTTCCCAATCCGCCATTCAGGAGCAGGTGACCAATGGCGTCGCCTGCCGGATGGCCTTGCTTTATCAAATGATGGGAGGTGGCGGCGGTGCATAAAATTCTGATCCAAGGTGGCCGGATCCTGACCCCGGAAACGGCAAAGACGAAATCGGTGATATTTTGCTTGCCGACGGTTTGATTGCCGGTATCGGCCGGGAAATCGTCGATACCGAAGCCGAGACAATAGACGCCACCGGAAAAATCGTCGCCCCGGGCTTGGTGGACATCCATTGCCATTTGCGGGAACCGGGATTTGAAGCAAAAGAAACCATTGAAACTGGAACCAAAGCGGCGGCGGCGGGCGGCTTTACCAGCGTCTGCTGTATGCCGAACACGCGTCCGGCGGTGGATTCTCCCGCCACCGTCGGCTATATCAAAAAGAAGGCGGCTGCCTTGGGGTATGCCCATGTTTACCCGATCGGCGCGGTTTCCAAAGGTTCCGCCGGCAAGGAACTGGCGGAATTCGGCGCGATGGTCGAAGCCGGCGCCGTCGCCTTTTCCGATGACGGACGCCCCGTCGCATCGGCCCAGCTGATGCGGCTCGCCCTCGACTATAGCCGTATTTTCTCGGTGCCGATCATCGCCCACGAGGAAGATTTGTCTCTTGTCAATGAAGGGGACATGCACGAAGGCTATATTGCCACGGTTTTGGGGTTGAAAGGCATCTGCGCCGCCGCCGAAGAATCGATGATTGCCCGGGACATTCTGCTTGCCGAGCTGACCGGGGCAAAGTTGCACATCGCCCATGTCAGCACAAGGGGCGGCGTAGAAATGATCCGGCGCGGCAAGGAAAGGGGCCTTGCCATCACCGCGGAAGTGACCCCGCACCACCTGACCTTAACCGATGAGGCGGTAATCGGCTATAATACCAATGCCAAGGTGAACCCGCCTTTGCGGGAGAAGGCCGATGTTGAAGCGCTGGTGGCGGCTTTGCGGGAAGGGGTCATCGACTGCATTGCCACGGATCACGCCCCCCATACCCTTGAAGACAAGGTGGTGGAATTTCACCTCGCCGCCAATGGCATCAGCGGTTTTGAAACGGCGCTGCCTTTGCTCTGGACGGCTTTGGTGGAACCGGGCGCCATCACCGCCGGGCGGTTGGTCGCGGCATTGACCTGCCAACCCGCCGCCATTCTCAACCTTCCCGCCGGCGGTCTCGACCTTGGGGATCCCGCCGACATCGTTGTCATCGATCCAAAGCTGGAAAAAACCGTCGACCCGGAGACATTTTATTCAAAGGGGAAGAATACGCCTTTCGGAGGCAAAAAGCTGAAGGGTTGGCCCGTCTGCACCGTTTGCGGCGGCCGCGTGGTGATGATGGATCGGGAGGTGCTGTGATTTGAAAGCGGTTCTCGCGCTGGCCGACGGCAGCATCTATGAAGGGCGTTCCTGCGGCGCCCAAGGGACGGTTCGCGGGCAGCTGGTGACAAACCGATCCATCTTCGGCTATCAAGAATTGATGACCCAGCCCGCTTCCAGAGGCCTGATTTACAATATGGCCTATCCCGTCATCGGCAATTATGGCGTCAATAAGGAGGACTGGGAATCGGTACAAGTACATTCCAAGGGCCTGGTGCTGCACGAGATGTGCAGGAAAACTTCAAACTGGCGGGCTTCGGCGACCTTTGAAAGCTTTCTCTGCGATTACGGCATTGTGGCGATTGAGGAGGTCGACACCCGGAAGCTGGCCCGGAGCATTGAGGAAAAGGGCAGTATGGGTGCGGTTATCAGCACAGAAAACCTGCGCAGCCGGCAACTGGTGGCCATGGCCTGGAACCTTCACCGCGATTGGGGCCTGGAAGATATCTGCGCCACCGAAATCGACCATCTGCCCGGCAATGGCAAGCGTTTGGGCCTGGTGGATGTGGGCCTGAACAACAGCCTCGCTGGAAGCGGTCAAATGCTATGGTTATGAAATCGTTTTTTTGCCCCCTTATTTGGGCGCCGATGAGATATTGGCCCAAGGCGTCGAGCTATTGTTCTTCAGCGGCGGCCCCGGCACACCGCTGGAATACGGTTTTATCGTGGAGACGATCCAGAAGCTGATCGGCAAAGTGCCGATGGGGGCCAAGGTCTCGGCCATGCTTTGCTGTCTTTGGCGCTGGGAGCAAAGGTGGAGATGCTGAAAGCCGGCCATTTCGGCGCCCACTACCCGGTGCGCCATCTGCCCAGCGGCACTCTGCTTTCCACAACGCAAAACCACCTGTATGAAGTTTTTGCGCCCGGCCCCGGCCAGGAAGATTACCCATGTTTGCCTGCACAATGGTGGCATTGAGGGTTTGGTGGCGGAAGATTTGATGGTTGTGTCCCGGCAATACCAGCTTAGGCCGGAAAGAAATTGGGACAATGATTTGTTGTTTGGAAAATTGAACGGCTGGCAAAAACAAAGGGGAGGGGATCGGATGCCTTTAAGAAAAGATTTATATAAAGTATTGGTGATCGGTTCCGGCCCCATTATCATAGGCCAGGCGGCGGAGTTTGACTATGCCGGTACCCAAGCCTGCCGGGCTTTAAAAGAGGAAAGGTACCTGAGGTGATCCTCGTCAATTCCAATCCCGCCACCATCATGACAGACGTTCATATCGCCGACCATATTTACCTGGAACCGATTACCCCGGAATTTTTAGGAGCGGATCATCGCCAAAGAGCGGCCCCAGGGCCTGTTGCCCACTTTGGGCGGGCAGGTGGGGCTGAACATGGCGATGGAATTGGCCCAAAGCGGCGTTTGGCCCGGTACAATGTTGAGCTTCTCGGCACCCCCCTCGCCACGATTCGAAAGGCGGAGGACCGGGAGGAATTTAAAGCCATGATGGAGCGCATTCAAGAACCGGTGCCGGAAAGCGCCATCGTTTCCAGCGTTGAAGCGGCCATCGAATTTGCCGATCGTCTCGGTTATCCCGTCATCGTCCGGCCCGCTTATACCCTGGGCGGTACCGGCGGCGGCTGCGCCAAAAACCGTGAGGAGCTGGCCCAAATCGCCAACAATGGCCTGAGCCACAGCATCATCCATCAGGCTCTGGTTGAAAAAAGCGTGGCCGGGTGGAAAGAGATCGAGTTTGAGATGATGCGGGATGGCAGCGGCAATGTCATTCTCGTTTGCAGCATGGAAAATGTGGATCCGGTGGGTATCCATACCGGGGATTCCATCGTCGTCGCTCCGGCCCAAACCCTGACGAAGCGGGAGATGGATCGCCTATCGGCTTCCGCCCGGCGGATCATGGATGCGCTGGGCATCGAAGGGGGCTGCAATATCCAGTATGCCGTTGACACCGCCTCCTATGATTACCATGTCATCGAGGTAAATCCCCGGGTCAGCCGCTCTTCGGCTTTGGCTTCTAAAGCCACCGGGTACCCCATCGCCCGCATCTCCACGAAAATCGCCGTCGGCTATCGGCTCGATGAAATCGAAAACGCCCTCACCCGGGCGACCTACGCTTGCAGCGACCCGGTGATCGATTATGTGGTTGTCAAATTCCCTCGCTGGCCCTTTGATAAATTTGCCGCCGCCGACCGTAAGCTCGGCACGCAAATGAAAGCCACCGGTGAAGTGATGGCCATCGACACCACCTTTGAAGCGGCATTCTTGAAGGCGGTGCGCTCCTTGGAGTTCGGCTTGATCGGCATCGATTTGCCGTCCCTGCGCTTTTTAAGCGAGGAAGAATTGCTGCAAAAGGTGGCCGCCGGCGACGATGAACGGATCTTTGCCGTTGCCGAAGCCCTGCGCCGTGGCGTTTCCATGGAGGAATTGAGCGATCTGACCATGATGGATCCTTTTTTCCTGGCAAAATTGCTACATATCGTCGCCTTGGAAAAGGAAATCACCACCGAAGGATTGTCCGACATTCTGCTGGAAAAAGCCAAAAAAATGGGATTTGGCGACGGCTATATCGCAAAAATCAGCGATGGCAGCGAAATGGAGATCCGTCAACGCCGCCTCGCTTTGCGTCTGCTGCCCACCTATCGGAAGGTGGACACCTGTGCGGGAGAGTTTTGTTCCCATGCCAATTATCTTTATTCCACCTATGGCAATGAGGACGAAGTGGAAATCCGGGACCAAAAAAGCCGTGGTCATCGGTTCCGGCCCGGTTCGCATCGGCCAGGGGTGGAATTTGATTACTGCTCGGTTCACGCGGTGTGGGCTTTGAAGGAGGCGGGTTATGAGGCGATCATCATCAACAACAATCCCGAAACGGTCTCCACCGACTATGACACCGCCGATAAGCTGTATTTTGAACCGCTGCTCTTAGAGGACGTTCTCAATATACTCGACCGGGAACAGCCCGACGGCGTGATCGTTCAGTTCGGCGGCCAAACCGCAATCAACCTGGCCCAAGGCATCGCCGCGGCGGGTTATACCATCCTTGGCAGCTCCCTCGACGCCATCGATCGGGCGGAAGACCGGAACCGCTTCGATAGCCTCGTGGAGGAATTGGGCATTCCCCGTCCCAAGGGATATACCGTCGCCACGCTGGAAGAGGCATTGCGAGTCGCCGCTTCCCTCGGCTTTCCGCTTTTGGTGCGCCCCTCCTATGTTTTGGGGGGCCGGGCCATGGAAATCGTCTATACGGAAAAAGAATTGATTCAGTATATGAAAACTTCGGTGTTCATCTCCCAAAGGCATCCGGTTCTGATCGACACCTACCTGCTCGGCCAAGAAGTGGATGTGGACGCGATCTCCGATGGGAGGCGGTATTGATTCCCGGCATTATGGAGCATATTGAACGTTCCGGCGTTCATTCCGGCGACAGCAGCGCCGTTTTTCCCGCCCCAGCATATTCCCGAAGCCTTGCAGAGAAAAATCGTCGCCGCGACGGTAAACATTGCCCGGGCTTTGCAGGTGAAAGGTTTGCTGAATATCCAGTATGTCATTTTTGAAGGGGAGGTTTTCGTGATCGAGGTCAATCGTTCCAGCCGCACGGTGCCCTATATCAGCAAGGTGACGGGGATTCCCATGGTGAACATCGCGACAAAGGTTATGCTGGGCCAGGGCATCGAAGCCCAAGGGTATCCCATCGGGTTATTGCCGGAACCGGGTTTTGTTTCCGTTAAGGTGCCGGTTTTTTCCTTTGGTAAGCTGCATCTGGTGGAAACTTCCCTCGGGCCGGAAATGAAATCCACCGGTGAAGTGATGGGCCTCGGCAAAACCTTCGCCCTAGCCCTCTCTCAAGGTTACAGCGCCGCCGGCACCGCCGTTGCGGAAAGAAGCACCGTTGTCGCCACCATTGCCGACCGGGACAAGGAGGAAGCGCTGCCGATTTTGCGGGGCTTCCACGATCTCGGCTGCCCCATTGCCGCCACCGCGGGAACCGCGGCGCTTTTGAAGAGAGAAGGCATTGCCGTGATGGAATTGAATAAGATCGGGGAGGAAGACAAAAACAAGCAAAACCTCCTCGATATGATCGGCCATAAGGAAGTGGGCTGCATCGTCAATACGCTGACGAAGGGCAAGAACCCCCAACGGGACGGCTTTCGCATCCGCAGGGCCGCCGCGGAAATCGGTATCCCCTGTTTGACTTCATTGGATACGGCGAAGGCCTTGCTCTATATGATGCGCTCGCTGTCCGCCGGCGAAGTGTTGCCGCTGGTCTCTTTGGAGAAATATTTAGACAAGGATACGGTATGGTGAAAAGGAGTTTGTGATGAAAGAAAAAATCATTGTCGCCTTGGATGTTCCCACTGCCGAAGCGGCCATGGCCATCGTGTCGGCATTGGGCAATGCGGTCGGCGCTTATAAAGTTGGTATGCAGCTATACAATGCCACCGGCCCCGCCATCCTGGCCGCCATCGCGGAAAAGGGCGGCCAGGTATTTTTGGATTTGAAATTTCACGACATTCCCAATACGGTGGCGGAAGCGGTACGGGTTGCCGCGCATTTGGGCGTTCTGATGTGCAATGTCCACGCTTCCGGCGGCTATGAGATGATGGCGAAGGCCGCCGCGGCCATCCGGGAGGAAGCGGCGGAAAGCGGCGGTGAAAGGCCGCTATTGCTCGGTGTTACCGTTTTAACCAGCATGGGCCAAGACGAACTCCGGGAAGAATTGGGGGTGGAGCGTCCTTTACAGGAACAAGTGTCCCACCTTGCCAAGCTGGCCAAAAGGGCGGGGCTGGACGGCGTGGTGGCCTCCGCCCGGGAAATTCCCGCCATCCGCGCTGCCTGTGGCGATGATTTCCTGATTGTGACCCCGGGCATTCGGCCCAAAAACGCCGCGGTTCATGACCAAAAAAGGGTGATGACCCCCGGAGAGGCGGTACGGGCCGGCGCCGACTATCTCGTCATCGGCAGGCCGATCGCCAAGGCGGCGAACCCGCTGCAAGCGGTAAAAGAAATTGTTGCGGAAATTGAGGAGGCTATGAAAGAATGAAACAGGAAGAAATCTTAAAAATATTTAAAGATTCCAATGCTTTGTTGGAAGGACACTTTTTGCTTACCTCCGGCCGCCAT
>JAXGQJ010000011.1:0-62037 GCA_040766505.1 Clostridiales bacterium
CCAAAATCCTTTTCCGGATCGTCCAAGGTCGCCGCGCAGGGAGTTTTTCTTCAGTCTGATCAGCCGGGGCGGCGCATTTTCTGCACCGCCCCGGCTGATATTGGTTCCACTTTTAAAAAATTAGGCTTTATTCCGTGACAAAATCAAACTGGAAGTTGACATTGAGGACGCCGTGTCCCGGAATGGCCAGCTTAAAGCTGCGCTCTACAGGTTCCGGCGTGGTAACGGGGGCATTGGCGTATTTCCCGTATACCGCATAGGTAATATTCGCCTTTTCCCCTTTCGTGATGCCCATTTCATTGTTTTCCAGATTGCGGCGGAAGATCATGGCGCTGGTGCCGTCGATCGTCTGCCCGCCATCTTTGATTTCTAGGCCGACATAGCTGGCATAGTGATCCGTTTTTTCCGTCACCGTATAAACGTCGCCATTTTTCGCAATGCCAACCTCATTGAGATTGCCCTTATTGCCCAGGGCCACCGCGCCGCCGGGCGTGCCGATGTCAATGGTCAGCGTTCCGGAGGTGGCGGCAGCATAGACCTGCACTTTGAATGTGGTTGCGCCGGCTACGATCAGGCTGTCGGTTCCCGGCAGCGCGTCAACGCAAAGCCAAGGCAGGGCGACATAGAGCTTTCCATCCTCTATTTTCCAAACGGGGACCCGGATATGGCTGTTCTTGCCAATGCTCAGGTTGGAAGGTTCGGTTCCATAGCTTTCTCCATTGATGGTGATGCCAACCGGGGCGGCGCCGCTATAATCACCGATTTCCACATAATAGGCGGCGGATTGCTGTTCATCCAGGGTTTCAAATATCTGTTGCTCGAATTCATTGTAGAAGGCAGCAAAGAAAGTTTCGGATTGTTCCGCCACTATTTCGGAGAGGTCGGCGGGTGCAACAGCGGCAAAGGATATCTTCTTGCTGCCGACGACGGCGCCGCTCAATTCCTTAAAGAGAACGGTAACATCATAGGTACCGGCGGCGGCTACGGTGCCGCGGAAGGTCGTGGTGATGTTCCCCAGCGGAAAACCGGCGGCAGGGCCAAACGCGCCTTCCAGCCCGATCCAGGGGCCTGTACCGCCTTCCTGGTATTCCAGGGTTACCCCTTCCGGCAGCGTAAAGTAGGCGCGAACCATCCTGTAGGCATCGTCATTGGCCACGGTGCCGATGGTGAAGGTGCTGGGAACACCGGCCACGAAAGGCGAAATTGTCTCTACGATTTCCATCGGCGTATAACGGCCGACCGTGTAACCGAAGGTATTTTCCTTGCTCACTTCATCCATCGAGCCCCAAGCATTCCCCGACGTATCCTTCACGACCAGATAGAAAACGGGATTGCCTTTTGCAATCAGTTTCCCGGTGATTGCTAGGCCAAAGTCAATGGCCCAGGCGCCTTCCCCTTCGTTCTCTTCATAGGTAACCGAAACACCGTACGTTCCTTCAAAGAGCGCCTTATCTTCTAAGCTGCCATAGGGATTGTCCTCACTGGCATAGACGCTGAATTCCGGCAAACCGTAAGGCGCCCCCGTCAGATTGTGGTCGATCTCCAACTCATAAAGACCCCCCGCATCCTTGGCGGAAACCGTCAGCACAAAGCTTTCGTCGGCACGCAATTTCAATGCGCTGTCCTTTGTCGGAGTAACCGTCACCTCCGCCGGGCTGACGGTATCGACAAAATGGGCGGTATAGGTGCGGTCGCCGGTGGAGCCTTGCGCCACCGTGACGGTAAGTGTCGCTTCGTCCAAACCGGTGCCCGTCCAGCCGGTGAAGGTATAACCTTCCTTCGTCGGATTGACCAGCGTAAAGGTTTCGCTTTCCACATTATAGGTGGCCGGGTTGGCTTCGCCGACGGCGCCGCCGCTCAGTTCATAGCCGATGCTATAGGTATCCTTCGTGAAATGGGCGGTATAGGCACGGTCGCCGGTGGAACCTTGCGCCACCGTGACGGTGAGCGTCGCTTCGTCCAAAGCGGTGCCCGCCCAACCGGCGAAAGTATAGCCTTCCTTCGTGGGATTGACCAGCGTAAAGGTTTCGCTTTCCACATCATAGGCGGTTGGGTTGGCTTCGCCGACGGCGCCGCCGCCCAACTCATAACCGATGCTGTAGGTATCCTTGGTGAAATGGGCGGTATAATTCCGTGGCCCCATGGAACCTTTGGGCACCGTGACGTTCATTGTCTGCGAACCAAGGCCGGTGCCGGTCCAACCGGTGAAGGTATAGCCCGCCTTCGTCGGCTGCGGCAAGGTGAAGCTGGCGCTTTCGATATGATAGGAAATGGGATTGCCGCTGATAACGGCGACATCCAAACCGCTATAGGTGATCAAATAGGAAATCGGCGTATAATGGGCCTCATAGGATCGATTGCCAAAGGAGCCTGTCGCCACGACCACGAGGGGCGTGACCGCGCTTAAACCGGTGCCCGTCCAACCGGCGAAGGTATACCCCTCTTTGGAGGGATTGATCAGAACGATGCGCCGGCTTTCCACATCATAGGTCGCGGGATTTTCACCGCCGGGGACGCCGCCGCCCAATCCATAAATGATCCAGTAGGTTTCCTTTGTGAAGTGGGCGGTATATTCGCGGCTGCCGTGGGAACCCTTGGCCACCGTGACGATTTCCTCCATTTTGCTCAAGCCGGTGCCCGTCCAACCGGCGAAGGAGTAACCGCCTTTGGACGGATTGTTTAAAGTGAACGTGTTCGTCTCTACGGTATAAGAGGTGGGATTCGGCGTGACGGTCGCGCCGGTTAATTCGTAATAGCTGAGAGAATAGTGTTTGGGCAGGAATTGGGCGGTGAAGTTGGCATCCGCCGTCACCGTCGCCGGAAAATCCGGCGTCCAGCCGTTAAAGGAATAATGGTCGCCGGGGAGCGGCCTAGGCACCGTCACCGCCGACCCCCAGGCGGCGCCTTTGGGAATCGAAGAAAAAGTATGCTGGTCGCCGGGCTCCAAGCTGCCGCCGGGCCCGGCCTTAAAGGCAATGGTATATTTCTCGCAAACGGTATAGCGCCGCATATGGTTAACGGCGGCGGAAGAAAGGCCCGCCGTATCCTTGACCGTAAAGAGGAGGGTGACCTCGTCCCGGGATGCCTTCATCTGTTCGGTGATGGCCGCGCCAAAATCAATGGCCCAAACACCCTGGTTGAAAGTGACGGTAATGCCCGCCGCCATGATTTGCTTTTTCGCGCCGCCAAAACCGTAGGGGTTTGCTTTGCTGGCGGTAAAAACCAGTTTCGGCAGGCCGCTGATATTGTGCAGTATTTCCAATTCCAACAGGGCGGCATCGTCGGCGGCGGTCACGGTGAGCTGGAGGGTTCGGGAATCGGTTAAATTCTGTTCGCCGCTCTCCGGCGTGATCCCGCCGAGAACCGGCGGTTCCGTATCGGGGGCCGCCGCTTGTCCGGCCTTTGTGGTCACCTTGGTACCCGCCGGCAACGGCGACGCCCCCGCTTTGACGCCGGTTAGACCATAATCGACGCGAACCTGGGTGCCCAGGGTTTCGACATTGGCGCCGTTCGCCTTCACCTCGGCATTGAGGACGAAACCGCCGCCTTCGATCCGCGCGTTTTCCGCCCCGGCGGCGACGGTGGCCTTGATGACGATGGAACCGTCGGCGACGACAAGCGCGCTGCCAACGCCGTCGATGACGGCCCGCTCGATCTGGGCGTCGGCGGCCACGACCCGGACACCGACGCCCAGAACAACTTCGTCAAAAACGCCGGTTAAGATCACATCGTCGCAACCGTCGTCAATATAGACGGTCGCCACTTCCGCGCCATCCTCTGTTTGAATGCGAACTTCGCCGTCAACCTTGCGGACGATGAGAGCGCCGATCTGGGAATCGCCGGTGATGTGGATGGAATCGCCGCCGCCGCCGCGGACGACGGTTCTGCCGGTGACGGTGACATTTCGCAGCGTGACATCGCCATCGGCGACGCCGTCACCGATCAGCAGATCGCCATGAACGGTGAGGGTTTCCAGCGTCACACCGGGCACATTGACCATTACATTGCCTGCAGCGACGGAGCGGATTTTATGGTTCCCGCTTGGTTGACATATTGTTTAATGATATTATACATCACCTGGGCCATTTCCGCCCGGGTGATGCGGGCCTTGGGATTGAGCTTTCCGTTGGAGCCCTGGATATAGCCTTCCCTTGCCATGGCGGCCAAAGTTCCCTTGGCCCATGCCGAAGCCAAATCCCCATCGCCGAACCGGTACAGCGGCGAAAAATCGCTTCCCGCCGTATGGAGCTTCATGGCCCGTCCCAGGATCGTGAAGGCCTCCTCCCTCGTAATATTGTCGTTCGGCCGCATCCTGACATCGAGCATCATCGTGCCCATCATCACGGCTTTTTTCATTTCCGGCACAAACCAGGCCGTCCCCGTCACATCGGTCACGCCGGGGAGGGCCGCCTCGCTGACGGCGCCGAAAGCCCGGTTGACAATCGCCGCCATCTGCGCCCGGGTCAAATTGTCCGCCGGTTTCAGGTAGCTTTTGCCTTGGATAACAAACCCATTTAGCAGCTTGTTTTCAATCGCCTGCTCCAAAGCCATAGTAGACCAATTGTTGGGCATATCCTCAAAATCCGCCTTGTCGGCGGCGGCGACCGGCAACACTGCCCAGCCAGGCAAAAACGGCTATGAAAACAAGCGGCAATGTCTTTCTTTTCATCTTAACAGCCTCCTGCGGGTTGTTCTTTTTCGGCCAAATAAAATCCCGGACACCGCTTCCCTTTGGCATCCGGGGAGAACACTTTCCCGTTCTATGGCCGCCATAGAAGCGCGGCAGCCCAAACCGGGCCGCCGGCGGTAGCGTCCGTACCCCGACTTTCAAAGCAAAAAGCAAAGGAGCGGCGCGGCAAAACTTCAGCCTTTCATTTTCCGCATGAAATTTTTGCATCGCTTATCAACGCCGATTCCGGGCCGATCTCGCATGTTCGATCGCGCAGGCGTCCTCATCGGCGATTTTGGCATCAATATGCAGGACTTGGATGAAAAAGCCCCGGATCGTCCGGTGTTTTTGCGCGGTCAGAGCCGCCAGCTCCCGGCCCTTTTCCGTCAGATAGATCTCTTTATACTTTTCGTTCACGATCAGGCCTTTTTCCGCCAAGGTCGCCATGGCGCTGTTGGTGCCTGGCCTTTGTAACGCCCATCCGTTTGGCGATGTCCGACACCCGGGCGCCGGTTCCTCCCGAGGACAGTTCATAGATCGCTTCCAAGTAGTTTTCCATCGTAAAGGTAAGTTTTTCCATCGTCGCCCCTCTTTCTTATTCGGATCAAAGCCTTCCTTAAATGGTTTGTACGGTTTATTTTTCTACATTGCTTGAAGATGCGGCGCATCGATTTTATCAGCAGTTTAACATTTTCTTCCTAAAATTGCAAGATTTCCCTTTTGTTCCCCGCCGCCGTTTCTTGAACCAAAGGCCCAAAAAGGCGCCACCCTTTCGGTCTACGGGGCAACCTTTGCCGCTTCCCGGCAAAAAACCTGCGCAAACGCATTTTTAATCAAGGCCCCAATTCGCGGATAGAAATGAAAATAGCACGGCGAAAACCAGAGCCGACCCGCCCTTCGCTTTAAGCATTATAGGATCGGTTCCGTGCCGAAATAGGCGCAGATGGCCCGGTAATAGGCGATCGCCGCCCGCTCGCAGCCGTCCTCATCCCCCAAAAGGTCGATGTCGGCGGCATGGTTGACGAAGCACTGCTCCACCAGAACCGCGGGGATCTCCTTCCCCGACAGCACCGCCAAGGTGCCATAGCCGTACACCTTCGTATCATTGGATTCCTTGATGATCTTTTTCACGCCCTTGTCATTATAATAGAGGGAAGCGGATGCCGTCATTCCCCGGATCACCGTGCCGGTGGCGGCGATTTCCGCCACCACAGCGTGGACGAAGGCAAGGCTGGTATAGCGTTGGCCAAACCCGGCGGCGCGGGATGAAGGCGCTCAAGCCCCCGGCCATTGCCGCTGTCGCTGGAATTGGCGTGGATGGACAAAAACGGATCCGCCAAACCCCAGGCGGCGGCGGTGTGGCGCGAAGCCAGGCTGGCGCCTTCGCCATAGCTGCGGGTCAGAACCGGGGTATAGTTGCCGTCTTTCTTCAGCAAAGCCACGAGATGGCGGGCGGTGTTTTCGGTGATGTCCGGCCTCGTCGACAATGCCGACGGCGCCATAGTCGCTGCCGCCGTGGCCCGGGTCGACGGCGACGACGATGCCCCGGCCATAGATATAATGCAAGACCGCGAAGGTCAGGGCCAGCAGTAAAACGGAAACGGCCAAAAGCGCCCGGCGGCGCGAGGGTTTGCCACGGTTGTTTCTTTTCATCTCGATCCTCGCTTCCTATCTTACGACAAGTGGCGGAAAAATGTTTGCGCCGCCGGGACAAAATCGCGATCCGGCGATCAGAGGGGAAAATTGCCGCCGCTCTCCTGCCAAAATTCCAAAAAAGAGGCTTCCAGCCGCCGCAGCCGCCCCCCGTCGAACCAGAGAACTTTGTCGCAAACTTTCATCAGGAAATAGAGATCATGGGAGGCCACAACCAAACTGCCACGGTAGGAAGCGAGGGCATTCTCCAATTGCTCCCGGGCGGGCAAATCGAGATGGTTGGTGGGTTCGTCGAGAAAAAGCAGATCCCGCCGCTCCAAAATGGCGAGGCCGAGGCGAAGGCGCAGCCGTTCCCCATAGCTGATCTCGCCGATTTTTCGTTTGAAATGGGCGGCGGTGATGCCCAGACGGTCTAAATCCGTCCGGTCAACGCCGCTCAAGCCCGGGCGGTGGCGGAGCAGAACATGCTCCACGGTCATGTCCGCCGGCAGCGCGCCGGAATCCTGGGACAGATAGAAAGGGCGCAGCGCCGGGCTTTGCCAGAGATGGCCGGCATCCGCCGTTTCCTCGCCGAGCAAGATCCGAAACAGCGTCGTTTTGCCGCAGCCATTGGGGCCAAAGAGGGCCGCCTTCTCCCCTTGCAGCAGATAAAAATCGCTGGGGCCAAAAAGGCGCAGATCGCCAAAGGACTTGGCGAGGCCCTCCCCCCGCAGGAAGCAGCGGCCGGTTCTGGCGCCGCCATCCAGGATGAAGCGGGGATTCTGCTGCCGCCGCGGTTTTTCCGGCTGGTTCTCGATGCGCTTTTCCAGTTTTTTAACGGCGCTTTTCACCTGATTGTCCAGTTTTTTCGCTTTCGCCCGGCGAAATTCCTTCGTGCCCATGGTATTGCCGCTGCCGTCGCGCTTTCGGGAATCCCGGTGGGCCTTTTGGGCCCATTCCCGTTTGCGGCGAATCGCCGCCGCCAGCGCCGCCTGCTTTTTCCTTTCTTCCTCGTAATGGAGGCGGCTTTCCGCTTGCCGCCTTTCCTTTTCCTGCCGGTAATCGCTGTAATTGCCTGCATAAACGGCGATTTTGCCCGCTTCCAATTCCAAAATCAGGTCGGCGGTCATGTCGAGGAAATAGCGGTCATGGGAAACAAAGAGCACCGTCGCCTCGGCCGACGCCATCAGCGCGATCAGCCGGTCGGTGGAGAGGGAATCCAGGTGGTTCGTCGGCTCGTCGAGGAGGAGCAGCCGGGAAGCCGTGGCGAACAGGGCCGCCAAGGCCAACTTTTTCCGCTCCCCGCCGCTTAGCCGATCCCAGTCCTGCCGGTAGGCGCCTCCCAGCCGTTTCAGCATCGCAAAGAAGGCGGGATCGCAGCCGTCCACCGGCATGGGGTTTTGGGCCAGGTATTGGGGGCGGCTTTCGCCGCCGATCTTGATTTGCCCCCGGTCGGCGGGGATCTCCCCCAGGATCATCCGCAACAGCGTGGTTTTCCCCGCCCCATTGGCGCCGACGATCCCCACCCGGCTGCCGCCGGGGATATGCAGCGAAACATCGTCGAGGATCACCTGATCCCCGAAGGATTTTTCCCAATGGTCGATTTTAATTTGCGTCATTTTTGCCTCCAAAACAAAAAATTACCGCCAAAGGCGGGAACGGAAAATCCACGGCAAAAACCGCAAATTTGGTCGCTCGGAAGGGTGCCGGCCGCATATCCATGATCCGTTGCCTTCGGCACGGCAGCAAAAAACATCACGCTATACGGCGGCTTTGCCTGCATTCCGGCGCCGTAAGGCGGTGCGTCATATCCCTGCCGTTATCCTCTTTGTACGAATCATTTATTTGCGCAAGCCGCCGTCCTCCCTGTTTTCTTGGTTTTCATTATAGCAGGCCGCCGCCGTTTTGGCAAGGCGGCACTCCTGAACATAGGCGATGAACGCCGGCAGCGCCGACACCAAAACGATGCCGATGACCACCAGGCTAAAATTCTCCTTCACATAGCGGATATTGCCAAAGAAATAACCGGCGAACAGCGCAACCGTTACCCAGAGGATGCCGCCGACGACATTGTATGCCAAAAACCGCGAATAGCGCATTTTGCCGACGCCGGATACGAACGGGGCAAAGGAGCGGACGATCGGAATAAACCTGGCGATGACCAGCGTTTTGCCCCCGTGCCTTTCAAAAAACGCCTGGGTTTTTTCAAGGTATTGCCGCTTGATGAAGCGCATGTCCTCCTTTTGTTCCACCTTATGCCGGAGCAGGAAGCCGATATGGTAATTGACGGTATCGCCGAGGATCGCGGCGATACAGAGCAGCACAAAAAAGTAACCGACATGGAAAACACCCAGAGCGGACAGGGCGCCGACGGCAAAAAGCAGCGAATCCCCGGGCAAAAACGGCGTGACGACCAAGCCCGTTTCACAAAATAGGATCAGAAAAACAAACAGATAGCTCAGCATACCATATTGTTCCGTTATCATGCCCAAATATTGATCGAGGTGCAAAAATAGATCCACGAAATGTTCCACAACGGTCATCTTTTCTTCTCCCGGCCGGCAATCAGTTGTTCAGGCTTTTGATCGGCGCCGGCATTCTGCCCCCGCGGCGAACAAAAACCTCCGGCGACCAGGAACTGACCGGCATCACCGGGCCGGAACCCAAAAGGCCGCCGAACTCCACCCGGTCGCCGACGGATTTGCCCGGCGCCGGGATCAGCCGCACCGCCGTGGTCTTTTGATTGACCATGCCGATGGCGGCTTCGTCGGCGATGATGGCGGCGATGGTTTCCGCCGAGGTATCGCCGGGAACGGTGATCATATCGAGGCCGACGGAGCAAACCGACGTCATCGCCTCCAATTTCTCTAAGGACAGCGCGCCGGCTTCCACCGCCGCAATCATACCCGCGTCCTCACTGACGGGGATGAAAGCGCCGCTCAAGCCGCCCACATGGGAAGAAGCCATCGCGCCGCCTTTCTTCACCGCGTCGTTCAGCATCGCCAAAGCCGCGGTGGTGCCGGGGCCGCCGCATTTTTCCAGGCCCATCGCTTCCAGAATCTCCGCGACGCTGTCGCCCCGGGCCGGCGTCGGCGCCAGCGAAAGGTCGACGATGCCAAAGGGAACGCCGAGGCGGCGGGAGGCTTCCGCCCCACCAGTTCCCCCATACGCGTCACCTTAAAGGCGGTTTTTTTGATCACCGCCGCCAATTCGCCGATGGAAAGGCCGGTTTCGCCCCGGATGGCGCTTAAAACGACGCCGGGGCCACTGACCCCGACATTGAGCACGGTTTCCGGTTCGCCGAGAGGCCATGAAAGGCCCCGGCCATGAAGGGATTGTCCTCCGGCACATTGCAGAAAACAACGATCTTGGCGCAGCCCAAACCGTTTTTGTCCGCCGTCAGCGCCGCCGTCTCCTTAATGATCTTGCCCATCAGCAGGATGGCGTCCATATTGAGCCCCGCCTTGGTGGTGCCGACATTGACGGACGCACAGACCCGCCCCGTCGCCGCCAGGGCCCGGGGAATCGAACGGATCAGCTTTTCATCGCCGACGGTGGCGCCTTTTTGCACCAGAGCGGAAAAACCGCCGATAAAATTGACCCCCACCTCACCGGCGGCCCTGTCCATCGCCAGGGCGAAAGGGGTATAATCGTCGCCGACGGAGGATTCGGCGAAAAGGGCGACGGGGTTACGGCGATCCTTTTGTTGACGATGGGAATGCCGAAATCCCGGCTGATGGCGTCGCCAACAAAGACGAGCTTTTCCGCCCGGAAGCAGATTTTGTCATAGACCTTTTTGGCGGCCTTCTCCAGCGAAGGATCGGCGCAGTCCCTGAGGCTGATCCCCATCGTAATGGTGCGCACATCGAGATTTTCCGTCTGCACCATGCGGATGGTTTCCATGATCTCCCGGTGGTTGATATTGACGGTCATCTTCCCCTCCCTAAATTCTGTGCATATAGGTAAAAATATCCTCATGCTGGGCCTGGATCCGCACCTGCTTTTCCTTGCCCACCATTTCCAGTTCATCCTGAAGGGCGGATAGCCCGATGTCGGCGGCGGCCAGGTCACAGAGCATGATCATCGTGAAAAAATCCTGCATGATCGTTTGGTTGATGTCGAGGATATTGACGCGATGGGCGGCGAGAACGCCGGTCACAGCGGCGATGATGCCGATGCTGTCGGCGCCGATGACGGTGATCACGGTTTTACCCTTCATGCTCCACCTCCCCGATGTGCATATTGGCGACGATTTGGCCGCAGCGCTGGCACAGGGTGGGGGTGCCCTTCGTCGCAGCCGACGCTTTTCCCGGTAGTTCCAGCAGCGTCTCACATTTCAGGCCGGATGCGGCGGCGACGGCGAAGCCGGTTTCCTCCCCGGCGATGAGATTGACCTGAGAGACGATAAAAATATCTTCCAACTCGTCTTCCACTGATTGCAAAAGCCGATGATCGTCCGGGGCGGCGGTGAGGGTCAACGCCGCGTCGAGGAATGGCCGATCACCTTGTCCCGCCGGGCTTCCTCCAATGCCTTCGCGGCCTCGTCCTGATGGCGATCAGGCGCTCCCATTTTTCCGCCAGGGCGGCGTTCAGATGTGACCAGACCATATCCGGCATCGCCAACAGCTGCATCGCTTAGGTTCCCCTTCCTTACGCAGATAGAACCAGATTTCCTCGGCGGTGAAGGAGAGAATCGGCGCGAGGAGCCGCACCAAAGCCTGGGCCGTATCATAGAGGACGGTTTGGGCCGCCCGGCGTTCCCGATCGTCCCGATCCGACACATAGAGCCGGTCTTTGACGATGTCAAGGTAGAAAGCGCTCAAATCGACGACGCAGAAATGGTGCAGCCGGTGGAAAAACGGCGTGAAATTCATATTCATCATAGGCCCTGAGCACCTTTTCTTTCAGAACCTCCAGCATATGGACGGCATATTGGTCCAGCTCCCGCATATCGCCGATGGCGACACGGTGCCGTTCATCGTCATAATCGGCGAGGTTTCCCAATAAAAACCGCACGGTATTGCGGATTTTGCGGTATGCCTCGGCGGCCTGTTTCATGATATTGGCAGAATTGGCCATATCATTGCGGTAATCGACGGAGGGCCACCCAAAGCCGGAGCATCGGCGCCCATCGTCTCGATGGTTTTCAGCGGATCCACGGTGTTCCCCTGGGATTTCGACTGTTTATGGCCCTGCTCGTCCACGAGGAAACCGTGGGTCAGCACCTGTTTATAGGGGGCTTTGTCCCGGGTGGCGACGGAGATGGAAAGGGAGTGAATTGAACCAGCCGCGATGCTGGTCGCTGCCTTCCAGATAGAGGTCGATGTCGGCGTCGATCTCGGGGTTCGCCTCGATCACCGCGGCGAAGCTGCTGCCGGAATCGAACCAAACGTCCATGATGTCGGTTTCCTTGCGGAAACGATCCTTCCCGCAATGGGGGCAGCGAAAGCCTTCCGGCAACAGTTCCCGGGCTTCCTTGGCGAACCAGGCTTGGGAACCGCCCTCCTTGCGGAAGATCTCCTGGACATGGCGGATCGTTTCCGCTTGGACGATCTCCTTGCCGCAGCCTTCGCAATAAAAGATCGGAATCGGCACCCCCCAGGTGCGTTGCCGGGAGATGCACCAGTCGCCCCGGTCACGGATCATATTGTAGATGCGCTCCCGGCCCCAGGCGGGGATCCAGCGCACTTCGTCGATTTCCTCCAGG
The DNA here is from genome assembly GCA_040766505.1 of Clostridiales bacterium. Taxonomy (GTDB): domain Bacteria; phylum Bacillota; class Dehalobacteriia; order UBA7702; family UBA7702; genus JAXGQJ01. The sequence goes on from JAXGQJ010000011.1 coordinate 12,009, forward strand.
GCCCGGCCGCGAAAACCGTCGATGGAAGCGAACCATTGCTCGGTGGCCCGAAACAGGATCGGGCTTTTGCAGCGCCAGCAGTGGGGATATTGGTGCCGGATGATATTGCGGCGGATCAGCAGCCCGTTCTCTTCCAGCTCTTTAACGATGGCCTTATTGGCGTCGGCGGTGGAGAGGCCGGCGAATTGGCGGCCTTCGGCGGTGAATTTCCCCATATCGTCGAGGGGGGAGACCACCGGCAGCTTATATTGGCGGCCAACCTGAAAGTCGTCGACGCCGTGGCCCGGCGCGGTGTGTACGATGCCGGTACCCGCTTCGTCGGTGACATGGTCGCCGAGGATGCCAACGGAGGCGGTATCGGCGAAAAGCGGGTGCTGGCAGGTGATATATTCCAGCTCCGCCCCCTGGAATTCGGCGGCGACGCTATAGGCGCCGATGGCGGCTTCCTTGAGGAAGTTTTCCAAAAGCGGCTTGCCGACGAGCCATTGCTCCCCTTCCACATTTAAAAGCAGATAGGTGAAGTCCTTATGCATCGTGACGGCCACATTGGCCGGCAAAGTCCAGGGCGTGGTCGTCCAGATCACCACATAGCTTCCTTTGGGAAGGAGACCCTTGCCATCCTCCACCGGGAATTTCACATAGATCGCCGGGGATTTGTGGTCTCTATACTCCACCTCCGCTTCGGCCAGCGCCGTTTCGCAGGAAGGACACCAATAGACCGGCTTTAAACCTTTATAGATATAGCCCTTTTGGGCCATCTCGCCAAAGACGCCGATCTGCACCGCCTCAAATTCCGGTTTCAGCGTCAGATAGGCATGGTCCCAATCGCCCCGAACACCGAGGCGCCGAAACTGCTTTTTTTGGATGTCCACATATTTTAAAGCATAGCCTTTGCATTTGTCGCGAAATTCCGTAACGGAAACGGCCTTGCGGTTGATGCCCAGCTCCTTAATGGCCCGCTGCTCGATGGGGAGGCCGTGGGTGTCCCAACCGGGAATATAGGGAGACCAAAAGCCTTGCATCGTCTTGTATTTAACGATGATGTCCTTCAAAACCTTGTTTAAGGCGTGGCCCAAATGGATGTCCCCATTGGCATAGGGGGGGCCGTCATGCAGGATGAACGGCGTTCCCGCCCGGTTCGCCGCCAAGGTTTGGTTATAAATGTCGATCTCATCCCAAAAGGCCAGGATATCCGGCTCCTTTTTGGGCAAATTCCCCCGCATGGGAAACTCAGTCTCCGGTAGATTTAAGGTTTTGCTATAGTCCATCGCTCTACTCCTTTCGGCGTCGGAAAAAATAAAAAGCGTCCACACGCAGGGACGAAAATCGCGGTACCACCCTGCTTCCATAAGGCGCTCTGTGCCGGGAAATCCCGGCGGCCCATAACGGCAGGCGACCGGATGCCTCTAGCTCGCTTCAAGGCATCGCTCACGGGTGATACGCGAAACAGCCGCCGTTCCGGCTCCCACCCTCCCGGATTCGCTGTCGGCTTCCCTGCTTTGCCGTCCCGTTCATCGCTTTATATATCATCCACAACACTATTATTGTATTTTAGCCAAAAAACAATGCCCTTGTCAAGGGGTGAACGCGATAAAAGCGCAAAAAGCGCGCAGGCTGAAGGAAAACTCCCTGTGCAGCGACCTTGGACGATCCGCAAAAGGATTTTGGGAAAGGATCGGCAACCGTTACATGGAACGTGGCGTCGAAAAATTTATTGTATAGCAGGGGATCGTCTAAAAGGGGGCCGGGCCCCGCTCTCGGGTATCCCAATCTATAGCGCCGAAAGCGCGTCGGCTTGTAGACTTTGTCTGCAAGCCGGGCGCAAAAAGCGCTGTCAACCGCCGGTTTTCAGCGGATTGGGCCGAAGGTCGGCGGCGAAGCCGCGCCTTCTTGGCCGCCGCCATTGGGCATTTTCGCCCCTCGCCAGACCCCGGCCCGGCCATGCCGGAGGAACCTTTTATGCCATTGCGCCGCCGGTTTCTCTGTTTGGTTGGCGGCGGCGGCAAGGCATTTTGATTCCATCCCCAAACTGCAAAAATATTAGGGATCATGAAAGAACTTGCGGCGTCTCCCCCGGCGCGGAGGCAAAAAAGCCGCCGTCGGCACGGAACCGGCGGCGGCATTGGGCGCATTGGGCGGTAAAATGCCGGACATCCCCCGGCTATTGTTTCGCGGCGGCAAAATGGCGACGGAAACTCCGCTCCGCTTCTTCCCGCACTTCCTTTTGAAAGGCCTGGTAAGAAATCAGGAATGCCTCCCCCGCGGCGGTCAGCGTGGAACCGTGGCCCCGCCCCGTTTCCCCGGCTGATCAGGGCGATGCCGGGTTTTCCTCTACTTTCTTTAAGGATTTCCACGCTTTGCTATAGGCCATGCCCATGCCTTCCGCCGCCTTTAATAGCGAACCGCTTTCCTCCACCCCTATGAGCAGGCTGGCGATGCCGGGGCCGAATTCTCCGTTCCGCTCCCCGGCATAAACGCAGAGACGCAAACTGAACCGCAACTCCTTCATAGCGCCACCCCCTTTCTCCTTCCTTCATAATTCCAAGGCTTGACGCGCTTTTCCTGCTAAAACAATGGTTTTCATAAATTCTTTTCAGCGGCTGATGCCGCGACGTCCTTCATTTTAACGCGCCAGCGGCTTCAGGCTTGTGCCTTGCGTTTTTGGCATTAAACCATCGCCAAAACCACTGCGTTTTACTTCCCGCTTCGTTCTTTTAAGGCGCAAGCCGCCGCTCCCGCCAATCTTTGCTTTGCCCGCAAAATGCCCAAAAAAGGGCATATTAAAAAGCACTCCCGCAATTGCAAAGTGCTTTGGGGCATGATCTGAATTTTAGGTTTCGCTGACGCTAAAAGGCTTCCGGTGGATATAGGTAGTCCTCGCCTTCCTCGTCAATAATCCGGTACCAGTCTTTTTCGACGGAAAGCACCTCATACTCTTTGCCGTTCAACAGGTATACAGGGTCACTCGACCCCAGGAATTTAACCTTCATCATCAAACCACCCCTTCACTTTCATTTTTACCGACCGGTGGCGTCGATTCAAACCAATGTAGCTCTGCATGCCTTGAATCCCCTTCAACGTCAACGTAGCCATCGCCTCGGACTTTCTGCCATTCCTCAGCAAGCATGTCATATTCCCACTCGATATAAGGCGCTATCTTAACCGGTTTGTCCGTTCCTTTGCCTGCAAAAACAATAATCTTGCTTCCTTCTGTAATGAGACCCCATCCCACCCCGGGGAGTCTAATATTATAACGGAAAGCGGCGGCTCCAAGGCTTCTAGTGATCTAAATGTCATCTCTATATACTATACCACTTTTGGCGATAACATTCAGCCCCCTTGATGATTTTTGCGCATATGTCTTTTGATCCCGTCGCCACTCTTCATACGACATATCTCCTGGAACATAATATGTGCTACCATCCGCTGCCTGGCGGCTCTCGTGCCGCCGAGATCGGCAAAGTATGGGACTGTGCCACGGACAAAGAGCGGCTGCCGCATATGCCCGGCCAACCGTCGCTTTTCCTGGTCTTTCATAAGATACACAATTAGCTGTTTACAATGTACCTTTCGAGCGGGCATTGTTCTTTGTATATGGCTCTCCATACATGCGGATATAGCCATTCGGCAAAATTCCCATCATCATCATTGGTGGCATTCTTGTTTGTTGTAAAGGAGCCGCTGGTTATATTGTATTCAATCTCACCGTCGATGGTGTCGATGCTCTCATCAACGCTATAAGCATAGAGAACCCTATCAGACGTTTTTCTTAGCAGTCTTAACCTGCTCCTCATGCTGCAACTCCTCCTTTCTTTTTTCCACCAGCTATATTTCTTATCTGCTAAATCATGCGCATCCTCATAAACCAATCCATATCTCCGCATTATTAGAAGCTCTTCGAGTTCGTGCTTCAATAGCAAAATATCTGTTTCTGTATGCCTACCTTGGATCAGCCGATCCCAGGCTTGGGCTTCTTCAAAGCCCGGATCAAATCGTCTCACGCCACCATCCGCAAATCGGTGCTCCGCCAAAAACATGTGGTTTTTGGCGGCGGCCACATCCGCCTCCGAGAATCCGGTGTTTTTAGTGATCGATTGGTGGTCGGCCTTGCGCTTTCGGATTTCTTTGTAATATAGTAAGGCGTGATCTGCTTGCCACCCGCCTGTTTTTTTAGTGCCACTAATCCCACCCGTATTCATTGTACCACTATCTTCCTGTCCTTTCAACGCCTTCCGCCACTCTTCATATGACAGATAGGTGCCGCCATCCGCTGCCCTGGCGGCTCTCGTGCCGCCGAGATCGGCAAAGTATGGGACTGTGCCACGGCCAAAGGGCGGCTGCCGCATATGGCCGGCCAACCGCCGCTTTTCGGGGGCCTTTATAGGACAAAAGACCTCTTCGACAGTGATTTGTCGCATTTGGGCGATGGAATTTCCCGCCGCGCCCCTTGACAAAAGGGAAAGATTGGTTAATAATTAGTTTGCCAAACTAATATAATGGGAAGGAGGCGGGGATTTTGCCAGATTTCCGGGACAGAGAAGAATTTGACCGGCAAGAATTTGAACGGGATCTTTTTGAAAAGCACCTGAACGAAATCCTGGTAGATACCTTTCATATCATTTTAAAGGTGCAGGAACAGGCGATTCAGGAGACGGGCCAATCGGACTTGACCATCAGCGAAATGCATTTGATTGAAGCCGTCGCCAAAAGGGAGCAGGGCCGTACCATCAGCAGCATCGCCCAGGAACTGGACATCACCCTGCCCTCGGTCACCGTGGCCATCAACAAGCTGGCGAGGAAGGGTTATGTGGAGAAGGTGCGCGGCGGCAGCGACGCCCGCAAAGTCTATGTGACCTTAACCGCCAAAGGCAAGGAAGTAGACCAACTGCACCAGGGCTATCATGAAGAGATGGTGCGCACCATCCGCCAGGGCCTGGCCCAGGAGGAAAAACAGGTGTTGTTGGAAGGGATAAAAAAACTGAATCGTTTCTTCCGGCAAAAGGAAGAAAATTGGAGGAAAGATGAGCATTGACATCGTCGGTACCGGCAGCGCTTTGCCTCGGACTTCCGTTGGCAATGAAGATTTGGCAAAAATCGTCGATACCAGCAATGAATGGATCTATAGCCGCACCGGCATTCTGGAACGCCGCCTGATCCGGGAGGAAACCCTGACGGAACTGGCCGCCGCCGCCGCCCGGGACGCTTTGGCGGAGGCGAAAATCGCAAGCGCCGACATTGACCTGATCCTCTGCGCCACTTTGGAAGGAGACTATATTGTGCCCTCGCTCGCCTGCACCGTGCAGGCGGCCCTCGGCGCCCGCTGCCCCGCCATGGACATCGGCGCCGCCTGTACCGGCTTTCTCTACGGCCTGGACGTGGCGGCGGCCTATTTAGCCGCAGGCAAGGCACAGACGGTGCTGTTGATCGGCGCCGAGTATCTTTCCCGCTTCATAGATTTTGAGGACAGAAGCACCTGCGTGCTGTTTGGCGACGGCGCCGGCGCCGTGGTATTGACCGCCGGAACCGGCCTGCGCCACCTGGAGCTTTGGGCGGAAGGGAAGGCGGAAACCCTTTTTATCCCCGCTTCCCACCAAAAACCCTATATCCATATGAACGGGCAGGAGGTGTTTAAATTCGCCGTCACCACCGTTCTCGCCAATATCCGCCAAGCCTTGCAAAAGGCGGGGCTGGCCCCGGAAGACGTGGCCTTTTTCCTTCTGCATCAGGCCAATGGCCGCATCATAGACGAGGTGCAGAACCGGCTGCATGTGCCGCCGGAAAGGATGCCCCGCAATCTCGACCGCAACGGCAATGTATCCGCCGCTTGCCTGCCGATTTTGCTCGACGAAATGAACCGAAGCCAAAGCCTCAAAACAGGTGATACGCTGCTTTTGGCCGCCTTCGGCGGCGGATTGACCTCCGGCGTCGCGATTTTGGACTGGAAAAAGTGAAGCGTATCCCATCATATAAAAAATCATACAACCTGGGAGGAAAAAAAGAAAATGACATTTGAAAAAGTGGTCGCCATCCTGGTAGACCAGAAAGATCTAAAAGCGGAAGACCTGACAATGGAATCGAGCTTTGCCGACCTGGGCTTTGATTCTCTCGACACCGTCGTACTGATCATGGCCTTCGAGGAAGAATTCGGCGTCAATCTGGAGCTGGACGAAAGCGTTCGCACCATTGGCGACGTGGTGCGCCTGATCGAAGAGGGGGCATAAACATGCTGAGGACCCCCGTCTGCGATTTGCTGCAAATTGAATATCCGATCGTGCAGGGCGGCATGGCTTGGGTGGCCGACGCCGGCCTGGCCGCCGCCGTTTCCGAGGGGGGCGGCCTCGGCGTCATCGCTTCCATGAATGCCGGCGCCGATTGGCTGCGGCAACAGATTCGCAAGGTACAGGGCGAGACAGAGAAGCCCTTCGGCGTCAATATCATGCTGCAAAGCCCTTTCGCCGCCGAAGCCGCCCAAATTGTCATCGAGGAAAAGGTGCCGGTGGTCACCACCGGCGCGGGCAGCCCCAAGCGCTACCTGCCCCAATGGCTGGAAGCCGGCATCAAAGTGCTGCCGGTGGTTCCCTCCGCCGCCATCGCCCGTTCGATGGAGCGGGCCGGGGCCACCGCCATCATCGCCGAGGGCGCCGAATCCGGCGGCCATATCGGCGAACTGACCACGATGGCCTTAATCCCCCAGGTGCGGATGCCGTTGACCTGCCGGTGCTGGCCGCCGGCGGCATCGGCGACGGGCGGGGCATCGCCGCCAGTTTCATGCTGGGCGCCGTCGGCGTGCAGGTGGGCACCGCCTTCCTCGTCGCTCGGGAAACCAATATCCACCGCCGCTATAAGGAGAAGGTGCTGAAAGCCACCGACATCGACACCATTGTGACCGGAAAGCGGCTGGGCCACGCCGTCCGGGCGCTGAAAACACCCTTCACCAGGGCATATTTCAAAAAAGAATTCGACGCTTCCGTCTCCGATGAGGAGCTGGAAGCACTGGGGGCCGGGGCATTGCGCCGGGCCGTCCTGGAGGGCGACGATGAAATGGGCTGCTTTATGGCGGGGCAGATCGCGGGCTTAATCAGGGAAGAACGGCCCGCCGCGGAAATTTTGCGCTCCCTCTGCGATGGAGCCGAAGAAGTGTTGCGGGGTGCGGGCCAATGGGTAAAATAGCCTTCGTCTTTTCCGGCCAGGGGGCCCAATACACCGGCATGGGGCAATCCCTTGCCGACGCTTCCACCGCCGCCAAAGAGGTGGTCGCCATGGCGGAGGCGCTGCGCCCCGGTACGGCGCAGCAATGCTTCTATGGCGACAAAGCGCTGCTTTCGCAAACGGAGAACACCCAGCCTTGCCTTTATACCGTCGATCTCGCCGCCGCCGCCGCCCTGGCGGAAGCGGGGATCCGGCCCCAAGGGGCCGCCGGTTTTTCCCTCGGCGAATTGGCGGCGCTGGCCTTTGCCGGATTTTTCTCCGCCGCCGACGGTTTCAGCCTCGTTTGCCTGCGGGCCCGGCTGATGCAGGCCTGCGGCGAAGCTCATCCCGGCGCGATGGCCGCCGTCCTTCTCTTAGAAAATGAGCGAGTGGAAGCCATTGCCGCCGCAATCGGCGACGTTTATCCCGTCAATTACAATGGCCCCGGCCAATTGGTGGTGGCGGGAAAGGTGGCGGCGGTGGAAGCTTTGATACGGCAGGTTCCCCTTTATAAGGGCAAGGCGATGAAGCTGCCGGTCAGCGGCGCTTTCCACTCGCCGCTGATGGCGGAAGCCGCCGAAGCCTTCGCCGCGGCGCTGCGGGACTTTCACTTCAACAGAACCGACTTCCCCGTCTATGCCAATGCCACGGCGGAACCCTATGACGGCGACTGCGGGCCGCTTGCCCGCCAGATCCGAACGCCGGTGCGCTGGGAGCAGACGGTTCGCCATATGGAGAGGTACGGTTTTTCCACCTTCATCGAGGTGGGGCCCGGCAAAACCCTCGCCAATCTCATCGGCAGAATATTACCGAACGCCACGGTATACCATGTGGAGGATGAAAAAAGCCTTAGGGAAACCATCGCGGCATTAGAGCCAACCGGGAGGAAAAGATGACAACTTTACAGGGAAAGGTCGCCGTCGTCACCGGCGGCTCCAGATAAGCATCGGCAGGGCCATCGCCCTCGCCATGGCAAAAGACGGCGCAAAGGTCGCCCTTCTCTATGCCAACCGGGAGCAAGATGCGGCGGCAACGGCGGCGGACATCGAAAAATCGGCACACAAGCCGCTTTTTACCGTTGCGATGTGGCGAACCAAAGCGCCGCCGAAAGCACGGTGCAGGCGATCCTCGCGGATTTCGGCGGCGTCGATATCCTGGTCAACAATGCCGGTTTTACCAGAGACAATTTGCTGGTTCGCATGGACAGCGCGGCCTTTGACGAGGTGATCGCCGTCCATTTGCGGGGCGCTTTTCATATGATCCGGCCGCTATACGGCCATTTCGCGAAGAAACGCTGGGGCCGCATCATCAACATCGCCTCGGTGGCGGGGCTGGCGGGCAATGCCGGCCAGGCCAATTATGCCGCCGCCAAAGCGGGGTTGATCGGCCTTACCAAAACGGTGGCAAAAGAATTGGCGGGCCGCAATGTGACCTGCAATGCCATCGCCCCGGGCTTCATCGCCACGGAAATGACGGATGTTTTGGCGGAAGGGGTCAAAAACCGGGCTTTGGAAGCGATCCCGATGCGCCGGATGGGACGCCCCGAGGAGGTTGCCGCGCTGGCGGTTTTTCTTGCCTCCGAGGCGGCGGCCTATATCACCGGCGAAGCAATCCGGGTCGACGGCGGCCTCGCCATGTAAAGCCCGGAACAGCGACGGAAGAAATGAGGACATTGCAATGAAACGAGTGGTCATTACCGGCCTTGGCGTCGTATCCCCGGTGGGCATCGGCGTTCCGGCCTTTTGGGACGGTCTTTTGGCCGGGCGCTGCGGCATCGGCCCCATCAGCCGCTTTGACACGGCGGATTATAAGGTGAAGATCGCCGCCGAAGTCAAAGGATTCGATCCGCTGCTTTATATGGACAAATTTGAATGTAAAAAGCAGGACCTTTATACCCAATATGCCATTGCCGCCGCCGCGGAAGCGATGGCCGACAGCGGCCTTACCCTCAGGGGAGAACGCCTCGGCGTTTATCTCGGCTCCGGCATCGGCGGCATCATCACCTTTCACAGAGAGACCCAGCGCCTGCTGGAAAAAGGCCCCCACCGGGTTTCCCCCCTCTTTATCCCGATGATGATCGGCAATATCGCCGCCGGCGTCGTCGCCATCCGCTATGGGGCGGAGGGGCCTTGCCTGCCGGTGGTTACCGCCTGCGCCACCGGAACCCATAGCATCGGCGAAGGCTTTCGGGCCGTCGCCCACGGCCATGCCGACGCGATCATCGCCGGCGGCGCCGAAGCCGCCATCACGCCGATGGCGGTGGCGGGCTTCACCAATTGCCTTGCCCTAACCGAAAGGAACGATCCCGCCCGGTCCTCGATCCCCTTCGACCGGGAGCGGGACGGCTTCGTGATCGGCGAAGGGGCCGGCATTGTTGTACTGGAAGAATACGAACATGCCCGGCGCCGGGAAGCGAAAATCTATGCCGAAATCAAAGGCTATGGCAATACCGCCGACGCCCACCACATCACCGCCCCCCACCCGGAAGGAAAACCGGCGGCCCGGGCCATCGGCCTCGCCATGGCGGAAGCGGATTGGGATTCGGATGTAAAATTATACATAAATGCCCACGGCACCAGCACGCCATTGAACGACAAAACCGAGACAATGGCGATCAAAACCGCGCTGGGGCCTAAAGCCTATCAAGCAAAGATCGGCGCCACGAAGTCGATGACCGGCCACATGTTGGGGGCCGCCGGGGCGGTGGAAGCCGTCGCGACGGCGCTGGCCCTTCACACCGGCATATTGCCGCCGACCGCGGGCTACCGGGAAAAAGACCCCGATTGCGACCTGGACTATATCACGAAGGGGGCGGAAAGCTTTCATCCCGACGCCGCCCTGTCCAATTCCTTTGGCTTTGGCGGCCAAAATGCCTGCCTGGCCATGACAAAATCCGATTTAGACATACCGAGGAGGATATGACCTATGACGCGAAGCCAGATTTATGAACTGTTGCCCCATCGGGAGGCGATGCTGCTGCTGGACGAAGTGGAAGCCGCCGCCGACGGCAGCGCCAAAGGCCGCTATACGATCCGGGGCGACGAATGGTTCCTACAGGGCCATTTCCCCGGCAATCCGGTGGTGCCGGGGGTGATCCAATGCGAGATGATGGCCCAAACCTGCTGCGTCCTGGTGGGGGATCACGGCAAGACCCCGCTGTTTTCCGGCATTGAGCGGGTGCGGTTTAAAAAGCCGGTTCACCCCGGCGATACACTGGAATTCGAGTGCCGCCTGGAAAAGGTCAAAGGCCCGTTCTACTTTGCCAAGGGCCAAGGCAGCGTCGACGGCAATCTCTGCGTCGCCGGAGAATTCTCCTTCGCCCTTGTCGACGCCAACCGGGGCAAAGCCTTGGCCGCCCGCTGAGCATCCCGGATCGGCCAAGGAGACCGCCGCCAAAGATGCGATCGCATTGCCGCAACCAAAAGGCCGGGCCCGAAATGGGATCGGGTATGTTCGGGCCCGGCCTTTTATACGCGTTTGGCCCTTGGCGCCCATAAAAAGCCCGGGGGTGAGCGGCGCGTATCCAAAATTCCGCCAAAGCCCCGCCGCGTCGAGGCCCGAACCGCCATGGGAACCAAAGCATCCTTCCAGAACCGCCGGGGGCGGTTTTTTTGGTTAAAGGCGGCGGCGGCGGAAAAATATTTTTTTAATTTATTGAACCTAATTCTAGATATAGCCACCGCTTTTCGCCTGTTTTTGCCGGGTTTCGCCCTTGCGCAAAAGAAAGAGTTGGCGTAAGATGAAAGCAATTTACCATGCGCCCGTCTGAAAATATGAGAATGAGGTGAAAACGATGCAACTGGAAGACGTCAATCTCACGGCCCAAGAGATCATGGAATTGACAAAGAAGTACCTGATCGAAACGTATCCCCGCTTCCCATTTGTCGCCGTCAAAGCCAAAGGCCAGTATATTTACGACAGCGAAGGCCAGGCCTGGCTTGATTTCTATGGCGGCATCGCGGTAAACAACTGCGGCAATGTCAATGACCGTGTCACCGCCGCCCTCCAAAACCAGGCCGCCGAATTGGTGCACACCTTCAATTACCCCTATACGATCCCCCAGGCCCTTTTGGCCCAACGGATCTGCGAAAGCATCGGCATGGACAAGATCTTCTTTCAAAGCAGCGGCACTGATGCCAATGAGGGCATGATCAAATTGGCCCGAAAATATGGCCACGATACCTATGGGCCGGGAAAATACCACATTGTCACCGCGAAAAAGGGCTTTCACGGCCGCACCTACGGCGCTTTGAGCGCCACCGGGCAACCGGGGAGCGTTCTGCATCAGGGCTTTGGGCCGCTCTTGCCGGGCTTTACCTATGCCGACTTTAATGATCTCGATTCCTTCAAAGCCGCCTGCGGCGAAGAGACCGTCGCCATCATGATCGAGCCGGTGCAAGGGAAGGCGGCGTCGTCCCCGCTACGCCGGAATTTATCGGCGGCCTGCGGGAATTTTGCGACCGGAAGGGCCTTTTGCTCCTATTGGACGAGATACAGACCGGCTGGGGCCGAACCGGCGCCCTGATGGCCTACATGGATTATGGCATCCGGCCCGACATCGTCAGCATGGCGAAGGCCATGGGGAACGGCGCCCCCATCGGCGCCTTTTGTGCCACGGAAAAGGTGGCTTCCTGTTTCGGCGCCGGCGCCCACGGCACCACCTATGGCGGCAATGCGCTGGCCTGCGCCGCCTCCTATGCCGCCATCGGCGAAATCATCGAGAAAGACCTTTCCGCCCGGGCCGCCAAGACCGGCACCTATTTCCGCCGCCTGCTGGAAACCTTGCCCCATGTCAAGGAAGTGCGGGGCAAAGGGCTGCTGGTGGGTGTGGAATTCGACGCGCCGGTGGCCGCCGCCGTCAAGCAGGGGGCCATCGAGGGCCGCTTGCTCGTCACGGCTTTGGGGGATCGGGTGATCCGTATGGTGCCGCCATTGATTATCACCGAAAGCGATTGCGACAAAGCCTTCGCGATTTTAAAGGCGGCGGCGGAGAAAGCCTATGCCGCCGACGAATAAAAATATAGGCGGGCTTCGAAAAACGGCTTAGCGCCAAGCAGAGACAAAAGGCCAGACCGCGGCGTATAGAAATATACGCAAGGGTCTGGCCTTTGGTGAGCAATGAAGCCATCGGCCCTTTGGCGGCGGCCTGGGCGGCGGTTCCGGATCCGGGGCCGCCGCCTTTTTCCGCCGCCGGTTGGACCGAAAGGCCGGGAGGTTTCGACGGATTTCCCTTTCCCTTTCGCCCCTTTCCTGCTATACTACAATTGAGGTGAAAGCGATGGACGACAAAGAGAAAATCCGGCGGCTGCAAAATGAGAACCGCCTGCTCCACCAAATTCTCGACCATGTGCATGAGGCGGTCTATGCCACCGATCTCTCGAAGCGCATCTTCATTTTCAACCGGCAATTCGAGATTTTGGAAGGTCGCCCTAAGGAAGTGGTGCTGGGAAAAACCGAGAACGAGGCCTATCACCGGGAAGGCTACAGCTTCACCGATTACGTTCTCGACCAGGCCAAACAGAAGAAAGGGCCCATCCACAACCAATGCTATTACTATACCCCCCGGGGCGGTCGGAAACAGTACTTTTTTTACGATGCCTACCCTTTCTACGATGACGACGGGGAAATCGCCGGCATCTATTGCGTCGGCCGCAATATGGAACAGATCGGCGCTTTTTTCGCCGATACCTTCGAACTGCAACAGCAGATTCTGCTGGACAAAAACCCCCAGAAAAAACGGGCCCGTTATCTGCTGAAAGACATCATCGGCGTCAATCCCCAGTTGAAAAAAAACATCACCACCGCCAAAAAGGTGGCGAGGGGCAATTCCTCGGTGATGATCATCGGCGAAACCGGCACCGGCAAAGAGCTGTTCGCTTCCGGCATCCACAATGCCAGCCTGGCGGCATCGGGGCCCTTTATCCCCATCAACTGCGGCGCGATCCCTGAAAATCTGCTGGAAAGCCTCGTCTTTGGCAGCGTAAAGGGGGCCTTCACCGGGGCGATGAATGTGCCCGGCCTTTTTGAGCAGGCAAACAATGGCACCATCTTCTTCGACGAGATCAATTCCCTGCCCCATGCGCTGCAAGGAAAGCTCCTCCGGGTGATCCAGGAAAAAATTGTGCGCCGCGTCGGCAGCCAGGAAGAGATCCCCGTCAACTGCCGCATCATCAGCGCCACCAACAGCGATCCTTTCGCCAGGGACGGCGGCGGCGCCATCCGCCAGGATTTGCTGTTCCGTCTCGCCGCCATCGTCCTCCATATCCCGCCTTTGCGGGAGCGGCCCGAGGACATCGAGGTGCTGGTTCGGCATTTCATCGCCAAGCACAATGAACGGGCGGGGAAATTCGCCCAGGACATCAGCGGCGAACTAAGGGAACTGTTCCACAACTACAGCTGGCCCGGCAATGTGCGGGAGATGGAAAATATTTTTGAAGGGGCCATGAACTTCATCGAGTTGAAAGACGAAATCATCGAAACGAAGCATATACCGGAATATATCATCGCCCGCTTGCGGGGAGAAAGCAGCGAATCCGGCCCCTATTTCGGCGTTGGCGAACAGATGCCGAAAGACGAGCGGCCCCCCTATAAGCAGATGGTCGCCGAAGCGAAAAAACAGGAGCGGCGGCTCATCAGAGAGGCGCTGGAAAAACATGGCGGCAATATCAATCAAACCGCCATCTCTATGGGGCTTAGCCGCCAAAATCTGTACTACAAGATGAAGCGGCATGGCCTGATCCCGCCGAAAGAAAACCGTCCGTAAAAAATATTTGACCAAAGTAAAAACTTTTTACACAATTTTGACACCGTCCGCCGGCCCAAAACGGGCCGGTGGTTTTTTTGTCCCGGTGAGCAGGGGGGACAAAATTTTATCGGGGCCGGGGCCCGTGGCATCAAATTTGCTATTTTAAAGGGCATTGGCCATGGCGATGCAAAAAATGTGGCAACGATTGGCACAAAGGCATAAGGATTTGTAGCAAAAAACGAAAGGAAAGGAGGATCGTTTGGCCCCAAAAAATGAAAAAGGAGAGATGACACTGTGAGCCAGAAAATAGACAAGGTATCCATCGGCGTCAGCCTCGCACTATTGGCGACGCTCGTCATTTGCACCATCTTTGCACCCGATGCCACAACCAGCGGGCTTGTGTCCGCAAAAAATTTCGTCGTACAATGGCTTGGTTTTTATTTCATTCTGATGATCATCTTTATGCTCGGCTATAATCTTTGGCTTGCCCTATCGAAATATGGCGGTATCCGTTTGGGAAAAGAAAAACCGCAGTACAATACCTTTGGCTGGATCGCCATGGTATTCTGCGCCGCGATGGGTACCAGCATTCTTTACTGGTCCGCCATCGAATGGATGTACTATGTGCAATGGCCGCCCTTCGGCATCGAGCCGATGGGGGCTGAAATTGAAGAGCTCTCCGTCGCTTACAGCTTTTTCCATTGGGGCATTCCCGCCTGGAGCGTCTATGCCACCGGCGTGATCCCCATTGCCTACCGCTATTTTGTCCGCAAAAAAGAAGGCTTGGGCTTGCAGGACGCCTGCGAAGGCGTTTTGGGCCGCCACGCCTATGGCCCCATCGGCCGCCTGATCACCATCATCTTCATTTTCGGCATCCTGGGCGGCCTCACCATCTCTTATGGCACCGGCGTTCCGATGCTCGCCAACAATCTCGCCAATATCGCCGGTACCCCGGAAACTTTCCCGGTATTCGTCGTCATCGTGCTGATCATAACAGCGGCCTTTTCCTGGAGCGCCTTGTCCGGGCTGAAAAAAGGGATCCAGATGCTTTCCAAAATCACCACGGTGATGGCGCTGGCGCTGATCGGCCTCTTTCTCTTCCTCGGCAATGGCCTGTTCCAGATCGAAAACACCGTGCAGGCCACCGGCCTGATGTTCCAGCATTTTCCCCAGATGCTTTTCTACCTTGATCCGGCGCGGCAAACCAATTTCCCGCAGGATTGGACGGTGTTCTACTGGGCCTGGTGGTTGGGTTTGGCGCCGGTGATGTGGATTTTCATCGCGAAAATTTCCGCCGGCCGCAGCATCCGCTCGGTGGTTCTCACCGTCATGCTGGCGGGTTCCGCCGGATCCATCGCTTTCTTCGGCAGCATCTCCAACTATGGCCTGGGCCAGCAAATGGCCGGCGTGTTCGATTTCGTTTCCATCATGGGGGAAATTGGTGAAAAGCAGGCAATTTCCGCGGTGGTGCTGTCGCTGCCGGCGGGGAAAGCGATCCTCGCCCTCTGGCTGCTCACCGGTTTCATCCTGCTGATTACAACGATGGATTCCGCCTCCTATACCATGGGGGCCGCCACCGTGATCGGCCTTGGCACCTGGGACGATCCCCCCAAACCCCTGCGGATTTTTTGGGCTGCGATGCTGACCATCACGCCGCTTTGCCTATTGTATGCCGGTTCCAGCCTAAGCGGCTTCCAATCGGTGCTGATTCTGACCTCGATACCCGTTTCTTTCTGTATCATCATGGCGATGATCTCTTGCAGCAAGTGGCTGAAAGAAGATTATGGCCATAAAACCCGGGAGGAGATCCAGCTGGAATATATGCTGGATGAGGATCGGATCATCTACGAAGAAAAGAGAAACAGGGACTTGGGCGTACAGGCGTAAAGAGGCCCTTCCCGCTCGGAAGGGAAGATGTGTTCAGACAATGGGGCCGCGGTTTCGGCCCGGCCCCCCTCCTCTTGAACATTTTATCAACTTATCAACGCAGTTGATCTTTAAATAAAAAGAGACCCGAAAGGAGAAGGACATGAACTTCCATTATGTCGGCATTGAAGACCTGGAGAAAATCCATGAGGCGACCCTGGTCATCCTGGAGACCATCGGCGTCAGAAGCAAATCCCAGCGTTTTTTGGACAAAGCGGCAAGCCTGGGCCTCAAGGTGCAGGATGGCACGATCTATTTCCCCAGGGAAAAGGTGGCCGAAGCCCTTGGTACCGCCCCCAGCCATTTTTCCACCTATGGCCGGGACGAAACAAAAGAAATCAAATGGGGGAAGGCCGGGCCTATAACCACACCTGCGTCGGCACGCCCTTCATGAAAGACATCGTCAGCGGCGAAAAACGGGCGGTTCATTACAGCGACCTGGAGGATTTTATCCGGGTGGCCGATGCTTTGCCCGCCACCGATATCATCTCCTGCATCTTCCCGCAGGACATTCCGGAACAGGCGGCGGTGACGGTGCAAACGGCGGCGATGGTGAAAAATACGCTGAAACCCTCAGAATCTGCATCGAATCGGACCATGAAACGAAGTATATCATCGAAGTTTTGGCCGCCGCCGCCGGCGGTATGGAAAAGCTGCGGCAAAAGCCCCTGGCCTATCTTGAGGTTTCACCGATCAGCCCGCTGGACTATGCCATCGGCCCCTCCAATGGCCTATTGGATACGGTGGAAGCGGGGCTGCCCCTGGGCATCATTCCCTGCCCGATGATCGGGGCGACGGGGCCGATGACCCTGATCGGCACCGTGACCATGCACAATGCGGAGATGCTGGCCGGCGTCGTCATCGCCCAGTTGATGCGGCCGGGGCATCCCGTCATCATGTCGCCCCGGGTCACCTTCATCGACATGCGCACCGCGATGGGGCTTTGGGCCGCGCCGGAAATGGGCCTGGCCGCCGCCGTTTCGGTGCAGATGGCAAAACATTATCGGATTCCCAATACCGCCACCGGCTATTCCTGCGCCTCGAAAACCGCCGACGAACAGGCCGCCTTTGAATCGATGTACAATGCCTTGCTGCCAGCGATGGCCGGCGCCGATGTGTTGGGCGCTTCCGGCTCATTGGACAACTGCCTGATCTCCTGCTACCGGAAGCTGATCGTGGACAATGAGATCTCTTCCCTGATCCAGCGGGCCGTTAAAGGGCAAGTGGTGGACAGCGACACTTTGGCGGTGGAGGTCATTGCCGAGGTGGTCAATGGGGAACGAAATTTCCTCGGCCATCCCCATACCTTGCGGCATCTGCGCAGCGAGCTGTGGCAGCCCCAGCTATCGGATCGCTCCACCTATGAAGGTTGGCAAGCGGGGGGGGCGACGGACTTCTCCGACCGCGCCCGGGCGCTGGCCCAAGAACTGCTCGCCAATCACCGGGTCGAACCCCTTCCCGCCGAGGCATTGGCCGCCATCGACCGAATTGTGGAAAGGGCGATCCGGGGGGAATAAAGGAAAATACAGAGAAGAAAGGACATAACGGTGCTGCTATGAAAAAGTTTAAAACCTGTTATGGCGACAATTACAGCGGTTATATGCGTGAAGCGGACATTCGCGCCGACATTGAAGACGGCGTGGGCGACGCTGCGGAACGGGGAAAGATACCGCCCCTCTCCGCCGATGAAATGGAGCGGCTTTTCGCCATCATCACCGCGCCGGAAAAGATCGTTTCGGTGGAACCCGGCAATGAGGCCGTCGTCTCCTTCGATGCCGGTACCCTAAAACTGACGGTGCGGAACGGCATTCCGATGGATCGCCTACAGGCCATTCTCACCCAAGAACGGGCTTTGGCCTCCGATAGCATCGAGCTTTGCCATGTCGACTATAGCTATAAACCGATCAAAGCCATCATCTCCGAGGAAAGGCAGGCCATGGAACAGGCCCAACTCTTGACGACGCTGCCGCTGCTCTACGGCGCCATGCCCAATCTCGGCCTTTATACGAAGCCCGACGGGCCCTGTGAAAACTGGGCGGAGCTTTTGCCGGCGGGGAAAATTCCCGAAGCCAGGGCGGCCCAGGAAGAGGCCGTGGCCCATGCCGTGAAAGACATCGTTTTCGTCGCTTCCAATATGATTGAAAGCGGCGCCGACGGCATCAACCTCGATACCGTTGGCGCTTCCGGCGACGCCGACGTCCAGGCCAGCCTCGAAGCCGTCCGGATACTTAAAGAAAAATACCCCGAAACCGGCTTTGAGATCGGCATGGCGGGCGAATTCAATATGGGCATGCACGGCCAACTGGAAATCGACGGGCGGCGCATCGCCGGTCTTTACCCCCATGAACAGGTGAAGATGGCGGAAGCCTGCGGCGTTTCCATCTTCGGCATGGCGGTCAATACCAACAGTTCCAAATCCCTTGCCTGGAACCTGGCCCGGGTCGTCACCTTCGCCAAAGAGACGGTGCGGGTGGCAGAGATTCCCGTTCACGCCAATGTGGGCATGGGGGTGGGCGGCGTGCCCCTTTCCGTCATCCCTTCCGCCGGCGCCGTTTCCCGGGTCGACAAGGCCCTGATCGAAATCGCCAAGGTCGACGGCTTGTAGGTTGGCGCCGGAGACACCTTCGGCATGGCGGTGACCCATGAAGCCACCGCCGGTATGGGCGGCATCCGCGCCGCCGGCGATCTCGTTTTCCGCATGGAAATGCGGGGCATGAAGCTCGCCGCCGCCAAAGCCTATGTCGCGGAAAAACTGCAAGTGGCCGAGGAGGACTTGGCCGACTGCGCCGTGATGAAGGACGCCCGGGAGGAATGGAACATCGGCACCACCCAAAACCGGCCCAATGCCGCGGTTGGCATCGAAACGAAATTCCGCATCGCCGAGCTTTTAGGGATTCCCATCAATAGCGTGGAACTCTTTAAGAGCAAGCAAGCGGGGATTTAAGGAGGCGCAAAATGTCGTTAAAAAATATACGGGCCGGTTATAGCCAAAACACCGGCTTTTCCATCCAAATTTTTAGCGAGGATGAGCTTTATGCCCTGCACCTCGCCACCCTGGAGGTGCTGCGGGACGTCGGCATCGGCATCCGCGCCGCCGATGCCAGGGAAACGCTGGCCGCCGCCGGCGCCGCCGTCGACGAAAAGAACAAGATCGTTCGCTTTCCCGGCTGGCTGGTGGAGGACGCCATCCGCTCCGCGCCGAAATCTATTCGCTTCGCCGCGAGAAACCCCGCCAAAGACTATATTTTGGAGGACAATCGCGTCGGCTTCACCAATTTCGGTGAGGGAATCATGGTCAATGACCTCTATACCGGCGCTTATCGCCGCAGCACCAAGAAAGACACCGGCGATGCCGCCCACCTTGCCGACGCATTGGGCGCCATCGACTTTCACGAAAGGGCCTTGGCGGCCCAGGATGTGCCGGCGGCCATCGCCCCCCTCCACGAAGTGGAAATCAATGTCACCAATACGTCGAAGCACCTGGCGCAGGGCTGTGGCGGCAAAAAGAACCTGCGGCGCATCCATCAAATGATGACAAACATCTGCGGTTCCGCGGAGGCTTTTCGGCGGCGGCCGATCTACAGCACGATCACCTGCCCCATCAGCCCATTGCAACTGGCGCCGGAAAGCACCGACGTCATTATGGAAGCCGCCCGCCTGGGCGTGCCGATCACGATCATCTCGATGGCGCTGTCCGGCGGCACCACGCCGGTAACCCTCGCCGGTACCCTGATCACCCACAATGCGGAAGTGCTGGCGGCCATCGTTTTATCCCAAGTCACACAGAAGGGCGCTCCCATCGTCTATGGCAGCTCGACCACGATCATGGACTTGAAATACACCACTTCCCCGGTGGGCTGCCCCGAATTGGGCATGATCAACGCGGCGGTGGCCAAGATGGCGCAATTTTATCATTTGCCCAGCTGGGTTGCGGGGGGCTAGGCGGACAGCAAAGTTGCCGACGGCCAAGCCGCCCATGAAAAAACCCTTACCGCCCTGCTGCCGGCATTGGCAGGCGCCAATGTCATCTACGGTTTGGGCATGCTGGAACTGGGCATTACCTTAGATTTCGCCCAGATGGTCATCGACAATGAAATCGCCGCGATGATCAAACGAACGGTGCAGGGCATCGACGTAAGCGACTATGAAATTGCCACCGAAGTGATTCAGCAGGTGGGTGTGGCGGGAGAATTCGTCACCCACCAACATACCTATGACAATTTCAAGCGAACCCAATCGGACACGCGGCTTTTCGACCGCCAGATGCGGGAAGGATGGGAGCATGATGGGAGGAAAGGATCTGTTGCTTCGGGCGACGGAGAAGGCAAAGGACATCCTGGAAAATCACAAACCGGATCCATTGCCGGAAGGAAGCGCCGCCTTCATGGCGAACATCATTAAAGAAGCGGAAAGGGAAGAAGGCTTGTAAACCATACTCAGCCTCCGATGAAAAGATACCTACATATCTGATCCCTATATATTAAAGGAAGCCTTTGCTTCCCACAGGCCCAATTCCAAATTCCGCCAACCAAGACACAAGGAACAGAAAGGCAGGTCGCAAATTAAGATGCCCACTCAACTTCTGATCATCCTCCTTTACTTTGCCCTCACCATTGCCATCGGGGTTTCGGCAAAGAAAAAATCCACCTCGGCCAAGAGCTTTCACGGCGCCGGGCTCGGCTGTCTGATGTGCGTCGCCGCCGGTACCGGCGAATGGCTGGGGGGAACGGCAACCACCGGCATATCGGAATTCGGTTTTTTATATGGAATTTCCGGGGCTTGGTACACCATTGCCAATGGACTTGGCATCATCGTTTTGGCGCTTTTTTTCGCCAAGCTCTACCGCAGCCTGGAAACGGTGACCGTTCCCGGTATTGTGGAAAACTTCATCGGCGTTGACGCCCGCATCGTTTCCAGCATCCTATTGACCTTTGTGATGCTGGCGGTGGGTACCTCGCAATTGCTGGCCGCCGGGGCCCTTGGCGTCAGCATTTTGGGGCTGCCGTATGAAGCTTGCGTGATCATCCTGGGCATCGGCTTCATCGCCTATACCCTGGCCGGCGGCATGGTGGCGGTCGGCTACACCAATATCATGCACCTGGCCGCCATGTATTTCGGCATCATCCTGGCCCTGGTTTTCGTCATAAAAGGGCTGGGGGGCGCCGCCGTCATCGGCCAACAGCTGCCGGCAAGCCACTTTTCAATGGGCAGCATCGGCATGTCGAAGGTGTCCTCCTGGCTGATCGCTTCGATCCTCGGCGCCTGTACGGCCCAAGCCGGGATCCAGCCCATTCTCGCCGCGAAGGATGTGCGCGTCGCCAAAAAGGCGGCGATCATCACCGCTTTCGCCGTGGCCCCCTTTGGCATTCTCACCGCCCTTTTGGGCATGAGCGCTAGGGTGGCTTTGCCGGGTTTAACCGATGCCAAACAGGCCTTGCCCCAATTGCTGCTGACTTTGGATCCGGTGATCGGCGGCATCGTTTTGGCCTCGATCTTCGCTGCCATTTTGTCGACGATATCTCCCATCATCCTCGCCAGCGGCACAATGATTACGAAGGACATCTACCAAAGGCGGCTCAGACCCGACGCTTCCGATGAACGGGTTCTCTTGGTTTCCCGAATTTTCACCGGCCTCGCCGGGGTGGTCTGCATGATTCTCGCACTGCTTTTTTACGGTTCCACCACCATCTTGGACATCGTTTATTTCGCCTACAGTTTGCGGGGCGCAATTTTTGTGGTGCTCGTTTTCGCCATCTATTGGCAAAAAACCTCCCCCAAAGGGGCCACCTATGCCTTGGTTTTCACCGGCGCCATCGGCGCTTTCTGGGTCGTCTACAAAAGTTTAACCGGCGTCTATCCGATCCATCCGGCCTTTACGGAAACGTATGCGGCGGTATTGGCGGCAGCCATTTCCACCGTCGCCTTCAGCTATATCTGGCAAAAGAAGGACGGCCCTAAGACAATCGGCTAACAAAGCCCGAAACGGTCAACCCCTTTCCTCTCAAACGCCCCGCCAAATGAAGGTCGGCTTGTGGACAAAGTCTACAAGCTGACGCGCCTACGGCGCTATCGATTGAGATACCTGAAAGCGGGCCTGGCCCCCTTTCAGACTATCCCCTGCTACACAATAAGTTTTTCGGCGCCACGTTCCATGTAACGGTTGCCGATCCTTTCCCAAAATCCTTTGCGGATCGTCCATGGTCGCCGCGCAGGGAGTTTTTCAGCTAAACGCCCCGCCAAATGGCGGGGCGTTTGGCTGTCGGCGAACGGCCGGTGGCGCCGTGGCGCACAAAAGCCGGGCCCTTGCATATGTCTCATACGGTGCCGACCCGGCTTTTGTTCGCGCCTAGTTCCGGGTCATTTCCCAAAGCCTGACGGCCTGAAATTGCCCCACGGCGGCGATGACCGGCCTTTGGCCAATCGGTTTTTCCGTTTCGTCTTTGAGATTTATCTGGAATAGGTGTCCACATAATAGGAGGAGTATTTCCCCAATTCCTCTTGGATATAAGCAGCTCATGCTCTTCCGCCAGGGTTTGCCGGGAGGAAACAGATCCGTTCCCAGACCCAAACGGTCGCCTTCGATCTCAAACCCCAGCGCCGAGAGAACCGTGGGGAACAGATCCATCGTGGTGAAAACGCGGTTGCGCGTCGACCCTGCACCTTTTGTTCGCCTGCAAAAAGCAGTTGTAGATGGTGCGATCCCGGCATCGACGCCACAGACGAGGGTTTTGTCCATTCTCGGATGGTCGCCGGAGATTACGATCAAGGTATCTTGGTAAAAATCCTGCTCTTTACACCAAGAAATGAACTCCAACAGCAGCCTGTCGGCGCAGGCCATCATATCATTGCCCAGCTGTATGCTATGTTCATTTTTGCACAGCGGGCAGACATAACCGTCCACATGATGGGTGTCCACCGTCAACAGGGTCAGATTAAAGGGGCCTCCTGCCGCAAGTTCCGTCGCCCGGTCTTTGGCGATTTCATAGAGAATCGCGTCCTCAAAGCCCCACCAAACGCGGTAATCCGGCGCGATATAGCCATATGCCTTCGCGACGTCATAATCAAAAACGGTATATCCGCCATGCTGTTCAAAAAAGGTTTTCCGTCCCGCGAAGGTGCCGTCGGATCCACAAAGAAACATTTGCCGGTAACCGTGGTCCGCCAAAATATCGCCGAGGGCCGTCACGCCGGCAGCGAAATATTCCCGTTCGTTCATCGAGTTCCCGTCGACGGGGAAGGCAAAGGGAAGCCCGGTGGAGGAAGCAAATAGAGCCCCCATGGTCCAGGTGGTTCCCGGCGGGCTCAAAAAGCCGCCAAGGGCCTTTTTATCGGAAAAGGAAAGGTTTTCCGCCGCCAATCGGGTGAGGTTCGGAATATAGTTGATCCTTTGGGCGCCGCCATCGCAGGTGGCGGCATAGGTGGTTTCCATGCTTTCAAGATAGATATAGATCAGATTTCTCCTCTCTCCTTCGGTGATGGCGACGGAGAGGGGGTCGACATAATGGTCTTCATATATGTTGGTTTGATGGGAGAGGGCATACAGATAGCCGTTGACGTCCAGGCTCTCTCCCACATAAACCCAGGCGTTTAGGAACAGCAGCAGGCAGAAGGAAGCGCCGATGCGCCGCCCCCATTCCAAAAAATCCCCACCGCTTTCGGCCGCGCCGGGCTTTGCGGCGGTCGGGCGGAAGAAGAAAGCAAGCCAAATATAAAGCAGCAGCGCAGCGGCGACCGGCGGCAAAAACACAGCCATGATCTCTTCAATCATCACAAAGCCGGTGCCTTCAGCGGGGAAACCAGCGTATAGAGCAATTCATTTAAGCCCACGCCATATGTTCTGTTGAACCAGCCGCAAAGCGCGAAAACGGCAATGGCAATGCGAACAAAAAGCCCAAAACAATGCCTTTATATAGATAGGTTTTATTTTCTCTTCATTTATACTTCGCTCAACCTTCACCGCACATTTTGTTAAAAATACCGCCACCCATATAGCCTATGCCCCCTAAGCGAAAAAATGGGGAAAGCACGCGGGCAAACCGAAAGCGGGCGATCGTAATATTGTAATCATGGATACGGTAAAGGAGCGAATGCTTTGTCAAGAAAAGAAGAAAAAAGCCGGTTTTCTCCCCGCAGGGCTTCATGAACTAAAACGATGGCCAAAATAGATTCGGCCTAACAGACGCCAAGGCGGCAGGTTTTTCAACATATGCCGATGGCAACCGTCTTTATTATACAAAATTTTTGCATAAGGCGCAAGGCCTCCCCTACACCGCCATCACCCCCTCTTTCACGCAAAAAGCCGCCTTGGCGGCGTCGGAGCGGCCCGGAGCCGGGCGCGAGAACAAAAGGCCAGGCCCGCACCGTACAAAGGCATACGCATGGGCCTGGCCTTTTGCTGAGAGAAATGGTTCGGAAAGAATCGCCAACCGCCGCAGAAAACGTAAAATCAAAACGCCGTTTTGCGGCGGCGGATCGTTCGAAAGAGGGATGGTTGCCGCCGGTCGGCCCGGCTCGAAACGGGGCGCCGGGATAGGTTCCCGGCGCCTCGAGATTCCGGATGGTGAAGGAAAGGAATCCCAATGCCGCATTCTTCTTTAATGCGCCTGTTCCGGAGCAGAGGCTTCCCGAATTGGCGCCGCCGTGGTTTTTTCCGTCCGATCCCGCAGCAGATAGGCGCGAACCGCCGGGATTTTGCTCATCAGATAGTAGGAAAGGTCGGTGACGACGGCATTGAAAGTCAGCCGTGAGGAAATTGAAAATACCGGAACGGGGCACATAGTTGACCGGGTCATAGACGAGAAAATAGGAGAGCACCGCTAAGCTGAAGCTGATCAACGCCACAAAATTGACGCCGCCGGTATATTGATAGGATCTTTTCCGTCTACCAGATAAAGGGAGCGCATGGAAAACCTTTTCCTGCGCACGATATAAAAATCAACGATGATCAGGGTGACAACGGGAACGCAGACCGCCCCGACCAGGGCGAGGAACAGGGTATAGTATTCCCATACGCCATTCCAAACGACAAGAGCGGCGCAGAATACCGACCAGAGCGTGGCGATCACCTTATAATTCCATTTCGGATTGATAACCTTCGTGCTGACGGTAAGGCTATAGGTGGCGATGGCTTGGGTGGTGATATTGGCGAAGCCGATGAAAACCAGGACAAAATGCCAAGTTTCGCGCCGCCGAGCAACAGCAGCCATTCGGTGGGGTCGGTGCTGTACAAGCCATAGGCATTGCCCATGACCAGGCCGGTCATCGCGCCGATGCAGATAAACCAGGCCATAATCATGGAATAGCCGATCAGATGGCCCTGTAGCTTTTCCGTTCTGTTTTAACGAGGCGTTGGGGATGACGCCCAAAACCGGCGCCCAGCCAAAAATAAAGGCGATGTTCATTTCCAAAATCAGCATATAGCCGGAGCGGCCGCTGCCGAAATCGCCGGCATACATCGGTTCCATCTGTGTAATCTCATGGATGGGCACATTGACGAGGACGAGGATCATGATAAAGGCGCCGACGGCAACAGGCAAGGCACCATGATCTTTGTGGCCATGCGCACCATAACGGGGCCGCGCAAAGCGATGGCCCAACCGCAAGCGACGCAAAAGACGCCCAGCAGCGGCGGCCAGACGCCGCCAAGGAGAAGCCAAAGCTTTTGGCCACCAAAATCATCGAATTGGAAAACAGCTTACAGTTGATCGCCCTCATACCCCCAAGTAGAGCCGATGGAAAGGATAAAAATGAGGATATAGAGCTTATAGCCGTAGACGGCTTTTTGGTATACCCAGAGATCGATGCCAAAACGGGTGCAGATGATGACGGCCAAATAGATGACAAGTCCCGCCAAAACCATGCCAAACAGGGTATTGGTGAGGTCCTGGGTGAAATTGAGCACATTGCCGATATAGCCCCCTGCACATAGCACCAGGTGGCGATCGCGAACGCCGGTGACGATGATCGGTCCCACAGGCCGTAGATACGGTCCTGCTTCATCATGGGAATGATGCCATAATAGGCCTCTGGTTTACCTGATCTTGAATCGCCATGGTTTCTTCTCCTTTCCCGCCATCAGGCATAATAGCCTAGAATCATTCCCAGTATGCAAATAACGGCGACAACGGCAATGCCGATATAGTCTTTTTGTTGAAGGCCGGCCCCGGATCATAGGACGGATCGTCCATGATTTCGATGCGGCGCAGGATTTCCTCATTGATATTGTCTATTTTTAGGTTTTCACCCATCTCTCAACACCTCCTTAAAGACGGGGATCAAAACGGTTCCTCAAAATAGGTTTTCTTCAGGATTTCCATATAGCCGGCGGGGGTCATTTTCCGGGGCGCGTCCGGCGTGCCGAGATTGGCCATGGCCAAGGCAACGATGTCGTCAAAATCCTTTTCCTTAACGCCAACCTCTTTTAAACTGGGAATATCTAACAAACGCCGCATTTCCATAATCGCGTCCACCCCTTGGGAGGCTGGCGGCGAGGAGCGGCAAGCCTTCGACATTGCGGCCGATGCACCGGGCCATCCGGGCATGTTTCGCCAAATTGGAAATGGACAGGTATTGCATCACATAGGGTGAAAAATCGCATTGGCGATGCCGTGGGGAATATCATAAACGCCGCCGCAGGTTTCCGCAAGCGCGTGGTTGGCATGGGTATCCGCCATCGAAAAGGCGATGGCGCCGAAAAGCTGGCCCAGCATCATGCCGCGGCGGGCCTCCACATTGTCGCCATGGGCAAAGGCCGGCAACAGATTTTCCGCAATCAGTGAAAAGGCGCGTTCGGCATATAAATCGGTATAGGGATTGGCCGGCAGCGCCGTATAGCCTTCATAGGCGTGGCACATCGCGTCCATCCCGGTGGAAGCCGTCAGCTCCGGCGGCAAACCATAGGTCAGCTCCGGATCGATCAAGGCGACTTTGGGGCAGATCAAATTGCTGCCCACCGCGTCTTTGGCATGGGGCTCCTTTTGGGTATTGGTGATCACCGCCCAGATCGTCACCTCACTGCCGGTACCGGCGGTGGTGGGAATCGTAATCAATGGCGTACCGGGGTTTTCCATCTGGTCATAGCCAAAATAGTCATTGATGGATCCGGGGTTCGTCATCAGCAGGGAAATGGCCTTCGCCGTGTCCATCGGGCTGCCGCCGCCGATGGCGACGAGGCAATCGGCGCCGAATTCCTTCGCGATTTCACTGCCGGCATCGCAGGTGATGTCCCTGGGATTGGCCTGGATCGCATCGAAGATTTTCGTTTCCATCCCGGCTTCCGCCAGCATATCGGCGAACTTTTGCACCAATCCCGTTTTCACGAGCCCCGGATCGGTAACGATGAGAATTTTCTTGCCGCCAAGGGCCGCCGCCTCTGCCGGCAATGTCGCGGATACGCCTTCGCCGAATTCCACCCGGGTGGGCACCAAAAAGGAAAAGCGATTCATATAAAAAACCTCCCTTATCATTTTGGAACCTCCTTAAAGCAAATTTCTTGCCAAAGGGGACAATTTTTTTCCAAAGATAAAGAAGGCCTGTTCTACGTCATACTATATCAAATTTTTTGCCCAAAGGGAAGTCTATATTCTCCCGATCGGCGCCGCCGACATGCCGGCTTTGCCGATATTTTTCTCTTTCTTTACTCTTTCTTTCTCCTTTTTTCTCTTATCTGCGCTTCCACATGCCATATTTTTTCATGCGATAGATCAGGGTCTGCCGGGAAATCCCCAATTCCGCGCCGGCCTTCGTCAGATTAAACTGGTTGCGCAGCAAGGCCCCTTCGATGCGCTGGCGCTCCTCGTTCTCCACCTTTTCCCGCATTTCTACATAGGAAGGCGCGGGGTCGGGAACCGCATCCAAAGCCGGCGCCGGTTCGGATGGGACGCGGTGAACGGACAGGCCGTCGGTATGGGAAACCCGCTCCTCCATGCGGCTGCGGATATAATCGGGGATATGGTGGATCGACAGGATTTTTTCATCGACGTCCATCAGGCAAAGGATGCTCTCCACCAGATTTTCCAGTTCCCGCACATTGCCGGGCCAATCATAATGGTGCAAAAAGCGGAGAAAAAACTCGGAATAACCGCGCACATCCTTATTGTAGATCCGGTTAAAGCGCTGTATAAAGTGGCTTAAAAGCGGCGCGATGTCCTTGGGCCGTTCCCGCAAAGGCGGCAAATTGAGGATAAAGGTCGAAAGCCGGAAAAACAGATCCGAACGGATGATCCCCTGCTGTACCGCGTCAAAAGGGTCTAGATTGCTGGCGCTGATGAAGCGGCACTTCACTTCGATCTCAAATTTGCTGCCCACCCGGCGCACCATGCGGTCTTGCAAGACCCGCAGCAGCTTAGGCTGCAAATAGATGGGCAGGGAATTGATTTCATCAAGGAAAATCGTTCCTTCCCCGGCCTGCTCAAAGAGGCCGGGCATGTCCATCGCGCCGGTGAAGGCCCCTTTGACCGTACCGAAGAGGGCGCTTTCCAACAGATTTTCCGGGATCGCGCCGCAGTTGATCGGCAAAAACGGCGCCGACCGGCAAAGCCCCGCATTGTGAATGCCGCGGGCGAAAAGCTCTTTGCCGGTGCCGGTTTCGCCGGAAATCATCACCGGCGCCTGGTTAAAGGCCACCTTTTTCGCCATATCGATGCCGCTCAACAGCGACGGCGAAGCGGTGATGATATCGTCTAGGAAGATGTCTTTCCGGCCCTGGCGCATCGGATCCTCTTCCTGCAAAATCTGCTGTTGCAGCTCAAAGGTGGTGGAAATAAAATCGCTGATCTGGTTCATATTGCGGCCGATGGTGATTACGGCGGCAACAACCCCGTCCTCAAAAAGGGGTAAGAGCTGAAAATAAAATTCGTCAGGCGGCCATTGGGCAGCAGATAACGGTAGTACTGGTTGCGAATCGGCTCCCCGGTGCGCATCACCTTCGAGGTTACCGCGCCGTAAAAGCTCATCCCATCGGTCAGCGGATACACCTCTTCCTCCTTTTTCCCCAGCAAATCGTCTTTGCACAGCCCTTCCATACGCTCCGATTCCTTATTGTAAACGATGATGGTACCGTTTTTATCGGTAACATAGATCGTTTCCCGGATCAGGTCGAGGATCTGGCCATACAGACGATCCACCCGGGCCAGCCGGGCAATTTCCCCCTTCAGCACCGCCGAAGGGCCATCCCGCTTCGCCATTGCCGACGCCTCCTTTCGCAATTTTACCTTTTTTTACTCACACAATGGGAAGATTTCGCTTTTTTTACGCCGATTCCTGCATCGGAACGGCAAGAAAGCCGCTGTCGGTCTATTTTTTATCGCCATGCCAGCCCGGAAGCCGCCGCGCCGCGCCGCCATTGGCACCGGTTTTGCAGATATTTTCAACAAAGACAGATTCCGCTTTTTACCATAAAATGAAGGGGGTACCCAAATGACAAGCACAATTGATTTGCCGCGGCATTATGATTTATGGATCGATGGCGGTTTCACGCCGCCTCTGTCGGGAAAAACATTCCCCGCCTACAATCCCGCCACCGGAGAGAAGCTGGCGGACATCGCCGCCGCCGAAGCCGCCGATGTGGACAAAGCCGTAAAAGCCGCCTGGAAGGCTTTCCCCGATTGGGCCGCCATTTCTTCCCGGGAGCGTTCCGACATTCTGCTCGCCATCGCCAAGGTGCTGGAAGACCATTTCGATTTTCTCGTCGAGGTGGAAACATTGAACAATGGCAAGCCATTGGAGGAATCCCGCTGGGATGTATGGGACGCCATCGATGAATTCCGCTATTTCGCCTCCTGCATCCGGGCGGAAGAAGGCAGCTACATCGAACATAGCGCCACCAGCTTCAATATCCTGCGCCGGGAACCCATCGGTGTTGTCGCCCAGATTGTGCCCTGGAACTATCCGCTCTGCATGGGCTGCTGGAAATTGGCGCCGGCTTTGGCCGCCGGGGATTGCATCGTATTCAAGCCCGCCAGCAATACCCCCATTTCCGTCCTGGAATTGGCGCGGCTGATCGGCCCGCTTTTGCCCCCCGGTGTTTTGAACATCCTGCCCGGCGGCGGCAGAACCTGCGGCGAAGCCTTGGTGCAGCATCCCGATATTCGCAAGGTGGCCTTCACCGGCTCTACCGAAATCGGCGCCCGCAT
The DNA here is from genome assembly GCA_040766505.1 of Clostridiales bacterium. Classification (GTDB taxonomy): domain Bacteria; phylum Bacillota; class Dehalobacteriia; order UBA7702; family UBA7702; genus JAXGQJ01. The sequence continues at coordinate 42,000 of JAXGQJ010000011.1, forward strand.
CGGGGAGATCGCCGGTAAGAACGTGATCCCTTCCACCTTGGAATTGGGGGGAAAATCCGCCCACATCATCTTTCCCGATTGCCAATGGGAACGGGCTTTGGGCGCCGTCTGTATGGGCATCATCTGCAATGCCGGCCAGGTTTGCAGCGCCGGTTCCCGCCTCTTCCTCCATCGGGACATCTACGATGAATTTCTGGCGGATCTGGTGAAGAAATTTCAAAACATCAAGGTGGGCAATGGCCTGGATCCGGAAACCAAGATGGGGCCGGTGATCGATGAAAACCAAATGAAAACCATCCTTCACTATATCGACATAGGCGTCAAGGAAGGGGCCCGGCTCGCCACCGGCGGCAAGCGCATCCTTTCCCCTCCCTATGACAAGGGCCATTTCATCGAACCGACGATTTTGGCCGATGCCGACAATCGTATGCGTGTCGCCCAGGAAGAGATTTTTGGCCCCGTTCTCGTCGTGATTCCCTTCTCCGGCGAACAGGAAGTGATCGATATGGCCAATGATTCCCTCTATGGCCTGGCCGGCGGCGTTTGGACCCAGGACATCAACCGCGGCTTCGACGTCGCCAAGGGGATCGAGACCGGCACCGTCTGGATCAATGAATTCGGCCCGGCGCCGGCGGGCTCCGCTTTTGGCGGCTACAAAAAGTCCGGCTATGGCCGGGAGGTACACAAACAGGTTTTAGAGCATTATTCCCAGGTGAAGAACATCTATATCAGCACCAATAAGGAACCCGACGGCATCTATTGAGCGTCGCGGGGGTCTAAAAAGGACATTTAGGGTAGCCAAAGTGAGATACAGGAAGCGTCGGGAAAAATTCCGGCGCTTCTTGGCTTCCGGGGGACGGCCAAAGGAGGTGCGGCGCCCAATTTTAGCGGCGATAAGAGGATTTTGAGCCTAAGCCGCCAAATACAACCGTATGGTTTCAAAGGATAAAAAACAAAGGAGGAGATGACTTGGCCAAAGTAGAATGCCGGCCCGGTTGGGATTTGTTTCCGGTGCCGACGGTTTTGGTGACGGTGCAACAGGAGGGAAAAGCACCCAATATCATCACCATTTCCTGGGCGGGGATCGTCAATACCAGGCCCTTTATGATCTATATCGCTGTTGAGCCGAAAAGATATTCCTATCCCATGCTCAGGGACAGTAAGGAGTTTGTGGTCAATATCCCTTCGGAGGATCTGTGGAAAATTTCCGACTATTGCGGTTTCGTTTCGGGAAAAAAGGTTGATAAATTTAAGGAAACGGGCTTAACGCCAATTCCCGCAAAACATGTCGCCGCGCCGCTGATTCAGCAGTGCCCGGTCAATCTGGAATGCAAAGTCACGGAAATCCTGTCCCTGCCCAGCAATGACGTTTTTATCGCGGAGGTGATCGCCGCCCATTATGATGCCGCTGTTTTGGACGAAAAGGGCGTCCCGGACATGGAAAAGATCAGGCCTTTCAGCTTTTGCAGCAAGGAATACCGGCCCAATGGCCCGGCTTTGGGCCAATATGGCGCATCAAAAGGACGATTGGAGAAAAAATAAGCCGCCCGGCGGCAAGAGATTGGGCAAAACCCTGTTTACACAGGCTTTCCTGGCCTCCGGCCAAACGGGCGGCCCAACCAAAGCAAACCCCCGCCCGGCATTGGGCGGGGGTTTTGGGATTTCTACCGGCTTGGTTCTTTATGTTCGGTTTTGGCGGCTTATTTCAACCATCGTTTAAAGAATCAGCGCAACTGTTCAAAGGCTTCCAGGGCTTTGCCGCCATATGCCAGGGAGGGGCCGCCACCCATAAACATGGCGACGGCGATGGTTTCCTGAATTTCTTCCTTGGTGGCCCCCATTTTGACCAGGCTGTCCACATGGCTGACAATGCAAGGCTCGCATCTGATGGCGATCGAGATTCCCAAAGCGATCAATTCCTTGGTCTTAGGATGGATGGCCCCGTCCTCCAGGGCGGCATGGTGAAGATCCATAAAGCCTTTCATTTCATCCGGCAGCAGCTTGGCAATTTTCATATTGTTTTGATTCAAACCGTTCAAACTCTCTTTGTAATCCGGCATACTTTCACTCCTTTTTGTTTCCAGTAAATTTTCGGCTCTTCTCCGTTCAAACCGTCGGAAATAAGCGGGCATTGCCATGCCCCAAACGGCCGCCCGGCAATACTTTATCGGCCTACCGGGATTATAACATCCTTTTTTCTGAGCGGTCAATAGAAAAACAAAACGATTCCATGCGGGCGGCCCGGGCAATGTCCCTCATATTGTTTCCCTTTTGCCTTTCAATATGCGGCCGCCATGCGGTCTGCCTTTGGGATTTTCCCCCTTTTTGCGCCATCCCCTGGTCGGCTTTTGCCCTTGTCCGGAGAAAACGACAAAAATGAAGGCCCTGCACATATATTGTGCAGGGCTTTTCTTTGGTGGGCCCACCTGGGATCGAACCAGGGACCGACCGGTTATGAGCCGGGGGCTCTACCGCTGAGCTATAGGCCCGCATCGGTTTATACAAGGCAATCCAGGCAGCCGCGGTTGCGGCCCCTGGACGAAATACGGCACACATTATTTTACTGAAAAACCTTTTCCCCGTCAAGTGTTTATTCCAAATAATCCTTCAATTTGCGGCTGCGGCTGGGATGGCGCAGTTTTCTCAGGGCCTTTGCCTCAATTTGGCGAATCCGCTCCCGGGTAACGCCAAATTCCTGGCCCACCTCTTCCAAGGTACGGGAACGCCCGTCGTCAAGGCCGAAGCGCAGTTGCAGCACCTTTCTCTCCCGTGCCGTTAGCGTATCGAGAACATCGTCCAGCTGTTCCTTCAGAAGCATAAAGGAAGCGGCCTCCGCCGGCGCCGGCGCATCCTCGTCCTCGATGAAGTCACCGAGGTGGCTGTCGTCCTCTTCGCCGATGGGGGTTTCCAGAGAAACCGGTTCCTGGGCGATCTTCTGAATTTCCCGCACCCGCTCGACGGTTACTTCCATCTCGCCGGCGATTTCTTCCGGCAGCGGTTCCCGGCCCAGATCCTGTAAAAGCTGGCGGTTGATGCGGTGCAGCTTATTGATGGTTTCCACCATATGGACGGGAATGCGGATCGTCCGGGCTTGGTCGGCGATGGCCCGTGTGATGGCCTGCCGAATCCACCAGGTGGCATAGGTGCTGAATTTATAGCCGCGGCGGTAATCGAATTTTTCCACCGCTTTGATGAGGCCGAGATTCCCTTCCTGAATCAGGTCGAGAAAAAGCATACCCCGGCCCACATAACGTTTGGCGATGCTGACGACGAGGCGGAGATTGGATTCCGCCAAACGCCGTTTGGCTTCTTCATCCCCTTCTTCCATGCGCTGGGCCAAATCCACCTCTTCATCGGCGGACAAAAGCGCCACCCGCCCGATCTCTTTTAGGTACATTTTTACCGGATCGTCGATAAAAATGCCGTCGGGGATCGTGAGATCCACCTCGGCCTCGGCCACATGGGTCAAATTTTCCGGCGGCTCGATCTGATCCAGATCGGCGGAATCATCGATGATGTCTATGCCCGCCTGCGTGAAATGGATATAAATGTCGTCCATCTGTTCCGGGGACAAGTCAATATCGCTCACAGCATCCTGTATCTCGGCATAGGTCAAAAAGTTGCGGCTTTTACCGCTGACCATCAGCTTTTTGATGATGTCAGGATTCGCTTGTTCCGACTTCATTTACTTCCCCCCTAAATGTTTAATAATGATGTATTCACTAAATTTTCCTTAATTCCTTCTGCTTTTTGTCAAATTCCTGTAAAAGTCTCAGGAAATCCCCATGATTTTCATTGGATGTCTCTCGGCGTATGGCCGCTTCCAGCGCCGCCAATTCCTCCGCCAATTTCTTCCTTTTGACCCTGGCCAGGCAATCACTGAAAACCGTCGCCCGGTCGCCCTCCGGCACCTCTTCCAGCAGGAAGGAAAAGAGGCGGCCTTTTTCTTCCTCCTCCAGCAAGTCCGCGAGATCCCGGGGCCGCCAAGAATAGCGGTCATAGTGCTGCGCCACCAACTCCAGAAGGGGCTTTAACGGCGAATCGGCGAGGAAATCCCAACCCAATTCCGCTTCTAGGCGGTCATAGAAACTCTGATCCTCCAGGGCCAGGTGGCAGAGCAACCGCACGGCCCGGTCTTCGGATTTTTCCTTGGGCGGCTTTTGGTAGCTAAAATCGCGGCCGATGGCATCCCGCCCTTCGGTGGCGCCGCGGCGGATATCCGCCAGCAGCAATTCTTCCGAAATATCCAATCTTTGGGCGATAGTACGGACATATTCCCCCCGCTCTACCCCGTCGCCGATGGCGAGAATCGGCCCATACAGCGCCTTTACAATGTCGGCCTTGCCTTCGGCCCGGCCGGCGTCATGGGCGGCAAAGGCCAGTTCGATCAAATATTCCATGTGGCTGGGGGCCTTTTCCGCCAGGGCCGCCCAAGCCTCCGGCCCTTGCTGACGCAGGAAATCGTCGGGATCCCGGCCCTCCGGCAGCGCCAGCACGGCGATGCGAAAACCCTGTTTCGACAAAATGTCGATGGAGCGGAGGGCGGCCTTTCTGCCGGCGCCATCGCCGTCGAAGGCCAAAAGCACCCGGCCGCCATAGCGTTTTAGCAGCTTGGCTTGATCCTCGGTGAAGGCGGTGCCCAATGGCGCCACGGTGTTCTTCAAACCAAATTGATGGGCGGTCAGCACATCGATATAGCCCTCCATCAAAATCGCTTCCCCTTTTTCCCGGATATGGGGGGCTGCCAGATGGAGGCCATAGAGATTGCGGCTTTTGTTGAAGAGGCGGCTTTCCGCCGAATTCAGATATTTTGGCTCTCCCTCCCCCAGGATGCGGCCGCCGAAGGCGATGATATTGCCTTTGGCGTCGGCGATGGGGAACATCAGCCGCTGGCGAAAGCGGTCATAGATCCGGCCGCCCTCTCCGGCGGAGACGACGCCGGCCTTCAGCAAATCCTCTTCACTGTATCCGGCCTTCAACAGGTGATTTCGAAGGGCGTCCCAACTTTCCCCGGCATAGCCGAGGAAAAAGGCGGCCACCACCTCCGCCGAAAGGCCGCGCCGATCCAAATAGGCGAGGCAGGGGCGGCTTTGGGCCATCTGGCGTTGAAAAAAAGACGCGGTTTCCTTATTGACATCATAAAGCCGCCGCCTTTCATCCCGGCGTTGCCTTTCAACGGGGCTAATCTCCTTCTCCGGCAATGGGATCCCGGCCCGGCGGGCCAGCTTTTCCGCCGCCTCGGGGAAGGGCAAATGCTCATATTCCATTAAAAAATCGAAGCAATTCCCCCCCTTTTGGCAACCGAAACAGTAGAAGATCTGCTTATCCGGGGAGACGGTAAAGGAAGGGGTATCCTCCAGATGAAAGGGGCATAGCCCCACATAGTTGCGGCCCCGCTTTTTTAGCATCACATAGGGGGCAATCAAGTCCACCATATCGGTGCGATCCCGTATTTCATCGATGATTTCCTGGGGAATATAGCCTTTCACTTGCGCTTCCTCTTTTCTCTTCCGGCCTTATTATGGTTAGAGACGCTAAAATTTATGCAAAAAAGGGAAAATATTACAGCATACTTTCCCAGCCCGGGGGAAAAATAGCATCGAGCGAAAAACTGATTTGCCGGCGGTGGAAAACCCAGCGGCGTTTTTGCCGGTCGGCAATGAACCCCTAAGGAGATAAAACCGGCAAATCAAACCATCGCTTTGGAAGAGACCGCCCTGGCTGCCAATTGGTCTTTGGCGGCATAGCCTGACCGGCGAAGAGGCGGTCTTCTTTATTTTTATGCGTGGAGAAATTGAAATCCCATCGGCACGGTAAAGGCGACAAAGCAACGCAGCGCGAAGCTGTCGGTCATACCGGCGATATAGTCTTTGATCCGCACCGTAAGATCCTCTCCCGGCAGATGATCCGGCAAAAGCCCGGGGTGTTCCTGATAGTGCCGGTAGAGAAATGCAATCAAATTGCGGGAACGGGCTTCCTCCAATTGAATTTCTTCCCGCAGATAGACGGTATCCGTTAAAAAGTGGCGCATATGGCAAAGGGCTTGCCATTCCGCATCGTCGAGGCCGATCCGGCCTTCCCGGTCATAATGGCGCACCATATTGACGATCAGGCCGCCGATGCGCCGGCCATGGTCCTCCCCCAGCACCGACATCGCGTCCCGGGGCAGATGCTCCTGTTTGAGAAAGCCGCTGCGCAGTGAATCGTCGATGTCGTGGTTCACATAGGCGATCCGATCCGCCAGGCGCACGATCTGGCCTTCCAATGTAAAGGGCAAGCCGGGGCCGGTGTGATGCAGGATGCCGTCCCGCACCTCCTCGGTTAAATTCAAGCCCTCGCCATCCCGCTCCAGCAGATCCACCACCCTGAGGCTCTGTTCATTGTGATAAAAGGGACGGGGCAATAACGTACTGAGGGTGCGTTCCCCCGCATGGCCGAACGGGGTGTGGCCGAGATCATGGCCGAGGGCAATGGCCTCGGTGAGGTCCTCGTTAAGGGCCAGGCTTCTTGCGACGGTGCGGGAAATTTGGGCCACCTCCAATGTATGGGTGAGCCGGGTGCGGAAATGGTCGCCCAAGGCCGGCAGATAAACCTGGGTTTTATATTTTAAGCGCCGGAAGCTTTTGCAATGGACAATTCTGTCCCGATCCCGCTGGAAGGCCGTTCGCAATGGGCAGGGTTCCAGCGGTTTTTTTCTGCCGCGGCTGTTTTTGCTCAAAGCGGCAACCGGGGCCAGCATGGTTTCTTCCCTGTTTTCCAAAGCCTGTCGATCCAGCATCATGGGCGCCTCCTTTTTTCTTTCCCCTATATATATTATCCCACCGCATTCCATTTTCCTGCTTGGCGGCGGCCAAGAAAGGAGAAATGCCCGCTTTTGCCCGGTTTTGACGATTCCATCCGCACCGGCGGCGCAAAAAAATTTGTTTTGGCTATTGACAAAGAAGGCCGCCGGTTGTATTATTCAACTAGTACAATAACACAACAGAGCGAGGGGGTTCGATCGTGAAACAATTTGACGCAGCGACGCCGATTTATCTGCAAATCATCGACGATATCAAACAACAAATCTGTGCCGGCCGCCTGCAACCCGGGGATAAGATTGCCCCGGTTCGGGAATTCGCCCTGCGGCAAGGGGTGAACCCAAACACGGTACAGAGGGCGTTTGGCGTTTTGGAACAGGAACAATTGCTTTTCGCGAACCGCACCAATGGGCGGTTCGTCACAGAAGACAAGGAGCTGATCGGCAAAATGAAAAAGGAAATGGCCGCCGTCTATGTTCGGGATTTTATGAAAAAGATGAAAGAAATCGGCTATAGCGGGGACGAAGTGGCGCATTTGATAAAGGAAGAGGAGAAAGGAGGCCAAAGCGATGTTCAAAATTGAAGCGAAGCGGCTGACCAAAAATTTTGGCCCCCTGGTGGCGCTGGACAATGTTGATTTCACGCTGGAACAGGGCCGCATCATCGGCTTGCTGGGGCCCAATGGCAGCGGCAAAACCACGCTGTTAAAGCTGATGAACGGCCTGCTAAGCCCCACCAGCGGCGAAATTTTGGCCGGCGGCGCAAAGCCCGGCATCGAATCGAAGCGCCGCATCTCTTATCTGCCGGAACAAAGCTATCTGAACGATTGGATGAAAGTGCGGGACATCATATCTTTCTTTACCGATTTTTATGAGGACTTCGATACGGCCAAGGCCAAAGATATGCTGGCGGAAATGAACATCGACGAAAACCGCAAATTGAAGAATCTTTCCAAGGGTACGAAGGAAAAGGTGCAGCTGGTGCTTGTGATGTCGAGAAACGCCCATTTCTATTTATTGGACGAACCGATTGGCGGCGTCGACCCCGCCGCCCGGGACTATATTCTGGAGACGATTTTAACGAAATACAATCCGGAGGCCTCGATCCTCATTTCCACCCATCTCATCGGCGATGTGGAGAAAATCTTTGACGATGTTTTATTCCTCAACCGCGGCCGCATCGCCATCGCCGGCGACGCCGAAAACATCCGTATGCGGGAAGGAAAATCCATTGACGCTTTATTCCGGGAGGTATTCAAATGTTAGGAAAATTATTAAAATACGAATGGCGGGCCACGGCCCGGGTGCTTTTGCCGCTTTATGGCATTTTTCTCGTCGCCTCGCTGTTGCTGAACATTGCCATCCGCTTTTCCTTTTCCCTCATTTCCGGTCTGATCGGCCTCGCCTATTTTGGCGTCGGCGTCGCCTGCGTCGTCATGACGCTGATCCTGCTGATCCAAAGGTTTGACGGCAATTTGCTGCGCGGCGAGGGCTATCTCATGTTCACACTGCCGGTTTCCGTCGCCAAGCTCATCCTTTCCAAGCTGATCATCGCCCTGTTTTGGGGCATCATCGGCGGCGTGATCGGCGGCATCGGCGGGCTTTTCACGATCATAAGCAAAGATATTTTAGAGGTGCTGCCCCAGGCGTGGAATTCATCGGGGCCGCGTTGCGGGCGGCGACGGCGGAACATTATCTGCTGCTCCTGCTGGCCTTGGTCTATAGCCTCCTCGCCTTTGCCGGCTTCATTCTGTCGGTCTATGCCTCGCTGGCCGTCGGGCAAATGCCGGCGGTGGCGAAGCACCGCCGCCTGGCGGGTTTGGCCGCCTTTATTCTGATCTTTGTTGTCTTTGCCAATTTGTCGAACTTGATCAACGATGTTTTCTTCCCGTCGGGTTCGGCGGCCATCAATGTCCACGGCATGTTCGCTTTTTTAGGCCCGCAAACCATTCTCGCCGCGGTTTTGTCCGCGCTGCTCTTCTTTGGCGTCCACCGCATCCTAACGGCGAAACTGAACCTGGAATAAACGGCAATTGTCGAATTGCAAACGGCCGCGCCGCCCCCGTGTTGCCAGGGGCGGCGCGGCCTTTTCATTAACCAACACCGGCGGCGGAAGAATTAAACGCGGCGCGAAGCCAGGCCCACCAGTTCCGCTACATCGTTATGGCCGTGGCGGGCCAAATAATCCCCGATGCCCCGGATGATTTCCGGCATCAGCCCCGGTTGGATGAAATTGCCGATGCCCACTTGGACGGCACTGGCGCCGGCGAGCAGGAATTCCACCGCGTCTTCGGCCCTAAGGATGCCGCCGACGCCGATGATCGGGATGTTCACCCTTTGCGCCGCCTTCCAGACCATATGGAGGGCCACCGGTTTGATGGCGGGGCCGGAAAGGCCGCCGGTGACATTGGCCAGAACCGGGCGGCGGGTTTCGACGTCGATGGCGATCCCCGTCAGCGTATTGATGAGGGTCAGGCCGTCGGCCCCGGCCCCTTCCACCGCCGCCGCCATCGCGGCGATGTCCGTCACATTCGGGGAGAGCTTGACGAGCAGCGGCAGCGTGGTTTTCTCCTTCACCGCCGCCGTGACCTGCGCCGCCAATACCGGATCGACGCCGAAGGCGACGCCGCCTTCCTCCACATTGGGGCAGGAGATGTTCAATTCCAAACCGGCGAGGCCCGGCACCTTGTCCAACTCGGCGGCGAGGGTGGCATAATCCTCCACGGTTTTACCGGCCAGATTGACGATCACCGGGGTTTGATATTGCCGTAAAAAGGGCATCTTTTCCGCAACAAAAACCTCCAAACCCGGGTTTTGCCAGCCGATGGCATTCAGCATACCGCCGGGGGTTTCCGCAACCCGGGGCGGTGGATTGCCCGGCGTCGGCCGAAGCGTCACCGATTTGACGACGATGGCCCCCAAGGCATTAAGGTCAAAAAAGTCCCGGTATTCCTCACCGAAGCCAAAACAGCCGGAGGCGGGCATCACCGGATTTTTCATCGCGATCCCGGCGATGTTCACAGCGAGATTGGGCTTAGCCATCGAAGATCACCTCGCTCCCCTTAAAAACAGGGCCGGCATTGCAAACATTTTCATAGACGAAGCCGCCGTCCCGCCGGATTTTCGTTACACAGCCCCGGCAAGCGCCGACGCCGCAGGCCATGCGGCTTTCCAAAGACACCCAAACCGGAACGGCATGGTCGGCGCCATAGGCCGCCACGGCCTTCAGCATCGGCAAGGGGCCGCAGCCATAGATCGAGGCCGGCCGCTCCGCCGCCAAAAGCGTGGTGACGAAGCCCTTTGTCCCGGCGCTGCCGTCCTCGGTGGCGACCCGCACCGGAATGCCGATCTCTTCCAGATCCCTTAACAGGCCAAGGCCGCTTTTATCCCTGGCGCCGAAGAGAAAAACGAAGGGGCGGTTTTCCTTTTTCAGCGTTTCCGCAAGGAACCAGGGGCGACGCCGATGCCGCCCGCCACCAGCGCCGCGGTTCCCGGCGGCGGCGGCGGGAAGCCGTTCCCCAGCGGGCCGAAAAAGGAAACAGCGTCGCCGGGGCGGCGCGAAGCCAGCCAGCGGGGTGCCTTCCCTATTTCCACAAGCAGAACGACGGCGCCCTCCCGACGCGCTGGATGCTGATGGGCCTTGGCATCAGGCTATATACGGAACCGCCGCAGCGAACCTGCAAAAATTGGCCCGGCGCGCAGTTGAAATCCGGCGCTTGCAGCGCAATGCGAAGATACCGGCCCTTCGCCGCGGCGGCGAGAACCTTAGCTTCTACTTCCCTCATTCCCTTCTCCTTTTCCTTTTTTCTGGTTAGGCGATAGCTTCGACAAAAACCCGCTTTTCCTGCCCGGGCCTTGTCTGCATAACTTTCCCCATTTTGCAGATACTGATGCTAATGACGCCAAGCAAGCATGGGGGAGGTTGGGTGATTTGAAGAAATTGGCCGGGGCGCTTTTTCTGTTTCTTTGCGGCGGCGCCTATTGTTGCGCCGAAATCCTGTACCGCCGTCGCACCCATTACAGCATGTTCTGGCCGCCGAACCTGCCTTTGATCATTGAACGGCTGAGCAAAACTGACGGCGTTTCGGGTTCGCTGCGCTTTGGGCTCCGCCATCATCACCGCGGTGGAATTCGTCACCGGCTGCATCGTCAATCTCTGGGGCAAATGCCGGGTTTGGGATTATAGCCATTGCCGCTGCCAGTTGATGGGCCAGATCTGCTTCCACTGTTCGGTGCTTTGGTTTCTCTTGGCCGCCCTTGCCATCGGCTGCCTAAAATTTTTCAAAAGCGGCTGCCGCTATTGTTTAGCGAATGAAACCGCGATGAAAGGAGGAAATCCCGTGGCCACATGCGCCCGCTGCGCGAAAGAAATTTTCGGCGAAGCCGTCTATCCCGTCGGTCACGACGCCTATTGCGAGGATTGCGCCATCCAGATTCAACAGCAGCCCGGCCTTTCAGCGGTTTGGCTGCGCCGGTCCTTTTATCGCCGAAAAGAAGGACGGAACCACCGTTGAAGGTATGAAATAATTATAGCCGACGCTAAGAATCTTATAGATTTTTTCTCTCCGTTCCGTTATAATAAAAATATGGCAATCGATACAAAAATTGCCAAACTAGAAAATAACGGGGAGGTTGTTTTTATGGCAAATTGTGAAAAATGCGGCGTAGAAATATCCGGCGATGAGGTGTATGCGAAGTAAAAGGTAGGGTGTTTTGTGAAGATTGCGCTGTGAAGTACCAGGACAATCCGGCCCATCAATGCGGCCAATAACATCCCGTTCTTCCCGAAATAAGCAGAAAAGGGCGCGTCATCTCCCATTGCGGGGGCATGGCGCGCCCATCTTTTGCCTTTATTTGTGGTACGGCTCATTCTTGATGATTTTCTGGCTGCGGTAAATCTGTTCCAGCAAAAAACCCGGATCAATTGATGGGGGAAGGTGGCCCGGCCAAAGGCAATTTTTTGCCGGCAACGCTTTTTCACCGCCGCGCTTAAACCCAGGGAACCGCCGATCAGAAACGCGATCTCCTTCCCTTCCCGGTTGCCTTTCTCCTCCAGCAATGCCGCCAAATCCGGGGAAGTAAGGTTTTCTCCGTCCAAATCGAGGGCGATGCCATAAACGTCCCGTTCCAAATGGCGCAGGAAGAATTCGCCTTCCTTGGCCAGAACCTTTGGGCGCCGCCGCATTGCACGTCCTCCTCGGGGCCTTCCAGGATTTCCAGCCGCGCATAGGGCCTGATGCGGCGGCTATAGTCCGCCAGCGCTTCCCGCAGGTACATCTCCTTCACTTTGCCAATGGCCAGCACCTTAATCCGCATCATTCCCCATCCCGCAATTCCGTCAGCTTCACCTCATAAGCCAGTTGTTCCTTGCCGCGCATCACCTTGACCTCGACGGTATCGCCGACTTTATGGGCAAAAACCCGGTCTTGCAGATCATAGACGTCCGCCACCTTCTCGCCGTCGATGGCGATGACGATGTCATATTCCTTGAGACCGGCGGCGGCGGCGGGGCTGCTGGCTGCGGCGAAACAAGGACGCCATAATCGACGTCGAGCTTATTGTAGGCGGCGAAATCCGCGTCCACCGTCCGCGCAGGAACAGGCCCAGGGCCGGCCGGGTCACCCTGCCTTTGTCCATCACCCTCTGCACGATGTCGTCGACGAGATTGGCGGGCAGCGCGAAGCCCATGCCCTCAAAACCCGTTTGGGCAATTTTGGCGGTATTGATGCCGACCACCTGCTCCCTCGCTGTTGACGAGGGCGCCGCCGGAATTGCCGGGATTGATGGCGGCATCGGTCTGGATCAGCTTGTAGCGAAGGCCCTCCTCGGTGATGAGGGGCCGGTTCAGGCCGCTGATGATGCCGGAGGTGACGGAACCGGCGAAATCCAGGCCGCCGGGGTTGCCGATGGCCACCGCCTGTTCCCCCACCTTCAACAGATCCGAATCCCCCAGCGCCGCCACAGGCAGCCCGGTGCCGTTGATCTTCAGCAGCGCGAGATCGGTGCGCACATCGGTGCCGACGATATCGGCGGTGAATTGGCGGCCATCGTGGAGGTTACCGTGACTTTGCTGGAATCCGCCACCACATGGTTGTTGGTGACGATATAGCCGCGTTCGTCGATGATGACGCCGGAACCGGTGCCGGCCTCCCACCTCCTGCACATCGCCGGACCAGGTATATTGCAGCGCCACATTGCTGACGCCCACCACCGCCTTGGCCACCTCATTGGCGATATAGGTATTGACGGTGAAATTTTCCGCCTCGGTCTTTTTGGCGCTTCCGCCGCCGGCGGCGGCGCATCGTTCCCCGCCAGCCGATCCTGGAGGACAATGGCAAAAACGCCGCCCAAAAAGGCGGCAATCAGCAGCAGCAGAAAAACGATGAAAAACTGTACCCCTCTTTTGTTCATCTTTGATACCCCATATTCTAGCACCGCCGATCCGGGGCGGCGAAAGCGCTCCCCGCCACCGCGATCAGCGGTTGCTTAATACGATCCAATCGGATCTCTGGCATGCCGGGGCGATGTCGAGGCGGATTTCATCCCTGACCCCCGCCGCCGCCAATGAGGCTTTCACCGTTTCCAACGCCAGGCCGGGCCGGTTGTTCTCGGCGCTCAAATGGGCGAGAAGAATTTGCCGGGTGGAATCGCCGACGATCCGCGCCAAGGCGGCGCCGGAATCGTGATTGGAAAGATGGCCGTTTTTGCCGCCGATCCGGGCCTTCAAATGGGGGGGATACCGGCCCTCCCGCAGCAGCACCGGATCATGATTGGCCTCAAAAACCAGGGCGTCGGCACAGGACAGGGCCTTCGCCATGCCCGGCGTGATGCAACCGGTATCGGTGCAAACGCCGAGTTTTTGGCCGCGGTGATAAAGCAAAAGTCCCAGGGGCTGCATCGCGTCGTGCTGGGTTTTGAAAAAATCCAGTTCCAAATCGCCGATCTGCATACCATACTCATATAGTACCTGATTTTTGCTTTTTATATGTCCGAATCCGAAAAAATTCTGCCAAAGTTTTGGCGCGGCATAGATGGGGATGTCATAACGGCGGGAAAGGGCGCCGGCGCCCCGCACATGGTCGATATGTTCATGGGTGATCAAAATACCGGAAAGTTCCTCCGGCGCGGCGCCAACTTCCAAAAGGGCGCTTTCGATATGGCAGGCGGCGATGCCTGCGTCGACCAGCAGCTTGGTTCTGCTGGCCAAAACGAGGCCGGCATTTCCTTTGCTGCCGCTAAAAAGCGAGCAAAAAGCAAACATGCTATTCGACCCTGCGAATGTCGGCGCCGAGGTTTTGCAGTTTTTCCTCGATGCGCAGATAACCCCGGTCGATGACGGAAAGGCCGTGAACCTCGGTGACTCTCCGCCACCAGCGCGGCGGCGACAATGGCGGCACCGGCCCTAAGATCGTGGGAATAGACATTGGCGCCATAGGCCTGTCCACGCCACGGATAACGGCGGTTTGCCCTTCCACCTTGATGTCCGCGCCCATGCGCACCAGTTCATTGGCGGCCTGCATACGGTTTTCAAACAAGTTTTCCACAACGATGCTGGTGCCCTTGGCCAAGGTGAGAACGCTCATCATCGGCGGCTGCATATCCGTGGGAAAACCGGGGTGGGCCAGGGTTTTGATGTCCACCGCCTTTAAGCGCGGCGGCCCCTGCACGAACATGGAGCCATTGCTCATGTTCACCTGCACCCCCGCCTTCATCTTGGCGATCACCGGTTTCAAATGGGCGGAAATCACATTGTCCATGCGGATTTTGCCCCGGGAAACGGCGGCGAACACCATGAAGGTGCCGGCCTCGATCCGGTCGGGGATGATGGAGTGGCGCGGCCCCTTCAATGCGGGAACCCTTCAATTTTAATGATGTCGGTGCCGGCGCCGCGAACTTTGGCCCCGGCATTGTTTAAAAATGTAGCCAAATCAACGATTTCCGGCTCTTTGGCGACGTTTTCGATCACCGTCTGCCCTTCGGCGACGGAAGCCGCCATCATGATATTCTCCGTTGCGCCGACGCTGGGAAAATCGAGGTAGATCCAATGGCCGCTGAGCTTTTTCGCCGTGGCTTTGATATAGCCTTCCTCGGTGTCGATCTTGGCCCCCAACTGGCTCAGGCCTTTGATGTGCAAGTCCATCGGGCGGGAACCCAAATCGCAGCCGCCGGGCAGCGACACCTCCGCCTTACCGATGCGGCCCAAAAGGGAACCCAAAAGCAGATTAGAGGCCCGCAGGCTGCGAACTTGGGCATAGCGGGCCACATAATCGATTTCATCCGGCACCCGGATGGAGACGACGTCCTCCTCCAGCCAGCGCACCTCAACCCCCAGATTGGCGATAATATCCAAAAGGATCAAAACATCACTGATCCGAGGAACATTCTCCAGCACCGTTTCGCCCTCAAATAAAATAGAGGCGGCGATGATCGCGACGGCGGAATTTTTCGCGCCTTCGATCTTCACCTCACCTTCCAGTGAGCGCCCCCCCTCAATTAACAGTTTGGACAAAGGTTTGTCCCCCTTTATTTCTCACTTTATCGTATATAAGGGAAAGCCTTCACTTCCCCTATCTCTCCATTTTATCATTATAACAGATTTTCAGAAAAAATGAAGAGGAAATTTTTATTGACCAGCCATTTTCCGCACATTTGGCGGCAGTTTTCCCCATTTGCCCTTCCCCGGCGGCCAATGCCGGCCCGGGGGCATGGTTTCGGCGGTGGCGGCAAGGATTTTCGGGAAAAATTAGGCTTGCGGGCATCGCCGCCGGGCGGCGTTTTCCTGCAAGCCGGTTTCTTCACGGGGATTAAACGGGGCCTTTATTTTTCTGGTCCAGGGTGCTGAGGAATTTATAGTAATCGAGCAAACCCCGATAGATGCCGAGGACGACGCGATCCTGATAGGCTTCATCCATCAGCAGCGCCTCCTCCTCGGGATTGGAGAGGAAGCCCGCCTCGACGACGACGGCGGGAATCGGCAGCGCCCTAAGGATATAGACGTCTTTGTGGGACAGGGCTTTGCGGTCGCTGTTTCGCAATTCATCAACGAGGCTCTGCTGAACCGAGGAAGCCAGCTGCTCCCCCAAAACCGAGCCGGGGAAATAAAACACCTGGGCGCCATGCCACTTTTCCTCTTTGAGCGCATTGCATTGCAGGCTCAAAAAGATATCCGCCTTGCCGTCGGTGACGATTTTGGCCCGCACGTCAAGGTCTTCCCGCTTAACGGCGCCATAGCTTTCGTCCTTCTCCCTCGTCATCACGACGGTGGCGCCGTTTTTCCGCAGCACCGCCGCAAGCTTTTTCGCCAATTGCAAATTGATGTCCTTCTCTAAAGAACCGCTATAGCCGACGGCGCCGGGATCCCGGCCGCCATGGCCCGCGTCGACGGCAATGATTTTCCCTTTGATATATTGGGCGTCTTTGTCCATCTGCTTTTTTTCCGCCCAGGCGTAAAGGGGGTGGGCGGCAAGGGCCGCCACGACAAAAATTAAGAGAAGAAGCAGACGGACGCCGTTTATGCGGCGAATCAAAACCCACTTTTTCATCTTACCATCCTTTCGTCCCTTTTTTGAAATTTTATGCCACGGTTGACGGAAAATGTCCAACAAAAACCGGATCGCCAAGATTTTCCCAAAAGCGCAGCCATGCCCCCCGGCAATGGATCCCCCGAACGGCGGATTGGCCCGGCGGCAAGCGGCGGCCCCGGATGCGCCATTTTTATGCCCGCCCGGGGACAAAACCTTTAAAACGGTTGACACCGCCCCCAAAAACCGGTAAAATATATATCGCAAATGCGAATCATCTGCATTTATGAAAAGGAGAAAGAAGGCTCAAAATGAGGAAATACGCGCCGGCCATCGTTTTCATTCTTTGCGCCGCCCTTTTATTCGCCGGCTGTGGCATCAAACCGGAAACCGCCGCGCCGGGAGAGAATGGCGGGCGGCTGGCGGTTTATGCCAGCTTCTACCCGGTCTACGATTTTGCCCTGAAAATCGGCGGCGACCGGGCGCAGGTTTTTCAGCTGGTGCCTCCGGGTTCGGAACCCCATAGCTGGGAACCGTCCGCTGCCGACATCGTTCGCCTGGCAAGCGCCGATGTGCTGGTCTGCAATGGCGCGGGGATGGAGCATTGGCTCGATACAGTGCTCGCTTCGCTGGAAAACGAAAAATTGACCGTGGTAAACACGTCCCAAAATCTTACTTTATTGGCGGCCACAGCCCACAGCCATGACGAAGATGGGGAAGCCGGTCATGGCCGCGAAGCGGAGGGGGAAGGCCGCGGCCATGAAGGGGACGCCGACGATCCCCATACCTGGCTTAACCCGATGAACGCAAAAATCCAGATGGCGGCCATCCGGGATGCTTTCGGCGCGGCGGATCCGGACAATAGCGCCTATTATGCCGAACGCTATGAAATCTACGCCGCCGAACTGGATAAACTGGATCGGGAATACCGGGAGACGCTGGCGCCTTTGCCCCGGCGCGACATCGTCGTCTCCCACACCGCCTTCGGCTATCTCTGCGCCGCCTATGGGCTGCACCAAATCGGCATCGAGGGTTTAACCCCGGATTCGGAACCGGATCCGGCCCGGATGGCCGAGATCATCGACCTCACGAAAGAGAGGGGCATCACCACCGTCTTTGCCGAAGAATTGGTAAGCCCGGCGGTGGCAGAAGCCGTGGCGGCGGCCACCGGCGCGAAAGTCGCCGTTTTGAACCCCATCGGCGGCCTCAGCGCGGAGCAGCAGCAAAATGGCGACGACTATTTTTCCGTCATGCGCCGGAACTTGGCGGCCTTACAAAAAGCACTGTCCTGATCTTTCGGAACCTTTCGGAACCTTTCAGAGGGGATAAAAAATGGACAAGATACTGGAAGTTGAAAACCTCGCCTTTGGCTATGGCCCTTCACCGCTGTTCTCCGGCATTGAATTTTCGGTGCGGGCGGGGGATTTCGTCGCGGTCACCGGCGCCAATGGCGCCGGTAAAAGCACTTTGCTTCGCCTGCTGCTGCGGGAGCTGCAAGCGGATCAAGGCGAAATCCGCCTTTTCGGGCAGAAGATCGGCAAGTTCAGGGATTGGCAAAAG
Organism: Clostridiales bacterium; assembly: GCA_040766505.1. GTDB lineage: Bacteria > Bacillota > Dehalobacteriia > UBA7702 > UBA7702 > JAXGQJ01. The sequence goes on from JAXGQJ010000011.1 coordinate 59,880, forward strand.
GTAGGCTATGTGCCGCAAAACAGCGGCGCGATGGCGGATTTTCCCGCCAATGCCGCGGAAATTGTCGCCGCCAATCTCTCCGGCGAAATCGGCCTGTTCCGCTTCACCCAAAGGGAGCACCGCCAAAGGGTGATGGCGGCATTGGCGGAGGTCGGCCTCGAAGCCCAAGCCGGCAAGATGTTCGGCCGCCTTTCCGGCGGCCAGCAGCAGCGGGTGCGCATCGCCAAGGTGCTGGTGTCCCGCCCCAGCCTGATGTTGCTGGACGAGCCCGCCACCGGCATCGACGGAGAAACGGTGCTCGCCCTTTATACGCTGTTGGGGAGGCTGAACCGGGAGACGGGCCTGACGATCCTGATGGTAACCCACGACCCGGCCCGCGTCTCCCGCTTTTGCCACCGCACCTTCTGTTTGGAAGAAGGCTCCCTGGTGGAACTGGACAGGGAGCAGGTGGCATGGGAGATCGGCCACAGGCATAAGCATCCGCCCCGGCCAATGCGGGAAGAGAAGGGGGGCTGCCACCGTGGAGATCTTTGAATATGCCTTCATGCGGAAAGCCTTCGCCGTCGGCATCCTGCTCGCGATCATCGTGCCCTGCATCGGCGTGATCGTCGTCTTGAAGCGGCTTTCGATGATGGGGGACGCCCTCTCCCATACTTCTCTCGCCGGCGTCGCCGCCGGGCTGGTTATGGGCATCAATCCCGTTTTGGGGGCGGTGCTTGCCTGCATCGTCGCGGCGCTGGGCATCGAATTCATTCGGAAAAAACTGCCCCGCTATGCCGAGATGTCCATCGCCATCATCATGTCGGCGGGGATCGGGGCCGCCGGGGTTTTATCGGGCTTTGTGCAAAATGCCGCCAGTTTCAACAGCTTTCTCTTCGGCAGCATCGTCGCGATCAGCCGCTTCGAACTGGTTTTGGTGGCATCCGTCAGCGGCCTGGTTTTGCTGTTTTTTTTGCTTCTCTATAAGGAGCTGTTTCACATCGCCCTGGACGAGCGCTCCGCCCGGCTGGCCGGGGTACCCGTCGCCGCCGTCAATTTTATCTTCACCGTGCTGACCGCCGTCACCGTTTCCGTGGCGGCCCGCACCGTCGGCGCGCTGATCGTCTCCTCGCTGATGGTGGTACCGGTGGCATGTGCATTGCAAGTGGCCAATAGCTATCGGCAAACGGTGGTCTATGGCATCGGCTTTGCCGTTTTCTTCACCGTCACCGGCCTTTTTCTCGCCTACTATGCCGGTTTAAAGCCCGGTGGCACCATCGTGCTGGTGGGCGTCGCCGCCTTGCTTTTGCTGCTGCTCCTTAAATCCGCCTTCGTCAAAACAGGCCGCTAAAGCCAAACCGCTTCCGTTCACGGCCAACACCGCCGACAGCAAAGCCGCCCCAACCGGCGGCTTAAAGTTTCTAAAAAATCGCGGCTCAAATTAAAAAAATACGTTTGCCCTACCCCACCGCATACCCAAAAAAGAAAACTGATTTAAGCTCATAGGGGGAGATGGCTCCATGACTGAGATCGACTATTGTCAGTTAAAAAGGATTCGGCATGATAGTGTCGAAGATATGAAAAAATAACATATTTAATAAAGAGTTTTTTATTATGAAAAAACTATTGACCATTATCATGTCGCTCTCTCTCTTGTTCGCTTTTGTCGCCTGCGGTGACGGGGCTTCAGAGGAGCCAGGCGGTGCCGGGGCTTCCCTTGTTTTCACCATCGTCGAGGGCGAACAAAATGAGTATTCCAGAACACCAGAAACCGACATTCTGGGATATATTTATGCAATTCCAACCGGAACATACAATGTGACGATGCTGGAGGATTCTACGGCAAAGCAGGGAAACGTTCTAGTAAAATCTGATGAAATCTATGTAAACAGTTCTGGTTACAATGAAAACGAAACCATTTTCATGACAGGCACTTTGACGCCTGGCGGCGATAGCGCCACGATAACGGTTGAAGATAACCAACATATTATAATCACGCTTAACTCGGTGATGGAATTTAACAAGATCGACTAATCAAAGGGAAGCATCACAATGAAGGTACGCAAGGGATCGGACAAACGCATTTTCCGACGCTATCAGCTGCGAGGCGAAGCCTGGCAGGCTTTCGAGAGATGCCCGAGAGCTAGGCGCAAGCGAAAGGCCAGGCCCGAACAATACT
>JAXGQJ010000012.1:0-58982 GCA_040766505.1 Clostridiales bacterium
GTGGTTTTGAAGGTAATGCGGTAGGTTTCATCCGGCTCCGTATTGATGTCTCCGTTAAAGGCATATTCGATGGTGCCGGGGGCGGTGCCCGAGACAAAGTTGCCGTTGACCGGTTCTCCGCTGCCGACTTTTATGATTTCTTCGCTGCCTGCAACCAGCGTTTGATTATTGGGCAAAACATCGGTGATCACCACATTGCTTAAAGGCCGCTGATTTGGTTTTGTGCTGGGAGAAATGTCCAGCGTCCAGGTGATCGTATTGTCATCTGAATTGTATATGCCGCTCTTTTCCATGCCGAGGCTGGAGGTTTCCTCGATGGTTTCAAAGCCGACGGGGATGACGACCTCGGCGCCGCCGCCCAGTTCAAAAACGATTTGCGTAATTCCGTTTACCACTTCTTTATTAAATTGGGAAGTGATCCAGAAAAAAGAGGTTCTTTCAGAGTCGTATTCGTTAATAATGGGAAGGAAGGTGACGGACACCACATTGTCGGTGCCGATGGTGGCGGTACCGATCACGGTGCCGTCGCCCAGTTTCATCTCGATGTCGTTTATCGGGCTTGCGATCAGAATCGCGCTCGGTAATCTCGTGGTGTGCGTGGTCGACGTGTCGATCTCGGTTTCACCATCGGGGAATGTAAAGTCGTAACGAATGTGAACATCGGAATCGGGGGGTACGGTTCCTCCCGATTCCGGGAAAGGGTTGCCGCTGCCATCGGTGATCGTAAGGCCGGTTAGATAGGGCAGATCTGTGCCGATCTGGTCCGCTGCGGAGACAATGCGAAGAGAGCCGAAGGGCAGCAATATCTGCATGAGAAGAGAAAAAATGACAAGAAAGCCCAGCTTTTTCCACCTTCTGAGGCGGTTCAAACGAAACGGTTGTTGTAGCATAAAAAATCCTCCCCTAAAAAATATAATGAAAATACTGTAAACCCACGGTTGCACGGCCGAAGGTTATGATGCCTATTTCCTCAAAAACAGCGGCGCAATCAAAGGGCAAAGGGGTACATCCGCCGCCGTTTTCCTTTGGTTTCGGTTTTTTCCTAAATCCGCCTATGGCATTCAAACCTCTCCTTTTCTCTATTGTGTTGCATATACAATTTGCGATCTTTAACTGGCATGCCATGGCATCATTTCGCGCATATACGAAAAAGCCACAATTTACCAATTTGATTATACCAGTTGGGCCATTGGCAAAACATGAAATATTTAACCATATTATGGTAAAAATTTGCTGCTTTGCAGTTCGTTGTGTGTGGGGAAAATCCGGTCGGGGAGAGAACCATTGCCGCCATATTTCCGGGAAAGGGTTAGAAAAGCCGCCAAGGCGATGGATTGGCCGGTAAAAAGCAGGTTGGCGCCTTGCCTTTGGGAGGCAAAGCCCCCGCTTTCCCCATTTCATCGATCATAGGCCCAAAAACGCCGAACGGCCCCGGCACGATTGACAGGCGGCTTTTCTTTGCCTATCATGTAAACCATAGTAAGCCATAGAAAAGCCGGGAGCGAGAAACCGGAAAAAGCGGCCTCCCGGCGGCATTGTTTGATATTTTTGATCGGAGAAGGAGGGGCCGTGATGCGGATTGCCATTCCCGGCTGGAAAACCCTGGAGATCGCCGCCGCGGTTTTTGATTACAATGGCACCCTGGCGGTGGACGGCGTTTTGCGGCCCGGCGTCGCCGTGGGATTGCAGCGGCTTGGGCAGGCTCTGCCGGTTTATGTTCTCACGGCCGACACCTTTGGCTGTGCCGAAACGTTTTTGGCCGATCTGCCCCTGGTTTTTCAGCGGCTGCGCAGCGGTGACCATGTGCAAGAAAAAGCGAATTTTGTAAGAAACTTGGGGCTTGCCGGCGTGGCGGCCATCGGCAATGGGGCCAATGACCGGTTGATGTTAACCGCGGCGGCGCTGGCCATCGCTGTTGTGGGGCCGGAAGGCTGCTTTCGTGAAAGTCTGCTGGCGGCCGATATCGTCGTCCCCTCCGCCGCGGATGCCATCGCTCTTTTATTGTCTCCCCAGCGTCTCATCGCCACCTTGCGCCGCTGACCGCCGGATTTTGCCGGTGAAACGTTCCCCCGATGCTATCGGTTAAAGGTCGAACCGGGCAAAATCAGGTCGTGGGCGCTGATGCCGGGGAGTTTCAGATCGCCGGAAAGCACGGCGGGATAGATCGCCCTTTTCCCAAAGCGCCGCCGGATCTCCTCAACGGCATCGTCGAGGCGTTTTTGTTTGTCATGCCGCTCTTGATCCTCAAAGAGGCCGGGCTGTGCCGGCTGGGAAGCGGGAACCAGTTGGGTGCCGCGGACGGTGAGGGCCCGCACATGGCTGTGCCATTCATAGCGCCGCTCGAAAAGGCGCTGGGCTTCCCTGGCGATTTCCAGCGGGCTTTGGCTGGCAATTGCGAGCGGCGCTTGGTATTGGCGGCGGAATAAATCCCGGTCTTTGACGGTGAGTTGCACATTGCGGGCATACATTTCATGGGCCCGGAGCCGGTGGCCAATGTCTTGCGAGAGGTGGAGAATGACCTTCCAGACCTCTTCATTGCCGGTTAAATCGCTTACGCAGGTGATGCCGTGGCCGATGGATTGGATGGGGCTGCAAAAATCCTTGTGCAGAACGGGAGATGTGTCGCCGCCATTGGCGAAAACGGAAAGGGTCCGGCCGTTTTTGCCGAGAAGGTCAAAGAGCAGTTCCGGGGCGGCCAGCGCCAAAGCGCCGATGGTATAGATGCCGCGATGCATCAGCTTTCGGGCCGTCGCCGGCCCACAAAAGAGCAAGTCGGAAACGGGAAGCGGCCAAAGGATCTCCCGAAAGTTTTCCTTGCCGATGACGGTGACGGCATCGGGCTTTTTGATGTCCGAACCGAGTTTGGCGAATACTTTATTGAAGGAAACGCCGATGCTGACGGTAAGGCCCAGTTCCTCCCGAACCGTATGCCGGATGGTTTCGGCAATCTCCTCGCCGTCGCCGTAAAGGGCGGCGCTTTTCGTTACGTCGAGCCAGCATTCATCCATGCCCTAAGGTTCCACTTGGTCGCGAAACCGTTCATAGACGGCCCGAACCAGTTTGGAATACCGGATGTATTGTTCATAATGGGGCGGCACCAAGAGCAGGCCGGGGCATTTTTGCCGCGCTTCCCAGTTGGTCATGCCGGTTTTTACGCCGGCTTCTTTGGCGGCCTGAGATTTGGCGAGCACAATGCCGTGGCGCTCCTCCGCCGCGCCGCAAACCGCCATCGCGGCGTTCCGCAAAGACGGGTTGAGAACCATCTCCACCGCAGCGTAAAAGCAATTTAAATCGCTGTGCAAAATTACCCGGTTCATTTTTGTTCCCCTTTAAAATAACAATGAACGAAGAAAACTGTAAAACTTCCCCATATAGAACAAACGTTCCCAATTCTGGCTTCAGTGTACCGTCTCCCTCGCCATTTGTCAAGGGGAAAGGGGGAATACGCCAAGCGTTTGAAAATTCTTTTCGTTTCCGCCCTTTCTTTTTTACAGGTAAACAAGTATAATACTAAGAAACCGAAATGTGAAAAAGGAGGGAAAACGATGATCGTCATTTTAAAGGAAAACCCCGATCGGGAAAAAGTGCGGCGGCTGACGGCAACATTGGAGAACAGGGGCTTTCGATCCATTATAGCCAGGGTGTCCACACCGTCATCATTGGGCTGGTTGGGGATACTTCTCTCGTGGACATGGACGCCATTCAGGCCAATGAGATAGTCGAATCGGTAAAGAGGGTGTCGGAGCCTTATAAAGCGGCGAATCGTCGCTTCCATCCATTGGATACCATAATCGACGTAGCGGGGAATAAGATCGGGGAGGGCGGCTTTCAAGTCATTGCCGGCCCCTGCTCCGTTGAGTGAAGAGCAGATCGTCATGGTCGCCGAAGCGATCAAAAAAGCCGGCGCCCGTTTTTTGCGCGGCGGCGCCTTTAAGCCGAACCTCCCCTTATGCCTTTCAAGGCCTGGAAGCAGACGGCTTAAAATTGCTTTTGGAAGCCAAAAGGATCACCGGACTTCCCATCGTTTCCGAAATCATGAGCCCCAGCCATCTGGATCTTTTTGCCGATGTGGACATCATCCAGGTTGGCGCCCGCAATATGCAGAATTTTTATCTGTTAAAGGAATTGGGCCGCTCTAAAAAACCGATCTTGTTAAAACGGGGCCTCGCCAATACGATACAGGAATTCTTAATGAGCGCCGAATACATCATGGCCGGCGGCAACCCCAATATCATTCTTTGTGAACGGGGCATCCGCACCTTTGAAACGGCGATCCGCAACACCCCGGATCTGACGGCGATCCCATTGGTCAAGCATTATTCCCATTTGCCGGTCATCTTTGATCCCAGCCATGCCACAGGAACCCCTTGGCTGGTAGAGCCGTTAACCAAGGCGACAATCGCTTTGGGTGGCGACGGCGTTATGATCGAAGTGCACAACAATCCGAAAGCCGCCCTCTGTGACGGCGCCCAGTCGCTGGATATCGGCCAGTTTGAAGCCGTGATGGCCAGTGTGAAGAAAAATGCGGCGCTGGAAGGAAAGACGCTGTAAACTCCACCGCCATTGAAATGAAAAAGCCGCGGCGCCGGATCATCGCTTTTGTACACCGCCGTACAATGTGCGTGGCCGGGCCGCGGCATTTTATTTGGGGGAACCGCCCTTTTTAGCCTTTGGGCTTAAAGGCCAAAGCGGTGAGGTAACCAAAGACGACGGCGGCAGTCAGACCGGCGGCGCCGGCGCTGAAGGCCCCGGTTAAAAGCCCCAGGAAGCCTTTGGCTTGGATCGATTCAAATACCCCTTTAACGAGGGTATGGCCGAAGCCCGAAAGGGGTACGCTGGCCCCCATACCGGCAAAATCCACCAGCGGCTGATACAGGCCGAAAAAGCTCAGCAATTCTCCAACGAGGATTACCCCCACCAGCACATGGGCGCTGCTGATGAAAAATGGTGTGAAATCCATGACCAACTGGGCGACAACACAGATTGCGCCGCCGATTAGAAAAGCGATCAAAATGCCTTCAAACATGGCTTCATCTCCTTATGCCTCCACCACCACCGCATGGGCGATGGCGGGTATCGTCGAGCCCTGTTGCACGCTGGTCGGGCTTAGAAGCGCGCCGGTGCCGATCAGCAGCACCTTTTTGTAGGTGCCGAGAGACAGTTCCCGCAGCAAATAGGAGGCCCAAACCGTCGCGGAACAACCCGCGCCGCTGCCCCCGGAATGGGCGTCCTGTTTTTTATCGTAGATGAGGATACCGGAATCCTGAAAATTTGGCCCCGTTTCCAGCCCTTTCTTTTTGCAAAGTTCCTGCAAAAGTTGGTGGCCTTGGCCGGCAAGGTCGCCGGTGAGGATCAGATCATAATCGCCGGGCTGTAATTTGGTGTCGTTCAGGTGGTTTTCCAGCGTATCGAAGGCGGCGGGGGCCATGGCCGGCCCCATTTCATCGGCGTCTTTAATGCCGAGATCGACCACGCGGCCGATGGTCGCTTTCGTGATCCGCGGCCCCAATCCTTGGGAAGAGAGGCAGATGGCCCCGGCGCCGGTTACGGTCCATTGGGCGGTTTGCGGCCTTTGCACCCCCAGCTCGGTGGGAAAGCGGTATTGGCGTTCCGAAGTGGAATTGTGGCTTGACGCGATGGCGGCGCAATGGACGGCAAAACCGCCGCTGACCAGCACCGCCGCCAAAAGCAGCGATTCCGCCATGGTGGCGCAGGCATTGTAAAGCCCCAAATAAGGAACCTTGCTTTCCTTGGCCATAAAATTGGTGGCGATCAACTGGTTCAACAGGTCGCCGCCCAAGATCACATCGAGCATTTGCGGTGTGATGCCGGATTTTTCCGCCGCCAGGTTTAAGGCTTCTTCCTGGAATTTTGCTTCCGTCTTTTCCCAAGTGTCCTCTCCGCAAAGCAGATCCTGCTTGATGACGTCAAAAGCGCTTTGCAATGGGCCTTCGCCCTCCATCGGGCCCACCACCGCGGCGCCGCCCCGGATATAAACCGTGTTTTCAAAGGTTAAAGTGCTTTTACCGATCCTGCCCATTTAAAATCCTCCCATCTGATAAAGGGTAAAGAGGTATTTTATCAGACCCAGCAAGCTGGCAAAACCGATGCCATAAACGATAACCGGCCCGGCCAAAGTGAACATTTTTGCCGCCAGCCCCTGAATGAAGCCTTCCCGACGCCACTCCATCGCCGGGGCGACGACGGAATTGGCGAAGCCGGTGATCGGCACGATGCTGCCGGCGCCGGCATGTTTGCCCAATTTGTCATAGAGGCCGAGGCCGGTGGCGAGGGCGCTCAAAAAAATCAGAATCACCAGGGTATAGACCACCGATTCGTCCTTGCCCATTTGGACGAATTTTGTTAAAAAGTTGGCGATCAACTGGCCAAAAGCACAGATCAGCCCGCCGACAACAAAGGCCCAGCAGATATTTTTGAAGATCGGCTTTTTGGGCTCCATCTCTTTCACCAACTCTTGATATTCCTTCGCTTTTGCCTCATCCCGCGCTTCTTCAACGGATTTTTTTAATGTGTCGCTCATGTCTCACACCTCCGGCAATAGTCTTCCCTGTAAAAAAGGAAACATGCGCCGGAGGGCTTTGTTTCGGCAACCTTGCGGCACTTTTCGGTTTGAACGGGTTTTCTGCTTTGGCGGCCGGCGGCGGCGCTTGTATTTCCGCAGCGATTTTGGTAAAATTTTTAAGAGGCGTGAACGCCCGGCACAAAAGCGATTTCACCCTTCCGCTTTTAGGAAAATCCATAAAAGTAAACCGCGCCCCAAAAGGGACGCGGCATGGTCTAAAATAGGTGGCGCGCCTGGCAGGATTTGAACCTGCGGCCTCCGGAATCGGAATCCGTCACTCTATCCACTGAGCTACAGGCGCATAAAAACGGTACCGTATCGATACCTTACCTATTTTAATCAATTTGCGCCATAAAGTCAAATATTATTTTAAGAAAAGCGAGGAGAAGGATGTCAAATTTAACGGATGAATTGCTAAAGAAAAACAACAATTATAATATCGAGGTGACTTTGGATTATGCCCGCGCGGAATTTGCCCGTTGCGATCCCAATGAGATGGCGAAGAACACCGGTTTTCAGCGGCGGGAACAAGCGGTTCGAAGGTCCCCTTCGCCGATCAGAAATGGCGGCTGTCTTATCCCGAAGGCATCGTTACCGATCCCGAAACGGAGCGGAAATCCCCGACAATCTGCAAGTCCTTGTGCTGCACTATGCCATTCAGGCTTCGGCGGCAGAGCCGACCGGAAAGAAAATTTCCTATAAGGAATTGCCCGGCGGCGACATTTATATCGAGCCCTTTACCGGCCGTTGCATCCGGCCCCTGATCGGGATCTTCGCCGCCGATTTGGAAGCTTTTGAACGGGCGGTCTCCCTTTGTCCCGGCCAAAAAGAAACGCTGGGGGACAGCAGCTATACGGTGTTCGTAATGCCCAAAATCCCCATCACGCTGGTTCTCTATGCCGCCGATGAAGAATTTCCCGCCAATGGGAATATCCTTTTCGATGCCGCCGCCGCCCATTTTCTCTCTACCGAAGACTATGCGGTGCTCTGCAGCGCCCTTGTGGGACGCTTGAAAAAACTGGGCAAACAAGGATAATAGGCGGCGGGCCGTACCGCCGGCATTTTGCCGCCGCTATTTCGTTGGCATTGCCGTACTTTTACGTAATAAGGAGAAAAAATGAAATCAATCATCAAAGACCCTGCCCTGGCCGGAGAGGGGAACATTAAAATCGCCTGGGCCAAACAGCATATGCCGGTACTGAATCTGTTGGCTTCCTCCGCCCGGGACGAAAAACCGCTGGCGGGCAAACGGGTCAATATCTGCCTGCACATCGAGGCGAAAACGGCCCGTTTGGCCCTAACTCTACAGGAATTGGGCGCCGACGTCGCCATCGCCGCCTGCAATCCATTGTCAACCCAAGACGATGTCGCCGCGGCTCTCGACGCCGCCGGCATCGCCGTGTTCGGCATACACGGCGCCGACGCCGCTTTGTACGACCGTTGCATCCGCGCCTCTTTGGATCGCATCCCCGACCTGCTGATCGACGATGGCGGCGATCTGGTGACGATGCTCCACGCCGAAATGGCCGGTGAACTGGCGGCCATCGTCGGCGGCTGCGAGGAAACCACCACCGGGGTGCAGCGTCTGCGGCAAATGGCAGACCAGGGGAAGCTCGCTTTCCCGATGGTGGCGGTCAATGACGCCGACTGTAAACATCTCTTTGACAATCGCTATGGCACCGGCCAATCGGTTTGGGCCGCCATTTGCCATACCACCAATCTGTTGGTGGCGGGCCAAACCGCTGTCATCGCCGGTTATGGCTGGTGCGGCCGGGGCCTCGCCCTGCGGGCCCACGCTTTGGGGGCCCGGGTGATTGTGACGGAGATCGATCCGGTAAAGGGCCTGGAAGCGCTGATGGACGGCTATGATGTGATGCCGATGGCAAAAGCCGCCGCGCTGGGGGATTTCTTTATCACCGCCACCGGCAACCGCGATATTTTGACGGCGGAACACTTTGATAATATGAAGGACGGCGCGGTACTCGCCAATGCCGGCCACTTTGATGTCGAAATCTCGAAACCGGATCTGCAAAAATTGGCGGGAGCGCCGCGGCGGGTACGGGAGAATATCGCGGAATATACGCTGCGGGACGGCAGAAGAATCCATCTGCTCGGCGACGGCCGCCTGGCCAATTTGGCTTGTGGACAGGGCCATCCGGCGGAGATTATGGACATGTCTTTTGCGGTTCAACTGGAATCCCTGTTCTATTTATTGAAAAACGGTAGGGATTTGGCGGCCGCCGTTCATCCCGTACCGAGGGATGTGGATGAAAAAGTGGCGTCGCTGAAGCTTGCCGCCATGGGCAAGGGCGTCGACCGTTTAACCGAAGTCCAGGCCGCCTATTATTATCATCACGCATAAAAAACAGGGTGCGGAAGGATCATATCGTGCAGGAGATGCAACCGCGGCGCAGCGGCAGACCATGGCGGCGCCGCGGTTTTTGCATGGGTTGAGGAAAGCCGGGGCCTTTGGGGCGATGCCGGGCGGTATAGAAGCGGCGGCGGAATGGCAAGATAACCGGTAAAATTTCAGAAAATTCTATATATGCTTAAAATTTCGTGATTTAGCCCTGCTATTGTGTATACAAGAACATCGTGCTAGAATTTGAGTAGGAAAGAATTATATCATAATTTAGGGGGACTGTCGTTGTGAATGGTTTGTTCGAGAGCCGAAAGCGTTGGCAAGAGAGACTGGACAAGAGCATCGAAAAGAGGCCGGAGAGAAAAAAGGTTTTTCGGCTTTCCTCCGATGTGAAAGTGAAGGCGGTGTATACGCCGCTGGATGCCAGCGAAGAGAACTACATGGAAGAACTGGGCTTCCCCGGTGAATATCCCTATACCCGGGGCGTGCAGCAAAACATGTACCGTGGCCGCTACTGGACGATGCGGCAATATGCGGGATTTGGCACGGCGGAGGAGAGCAATCGCCGCTTCCGCTATCTTTTGGAACAGGGGCAAACGGGGCTTAGCTGCGCCTTCGATCTTCCAACCCAGATTGGTTACGAGTCCGACAATGCCCTTGCCCGGGGCGAAGTGGGCAAAGTTGGGGTGGCCATCGATTCCTTGAAAGATATGGAAGTGCTCTTTGACCAAATTCCTCTGGATAAGGTCAGCACCTCCATGACGATCAACGGACCGGCCGCCGTTATTTTAGCCATGTATATCGTCGTCGCGGAAAAACAGGGCGTTTCGGCGGATAAAATCCACGGCACGATTCAAAACGATATTCTAAAAGAATATGTGGCCCGGGGTACCTATATCTACCCGCCCCATGAATCGATGCGGTTGATTACCGACATCTTTAAGTATTGCTATGAAAAGGTGCCAAACTGGAACACGATCAGCATCTCCGGCTATCATATCCGGGAAGCCGGGGCCACCGCCGTGCAGGAAATCGCCTTTACCCTGGCGGATGCCATCGCCTATGTCGACGCGGCGATCAAGGCGGGCCTCGCGGTGGACGATTTCGCGCCCAGGCTTTCCTTTTTCTTCAATGCCCACCTGAATTTCTTTGAGGAAATCGCGAAGTTTCGGGCGGCGAGAAGGGTTTGGGCCAAAATTATGAAAGAAAGGTTCCATGCCAACAATCCAAAATCGCTGATGCTGCGGTTTCATACCCAAACGGCCGGTTCCACCCTTACGGCGCAGCAGCCCGACGTTAACTTGATGCGTGTGGCTTTTCAGGCATTGAGCGCCGTTTTAGGCGGCACCCAGTCTTTGCATACGAATTCCAGAGATGAGGCCCTTTCGCTGCCAACGGAAGAATCGGTTCTATTGGCCTTACGGACCCAGCAGGTGATCGCCTATGAAACCGGCGTTGCCGATATGGTGGATCCACTGGGCGGTTCTTATTATATCGAATCCCTCACCGATGAAATCGAGAGACAGGTGCAGGAATATATCAAGAAGATCGACGATATGGGCGGCGCCACGAAAGCCGTGGAAAATGGCTATCTCCAGCGGGAGATCAATGAAAGCTCCTATCGGTATCAGAAGGAAGTGGAAAGTGGGGAACAGGTGGTCATCGGCGTCAACCGCTTCCGGATGGAAGCAAAACCTCCCACGGATCTGCTGCGGGTCAACCCCAAGGTGGAGGAACATCAAGTGGGGAAATTGACGGCCCTGAAGGTTGGCCGGGACAATGAGGCCGTGAAGGAAACGCTGCTAAATCTCAAGCTGGCCGCCCAGGGCAATGAAAACCTGATGCCCTATTTGATCGAATCCGTTCGGGTCTATGCCACACTGGGTGAAATCTGCGATACCTTGCGCGCCGTATTTCGTGAATACGTGCCCGCTGTGGTTCTATAAGGGGGATAAAAAATGAGTGACAAAAGAATTAGAGTTTTGGTTGCGAAACCCGGTCTCGACGGCCATGACCGCGGCGCGAAGATCATCGCCCAGGCCCTGCGCGACGCCGGGATGGAAGTGATTTATACCGGGCTTCGGCAAACGCCGGAGCAGATTGTAGACAGCGCCATCCAGGAGGACGTCGACATCATCGGGCCTCTCCATCCTTTCCGGCGCCCATAACCACCTGTTCCCGGAAATCATCCGGCTTTTAAAGAACAACCGGGCCGAAGATATTATTGTGATCGGCGGCGGCATCATTCCCGATGACGACATTCCCTTCTTAAAGGAAATCGGCATCGCCGAAATTTTCACCCCGGGAACCACCACCGACGCCATCGTTCAATACATCGAAGGGGTGATGGAAAAATGAAACTGGAACAGATCGACCATATCGGCATCGCGGTGAAATCCATCGACGACAGCGTCAAGGTCTGGGAGCCCTGGGCTTTGCTTTAGAGGGCATCGAAGAAGTGGCCGCCGAAAAGGTGAAAACCGCCTTCATGCCGCTGGGGGAAGCGGAGATCGAGCTTTTGGAGGGCACCGACCCCGAAAGCCCCATCGCAAAGTTTATTGAAAAAAGGGGAGAAGGCATTCACCACATTGCCATTCGCGTTGACGATATCAGGAGCACGATGCAAAGCTTGAAAGAAAAAGGCATCCGGCTTTTGAACGAGGAACCGCGGGTCGGCGCCGGTGGCGCTCTGATCGCCTTCGTTCATCCCAAGACCGCCAACGGCACCTTGATCGAATTGTGCGAACGGAAAGTCTAAGAAGGGGAGACAACAATGGAAAATTTACTCTATGGCCTTGAAGTGATGGTCGTCGGGATCACGGTGGTTTTCGCTGTGCTCGTGGGACTGATGTATTCTATCAAGGGGCTTGCTTATGCGAGCGAAAAAATGGAAGCCAGAGAAAAAGCGAAAGCGGACGTTAAGTCATAAGAGAAAAACGAAAAAAATAAAACGTGCTTTTCTTTATTTTGTATTTGAACTGAAGATTGGGAGGTATCAAAGTGGACGGTTCGATCGGACAGTCTTTTATAGAAATTCTTAAAACTACGGGTTTTGCAGGGCTCACTGTGGGACATCTCGGCATGATTGCCGTTGCCTGTATCCTGATTTACCTTGCCATTGTCAAAGGGTATGAACCCTTGCTTTTGATTCCCATCGGTTTTGGTATGGTTCTCGCCAATTTGCCGCTGGCGAATTTAATGGCCGCTCCCCAGATTATCGTCGGGCCCGACGGTTTGCCGGAAGTAGCGGAAATCGGCGGCTTGCTCTATTATCTGTTTCAAGGCGACCATTTGGGCGTTTTCCCACCGTTGATCTTTTTGGGCATCGGCGCGATGACGGATTTCGGCCCGCTGATCGCCAATCCCAAATCGCTGCTTTTGGGCGCGGCGGCCCAGTTTGGTATTTTTGTCACCTTCCTGGGGGCGCTTTTGATGGGCTATACCCCGATGGAGGCCGGTTCCATCGGCATCATCGGCGGCGCCGACGGCCCCACCTCGATCTATCTTGCGTCCCGTTTGGCCCCGCATCTATTGGGCCCCATCGCCGTTGCCGCCTATTCCTATATGGCCCTTGTGCCCATCATCCAGCCGCCGATCATCAAGCTCTTGACCACGAAAGAAGAGCGTTTGGTCAAAATGAACACTTTGAAGCCGGTCAGCAAGCGCACGAAGATTCTCTTTCCCATTGTCTCCACGATCCTCGTTTCCTTGGTGGTGCCTTCCGCAGCGCCTTTGGTCGGCATGCTGATGCTGGGAAATTTGTTTAAAGAATGCGGCGTTACCGACCGCCTTTCGGATACGGCACAAAACTCCTTGATCAATATCGTCACCATTTTTCTAGGCGTCACCGTCGGCGCTACGGCTACGGCGGAAACCTTCTTGAACTTTAAAACCATCGGCATCTTTGTCCTCGGTTTGCTGGCTTTCAGCTTCAGCACCGCAGGGGCGTCCTTTTGGGCAAACTGATGCGGGTTCTTAGCAAAAGGCGCCGGTGAATCCGATGATCGGCGCGGCGGGGGTATCCGCTGTTCCGATGTCCGCCCGGGTCGTTCACAAAATGGGCCAGAAGGAAAACCCCAGAAATTATCTGCTGATGCACGCCATGGGGCCGAATGTGGCCGGGGTGATCAGTTCCGCCGTCGCCGCCGGTGTGCTGTTGGCTATGTTAAAATAGAACGGGTAAACAGGTAAAAAGGGGAGAATTACATGAGAAGAATTCCGGCGTCCAAAAATTACCGAAGCCGTCGCCAAACTGGCCATCGACAGTTGTTGGTATTTGGGGGAAGATATCATGGCCGCCTTTGAGCGGAGCCTGGCTACGGAAGCATCCCCCACCGGCCGCGACATTCTGGGCCAGCTGATCGAAAATGCCCAAATCGCGGCGAGGGAAGGGGTTGCCATTTGCCGGGATTGCGGCTTGGCGGTGGTCTTTGCCGAGATCGGCCAGGAAGTCCGGATCGAAGGGGACTTTTCAGGCCGCCGTCGACGAAGGCGTTATCAACGGCTATCGAGACGGTTACCTGAGAAAGTCGACGTGTCACCCTTTTGCCCGCACGAATTATGGCAACAATGCGCCGGCGATCGTACACATCAAGCTGGTTCCCGGCGATCGGGTGCGCTTGACCGTCGCCCCCAAAGGCGGCGGCAGTGAAAATATGAGCGCATTGAAAATGTTTCCCCCCGCCGTCGGCAAAGAAGGCGTCAAAAGTTCGTTGTCGAAACGGTGGAGCAGGCAGGCCCCAATCCCTGTCCGCCGGTTGTCGTTGGCGTCGGCATCGGCGGCAACTTTGAAAAGGTGGCCCTTCTCGCCAAGGAAGCGCTGTTGCGGGAGATCGGTTCCGTTCATCCCGATCCGGAATTGGCCGAAATGGAAGCGGAATTGTTGGAATCCATCAACCGCCTGGCATCGGCCCCGGGGGCTATGGCGGCACCCATACGGCTTGGCCGTCCATATCGAGGCCGCGCCCTGCCACATTGCTTCGCTGCCGGTGGCGGTGAACCTGAACTGCCACGCGGCCCGCCATAAAACCGTGGAAATATAGGAGGGCCCGCCGATGAAAGAGATCGTTTTGACCCCGCCTTTAAAAAGTGAGGATCTGGAAAAACTACGCATTGGTGACCGGGTTTATATCACGGGAACCATCTATACGGCGCGAGATGCCGCCCATAAGCGGCTGGTAGATTTGATTCATCAACAGAAAGAGCTGCCCATCGACTTGGATGGACAGATCATCTATTATGCGGGGCCGTCCCCCAACAAACCGGGAAAACCCATCGGTTCCATCGGACCCACCACCAGCTACAGAATGGACGCCTATGCGCCGACTTTGATCCGTGAAAAAGGCCTGAAAGGAATGATCGGCAAAGGCAAGCGCAACGATGCGGTTCTTGATGCGATCCGCGACTGTAAGGCCGTTTATTTCGGAGCGACGGGTGGCGCTGCGGCTTTGCTTGCCCAATCTGTGAAGGAAGCGGAAGTGATTCTGTATCTGGAACTGGGGCCGGAGGCCGTCCGCAGGCTTCGAGGTGGTAAGATTCCCGGTCACCGTGGTCAATGACACACTTGGTCAAGACCTGTATCGGGAAGGCGCCGCTCCATATAAAAAATAAGCATTAGAGGAGAGATGGAGAGAATGGATGTTTTTGAGCGATCGCTAAAAATGCACGCGGAAAAAGAGAGGAAAATTGCAAGTGGGGTCTTTGGTCATGGTGGATAGCGACGAGAGTTTAAGTCTCGCCTATACCCCCGGGGTCGCGGAACCTGTAAAGTGATCAGCAAGGATGAATCGAAGGTCAATATGTTTACGCGGCGCTGGAACCTGGTGGCCGTTGTCAGCGACGGTACCGCGGTTTTAGGCTTGGGGGACATCGGCCCCAAAGCCGCCATGCCCGTAATGGAGGGAAGGCCTGTCGTTAAGAATTTCGCCGGCGTCGACGCATTTCCCATCTGCCTGGACACCACCGATGTGGACGAAATCGTAAAAACCGTAAAATATCTGGAACCGACCTTTGGCGGCATCAATTTGGAAGACATTTCCGCCCCCGCTGCTTTGAAATCGAACGGCGGCTCAAGGAGGAAACGAAGATTCCGATCTTCCATGACGATCAGCACGGCACCGCGGTGGTAACCCTGGCGGGGATGCTGAACGCCCTGAAGCTGACGGGAAAAAGATGGAGGAGATTCACGTCGTCACCTTGGGCGCCGGCGCCGCCGCCGTCGCGGTAAGCAAATTGCTGCTGCGTTCCGGTGTACGGCACCTTTCCATGGTAGACCGCACCGGCCTCATCTATGAAGGGCGTCCCGAGGGGATGAACGAAGCCAAAAGGGAAATGGCCTTGCTCACCAACCGGGAAATCAGGAAGGGCGGTTTGGCCGAAGCCCTGGAAGGGGCCGATGTTTTCCTTGGCCTTTCCGGCCCGAATTTGGTGACGAAGGAAATGGTTCATAAGATGAACAAAGAGCCGATCATCATGGCGATGTCCAACCCGATCCCGGAAATCATGCCCCATATCGCCAAAGCCGCCGGGGCATCCGTGGTCTGCACCGGCCGGTCGGACTTCCCGAACCAGATCAACAATGTTTTGGCGTTTCCCGGCATCTTCCGCGGCGCCCTCGATGTGGAAGCCAGCGACATCAATGAAGATATGAAAATCGCGGCGGCTTATGCCATCGCCGACATCGTGAAGAAAAAGGAACTCAGCCCCGACTATGTGGTGCCGAAAACATTCGATCCCAGGGTTGCCCCGGCGGTGGCGATGGCGGTGGCGAAGTCCGCCACTGAAACCGGCACCGCCCGCAAGTATATGGCCCCCGAATGGGTCGAGGAACAGTGCCGCCGCATGACCATCCTATAATTTCGGTTCCTTCAAAAACCTTCTTTCTACAATTTAACCGCATTGCCGGCCGGGGCACCCGGCGGGCAATGCGGTTTCCTTCTGGAGCCGTCGGCTTCAAAGAGAAAGCGGGGAGCGGCCTCTTCGCTGTCAAAGCCCCTGCATGAAGCGGGGCGGGCGGCGCTATGCAGGGGTTTTAGCCGGGGCCGCCCGGCGAAATAGCGTTTGACTTTTCCTGCTAAGCCCCTTAAAATATGGCTATGGTCTAGAAATGCGATTGAGAGATGGAGAAAAATGAAGATCATTGTTGTCGGCGCCGGCAAGGTTGGGTTCATCCTGGCCTATATGCTGTCGAAAGAAAAACCATGAAGTGACCGTTGTCGATATTCAGGAAAGCCGGCTGCAAACCATTGAGGAACGGCTCGACGTGCGCACCATCTGTGGCAGCGGCGCCCTCAAAAGCATCCTGCGGGAGGCTCGGCGCGGAGGACGCGGATATTTTGGCCGCCGTTACCGAGCGGACGAGTTGAACATCGTCGCCTGTTATCTCGCCAAATCCTTTGGCGTTGACATCACCATCGCACGGGTCAGAAGTCCCGAGTTTATCGACCTCGACCAGGAAACGACCAAACGGGAATTGGGCATCGATCTGATCATCAATCCCGAACGGATCGCCGCCAAACAAATCGCCGGCATGATGAACAATCCGGAAGCCCTCAATGTCGAATATTATGACAATGGCTGGCGTGCAGCTGCTGGAGCTGAAGGTGGCGGAAACGGCGCCGATGCTCAATTGCCGTCTGGCCGATATCAGCCATAAGCATCCGTTCCTGATCGTGGGGATCTTGCGGGAGGGGAAAATGCTGATCCCCGGCGGCGACGATATGGTTTTAAACGGCGACCTGATTTTTCTTTTGGCCGCGACGGAGAATATCCCCAGCATCGAACAACTTTTCGGCCATAAGCAAAGAAAAGTGAAAAATATCATCATCGTTGGCGGCGACACCGTCAGCTATTATCTTGCCAGCCAATTGGAAAAAAACCGGGAGCTCAATATCAAAATCTTTGAACGGGATCTCAGGCGCTGCCGGGAACTGTCGAACCAGTTAAAACGAACCTTGATTATTCATGGGGACGCCACCGACATTCAGTTGCTGAAAGATGAAAATGTTGAGGATTCCGATCTGTTCATCGCCGCCGATGAGGACGATAAATACAATGTGCTCAGCGCCGTTTTGGCAAAGCAATTGGGGGCGACAAAGACCATCACCCAGTTGCGGATGTCGGATTATATTCCGCTGGTGGAGAAAATCGGCATCGACCAGAACATCAGCCCCCGGCTTTTGGCCGCCGGTGCGATTTTAAAATATGTCCACCGCAGCAATATCCTTTCGATCACGCTGATCGGCGATGCCAGCGCCCATGTGATCGAGATGATTGTACCCGCCGCCGCGCGGCACACGAATGTTCCACTCTATCAGTTGCACTTTCCCAAAGGCGGCATCATCGGCACCATCGTTCGGGGCGATCGGGTCATCATTCCCCGCGGCAATGACGTGGTGCAGGCCGGCGACAAACTGATTGTGTTTGTTTTGCCGGAAGCCAGCCGTGCGGTTGAAAATTATTTCGGGTAAAAAAATGATAAGAATCAAGACGGTTTTAAACGCGCTGGGGAAGATCATTTTGATCGTCGACGTAAGTTTGCTCTTGCCATTGTTTTGGGCGTTGTTTACCCGTGGCGAAGATATCATGGCCTTTTTTTATACGGTTTTGGCGGCGACGGCCATTGGCTCCGCCCTTACCTTTGCGATACGTTCCGAAGGGAACATCCGGGCCCGGGAAGGCTTTTTGATCGTATCCTCCGCCTGGGTTGTCGTTTCCCTGATCGGCTCTTTGCCCTATATGTTCGCCGCGGCGTTTCCCGACTTCAGTTCCGCTTTTTTCGAAACCATTTCCGGTTTCACCACCACCGGTTCGACGGCCCTTCCCAATGTGGAATTGCTGTCCGAGGAATTGCTGCTCTGGCGTTCTC
This sequence comes from Clostridiales bacterium, assembly GCA_040766505.1. Lineage (GTDB taxonomy): Bacteria > Bacillota > Dehalobacteriia > UBA7702 > UBA7702 > JAXGQJ01. Next base: position 17,812 of record JAXGQJ010000012.1, read on the forward strand.
TCACCCAGTGGCTGGGGGGATTGGGGGTTGTCGTTCTGTTTATCGCTATCCTTTCCCAATTGGACACCGGCGGTCTTACCATGTTCCGGGCGGAATCCTCTGGCCCGACAGCGGAGCGGCTTTCCTCCCATATTCAGGATACGGCGATCATCATGTGGGTCACCTATCTGATCCTGACGGCGGTTCTCTTTGTTCTGTTGCTGTTCGGCGATATGAATGCCCACGACGCCCTCTGCCACACCTTCGCCACCATGGGCACCGGCGGCTATTCAACGAAAAATGCCAGCATCGCTTATTATGACAGCGCCTATATCCAGTGGGTAATCACCATCTTTATGTTTCTTGCCGGCACCACCTATGCGTTGTTTTACAAAACCGTTGTCAAAAGGCAAAACGCGTTTTGGCAAAGCGAGGAGTTTCGCCTTTATACCTTTATTGCGCTTTTTGCAACCCTTGGCGTCTTTATTTCGCTGATGCACAGCCGTGGTGGCTGTTTTGAGGAAACGCTGCGGGCTTCCGCTTTTCAGGTTGTTTCTATTTTGACTACCACAGGCTTTGCAACGGAGAATTTCGACCTTTGGCCGCCCTTGGCCCATATCACGCTGTTTTCTTTGATGCTGGTGGGGGGCTGTTACGGTTCCACCAGCGGCGCCATTAAAGTTGGCACCTTTAACATCATCTTTAAAAATTTCAAAACCGTCAATTTTCTGCTGTTGCACCCCAGGGCGGTATCGCAGACAAGGGCGGAAGGAAAAATTCTAAACCCCCTGTTGGTAAACCGGGTTTTACAGTTTTTCGCGCTGTTCATTCTTTTCCTTTTCGCCGGCGCCGTTGCCATGGGGGCAATGGGCTATTCATTTGAGGAGGCTTTCTCCGCCTCGATGACCGCCATCACCAATACCGGCCCGGCCTTGGGCGACCTCGGCCCTTCCGCCAATTTTTCCCAGGTTCCGCCATTGGGGAAATGGATCCTTTCCTTTCTGATGTTGATCGGGCGGTTGGAACTGTATACGGTTTTGGTGATTTTCACCCCGGCCTTTTGGCGGCAATGAGAAGCGAAAAGTGAAACCACGCGATAAAATGGCGGCGGCGATAGGAGAGAATATGTACCATAAGAAAATTGCCATCGATTTTTTAACCGACATCACCCCGGCCCCCAATGGCCTGTTGGAATACTACCGGGATTTTCATCTCGATGAGGGGGAGCTTGTTTTTTTGTTGCAGCTGTTTCGGCTCAGCCGCTCAGAGGAGGCCCTGACCTTTGCAAGGCTGGAAGCGCAGACGCCCTTTTCTCCGCTGGAAATCCGGCAATATGCCGCCTCTTTGGTGGAAAAGGGGTTTCTGGCGATTTCGCCTGCGGATTGTTCCCTGACGATGGAAGGGCTGTTTGATAAAATTTGCGAAGTATGGGGTTGGAAGATGAAAAAAACGCTGGACGAGGATGCGGGATCCCAAAGCGAGCCGACCCCCGACAGGGCCTTTGCGGAAATCTATGAAGCGGTGCAAAATGAACTGGGCCGCCCCCTTTCCCCCATCGAGGGAGAGACGATTAAGGACTGGTTTTATGGCTTAAAGATGCCGTCGCCGCTGATTTATGAGACCCTAAAGCGTGCGGTGATGATGGGAAAATGCAATTTTGCCTATATCAACCAAATCCTGCTCGATTGGCATAAAAAAAACTATCGCAATGTTGAAGAGGTAAAAAAGCAGGAACGGGGCGGCAATAAGCGCAATGGCGATAATTTTAAAACCTATCGGAAGGCAAATAAAATGTTGGATATTTATGAGGTTTAAGGGATAAAAAAGCCCCGCACGCGGATCGAAACGGGGGAAAGCTGAGGGTGCGGCCATGGAAAAAATCAAAAAGGGAACTCCACAAATACATCGAAGCTACAGAAGCGGCGCCGGAGGAATCCAGTGTCTTTTCTTGTACCCATTGCCAGGATCGGGGTTTTATCGTCCGGGACAATCTGGCAATCCCCTGTGTTTGTCAAAAAACGCGGGAAGCGGAACAGCGCCGCGCACAGGCGGGGATTTCGCCCAGGCTGGCCCGTTTTACCTTTGAAAGTTTTGATCTTTGCTATTACTCGGCGTCCCTAAAATTGCCGAATGGGCTTTCCCAGCGGGAAGGCGCCAGGAGAACCCTGGCCCAGGCCAAGGCCTTTGTCGCCGGAACGGTGGAGGACAAACGCGGCGGCGGTATGCTGCTGGAGGGCCCCGTGGGCTGCGGCAAAACCTTTTTGGCGGCGGCGATCGCCAATGGGCTGTTGGCCTTTCGGCGCGATGTGCTTTTTCTGGTGGTGCCGGATTTTCTCGATGAACTGCGCTATACCTTCGGCGAAAATTCTTCGGAACGGGAGCGATATTTGATGGACCGGGTCAAAAAGACGGAAATCCTGATCTTGGATGATTTTGGCGCCCACAATTATACGGAATGGACGAAGAAAACGCTGTTTGCGGTTTTAAACCACCGTCTCAACCATGAACTGCCGCTGATTGTCACAACGAATCTCAGCGACGAGGAACGGGGGAAATTCTCGGATCCCGCATCCGTTCCCGTCTGATCGGGCCTGCCGCATTTACCGGATGGAAGCCGCCGAGGACATCCGCGTTTTGCGCAGGCAAGAGGATATGAAAAGAACGAAACAATAAGATAGGAGGAACGGCATGAAATATCAGGTCGGCATCGCCCAAATGGAAGTCTCGCCCGGCGCGGTGGCAGCAAATGAGGAAAAAGCCGAAAAAATGGTGAGAGGCCTCGCCCGGGCCGGCGCTTCCATCGTTCTTTTGCCGGAGCTTTGGAATACCGGCTATGACCTGGAACATCTGCCCCAATTGGCGCAAAACAGCCGCGGCAATTCCTGGAAATTGTTGCGAAACCTTGCGAAGGAAGAGGGGATCACCCTCTTTGGCGGCAGCCTCGCCGAAGAGAAGGAGGGGGTGTTCTACAATACGGCGCCGGTTTTTAACCGCCAGGGAGAACTGTTGTTAAAATACCGCAAGGCCCATCTTTTCCCTCTTGGCATTGAGGAAGACCGCTATTTTGCCGCCGGTGCGGAATGGGGTTTGGGGGAAGCGGAGGATCTTCGTTTCGGCCTGATGATCTGTTATGATTTGCGCTTCCCGGCTTTTTGCCGCAACCTGGCACTGCGCGGTGCGAAGGTCTTTTTTCTGCCCGCCCAATGGCCAAAAGCGCGGCTCGACCATTGGCGCACCCTCATCATGGCGCGGGCCATCGAGAACCAGGTCTACATCATCGCCGCCAACCGTTCCGGCAATGACGGCGATTTGGCCTATCCCGGCCATTCGCTGATCGTGAACCCGCTGGGTGAAATATTGGCCGAGGGGGGCGAAGGGGAAGAATTGCTTTTGGCCGAGATCGACCTGAATGAAATTGAGCCGGTACGGCAGCGGATTCCGGTTTTCCGCGATAGAAGGAATATCCTGGATGAAATTGACGACAGTTTTCTGTAAGCGCCGGCTGCGACCGGCCGCTATAGGGGAAAAACGGGAGGTTGTCTATGGTGAAATGGGTAAGTTTTGACCTGATGGAAGAGTTTATGCGCGCCGCTTTTATAAAAGTGGGGGTTCCCGCCGATGACGCCGCCATTTGCGCAAAGGTGCTGATCACTGCCGATAAGCGGGGCATCGATTCCCACGGCGTCGGCCGCTTTCGACCGATTTACATCGACCGGATTTTGGCCGGCATCCAAAACCCGGTAACCACCTTTGAAGTGGTGCGGGAAGGCCCCACCACCGCCCTGGTTGACGGTCACGACGGCATGGGCCATGTGATCGCGTTTCGGAGCATGGAAATGGCGATTGCGAAGGCGAAAGCCTATGGGATGGGGATGGTGGCGGTGCGCAATTCCACCCATTATGGCATCGCCGGTTATTATAGCCTGATGGCGGCCGAAGCCGATATGATCGGAATCACCGGCACCAATGCCCGGCCTTCGATCGCGCCGACCTTCGGCGTTGAAAATATGCTGGGAACCAATCCCCTGACCATCGGTTTTGCTACCGACGAGGCCTTTCCCTTCATCATCGACTGCGCCACCTCCACGACGCAGCGGGGTAAAATTGAGCACTATAGCCGCATCGGCCGAGCGATGCCGCCGGGATGGGTCATCAACCATCGCGGGGAAAGCGTAACCGACCCCGACGCGGCGCTGGCCGGTCTATGTGACGGCACGATGGCTTTGACCCCTTTGGGTGGCGTCGGCGAGGAAATGGCCGGTTACAAGGGATATGGTTATGCCGTTGCCGTTGAGGTTCTGTCGGCGGCACTACAGGCGGGAACGTATCTGAAGGCCCTTTGCGGCATCGATGAACAGGGAAAACGGAGGCCCCACCATCTCGGCCACTTTTTCATCGCCATCGATATCGGCGCCTTTACCGAACCCGCGGCCTTTAAGAAAACCGGCGGTGACATCCTGCGGGCTTTGCGGGCTTCTAAAAAGGCCGGGGGACAGGAACGGATCTATACCGCCGGTGAGAAGGAATACCTTACTTGGCTGGAGAGGAAGGATCGGGGCATCCCCTTAAATGAAGCCTTGATGCGTGATCTTTCCCGGGCGAAGGCCGACCTCTCCCTCGATTTCCCGCTGCCCTTCGAAGATCGGGCGGATGGATAAAGGGGGAAGAACGCGGCCCGCGCAATCGTTCCCTTCCCGGCATACCGGCCCCATTGTACCGAGGTAATGCTAATATGAGACTGAAATCTTTCCTCGGGCCGCTGTTGCTTTGCAGCGTCTTTCTCGTCTTTGCTTTGCTCAGCGCCGGAAGTGAAGGCGTCCATTTCGCGCGCCAACTGAAACAGAGTGAAAACGCGGTTTTGTCCGCCATCTTTGCCCAAAGGGATGAAGAGAGGCGGATCACCGTTGTTTCCACTTCCCGCATTCGGCTGGCGGGCCTCCGAACGAAAGCGGAGGATCTGCCCCTCCCCGAAACGGCTTCAATCGAGAGAGAGCCGGTTCGGGAAGAGGAGGCCGTGGCGTCTCTCGCCGGCTGGAGCGGCGACCTTAGGGGCATGATCTTCGCGACATTCCATTGGGCGAAGGGCGATGCTTCCTATATCCTTCACCCCGCTACCTTAGAGCAGGCGGGAACCGCCGAAGGGGATCTTTTGGCCATCGCCTTGGGCCGGTTCGGCTATCCCGACCGCCATGGGGCCTACCTTTTGGCCTTGCGTGATAAAATGGCGGCGTCGCTGGCGAAGGGAAGCCCGGACGCCGCCGAAGGGGAAATCTGGCGGCGCGCGGCCTTTGCGGTATTGGCTCTGGGGGGCGACGCCGCTTCTTTTTGCGACGATGGCTTGGGGGAAAGCTGGATTTGATCGCCGCCACCACCTATCGGAATACCCTGGAAGGGCTATTTGCGGAAGGGGTTGTGCCCGCCGCCGAGGCGCTTTTGCTGCTGATGCCGCCGGCGCCACCATTCCCGGTGATGGCCACTGGGATCGGGAAGCCCTGATCGCGGGCCTTTTAGAGTGGCAAAGCCCCGAAGGCGGTTTCCCTGCCGGTGATCGGCAAAGCGTTTATGCCACCGCTGTCGTCCTACAGGCATTGGCACCGTATCGGGGCCGCCGCTGCGGTGCCAATGCCGTCGACGACGGCATCGCGTCGGCCATGGCTTATCTCGCCCGGCGGCAAAACAGCGACGGTACTTTTTCCGAGGAACGCCATTCCGCTGTTTCGGCAACCGCGGAAGTGGTGAAGGCCTTGGCCGCCTTAGGCATCGACGCCGATGAGGCCGAAGCCCCGTTCCGAATCGGCCGCTCACCATTACAGGGGCTTATCGGCTTTTATCTGCCGGAAGAGGGGGCCTTTTCCGCCCTTCCCGGCGGCGAAGCGGACGCTGCCGCCACCAATGCGGCCCGGGCGGCCCTCGTCGCTTATGACCGTTTCCTGCATGGCCACAACACCTATTATGATTTTGGGCCGGAAAAGGACTGTGGCGAAACGGCGCGCCTCTCCCTAGAAGCCGACATCGGGGCCTTACCCGCCACCTATTCGCCGCCAGCGGAACCGTTGATTCTGGCGGCCGCGGTGGCTTATCATCGCCTCAATGGCGGCGACCAAGGTTTGCTAATGAACGGTTGGAAGATCGAAGGGCTGTTGAAGCAAATGGCGGCCGCGAAATGGGACGGAGAAACGCTGCCCCTTTCCGATGCGGCCAAAGCCCTTGATGAGGCGATTGGAGAGAAGGTCGATCCGCTTCAGATCGGCCCCGACAGCAAAAACCTGTTGGAAAACTTGTACCGGCGCTTTCTTTCCTTGGGCTATAACGATAAGCTGGCCTTGGCGAACGGAGAAAAGCTATTGTTGTCCTATAAAATCCTGCGGGGTTTGGAAAACAATACCGTCATTGCCGAAATATTTCAAATGATACAGGGACAAGACCTGGAATATCGGGTCGCCGGTTTGATTGACGGGGTTTATGCCTATTTTATCACCTTCAACGGTTTAGAGGTTTCGGAACCGGCGGATTTTGACGCTTCCGTCGTTTTCCATTCGGAAAATGGCCCCCGCATCGCTTTGCGGGCCAAAAAGCCCCTTTATATTAACTTTTTGCAGGGAGAGCGGTTTCCCGGCACCGCCCAGGTGCGGATCGTCACCCCGCTGGAACCGGGGCAGTATCGGTTTTACCATTATGCCGCCGACAGCGATACCTTTTTGTCGCTGGGAACGGTTCCCGTAACGAAATTTGGCGTGAATTTTAGCGTCGCGGCGGGCGGCGACTATTTCCTTACCTCCGAAGAGGTTAAGAAGAATGTTTGGCATCTCAATCTCGCGGATTTCCCCGGCGGCATCATTCCGGCGGAAATTTTTGCCGAAATTCAAGACCAGGACATCACCGTACAAATCGAAGGCCAAACCCCGGCAGGATTGGACTACACCATCACCTTTCAAGGCCGCGACATTCAAAACCCCCAGGATTTTTCGGCCTCCGTCGTCTATCCCGCGGAGATTGGCGACGCGTTGCGGGCTTGGCATCGGGATCCCTATATTGTCCATTTTGCCCAGGGCGGCATATTCCCCGGCAAAGCGCAAATCGATTTGAGCGGATTGACGATCGGCGATGGGGAATATCAACTCTTCTATTTCGACGACGGCAATGAACAGGCCACCCTTTCCCAAACCGCCACCGTTTTTGCGGGCCCTGTGGGCTTTTCAATTTCCCAGGGCGGCGATTATTTTCTTGCGCCGCCGAAGGAAGAAAGCGAACCCGCCCATGCAAAAACCGCCGCAGGCAATTACGAAGCCAAAGAAAAAGAAGAGGCCGACGGTTCCCCTTATCTGCGCTGGCTTATCGGGGGCGGCCTTCTTTTGATCGCCGGCATCGTCGGCGGATTTTTCTGGTTGCGCAGTTGGGAATAAGGCCAGGGCTTTTATTGTTTTGCCACGTTCCCTATGGTATAATAAAAAGAGCATTTTCAGTAGCGAAACGGACGGAAAGGATGGCCATGCCGGATTTTACCACCCACCATATATTTGGGCAGCAACTGTTAGAAACCATGTCTGCCGAAATCAGAAAAGCGGCGGAGGCGGAACCTTCCGCTTATTTTTGGGGCCTGCAAGGGCCGGATCTGCTTTTTTTTCACCGGGCGGTATGGGAGAAAAGCCCCCTCCCGCAGCAGGGACGGCGCCTTCATGCCGAAAAGACCGGGCCGCTTTTTACCGCTTTGCTGGCAGAGATGATCGACCGCCGGAAAATGGCGGATTTTCCGGTGCTGGAAGCGTATTTTCTTGGCTTTATCTGTCATTATATTTTAGATCGGGAGATGCATCCCTATATCTTTTACAGGCAGCGGGAGATAGAAGGCCCGAACCCCGCCGACAGCAGCGCCCATTGGAAGATAGAGGCCGCCATCGACCGGGAATTGTATCATCTTTTTTATGAAAGAAGCATCCGCAGCTTTCCTTTGTCCGCCCATTATAAAACCGGAAGGGAGACGAGAACCGCCATTTCCGGTTTATACCGGCGCCTCCTTTATCAGGTTTATGGCTTCGATGCCGCCGAGAAGAGCATCGCCGAATGCTTCAAAGACGCGATCTGGATCAACCGTTTGCTCTATGATCGCAGCGGCGTTTTGAAACCGGTGGCGTGTTTTGCCCAGAACCTTCTAAAAAAGGAGAATTGTTCACCGGTCATATCAAAACCGGCCCATTGGATGGGGATTTCCTCAATCTGGCGAGGAAGCCCTGGCGCAATCTGGAAGCACCGGACAAAGAAGAAAACGCCACGGTGCCGGAGATGATGGCAGGGGCCATGGGCGATGCCCTGAAACTGCAAAATATCGCGTTCCGGGCGGTGCGCACAGGCGACCGCCGCGGCATGAAAGGCTATGATTTTAGCCGCAGCTTTGTATATGGCAAAGGAAGGGATTAAAGACGAAATGAACCGCAGAAAAACGCCGTTCGGTATGCCGACGCTGATGGCAATGGAAAGGATTGAAGACAATATTGCCCTTGCCGAAGAATTGGGCTTGCAGTTTATTGAGGTGCATCTCAGCTTGCCCCCCTACCGCCTTGAGACCATCGATGCCGGGGTTTACCGGGATTTGGCGGCGCGAGCGGGGCTTTTTTACACCTTCCATATTTTTGAAGAATTTTCCTATGCTGGCTTCCATACGGCTTTACGCCAAACCCAATTGGCGGTTTTCGCCGATGTATTGCGCCTGGCGCTGGCGGTCGAAAGCCCGATCGTCAACATTCATATGGAGCGGGGCATGTATTTCACCTTGCCCGAGGGCCGCCGCCATTTTCTTTGCCATTATCGCGACCATCATTTGCAATCGCTGCGGGATTTTCGCGCATTGTGCGAGGACACGGTCGGCGGCGGAAAACTGAAAGTCTCCATCGAGAACACCTCCGATTTTCATATCGATTATATCCGGGAGGCCAGCGAGTTTTTACTGGAAAGCCCGGTTTTTTCCTTAACTTGGGACGTCGGTCACGACCAGTTGAACGATGGCAGGGATGGCGATTTTTTTGTTCGCCATCTGGAGCGTGTCGCCCATTTTCACATGCACGACGCGGCGGAAGGCTTGGACCATCGGCCCTTCGGTGAAGGCAAGGTGCCGATTGCGGAGCGTTTTGCCCTTGCGGAACGGTTGGGGGCAAGTTGCCTGCTGGAAGTGAAATATGAAGAAGGCCTGCGCCGTTCTCTTGCTTTTCTTGCCTCGTGTCGGGAAGAAGGGAAGGGGGCTGTCCTTTGAAGGAGAGGCGGCGGTTGTTGACCTATACCGTCGACAGCGGCGACAGCGGGATTTCCCTGCGGAAATTTTTGCAGGGGAGAAATTATTCGCTAAATATGCTGATTCGGCTAAAAAAAGAGGGGCTTGCGGTCAATGGCGGCTTTCGGCGCCTGATCGACCCGGTGTGGACTGGGGATGTGATCACCGTCGCCTGCCCGAAGGAGAACCACAATCTTTTGCCCAATGGCACGCTGGCGGTGCCGGTTTTATATGACGATGCGGATTTGATCGTCTTTGACAAACCCAAGGACATGTTGATTCATCCCGCCGCCTTAGGCCTCGACGACGCGATGGGGAACTATTTTGCCTATCTTTTTCCGGATATTTTGTTCCGTCCGGTGGGACGTCTGGATCGGAACACCACCGGTCTCGCCGGTGTGGCCAAACACCAGCTTGTCGCCGTGGCCCTTTCCGGCGCACTGCAAAAGACCTATTTCGCCGTTGCCGAAGGGGAGGTCGGTGCCGAAAGCGGCAGGATTGACCTGCCCTTGCGGCAAATCCCCGGCGATAAAATCCGGCGGGAAGTTCATAGGAGGGCCGCCCGGCGGTGACCCATTATCAGGTCGTCCGGCGGCTTCCCGGCCATACTTTGCTTTCGGTGCGCCTGGAAACCGGACGCACCCACCAGATTCGGGCCCATTTCGCCGCTTTGGGGCATCCTCTCGCCGGGACTGCCTTTATGGCGGCGCTTCCGGCCTCATCGCCCGCCAAGCGCTTCATTGCGGTTCGCTCTCCTTTTTCATCCGCTGCGGCAAGCGCCGCTTACGTTCATTTCGCCGCTTCCCGAAGACATGGCGGCTTTTTTAAGATCCTTAGACCGCAACTTCACCTTGGGGGAAAACGATGCCAAAAGGATATGATGTGCTGATCATCGGCGGCGGCGCCGTCGGCAATGCGATCGCCTGGGAACTGAGCCGAACCACATTGCGGGTGGCGGTGGCGGAAAGGGAAGGCGATGTGGCCCGCGGCACCAGTGGAAAAAACAGCGGCGTGGTTCATGCCGGATTCAACAATCGGCCCGGTTCCCTGATGGCAAAACTGGCGGTGGCTGGGAATCGCGGCTTTGCCCGGGCCTGCGCCGAGCTGTCGGTGCCCTTTCGCCGCTGCGGCAAATTGGTGGTGGCGCTGGAGGAGGGAGATCGGGCCATCCTTGAGGATTTGCGATTGCAAGGGGTGGCCAATGGCGTCACAGACCTGGCCTGGTGGGATATGGAACGGGTGCGCCGGCTGGAGCCCGGCGTCCACGGTCTTGGCGCTCTCTATGTCCCTTCCACCGGGATTACCAGCCCCTTTCTCTATACCGTCGCCTTGGCGGAACAGGCGGCGGTCAATGGCGTGGCCTACCATTTGAATGCGCCGGTGACGGCGATCCGGCGGCGGCGGGACGGCTTTACCGCAATCGCCGGTGGAGAACGGCTGCAAACATCTTTTATCGTCAACAGCGCCGGCCTTTACAGCGATGCCGTGGCCCGCCTCGCCGGGGACGGTGATTTTCGCATTTATCCCTGCCGCGGGGAATATCTGGTTCTCGACCGCCGGGCGGGGAAGCTGCTGCAAACCCCGGTATATCCCGCGCCCCGGCCCGGCATTCCCGGCCTCGGCGTCCATCTGACGCCGACGGTGGAGGGAAATATCCTGATTGGCCCCAGTGCCGAATACGTGAAAGACCGAGACGATGTCGCCACCACCGGCCCCATTTTAGAGGCTCTCTTTGAGGAAGCGAAGGTTCTCCTTCCGGCATTGGAACGGCGGGACATCATCCATAGCTATAGTGGCCTGCGCAGCAAAACCGTGGCGAAGGGGGAAGGTCGCTTCGGCGATTTTCAGATCGCTTGGAGCGACCGGGTGGAAAACCTAATCCATTTGGTGGGCATCGAATCGCCGGGCTTGACGGCTTCCTTGCCGATCGCCGTTATGGTTCGAAAAATGCTGGCGCAGCGCCTGGAATTTGAGGAACGGGCGGAATTCCGGCCCCGCCCCGTGCCGCCGCCCCGATTCGCCGCCCTCGGCGCTGCGGAGCGGGCGGCGGCTATCGCCGATGATCCCGATAGCGGCGAAGTGGTCTGCCGCTGCGAGGGCATCACGAAGCGGGAGATCAGAGCCGCCATCGAAAACCCGCTGGGGGCCAAAAGCATCATGTCGATCAAATACCGGGCCGGGGCCATGATGGGCCGCTGCCAGGGAGGGTATTGTTTGCCCCGGATCGCCGAAATTCTGGTGCAAGAATATGGCTTGCACCCGGCAGAAATCGATTTCAACGGCCCGGGCTCGCAATTATTCAGCGGCTATGTGAAGTGAAACCGGTGAACTTTGCCGATAAGAGGGAAGGAAAATGGAAGAGAGAGAACTGGTCATCGTCGGCGCGGGTCCCGCCGGATTGGCGGCGGCGGTGGAAGCAAAAAAACAGGGCTGCGGCGATGTTCTCATCTTGAACGGGAAGAGCGGAGCGGCGGCATTTTAAACCAGTGCATTCATGACGGCTTCGGCCTTTTGCGCTTCGGTGCATTGCTGACGGGGCCGGAATATGCCGCCCGCTATCGGCAAGAAGCTCTTGCTTTGGGGGTGGAAATTCGCACCGGCGCCATGGTGCTGGCCATCGGCGGCAAACAGGTGACCTTCACAAGCCGCCGAGGATTGGGAACCATCGCCGCCAAGGCGCTGATCCTGGCGATGGGCTGCCGGGAGCGGACACGGGGGCCATCCAACTTCCCGGCGGCCGCCCCGCCGGTATTTGACCGCCGGCGCCGCCCAAAATCTTGTCAATTTGAAAAATATCATGATCGGCCGCCGCATTGTCGTGCTCGGCTCCGTGGACATCGGCCTGATCATGGCGCGACGGCTAACGCTGGAAGGCGCCGAGGTATTGGCGGTTTTGGAAAAATGCCCTATCCCGGCGGGCTGATGAGAAATATCGTGCAATGCCTGGAAGATTATCAGATTCCACTCTATCTTTCCCGCACCGTAACCCGGATCGACGGGCAAAACGGCTGCGGGGGCTGGAAACCGCCGCCATTGACGGGGCGGGAAGGCGCTTCCCGGTACGGAACGGTATTTTGATTGCGATACCTTGCTTCTATCCGTTGGCCTGGTCCCGGAAAATGAGCTGTCGCTACAGGCCGGCATCGGCTTGCATCCCGTCAGCCTTGGCCCTGTCGTCGACGAAAATTTCGCCACCGATCAGCCGGGGATTTTTGCCTGCGGCAATGTGCTGCACGTTCACGACCTTGTCGATCATGTCTCCGCTGAAGCCGCCGCCGCCGCTGCCGCTGCCGTGGCTTATCTTGGCGGAGAGCGAAGGGATAGGAACATTCCGGTTCGGGCGGGAACCGGCGTTCGCTATGTGGTGCCCGCCAGGGTTTCCGGCCGGCATGGCGTCACCCTCGCTTTGCGGGTGGCGGCGCCGGGGGAAAATGTGGCGATCACCGTTCTCTGGGGAAAGAAAACCATCAAAACGGTGCGGCGTGACCGCTGCACCCCCGGAGAGATGGAACGCATCGCCATCGAGGGACCGCTGCCGGCGGAATGCGACGATTTGGAGGTGGTCTGCCATGGCTGAAACGAAAACGCTGACCTGTGTTCTTTGTCCCAATGGCTGCCGCCTCGAGATCCGTTGGGAGGGAACGGACATTCTCTCATTGCAAAACAATCGCTGCTCCAACGGGAAAAAATACGCCCAAAGCGAACTGTTTGACCCCCGGCGGGTGCTGACCGCAACCGTGAAGGTGCGGGGCGGGGTCTTGCCGCTGGTCAGCGTGAAGAGTACGAAACCGGTGCCCAAGGGCCTCATTCGGGACATGGCCTGGCGGCTCCGGCAGTATGAAATGGCGGCACCGGTAGAAATCGGTGATTTGGTGGCCCAAAACCTGCTGTTAAGCGGCGCGGACATCGTCACCACCGCCGCCGTGGCGGTGCGGGGGGCAAAGGAGGAAGCGGAAGCAATATAGGCGATAGGGGCGGTCAAAACCGGACATAGGTTTTCCGATCTTGACCGACAAAGCGGATAAGCATATAGAAAAATGCCAAGTACGGACTAAATGTAGCCCATACTTGACATTTGGATGGTGCGGCTGAAGGGACTTGAACCCCCACGGAGTAATCCCCACTAGAACCTGAATCTAGCGCGTCTGCCAGTTCCGCCACAGCCGCTGATTTGTTTTGACATTGTGGCCAAACCCTTTAATGTCACTAGATCATTCTAATAGAAGAGGGGAAAAAAGTCAAGGTTCCCTCACAGAAAATTTTTCTGTTTTCTGCGTTTGTCAATGATATGACCCAATGAAAGGGGCAAGCCGTTCAAGTGGACTTTGCCATTGAAGCGTCCGCATCGCCTTGCTGTTGCTCCAAGATAGGTGAGATCGGGGTTTTTGATTTAGCTCATTTACATTAGCAAACTTTTCCCAGTCGTAGAAATAATGTTGGTCATTGCGATGGCTACGTTTCTAAAAAGTCTACCAGGTTTTTTACCGTTGAAAAAAAGAAGGGATGGCGGGATGCAAGAAAAGTCGGAAGGCGTGTATTTCTGCCCGGGCCTTGTTCGATGAAAAAGACATTTTGATGCCGCCGGAAATTATTTGGGAGGACGGCGCGTTATGCCGCCGACGGTGTGTGCAATCCGCCGCCGGCGCCGGCTTTGAAAACGGTGGTTTGTGGAAAGAAATGGGGTTCAGTATGTGCGGAAGGTATTACCTTGGCGATGCAGATTTCGAGGAAGCCCTACAAGCCTTCTTCGGTGTTTTCGATGAAAGAATGGGGAAAGACGGCCCAACGAAAAGAGGGGAGATTTTCCCCGGCGATACGGTACCGGTCATTGCCAATAACCGGCGGATGAAGCCGTCGGTTTTTGCGATGGAATGGGGTTACCAAAATCCGCTGGCGAAAAACCGCCTGATCAATGCCCGCAGTGAAACCGCAGCGCAAAAACCTTTGTTTCGGGACGGCGCCAAACAGCGTCGCTGTCTGATACCGGCCGGCCACTATTTTGAATGGCGACAGCAAGAAGCCGCGAAGGTAAAATACGCCATTGCCGGGGAGGGGAATGGGCCGCTTTTTCTCGCCGGGCTGTATACGCCGGCCACACCGACAGTTGGCAGCCGTTTTGTCATTTTAACCCGTTTTGCCGCCCCGAACATTTCCTTTATTCACCGGCGGATGCCGCTGATTTTGCCCCTGGAAAAGCTGGCGGATTTTTGCCCCATAGGGCTATGCCGAATTTTTGGCCTTGGCCCGGGAGGATTTAAATTATTTTATACCGTAACGGTTATACTTATGTTTTTCTATTTAGAACCATTTCCATATAGGCGTCGGTTGTCATCCTGGCGGGGCGGTTGTGGCGGCTTAAATACAGGAGGCAAGCGGGATCCCTCGTAATATAGTTTGGTTTCTCGCGAAGTTAAAAAAGCTTGGAAGCCCATTTTCCCGCAGGATCGGGTAGGCTTCCTTGGCAAGATAGCCGAAGGGAAAAGAAAAGATTACCGGCGCTGTTCCGGTGACGGCCGCCAGTTTGTCCTGGAGTTTTCCCACATCCCCTTTGAGGGCTTTGCCATAGCCTGCCAGGCTTTCAAAAGGCCGCCGTTTGCAGCCCTGGCGCAGGCCAATTTTGTGCATACCATAGGTATGGTTGCCAATTTCAAAAATAGCCGCTGGCCGCCAAATCGCCGATGTTCCGCCAGCTTACATACGTGCGGGGGCTTTGGTTTTTCTTCCTCAGCGGCCTGTTCCGCATAATCCCCCACGAGTGGAGAGAACGGCCTTCATTTTGTATTTTTCAAGAGCGGCCATACCTGGGTAATTATTGTAGAAGCCGTCGTCAAAGGTGAGGACGATGGGATTTTCCGGCAAAGGGATCCCTTGGTCAACATATTCGACGACTTCTTTTATGAAAACGGTATGGTAATTGTGGGATTGAAGGTAAGCCAAATCGGCCTCAGCGTTTCGGCGGGCAGGATATAGTCATTGTTCGGATCCGCCCTGTTTTCAATGCTGTGGTACATCAGAATCGGCAAGAAAATACCGTCTACAGGGGCCGTCGCCGGTGTTTCTTCCCCATGGAGGAAAATGGTGTAAAATAGCGGCGTCACACATATGACGGCAAAAGCCACCGCCAATTTCCAGCTTATTGTTTTCACGATTTCATCCCTCTTCTATACGGCATTGCTGTATAGTATCGGCGGTTTGGCGTCTTTTAGTCCAAATTGGCGGTGAAAATATTTTCGGCGGCGGCCGATAAAAAGGCGCGACCCGCTTTTTAAACGGCCGGTTTGTGGAACAGAGGATTTTATGCTAAAATGGGCAAAAAAGGAGCGCTGTCTATGATCCATCGGCCATCCAAATGGAGATTGTATTGAACCGGGAGGTATGCGAAAAACCATGAACTTCGCCATGCCTCCGGCGCGAACGATTTTAAATTTTTGGAGGTAAAAATGAATCTTTTGGAAAGATATGGCGCCACCGGCGATCGATTTGCCGAAGCCGCCTTTTACCCCGGCCTTTATTTGGCCCGCATCCTCTCGCAAACCAAGGAGCTGTATCGCATCGTGACGGCGGAAGGGGAGGGATCAGGCGAAGTCTCCGGGAAATTGCGGCATTCCATGCGGCAACCTTGCTATATCCCGCTGTTGGCGATTTTGTCCTCGTAGACCGGTTGGAAACCACAGCCGGGCACGGGGTGATCCACAAGGTTTTGCCGCGGAAAAGCCGGTTCGTCCGCGCCGCCGCCGGGCAAAACGCCAAAGCCAAGTGGTGGCGGCCAATATCGACATCGTTTTCCTCTGTATGCGCACTGTACGGCGATTATAATATCCGCCGCCTGGAACCGTTATCTGTCCATCGCTTGGGACAGCGGCGCGACGCCGGTGGTGGTGTTGACAAAAGGGGATCTTTGCGAAGATACCGCGCCGATCCTTGATGAAATTTCCGCCGTCGCCATCGGTGTTGAGGCCATGGTTACCGCAAAGCAGGCCCCGGAATCCTGGAATGCCCTTTTTCGGTATCTGAAGCCGGGCGTCACCGCTTCCTTTCTCGGTTCTTCCGGCGTCGGCAAATCCACCCTCATCAACCGTTTGGCGGAAGAGCATTTCGCCACCGCCTCATTCGCCAGGATGGAAAAGCGCGCCGCCATACGACGACCCGGCGGGAACTTTTGCTGCTTCCCCAGGGGGGCATCGTCATCGATACCCCTGGTATGCGGGAAGTTGGCGTCGTTTCCGTAGATTTGGGGAAGGCTTTTTGCGGATATCGAGGGTTTGGCGGCGGGTGTAAATTTCACGATTGCAGCCATACCGTGGAACCGGGCTGCGCCGTCCGGAGCCATTGTTTCCGGCGGACTTGAAGAAGGCCGCCTGGAAAGCCTGAAAATTCAAAGGGAAGCCCTTTATGACGGTCTTTCAGCGCGAGAGAGAGATCGAAGCGGAAAAAATCAAGCCATGTTTGGCGGTGTCGGCGCGATGAAGGAGCAAGAAAGCGCCATGTGAAGGAAAAAAACAGACGCCACTAGAAACTGAACCGAGACGATGGGGTATCGCCGTGGCGGCGGCGCGGAGAAAATGATAAAGCGGGGCCGGGCATCGGCGTTTTTTAACGTCGGCCCGGCCCCTTCTCTCTTTCGCTCTAAAGATGAAAACCGTGGATCCGGCGGCACCGGCTGTCCGGGCCGCGGCTACCTGTTCTTTTCTGGTTTTGTCGGCGCTTCAACGGGGTGCGCCGCAGCTGCGGCAAATTGAATTTTGCCGCCATCGGTGCGCCGCATTGGCGGCAAAGGGCTTCGGCCTCGCCTTCTTCCCTCCGCTTGCCGCATTTGGCGCAAAAGCGCCCGCTGCTTTGCTCGCCGCATTGACAGAGCCAGCCGGCCGCCCCCATTCTCTTCCGGCAGGGGACTTGCTTCTCCTTGCTCATCCCGGGGCATTTCGGCCATGCCCGGCTCTTCGCCCGGGGCGAATAGCGTGGCGAAGGTTCGATTCAATTCGGCGGCGTCTATCGTTTCGACAATGGCGTTTTCCCCCAGTTCGATCCGGCAAGCCCTTCCTTGCCGCCGAGAACGACGGTGACTTGGCTGCAGCGCATGTTCAAAATAATAAAAGCGCTTTCGACGGCGCAGAGCATACTGCCGGCACGGAACAGCGCCGAGAGCGTTCCGCCGCTGCGGGAGATTTGGATTTCCCCGTCCTTGTTTTCAAGGAAGCCCAGGGTTTCCAATTCCGCTAGGGCGGCGGCGCTGTCGATTTCAGTGGAATGGGAAATCGCTTCCAGCATAAAAGGCAGCAGCCAGCGAAGATCCCGGTGAATGCGGGCCTCGGCGATTTCCTCGTCTATTTCCTCAATGCGGAAAGTCGGGTCGCCCACCGTATGGGACAGGAGATGGTAATAGCGCTTTTTTCGTTCCAGGTCTAAGAAGGCCATCAAAAGAAGAAAGGAGAGGGCTGCAATGGCCCCGGATCGGCCCGGTGGCGGGGGCATAATGGAGAAATAGGCGCCGAAGGTTTGCACGATGTCGGCGGGGGCCATGGGCGGAGGTGGAAGGAACCTTCTTCATTCCCAGCAGTGCGGCCTGTTCCTCCCCCGCAATACCGTGGTCCAAAGCAGACTGTCGTCGGGAAAGAGCAGCATGAGAATGGAGAGATTTTTCGGTTGCAATAGCAATTCCAGGCCGGTTTTCTCCCATTTCTCTGCCGCCGCGGCGTTGGTTGCGCCGGATCGGGGCAAGGGGAGAAGCGCGCCGCGGTTGGGGCGATTCCCATTTCCCTTCCCGGCGGCGATGGCCGAGGTTTCCCGGCAAATGTCAGGTTTTTGTTTCCATTCTCTTTCCTCCTTATGATTGCCGCAGCCGATCCATGGATTCCATCAGGGCCGCGCTTTGTTGCAAAACCCTGTCGATGTTGGTGCCGTTGGCGCGCAAAGTGCCTCGGCTTCCGCCACGCTGATGCCCCCGGGTTCGCTGCCGATCCTCTTTAAAACCTCCATATGGGTGGCCAGGCCCCTTGGGCAGCCGGTAGGTATTGTTTTTTAACAGGGTATTGAGGGCATTGATCTGCCCCACCACTTGGTTTTCAAATTGCTTGGTTCCTGGCGGATCGATTCTTCGCTCCAACTTTCCGCTTTGGGCAGCGCGCCGTCGCCGCCGGTTTTCCGCAAATCATCGGCCATGTGCTTCCATTGATTTTTGCTCCATCGTTTTCGTGACGGAGCTGATGTCTTTGAGTTTTTGACGCTGCCGTCGGACTTGATGGCGTTTTGCAGATCCTTGCCCCCATGCCAGGCCTCCGTTGAGCGCATATCCACGGCGGCGACGTCCATATCCTTGGCAAATTGGTCGACGGCGGCGTATCCACCACCTCTTTGCCGGCGGCGTCCGCCTTTGTCGGCAGTTTGCCGTTGTGCCATTGTTTATAGTATTCCTCATTGTAGATGCGCTTCACATCTTCCGCCGGAACGTCCAGTGCCGTTTCTTTCATCTGGCCGGTTACGGGGTCTTTGGCCGTCGATTTGATGCGATAGGTTTTATCGGTGTCAAAGCCGGTTTTCGTACCCGGATCCTTGGCACCTGCACACCGTCGGGGCTGCCGGAAACCGTATGGCGCCCGTCGGTTATGATGGCGTCTTTCGGCCGTTTCGCTACGCCTCCCGTTTCGAAGGCGTCCTTGGCATCCATTTTATTGGAGGCGTTGACGGTATAAACTCGCTCGTCGGATTCTTCCGATACTCTTCGGCGATGCGTTGGCGGGTACTGAGATCGGCGCCGGCTTCCTTTTGTCATCATGGTATTGAAATCGGAGCGGCTGCCGGTGCCGCTTTCTCCCATTTCGTTTAATTTGTATGGCGTGTTTGTCCTTTTGTACCTCTTGGACGGCGTTTTCATAGGCCTGTTTCGCTTCGGCGGAACGGGGGTTTTGGTCGAGGGCTTCTTTGGCCCGGTTCATCCTGGCGATCCTTTGTTCCGCTTCCGGCCTTGCATAAATGCTTCGTGACGATTGTTTAACTCCGCCGATTTTTTTACTTCGCCCCCGATAACGCTGGATCAGATCGTCGGCCTCCTTTTGGGCCGCTTTTCGCTGTTGCTCCATAAAGTCTTCCGCATTTTTCCTGGCCTGTTTGAAAGCGTCTTCCGGTTTTACCGCTTTTTCCGCCGCCTGTTCTCCCTGTTTCGCGGCGGCTTTGGCGAGGTCGTCGCTTTGACCGGCGGCGGCTTTCGCGGCATCGTCCGCCTGGCCTTTCGCCGCCTTGATCCCGTCGTCGATTTGGCCTTTCGCCGCCTTCATGCCATCGTCGATCTGGCCCTTAGCCGCTTTGACCAGATCGTCCGCCTGGTTTTTCCCGGCTTTGATCAAATCGTCAATTTGGCTTTTTCCCCGCTTTAATGAGATCATCGACGCCGCTTTTCGCCAGCTTTTAAGGCTTTGGCGGCACTGTTCGCAATCTTGGCGGAAGTGGCGGCTGCTTGCCGGGCCAGGTCGGTGACGAGCGGTTTCGCCGCGCTGACGGCCTTTGCGACCGGCCGGGAAACGATTTTGACGCCATAACGCAGGCCGCTGCCGCCGATTTTGATTCCCAAGCCGATGGTACGGCCGATGCCTTCGTTCACGATGGCCTGGGTCGCCGCCATGCCGAAGGCTTCCATCGCCGAATCGCCGCCGGCTTCCACATAGTCCTTCATTGTCATCGTGGCCTGGCCGATTTCAAAGCCGAATTCCGAATAACCGCCGGTGACCACCGCGGAACCGATCCGAACGGCGATGGCTTTCCACCCTTTGCCTCTCGCCACCTCCTCGCCGGTGCGCGTAAACATATCCTGCCAATTTTGCCAGGTGGTATAGGCTTCCGGCAATTCGCTTTCCTTTGCCATCGTCCCGGCGACGATTTTGCCGTAAACGTTCCGGGCCTTTTCATAGCCGGTCTGATCGAAACCCTTTCCGGCGTCGAGATCATCGCGGATTTTTTGTAAGCGCTGGGCGACCCGGGCGCCCAAGCCGTCCGGATCGTTTAAATTTTCCATCTCCCGCTGGATTTGGCGGGTTTTTTCAATCCTATGCCAATGGAGGGCATCGCCGTCTTGGCCCACCGCCATGCGCTCCATTTCAATGGCGGCGCGCCGCAAGTCCTCGGCCTGGCTTTCCATGGCCCAATCGAGACGGTCGGTCTCCAGCGTATTGCCGCGTGCATTCTCCCAAGCGCCGCTTTTTTCGTTCCAGCGGAAACGTTTCCGCCCCGCCGGTGGGATAGCGTATGATGATGGAGGAGGGATCCTCCTCATCCCGTTCGATATAGGGGGAATCGAAGCTGGGGCGGGCCGCCCCTCCCCGGCCGCTCGCCGCGCCGGCGCCCAAGGCCGCCGCGATCGCCGCGCCGATGCCGAGAACCAGCGCGCCGGGGAAGCCAAGGAGATCGTCGCCGTCGTTTTCCTTCTATCCCGTTCTCCGCTCTTTGTCGCCGCCTTCGGCCGCCGGTATCGTCGACCAGTCGCCGCGCCGACTTCCACGACTTCAAAATACAAAATACCGGGTATGCCCTCGGTGACGCTGAGATCTTCCAGCGCGGGCCCCACCAGCCGCAGCTTTTCTCGGCCGGGGTGATGCTGCTCTCTTTGCCGGTGAGAAAGGCCTTGGACGATAGATTCCACTCGTCGCTGTGGTTGCCATTATAAGGCGCGGGTCGGAGACCTGCTTCATCCCCTTCGAAATCGTTTACCTGCGCATTCAGGCTAAAATCGCTGTCAATTTGAATGAAGTTGGTATAGGTTCTAAGATAAGAGGACGCATCCTCTTGCAGGCTGGTCGGCATCGTCCAGGTGAAATTCGCGCTTAGGGAGCCGCTGGCGACGGCAGGGGAATCCGCGTCCTGAATCTGTTCATACAGGGTGTCCGATTGAACGGAGAATTCGATGCGATTTCCCCGCTCCAAAGTGTAGGTATCGGCGGGGCCAAGAGCGGCGAAGCTCAAAAAGTAACCCAGGGATCCTGGTCTATATCGGACTCCACTCTATAAGCCGTGAAAATTCCGTCCAAATTGGCGCTTGCGGGTATAAAGCGGATGCCGACGGGAGGGTCCTCCCGCAGCGCTTTCTGTAATTCGTAGTGATCTTCCGCGGCAATGCCATAAGCGTCATAGGGGTTTAGCCATTCGCCTTCGCTTTCGCCGGTGGATTGGCCGCCGCCGCCGTCGCCGATCCATTCATATTGATAGACGCCATAATAATGGTAAAGAACATTGCCGCCATTGCGGGCGGTCATTTTCGTGACGATGGTGAGGTGGCGGCCATCTTCTTCATTGTTGCCGGTGGGAAGCTGAGGGGATCTTAGGCGATCCTTTGTCTTGCCGGTTCCGCCGCCCCGGGCGGCGCTGATCCAAAAGCTGTCCTCCCCTTCTTCGTAAGGAAAATTCTCCGTCCCGGAAGCCGTCGTCCAGGGATGTAAAGGGTTTTGCCAGACAGTGCATGGAAAACGAGACGCCGAAGAGGCCGCCGCCGACCTCATTTTTACTGATCGCGCCGGTGACGGGGATTTCGATGCTTTCATTGCCGCCGATTCTTTGGGGCAGTTCTCCGTAGGTCACCGTGCCGGCGGCGTTTTTCGCCGTTGCGCCAATCGCCGTCCGTTTCACCGTTAAAAGAGTAGGAGAAGGAACCGCGCCGGTTTGGCAATCGGCGGAAAAAACAATATCATCTTCGACCCAGGTGCTCGCGCCGGATTCGGTCTCTTCAAAATGCGCGGTTTCCTTTAAAACCCAAGCGCCGCCATCGGCGAAAGCGCCGGCCCGGCCGAGGGGAAGGGCGAGAAGGAAGAGGAGGCAGACGGTACCGGCCCCAACCGCCCTTTTCTTGCCGCCGCCGACCAAGCCGAGAATGGCGGCGACAAGGAGCAAGAGGGCGCCGAGCAGATACCAAACCCAGCCTGTGCGCAAGAGGGAAATGAGAACGCTGAATAAAAAGCCCAGCACCAGACCGGCGATGGCGTGATCCGTTGCCGCCGCCGCGATTTTGCCGCGCCGAAAGGACAGAAGCAAGCCCTTGAAAAAGCTTTTGGGTTTTTTCAGCGTTCTAAAGGCCGCCGCCGCCGCCGTTATGCCGATCACGCTGTTCTCAAGGGCGCCGTTGCCGGTGAGAAAATTATAGGCGATCAGCGCCACGCCGGCGCCGCCGATCACCATCGCCGCCTCGCCAATCCGTTTAACGGCGAACAGCGCCCATAGGGCCCGCCATTTTTGCGCCGTGTCGGTAAAAGGCTTTTGTTTCGCCTTCAGGGCGAAAAAGATGCCGGTAACAAACCAGGCCAGAAAGGCCTTGCCTGCGATGCCGCCGACGGCCCCCAAAAGACCCGCATACATACCGCCCTGGGCAAAGGTGAAAAAACTGAGAATTCTGATCGGCCATGCGGCGGGAAACTGGGTTTTGGCGAGAGACAAGCCGAGCCAGAGCGCGGCCAGGAGCAGCGCGGGGAGGAGGAGAACGGGTTTTTTACAAAGCCCCAGAAAGCCGTAGAAACTGTTTTTTATCGATTGCAGGATGAAGGCGGCGGGGCCGTCGCCGGCCCGGTCTTGCCGGTTTTCCGTCCGGTGGCTGTGGCCGCCTTCCCGCAAAGGCGCGCCACAGGATTGGCAAAAAGCGCCGAGGTGGGCCATGGTTTTGCCGCATTGGGCGCAGCTTCTTGTAGCCCCCGGTTCCTCCTTTGGCCCATTGTGGGCCGATGAGGAAGGGAAAGACCCCCCGGCCCCGGTTCCATTTTGAGCCGGCGCATTTTTTTGCCGCCGGTTTTCATCGATTTGCTTGTCGCGCGGCATCTTGAACCCTCCTTTTGCTGGGAATATCGGTAAAACGCCTTGCTTTATTTATCAAAGACGCCGGTTTCGGCATCGTCGGCCAGCGGCAACAAAAGCAGCCGTTCCGCGGTGGGAAACTCGGGGCATAGGAATACCAGATTCTCCGGATGCCCGGCATGGACCAACTGGAAGCCGTCGGCATTGCCATAAGCGGTTTCCCCAAAACTGCCTAAGGTGAAAACATAGCGGTAAACGGTGTCATTGGGTCGCCCCCGCAAGATCCATTGCCGGTCTTTATTGAAGTGAACCAGTACCTCTTTTTCCTCCAAAAATTCCAAGCTTCCCCAGTTGCCGCTGAAAACACCGCTGAGATCATCGGAGTGTTTTTCGGCGGGAGCGCCGCCGTCATGACCGCAAGCTGCAAACAGCGGAGAAAAGAGAAGCAACAAAGAAAGGAACCAAAGGCCCGGTGGGCGGAACCTTTTAGCGCTCTTTAAAAACAGCGTTTTTGGGGCTGTGCTGCCGGATATGCGCCAATACATAGGGGTAATCACCTTCTTCGGCATAGATTTGATTGTGCACCATATCGCCGGTAACGATTTTGATCGTCCGCCGCCGCTCGAGAGCGATGATTTTTTTCACATCGGGAAAGTGGGAATAGGTGCTTCGCTTGGCACCGGCCAGCAGATTCCCCAACGGCGCAGGGGTTTCCCGCCAAAATACCGGCAAGAACGCCGACAAAAGAGAGGACTTGATTTTTTTGAACTGTTTTTGCATCTGGATGTGCTTGACCCCTCTGGCGTCCATAACGAAAACCGCGCAGTAACGGCCGCCGTTGATGGGAGCCACGATCAGATAATACGCGATAAAAAGCAACACCGTACAGATGGCGGCGACAAGCAAAGAAATCTTGCCGAAAAGGAGCAAAGCCGTCACAAAGCCGCCCCCCAGTTCCAGAAAAAACAGCAGCAGCCCCGGGAAGAGGGCGCATAAGACAACGATTTTCCAAACGGTGAAAAGAATCACCGGATTTTTATAAAGATTTACCTCATATACCCAATGATAAACGCCGTTTTCATCCCGGATAAGGCCACCCGGCGGGGCTTCGGTTTTTGCCGGTTCCGCCGCTTCGTCGGCGCAGGCGGGGCCGTTTGGCTTTGCGCCACAGAAAGGGCAGCCGCCGCCATTGCCGTAGGCAATACCGCATACAGGGCATTTCATCTCATTCCCTCACTTTAATCGGCGGCCGCTTTGTAAGCGGCGGCGCGTCAACGCTGTACGAATTCAAATTTCACCGTATATCGCATATCGTGCCCTTCGATCAGTTCTTCCAGAGTCGTTTCAAACGTGCCGCTCAGCTTGCCGGTGGCGACGGCCAAGGGCACATCCACGGCGATGGGGATTGCGGTATAGAGGAGATTGGAATTGGTTTCCAGATAAAAGGAGAGGGTATCATTGGCTAGACTGCCTTCAAAATAGGCCTCCTGCCCGGTCAGTTCCTCTTCTAAAAAAGCCTCTCCGTTGACATTGCCGGATACCGGCTTCATCGTCAGATAAAGATTGCCTTCGCCGAGATCCGCGATATCCGTCTCCAGATAGACTTCAATCAGGCCGAGGTGCTGATAATCCGCGGCGCCTTCCTCTTTGATCTCGATATACTGCCGGAAGGTGACATCCCAAAGGCCCTGTAGCTCCGGGCCGGTTAAAGGCGCGGCACCATTGTCATTGCCCTGGGGTTCCACGATTCCTTGGGTGATGTCGCCATTTCCTGACGGCGCCAAGGGCCCCGCGCCCCGTAAAAAGAAGAACCAGAGACCGACGGCGAGCAGCAGCGCCCCCAAAACCGCGCCCAGTATGATGAACAAAAGCTTCTTATTTCCCCCTTTTTTTACCGGAACGGGATAGGGGGCGGGGGGCGGGGGAGCGGCGGGATACGGTTGTTGCGGCTGTGGGGCATTTGGGGCGTTTCCATCGGAAACGGCGGGTTTTGCCTGCGGCGCATCCCCATCAGCAATCTTTGTGCCGCAAAAACCGCAGAATTGGCTGTCCTCCGTTAACGGGTTTCCGCATTCGGTACAAAACTGGCGCATAATCTCCACCATTTTTTGGCCTTAACCACATTATAACAGCGGTAAGGCCAAAGGAGGAAGCGTGACATCAAAGCGTCAATGACAAATATGAAAAATGTCAACCCCGTTGGGTTCCATAGAGGGTGGCGGATTCCATCAGCCGCCGGATAACGGCTTCGGTCATCGTTTTCGAGGGTTTTGCCGGTTGACGGCGGCAGCATAGTTTTCAAAGGCCGGCATGAGGGGTGCTGAAAAGAAAAGATGTGGCGGCGGGGTCGCCCTTCAAGAGCAGAACCGCATCGCTGTTGCGGATGATGATGTGAAGGTTTTGGAAAGGCGGATTGGGCATCAGGGAAATTCGGTACCGTGGCTCCGTTTCCAGCAGCCGAACGATATGAAAGACATGGCTTTTAAACTCTTCGGCGCTGTAATAGAACGGGGTGCGGCTAAGAATGCCGGGCAAATTGACCTTTACCCGTCCGGCAAGGATTTCTTTGGCTCCGGCAAAGGCAGCATTTCTGTCATATCACCCTCGCAGTACTTGTCGGAAACAGCTGGTCGACATGGCTTTTATAGGCGCGGACGGATTGGTTTTCTTCCTCCGAAAGTCCGGAACGGCCCAGAATGCGCTCCAACAGGGCCGGTTCCATCGTTGCAAGGGACATCGCCGGCTGTACCGTTTTGATGTGGCCTTTCTTTTGTCCCAGTTGCTGAAAAGCGCGCAAAAAGGCGTCGGCATCGGCCAGGGGCCTTATGTGCATCAGCGGCGCCGAAAGGGCGAGGAGGCCCTCAAATTGTTTTTCCTGATAGTGAACGGCCTCGGCATCGGTTTCCAGCAGATACTGGGCCGTATCTTCGGTTCCCGCCACGAAAGCGCCGGTCAGCGATGCGATCTGGGGAATGATAAATTTGGTCTGCCGGAATCGCTGGCCGCTCTGCTTTTTACAGTAGAAGGGTTCGAGTTGCCCCGTCATATAAAGGGGCAGCCATCTGGCGATGGCCTCCAACATTTCTTCCAGGCAGCGGTCGATATTGTGGATGATGCGAATCCGGTTGCCCTTTGCCATCGTTCCCGCCATCAGCGCCGCCCAAGTGCGGGCAAAGGCATCGTCGGCGGAGAGCCAACGCAGCGGTTGATCCGAATAAAGGGCCAGGGTGCGCGGCTCCTCTTGGGTTGCCGCCATGGTTAAAAAACGGACGACGGCATCCCGCAAACCCTCTTCTCCATAAAAAACTTTTCGCGGCGTCGGCCCGTCCCCGGCTGTGAAAGTGATTTCCGCCGGCGGCCCCACCGGCGCTGTCGGCGGCCGATATACGTCAATTTTTTCAAGGAACTTGTTCATCAATTGAATGCCGCTCTGCTCGCCCTCCCGCCGCAGCCAGTGCAGCAAAATGCACGGTATGCTTTCACCGCCGGAGCGGGAAATGGAAGCGCCGCCCTGAACGAGCAGGGCCAGCATCTCTTCCTCCTCGCCTATTGCCGCGATCCGGGCGGAAAAATAGGCGCTGATTTCTGTTAATAGCCAGCTATCGGCTGAAGGGGAGCGGGCGCCGGTGCGAAAGCGGCTGATCAGGGAAGCGTCTACATTGAGGGCGCGGGCGAGGCGAACATTGGATACATGGTAGGTTCGCATCAGCAAATCCAGCTTTTTATCAAAGGAGGGCAGGATCGTCTTTTTTTCTGTTTTTACCGCCGTTTGCGGGCGGCGGCGGGGTTTATTTAATCCGGCGTTTTCGTCGGTAAGCCAGCGGAGCACTCCTTCTTCCAGCAACTTTTGCGTGGGCTGGCCGCCGATGCCGCAGATTGTGGCAAGGAGTTTTGTTTTGCCCTCCTCAATGGCAAGATGAACCATGCCCCGGGCGATGCGGGGGATATGGGGATTGTTAAGGGAGGGAATCCGTTTGCCGGAACGAAAACGGCTGATCAACGATGGATCGGTCTTTGCCGCTCCCGCTACCTGTATGTTGGAAAAGGACATCTCACGAAACAGTTCTTCCAATCTGCGGTCAAATTCCATGCCGTTGCCTCCCTCTCGGTATTCCGATGCCCTCATCATATCATAGATGGGGGTTGCCCTTCAATGACACATTTTTTATTTGTCATTGCCGCCCGGCTGTCAATGGCTGAAAGGTGCCGATAAAACGATTATAATGTAGAAAAGGCAGGAAAGGGCGTGCCGGCGGGTGGCCGCGAATACGAGGGCGCCGCCGGTTCCCGGCCATGGGGCAAGAATGGAAAGTTGAATGGGAAGGAGATATGCCATGCGCATATTCTATTGCGCCCGATGCGGCGCGCGCCTGGAAAACAAAGCGGAAACGTGTCCGGCCTGCGGCTTCATGCCCTATCGGGAGGATCCTTATGACGGCAAACCGGCCTTGGGCGCCGGTGGCATCGGCTGGTCGACCCGGATCGGCGATGCGAAATTCGGCCATTATCAGATCAAGCGGCGTAAAATCATGATGATTTGGAGCCTGCTTCTGGCTGTCATCGTCCCGGCGCTGCTCTTTTTCTTCAACGGCGCTGTCCTCAATCGCGAAACGGCGCTGGTGACGGTTGTGATTGGCGGCATGTTTTTGCTGATCGGCGTTTTTTCCGCTTTGGCGACGAAGCGGCAGGGCAAAGCCTGGGACGGCATCGTAAAAGACAAGCGGGTCTATGAGAAAAAACGCAAGGTCGATGAGGGCAATGGCGATACGAGGATCGAAAAATACTTGGAATATGTCGTCTATGTGGAGTGTAACAATGGAAGGGTGGAGGAATTGACATACCGGGACGACGGCACGATGTACGATTATTTTCAAATCGGCGATTTTTTGCATAAACATGCCGCCAAAAATATCCGTCATATAGAAAAATACGATAAATCCCGGGACACCGTTATTTTCTGCGCGGCCTGTGGCGGCAGGATGGACATTCGCGCCGATTTTTGCACGCAATGCGGCTGCCCGCTATTGAAAGGTCAATCAATCTGATTCATAAAAAGGAGTGTGATTCCATGTATTGTGAAAGTTGCGGAAAGGATATCCCCGACAATGCTGCCTTTTGTACCGGTTGCGGCGCAAGGGTGCAGTCGCGGCAGAGCGAAGGCGCGGCAGCTCCCGGCTATACCCCGCCGCCCCAAGCCTCTCCGCCGCCGGTAAGCGGCCCGGTGCCGCCCGGCTATCCGCCGCCCCATCCCCAGTCCGCGGCAAAACCGTTTCCGGCGACGGGGCTGTGATGACGATGGGGGAATACCGCATTCTGCTGCTGATGGTAGTCCCCATCGCCGGTGTCATTTTGTGTTTGTCTGGGCTTTAAAGCGGTTCCGCCGGAGCCCAATGGCCTGTTGCCGGGCTTATCGATTTTCTGTGGCATCGCCGTCGTTTAAGCATCATTTTCAGCAGCCTGATCAGCAGCATTTTAGCGAACATATTGACGCAAACCTATTATTGATTTATCCTTAATTCTCTATCTTTAAAAAATGAAAACCGCCGTCTCTTCCCATGTCACAGTATATCACGTAAAGGCGGCGCGTTCTCATGCGGCAACCTTTCATCACTTCCCGGCCTTATCTATTGCGTGGCAGCATCAATGTATCCGGTGAGGGAACTGTGGAGCGGGAGCAAGCGCCTCTCTCATCGGCTTCACCAATACTTTCCCGGATAAATATAAAGGGTGGCCGCCTTTCACGCAATGGCAAGCCGGTCATATTTTCGTAATTGGAAATGGCATTGGACCATAAAGTCCCTTTTCAGATAAAATAAAGAAAATCTCTGTTACTGTTATGAAGGAAAGGACCAGAAAAAGAAGAATAAATGAAATGCGGCGTCTTTCCCGCAAAAACAGGAAGATGCGGACCGAGGGGGAGGGGTTGACGGCGACCGCAGTATTGGATATTTTAGGAGGGATAGGGAATGGCAAACAAAATGAAACTTTGGTCTGTACTATTTCTGGTTGTTTTGCTTTTATTACCATAATTCCCACGCCTGTCGACGCCGACGCGACGGTATGTCAAATTGTCGGCGGCGATGGCTATAGCTCGCTGGAAGAGGCATTGTCGGAAGCGACTATGCGACGACGACACGGTGAAGTTGCTGGATTCCGTCACGGTCACGAAGGAATCCGCGCCGCCGACAAAGATGTGACGATCGATTTGAACGGTTTCACCCTGACCGTAACCGACGGCGACAGCCACGCGCTGTACGCGAAAGATGGCTTCACATTGACCATCGACGATGCCGATGGCGACGGGAAGGTCATCGCTTCCTTGATCGATACGGTGTTTTCGCCTGCCTATGCGGAGACCGGGGGGGTCATCGCGGTGAAAGGCGATCTTACCGCCGCCTATGAAAGCGGCGCGGGAGGGGAGATCATCGCCGTTTATGCCAAAGACGATTCTGAAATTACGGTCAATGGAACGGTATCGGGCGATCAGGCGGCGATTTATGCCTGCGATAGCGCCAAGGTGAGCGTGAGCGGCGATGTGGCGGGAATGGTCGTCGTTGGGGCAAACGCCGCCGGGGCTGACCAGTTCATGTCGGCGGTTCCATCACCGTCGCCGATGGGATCGGTGTCCTTGTACTCAATGGCGGCAAGGTTACCGTTGAGGGTACGGTGGATGTTCCGTCCACTATTTTCTATTCCACTATGAGAAAGATGGTTGGGTTGAAATATACTTACCGTTTCCAATCTGGGATGGTATGACGATATGACGGAAGACGGATACCTGAAATATACTTATTCGATGGACGGCATGCAAGAAGGCGTCATTCTCCTAAAAAAACCGGAGGTGCAACCGATTCCGGCGGCCGTTGAGGGCAATATTTATGTATACGATATGCAAGTATACCGTTTGGGAGGGCGATCCGGAAGCATTCGATGCCGACGATAAAAATCTTGATTGGACTTTTCTTTGGTCCTCTATCCCGATGAGCGGCGATGGAAAACCCGGCCGACTGCAATCTGTATGTTTTGGATGATTCCGAGCTTTATTTCGATGACCTGAACCTTGGCTCCGGCGGCGTATACGGCGAAGATGGGGACGGAGAGTTAAGCTTCGAGGGGGGAACCTTGTGGGCAAGAGAGGTGGTCTGCCGGGAAGAATATCTTTGGATTGACGAGGATTCCAAGCCTCTTTGTAACGGAAAATATCGAGTCCGGTGAAATCTCCACCTATGGCTGCGTTCTCGATGTGGGCGGCGACATCATCACGGCGTATATCTGGTTTGACAGCGACGACGAGCGCTCTTTATATTACGGTGGCCGGGATATCCTCTGCGGTGAATTTTATCAATACGGCGGCAATGTTGAGATTGCCGGCGATCTGACCGTCCGAATTCTTCGAGAGAGAAGGATTTGATCTCAATGAGGAAGATTGCGGCGATTTGGAACTAAGCGACGACTGGGCCCACCACAATGTTACCGAACTGCGGGTGGGCGGCAATGTCAGCGCGGATCATCTTGAAACATATAAAGAAGATAACCTTCCCCATCGCCTTGCTGGTTGCGGGTGATATCAGCCTGCAAGAATCCGCCGATCTGGACTGGGGCTATATCGTCGCCGGCGGAACGGTTTCCACGGATGGCGGCGGCATTTCCATGAGCCAAGGCAGACTGGGAGCGGCGGCCCTGGCAAGCGGACGGGACCTCTTGATCGGCAATGATCGTTCCGATGAAATATGTGTATTGGCAATCGGCGGCGATGTCGCCGCCAAAGGCCGCATTGACATTTTTGGCGATGATGTGGATGCCGGTGGTGATATTGCGATCATCGGCAATGAAGAAGATACGGCCATTGCCGTATTGGGAGAAAGGTGCAAGCCGCATCCCTGAAAGGGGCGACGGAAATTTCCGTCGGCAGATACGACGATGCGAGGAATAGCACCATTGTATTGGATCTTGACGCGATAGAGCGCGAATCTTTTGGGAATTTAATGCCGGTTTTGTCCGGGCAAACACAATCGACGCCGGAGACACCCTTATTTTCGCGGCGACTTACCGTTCTGAACGCGGAAAACGCAGGCGCAGAACCCGACAATGGTATGTGCCGCGTTGAACTGACCGGGCTAATCCCCGATGTACATGGCGGAAATTACGGTTGAAAGCGGCGACAGAGCGGTCAAAACCTTTAGCGCCATCGCCGATGGGGACGGGAAAATCTTTGTCTGGCTGCCGGAAGAGGAGATGCTGTCCGGGAAAGCCGTATATGGGGATACCGGATTATGGTGGGAAAGCGGAACGATATCGGACGCCGCAGGGGTAAGGTCTCTTCCCTTTGATCCTGTCGGCGAATGCGGCGCTGCCATTTTGGCTGTCGATATGCCCGATATGGTCTTTATGTCCGAAACATATTTCGGAATCAGGGGAGGAGATTGCTTCCAACCTGGCCGCTATTCCCTGCTATGACGCCGACAGCGGCGCGGCGCTGACCGGCTTTTCCGACGATCGCGCCGATTATGATCTGCGTATCTATCGCGAGGTACTATATGGAAGAACTGGGGGACAGATATCTGAATGAAGGCGACTATCTGTTGGTTCTATATTCGGAACAGACGATCGGCGAAACCGATTATTTGATTACCTGCGCCGAAGCCTTCACCGTCGCGCCGCTGGAAATCACCGTTGACTGGAAAGACGGAGAAGCCGCCGCCCCTTTGGCCATTGCGATCCGCGACAATGTCGGCGGGGGAAATGCCGAGAGCATACTGGCAAACTTCCCGGATCTGTTTTTTGCCCGTTCCTATGCCGCGCATGAAGCGGCGGCAACCGTGCCGGTCTATGTATCGGCGGATTGCCTGGCCTATTTTGACGCGGAAGCATATAGTGAACCCAGAGATTCCCAGGACAATAATCCCTATTATTCTGTATATGCGAACACGATGACGGGAACGGAAGATTATCAATACAGCGTTCGCTTCCATCTGGTCAGCGGAACTCTGCCCGTCATACCGGAAGAAGAGTTCACGCTGGCAGCAGCTCACGGCTTCCGCCGGTGGCGCCATCGATCCCTCCGGCAACATTGGTGCCGAAGGGCGGTTCCCAAACCTTTGCCGTCACGCCGGAACAGGGTATGTGATCGGCGGTGATGTTCAGGTGGACGGTGTGAGCGTCGGCGCGGTACGTCCTATACCTTTAGCGATGTGACCGCGAACCATATGATCGCGGTATCCTTCTCGCCGGAAAAGTGCCGCCGCTGCCCGATTTCAGCGATGTAAACAAAGACGCTGGTATTATCCGGGGGTCGCTTTCGTGGTCGGAACCAGTTTTCCTCGGCACTTCGGCGACGACCTTTTCACCGGCGCAGAATATGAGCCGGGCCATGATGGTCACGGTTTTGTACCGTATGGACGGAGAACCGGCGGTTTTGGCCGGCCATTCCTTCGGCGATGTGCCGGATGGAAAATGGTTCAGCAATGCCGTGGCCTGGGCCAGCAAGAACGGCATCGTCAAGGGTACGGCACCGGCGTTTTCGGGCCCTGGGACCCGATCACCCGGGAGCAGATGGCGGCAATTTTACACCGCTATGCGCAATTTAAAAACTACGATCTGTCGGCCAGTGACAGCCTGAAGATGTTCAGCGACGTGAAATCCGTATCTTCCTGGGCGCTGGAGGCGGTGAAATGGGCCGTTGGCGCCGGCTTGATCGAAGGGTGAAAACCAATACCCTGCAACCCGCCGGAAATGCGAACCGGTGCCAGGTGGCCACGATCATCATGCGGTTTTCGAGAACATCATCGGTAAATAAAAATCCCGAGCTTCTTAAGAAATTAATGATTGTGTAAAGCCGCCGCAAGGCGGTCCGGAGTGTAGACAAAGTCGTCGTGAGGCGACTTTGGGCTACAATCTGGCAGGCTTCGAGAAATGGCCTAGAGCTAGGCGCGAACAAAAGGCCAGGCCCGCAGTGTATATGGACATACATAAGGGTTTGGCCTTTTTAGACGCAACGACGCTATCGGCCGTTTGTGTAGCTTGAGCCACCAAGGCGGTTTTGCGCAATACATGGCAAATTTTTATAAAGTTAGGCCGGTTCGGCGTCAAGGCGGCGGCAGGAAAAAGCCTTCACTATAAAGAATTAAGGAATATCTGAATGGTGCGCTGAAATGAAGCGATGGCAACCGGTTGGAGAGGATGTAGAAAATGAAAAAACTTCTTACGGTATTGTTGGTGGTATTGACGGTCTTTGCTTTTTCCGCCTGCAACGAAGCAGGAGGAAGGCGCCGACGATCCGTCGCAGGGGACGAGAAACGGCCAATCGGCGGAAAATTCCGGCTCGGAGAAGGGATGGACAATGAAAACGATGGCAAAGGCGATCTGATAGAAGTCGAAATCTTGAAGGAGAGAGGGGCGGTCTTCGTGGGCTGGTCCGACAGCCGCGTATTCGAGGCGCAATTGAAAGGATCGGATAACAAGGACAAAACCGCCGTGTTTATGGTGCCCGACGGTATAAAAGAGAAGATCGACAAATTGGGTTTGCAGGATGGCAACCAGATCGACATCTCCTATTATGTCAGTGAGGAAGGCCAAAATATCGTCCAGCATATCGACGTGAAAAAATAGAAGGGCAATCCCGCCGACAACCGCATTCTACCATAATAAACAAACAAACCCGGATTCCTTCCCCGCCATCGGGCGGAGGGTCCGGGTTTTCGTTTTTAGCCGGCGTCCCAGGCGAATGTCATCAGGAAGATTGCTTGCTTTTATGCGGCTTCGATTTTGTTTCCGGTTCCATCAATCCGTATTTCAGCTTGATGCGGTCTAATTTTTCATTCATTGGTTTCGCCAGCATCGCCAAGAAAAAAATGGTGGCGGTGGCATGTACCGCATTGTAAGGGATGCCGGAAAGGAGCAGGGCCCAGAACATGGCCGGCGTCTGTTGCATCGCCATCGTAAAAAAGGAAGCAAGGTCGAGGAGGGGGCCGCAGACCAGCATGATGGCAAAGCCGCCAAAAACAGCCAGGGGCAGCGTTTTCTTCGATAAATACCCTTTCTGAAACAGCAGCCCCGCTAAAAAACCGCAGATGCCAAAAGCAAACATCTGCCACGGCGTCCAGGGGCCTTGCCCGAAAAAGAAATTGGAAACAAAGCCGGACAAAGCGCCGACCAAAAAACCGGCTTCCGGGCCAAGGGAAACCCCGGCGATGATGACGATGGCCACCAAGGGCTTGAAAGCCGGCAGCATAAAGAAAGCGGCCCGGCCCACAACGGCGATGGCGGAAAGGACGGCGATCAACACCATTTCTCTGGCCTTGGGCTCCCTCTTTTCAAAAACCATGAAGAAGGGCAGCATGGTTTCCAAAACAATCAACATGCTGATGATATAGTACTTTCTATCGTTCAAAAAAACAATGCCGAATGCGATGGTGGCGGGAATGATGAACAGAATCAGCAATACCGCCATTGCCGTCCGGTGTTTCAGTGCATTGGTCAATAAGACCAGCCCCGCCAGGAGCAGGCCCGCCACCATTGCGATGGCGCCATTGCCGATTGTCAAGGTGAAATCGCCGCCCAGGTGTTGGCCAAAAAGATAATAGAGGTAAAGATAAATGCCGATGGCGAAGAGAAGGCCGGTAAAACTCGCCCACATCACCGCTTTGAAGGGGCGGCTGCTAAAGCGGGTAAGGAGGACAATCCAGGAAAAGGCCAGGATGCCGATGAGGGCCCAGGCCATCATCCTCGCCATTAAAACCATACCGGCCACGGTGTCCGGCAGTTCTTTCACCATGTCCAGCCGCCACAGGCGGGTGGCGATCTGCCAGAGGGAAACGGTATGGCTGAACTCTCCATACCCCATCGTGAGAAAAGGCATCGCGATGCAGACCAATAAAATGGCATAAAAGGTTTTGCAGATGTCGCGGATACGGGCCGCCGCCGGTTCCATTGGCGGTGCGCCGGGTTTTACGGTGATTTCGCTCCTCATAGGGTCTTGTTGCATAGTGTAATCACATCCTCGCTGGTGACGGCGGTGGGGAAAAAATGGCGGGCCAGCCGGTTCGCGGCGGTGGTATAAAAACTGTTGCCGGAAAAAAAGCGCCGCGGCGTATCGGTGCTGACGATGGCGCCGTCGAAGAACATGGCGCAGCGGTCGGCATACTGCGCACAGAACTCGATGTCATGGGATACCATCACGATGGCAGCGCCGGAGCGCGCCAGTTTTTGCAGAATCTCCGCCAATTTAATTTTAAAGAAATTGTCGATCCCTTTGGTGGGCTCGTCCAAAAGCAAGACCTTCGGTTCCAAAAGCAGCACCTTGGCGAGGGCGGCCCGCTGCTTTTCACCGCCGGAAAGATCATAGGGATGCTGTTCCAATAAATGGCCGATCTCTACCAGTTCGGCCATTTGCAGCATATTGGCCCTTTTTTCCTCTTTGCCGAGGGGCAGGCCGCCGAGGGCTTCCATCAAATCGAGATCGAGACGGTTTTTCACGAAAAGGGCTTGCGGATCCTGGGGCAATGAGGCCAGATTGCGATTGAAGAGCGTATTGCCTTTGTATTTGGATATTTCTTTATTATAAAGCAGGATTTTGCCACGGTAGGGCTTTAAAATACCGGTCAGCAATTTCAATGTCGTGCTCTTTCCCGTGCCGTTGCCGCCGACGATGGCGAAAATTTCCCCCTTGGAAACGCCGGCGGAGAGGCCCTTCACCACATCCGGGAGATCCCGGTCATATTTGAACCAGACATCTTTGAGTGCGATCGCTTCTTCGCCGGAAACCGGCGCGCCGTTTTCCTCGATCCGATGGGTTTCCCACGCCCGGCCGCCGATCAGCTTGGCAAGCCAATTTCTCCCGTCCCGAACCGTAAGGGGGCAAGGCAGCGCATTTTCGACCCCGGCATAGATGCGAATCGGCGTTGGCATGGCGGCAAACATATCATGGTTCTGTTCTTTCAACATGGTTCCCACTTCCCGGGGGCTGCCGTCGGCGACGATCCGGCCTTTGTCCATGACGACCACGCGATCCGCATAAGGAAAAACGTCTTCCAGCCGGTGTTCGGTGACGACGACGGTGGTGCCCAAATCCTGGTTGATCTTTCGGATGGTATTGAGAAAATCCGAGGCGGCGATCGGATCCAGTTGGGAGGTTGGTTCATCCAGGATCAGAACCGACGGCTGCATCGCCATCACCGAAGCCAAATTTAAAAGCTGTTTTTGCCCGCCGGAGAGTTCTTCCACTTTGCGGTGGAACCAGGTTTGGATCCCGAAATAGGAAGCCATCTCGGCGACGCGCAGGCGAATGGTTTCCGAATCGACGCCGAGACTTTCCAGGCCGAAAGCAAGTTCATGCCATACCTTATCGGTGACGATTTGATTGTCCGGGTCCTGTAGCACGAAGCCGATTTGCCCGGCCTGGCCCCGTATGTCCACCTTGTTCAATGGCTGTCCGAAGAACCGGATCGTCCCGGCAATTTCCCCATGGGGGGCCAGCACCGACTTTAAATGCCGCAGCAAGGTGCTTTTGCCACAGCCGGATTTTCCGCAAATGGCGACGTATTCGCCGTTTTCTATCGTTAAATTCACATGATCCAGTGCTTTCGTTTCCATTTGGGGATAGGAAAAGCAAAGGTCTTTCACTTCATAACAGTTCATGTTCGCGCCTCAATTTTACCGGTTGAATTTTTGTTTCGCTGATGCTCCGTTGCAGCCGCCGCCAATTCAGATCCGCCGCGATGCCGATGAGGAACGGCAGATAGCAAAGGACGCCATAGGCGAAATAAGCGACGATGGCCAAAACGGTGTCGGCGTTCATCTGGATGGCCGGGTAGTACAAGACGAAGATTTGCCCCGTACCGATGGCGGTGAATACGAAGATGCCCAGCAGGGAAATGAGGAAGAGCATCCCGCGATCCCGTTTGTCGAAACGGAAAATTGCGAAGCTGGTGCGGCCCGGCAGACCGTACCCCCTGGATTCCATCGAATCGGCGGTTTCGATGCCGTCCTCCAAAGCCCAGGTCATCATCATCGACAGGATTTTAACGCCGTTTCGCATTTTTTGCCTCAAATTGCCATTGCTGATGTCCCGGCCGATACAGCGCTGGGCGGTGGAAATTTTTTTGATCTGCGCTTTATATTTTGGCACAAAGCGCAAGATCATCGAAAGCACCAGGGAAAGCCGGGGGATCACCTTGCCGAAGAGAAAGATAAATTTATCCGATGTCATCACCGCATTGTAGCAGGCAAACCAATTGATAATGGCAATGAACATGGTAGCGGCGGCAAAACCGTAAACGATGGCTTCCAGCGTCCAGGGATTGCCGTGGACATAGAAGAGAATCGTGACGCCGGCATGGTTAAACAGCGGGTTTCCCACCACCATCAGAATGAACAGCGGCAGCATACCGATGAGATTGAACTTGACGGCGCCGCTGCGGTTCAAATAAATGGAATAGGTGAGAGACGCCGAAAAGCCGATGGCGAGGAAGTACGGGTGCAGCATAAACATTGTGACCACCAGCACCACGGCAAAATAAAGGAAATTGACAAAGGGGTGGTAGGTTGAGAAACAATCGTTTTGTCTTTTCATCGTCTCAGTTCATATAGACCTCTCCCAGATCCCGCCCGAGGTCACAGGTATAGCGCCATTCCAAAGCATCCCCATTGTTCAATACATAGCGGCTGCAGCCATAATTGGGATACCAGCCATTGACATTGTACATCCAGCCGGAAAGCTCGCCGCAATCGAATTCATACAAATTGTGGATGCCTTCGATATAGTGGGAATTGTAGATCGGCGTCCAGGCAAATTCCATCTGAATGCGGTTTTGGCATTCCCGCTGCAATACGTCGAAAACGGATTCTCCCTTATAGAAGGTGACGGTCTTTTTCGCGAAGATGATGCCGTCGGCGGGGAGCACGCTTTCCTTGTCTCTGTTAAAATCGTCCATATTGTTCAGGATGGTGGAGCATTCGATATAAAGGGTGCAGGAATAGGTCGTTCCCTTATCCACCACCTGTTTTTTTGGTTCCACAGGCCTGGGCTTGCCTTCGGGAATGAGGTCGGTTCCGTATTGGTCTTTGCCGGTTTCCGGATCATAGACTTGGGTGTTCTGGGCGTTTAGATATTTTTCATATTCCTCGGCGGTTACGCCTTCCCCCAGGTCGTCGTTGACATCGATATATTCTTCTTCCGTCGTCGGCGCGGGGTTGCCGGTTGCCGTGACCTCCGTTTCTCCACCGGTGCAGCCGGCGGCGAAACAGCAGACCAAAGCAAGGCAGAGTAGCAGTACAAGCATGTGTTGCCGTTTCATTTCTTTTCTCCTTTCAGGGCTTTTTTCTTTTTCTCTTTAATGACAATGAAGAGCAAAGCCGCCGCCAACAGCGCCAGCAGGCTTCCGGCCGTCACCGGCAACCAAATTGGGAAGGCCCGCTCCGGTTCGCTTTCAGCGGGGTTTGGTTGCGGTTTATCGCCGCTTTCAGTGTCGAGCAGGGATTTTGCCTTGGCTCTTTGGGCGATAAAATAATCGCCGCCTTGATCGATCAAGAAACGGGCATCGCCTTTTAAAATGGTCACCCTTTGCATATAGTCCGCCCGCATCTCTTCATCATTGTAAAAGAAAAGGAGTGTGTCCTGGTCGGGAAGGTCAACCTTTCCCAGTTCCACCATGGCCCGGCCCGGCAGAATGCCTTCGTGTTCAAAATGGAGGATCAGCGGCTCTTCCGCCAGTTGCACGATGAACTCCTCGGTTTCGGCGGTGAGAGACATATTGCAGTTAAAATCCATCGCTTCCTTGATGTCCTTGCCATTGAAGGTGATTTTATAGGTCACGCCTTCTTCGGTTTCTCCTTCCAGTTCAAGGTTTACATTTTCTCCTTTGATGCTTTCAAACACCGCTTTTGGCACGATGCCGCCTTCAAAATCTCCCCGTCCGTAGACGGCCCGCAATTTGCTGACCTGCTTTTGCGAAAGAAAATAATCGCCGCCGCGGTTGAGGTCAAAGCCGATCGATCCGCCTAGAACCACTTTCTTTAAAAAAGAAAAGTTGCCGTTGCTTTGGTTGAAATAATAGAGCATATAGGCGCCGCTGCCGCCGAGGCGAATCTCAACCGAGGCTTTGCCGGGAAAATCTCCTTCATGGGGGAAGTAAAGGTAAATGGGGTTTTTGGCCCGCAGGTCGATCTCTTTTTTGTTCTTTGGCGCCGTTAGGATCCGGGCGTCGAAATCCATCGGCTTGGCGATGGAACCACCGTAAAAAGTGATGGTATAGGGGTATTTCCCGTCGACGGCGCCGCTGACGACGTATTCATTATCCGTAGCGGAGAGCAGCGAAAAAAACTTCTTTGATGACGATGTTCTTCTTCAAACCGGCGATGATCTTTTCCGAAAGCAACAGGTCGCCGCCATGGGATTACCTTGAAGCGGTCGCTGACGGAAAGGGCCCGATACCGCTTCGCCAATTGGGCCACGGCACCTTCGTCTTTAAGCCGCACCTTCAAAGGGCATTGCGGATTGCAGGATCTCCAAATCCAATTTCGCGATCTCGTCATTGTCGGGGGAACATGGATATCCAACGGCGGCGGCGTGGGCGCCGCTCATGTCGCATAATAAGCGCTATATCCCTGTCGAAGCGGTAATAGGCGACGAGGGCGAGGAAGCAGCGGTCTGTGGCGGTATAGTCCGCGCCGGCGCCACGCCACGGTTCAAGGCGCCGTCATTTACAGAATAATAGCTGTAAAGCGCATCCAGAAGCGTTTTCCCACATAAAATCGGCGGCGGTCAGCGGGTCAATTTTAGGGCCGACAGCGCCGTCAATACCGGGCAAAGTGCCTTGCTGACGCTGTTGGCGACATTGGCGGCGGCAAAGCCGCCATCTTCTCTCTGCAGCCCGGAAAGGACGGACAATGCCCGTTTGATCACCGCGTCGACGGCGTTTTCCCGGGCATAGGGAGCGAAGGCCGTTAAGGCTTCCAGGGCCGTCGTTTCCGGGTCGGCGTTTTTCCAGCTCTCGTGAAGCCACCGGTCGCCAGCTCTCTCGAGAGTAGGTGATCGATCAAATCCCGGCGGTCGTAGACGGCGCCTGTAGGAAACGGAAAAAGGTTTGGCGTCCAGTAAAAGCAAGCCGTAGGCCGCGCCCTGAATACCTTGGCTCCAGGGCGTGCCACTGGATGGATGGTATACCCCGTCGGCAATGAGATCGATATCGCCGCCTTCCTTATTTTTCCCGAAGGAGGTCGGGTCGCCGCCCAGGGAAAGAATGGCCAAGGCGATGCGCTGGCAATCGACGGCATCATCGGAATCAAGGCCGCCATGCTCCCGATATTGTTCTTCCGCCGTGTTTTTTAGTGCGGCGAGATACCGCTCATAGGCGCCCCGATAGCCAAAGCGGCCGACGGAGATGGCATACCAATCCGCTTCGTCGCTGCCTGCTTTCGCTAGGATTGCCTCGGAAAAAACGCTGTCGCTGTCCGCTTTAGACCAGGTTAGGATATTCTGAAGAACAACGATGAGGTCGGAAGTTAAGTTTTCCGCCATAAAGATCGTTCCGGCGGCGGCGGTTGTCTGGCCCTCCCCGTGGGCGACGACAAAATACCCGTCCTCCACTTTGGCCCGGGAAACGGCGGCATTTTCATTCGGGAGCACCGCGATGGCGGCGGCTTCTTTTTCGGGAGCAGGGGAGAAGGCGGCAATGTTTGCCGCCACGCTTTCCCCGTCACGGAACAGGGAAGAGGCGATGCCCCAACCGGCCAAGAGCAGAACCAGGATCAGAAACGCCCAAAGGGCTTTCTTTCTTTTCATATCGCATACCTTTTTGTAGGTGGCAACGGGGCGGCGAACCGCCCCCGTTGCCCGCAGATCGTTTTAATAGGTCAGGAGCAGGTGGAAGATTTTCGCGGCTTCCTGCCGGGTGGCATTGCCTTTGGGATCGAAGTTGTTGCTTCCCTTGCCGGCGATGATACCGGCGGCTTTCATGCTGTAAACGGCATCTTTGGCATAGCCGGCGATGGAGCCGTCGTCGAAGAATTTCGTTTCCTTGGAGCCTCCGGGGAGTTCAATGCCGGCATAGTCCGCATAACGTGCCATCAGCACCGCAAGATCCTGCCGGGTGATATTGTTTTGGGGCGAAAATTTGTTGTTGCCGGTTCCGTTGATGATTTCATGGCTGGAACCCCAGGCGACATGGGAGGC
>JAXGQJ010000013.1:0-52960 GCA_040766505.1 Clostridiales bacterium
GGGATTCCCTCTGTTCTTCCAGGCCCGACACTTGCATCAACAAGGATTGCTCCTGCAGCATCAGCTCGTCCAATTCCTGAACGGATCCGCTGACGATGATATCCGCTTTGCGCTTCTCCAAATCCAGCAATTTGCTTTGGGCATCCACGGTTTTGCCAAGCAAAACCGACAGCTGTTCCAAGCTGTTCATAGGAAACCTCCCGTCTTAATCGTTGCTTTTGCCGAAATTGAGGATCGCGTCGGCGATGTCCCTGCCGGATACATAGTAGGCGCCGCTTTCGATTTCCGTTTTAAGCTGCCGCAAACGTTCGGCTCTCGTTCCTTTTTCCGCATCGTTCACGGCTTCTTCCTTCAGCGCTTCCACCGGGTCATATCCCGCCGCTTTGGAAGAAAGCTCCACCTTATCTTGGGGCAGATTTTTCTGCGCTTCCACCGCTTGGGCCTGTTCTTCCTGACCGGCGGCTTTTGGCCGCATGGTGGAGGAATAGACCTGATCGATGGAATTGTTCGGATCGATTCTCATTTCACTCACCTCAATAAATATATCGGCATAAAGAAAAAATACTTAAATAGATTGTTAAAAAATTTTTATCCTCGCAAGCCATTGGCGATGCCTTCCAGATCGTCGGCGGTTTTTAACACTTGCGCATTGAATTGCAGGCCCCGTTGGGCCCGAATCATCTTCACCATTTCCGCCGCCAAATCTACATTGGAAAGCTCCAGGCTTCCCTGTACCAGCCGGGCTTCTTCATAAAGGCGGGCGGCGCCGGATTGGGCATTGGCGCGAAACAGGCCGTTTCCTTCCGCCGTCAAGGCTTGGGGGTTTTGAAAGGTCACCACCGCCAACTGGAAGGCATTGTCGCCGGCGACGGTGGCAGCGGGGCCGGCGAGAACCGGAGCGCCGCCATTTTCCTTAAAGACGATGGGCGCATCATGCCGATCCAGCACCTTTTCGCCGCCGGCGGTGACCAAGGTATAGACGCCGTCGACGCGGGCCAGTTGAAAACTGCCATTGCGGGTATAAAACCGCTCCCCGGCGCTGTTTTCGACGCAGAAATAGCCCTCTCCCGCGATCAAAACGTCCAGCGGGCCGCCGGTTTCGCTGACCGGCCCCTGGCTTAAATCCGGGGAAACGGCATTGAGCCGGGCGCCATGGCCGTTTTGCAAGCCATTGCCAACCGCCATCTCATCATAGACCAGGTCGCTAAA
Organism: Clostridiales bacterium; assembly: GCA_040766505.1. Classification (GTDB taxonomy): domain Bacteria; phylum Bacillota; class Dehalobacteriia; order UBA7702; family UBA7702; genus JAXGQJ01. Next base: position 1,210 of record JAXGQJ010000013.1, read on the forward strand.
GGCCGCCGCTTGCGCTTTATAGCCGGGAGTGGAAGCATTGGCGATGTTGTTGGCGGTGACATTCAACAGGTCTTGGTGGCTCTGTATGCCGGATTTTGCGGTATAAAAACCGTGGATCATGGTTGCACCTCCTTATACCCGCCCGATTTCATTGACGGATTTTTCCAGCGCGCCATCATCATTTTCACCAACTGGCTGCAGGATTGAAACGCCCTGGAACTGGCGATCATATGGGTTACTTCCTCCGTCAATTCGAGGCCAGCGTAGTTGCGTACTCTTGGTGATTTTACCACAGTGAGAAGGCGTTGCTGCTGAAAACCATTGAACAGGCCGCCATCAATTTCGTCCAGGGCGGCGGTATCGGCAGGAGCGGGTGATGCGCAATTGGCCAGCGAGCATTGCCATTGGCAATGACGGTACCGTCGCCGGCGACGGTGAAGGAGACAGTGCCGACCTGCAAATCGCCGCCGACGCCCAAAACCCGGTGGTTCATGCCGTCGACGAGGTAGCCCGCCGCGTCCACCTGAAAGCCGCCATTTCTCGTCAGGGCCAAAACGCCGTCGCCGAGGCGCACCGTAAGAAAGCCTTCCCCTCAATCGCCAGATCGAGGCCGCGATTCGTCATCGGCTGGGGACAGCCCGTAGGACGTATGAACCCGGCCCGCCGCGGCTGCCATTGCTGATATTGCCGACGGCGGCATTGCCTTTCTCGTGAACGCGATGAGTCATCGCGGCATCATAAGCTGGCAAAAAGAACGGTTTCCTTTTTATAACCGGCGGTGGAGGCATTGGCCATATTGTTGCCGACGGCATTGATCGCTTTGCTGTTGGCGATCATGCCGAAGCGGCGAAGTATAGACCCCTTTTAACATTGAATCTCCTCCTTATTCCCTATAAATGCATATACTCCGTCATCATCTTTTCCATCTTCGCCAATGCCTTGGCATGAGTTAGAGGAGACCGGAGGCAGTAAGCCCCGGGATAACCAATTTCTTTTGCTTCAATTCCTCAAAATAGTAAAGGAGATGATGAGCCTTTCTTTCTCGTTCAACCGATCCACCGATTGGGCGATGATTTCCTTCAATTCCTCTTTCCCAATTGCTGTTCCGGCAGCTCCGTGATGGAACAGGAGCTCATTGGCAGCAAAGACATTGTCCTGGATCAGTTTTTCATGGACAGCACGGCAAAACTTTGGGATTGCGACGGAATATCGGTGTATTCTCCAAGGGAGATGCCCATAAAGACCGCCACCTCTTCATCGCTGGGATCCCGATCATCGTACAGTTGATTATAGGCGTTTTGAATCTCGGCGATCGTTTGCGGATGTCACGGGGAATCCAATCCTGCTTGCGCACATAGTCGATGATGGAACGCACCCGGATGGAGGCATAGAATCAAATTGCACATCCTTTGTCAATCGCAGCGTTCGATACGTTCGATCAGCGCGATAACGCCCTGGTTGACAATATCTCAGTTCCGCCTTGCTCTGGTATACCGCCCGCATCCTCTTCGCGTTGATCGTCGCGATATGCAGATATTCCATCAGAATCGATTTCGCAGGGATTCGCTTTTTGTCTTATGGTATTTTTGCCAAGTCTCCGGAGCCGATTTTCAACCTTCTTTTCACTGTTTCCTTTGTTTCCGCAGTCAAAGTTCCACCTCCCTTCCGTGCCGTTTTTAAAAGCAGGCGCCGCTTCAATGGCGGCGGCGTTTCTTTCGGTCTGTTAAGCCGCCGCGATATTGCCCACCGAAACCACCTTCACATTGGCCTCGATCTCATTAAAGGAAAGCACCACCGCATCATAAGAGAATTGTTCGATCAATTTGCGATAATAGAGACGCACCACCGGAGAAGTGAGCACAATCGGCGTTTTTACCATCGCGGCGATCTTCTCCACCTCCCTAAGATGGGCGGTGACGATGCGCTGCATCGTTTTGCGGGCTCCATAGCGACATAGGAACCATGGTCGTTCTTTTTCACGCTGCTTAAAATCGCCGACTCCAATTCCGGATTGACGGTGATCACCCTGAGAGAGCCATTTTCGTAAACTTCCGGGTGATGGTGCGTTTGAGAACTAGCGGACATATTCGGTCAAAATATCCAAATCCTTTACGGTGGCGGCAAATTCGCCCACCGTTTCCAAAATCGTCGGCAGATCCCGGATCGGAATTTGCTCAATAACAGATTCGACAAAACCCGTTGCAGGCCAGCAAACGCAGAAATCACCTGGGGATAAAATCGTCCACCGGACATCGGTTTTGCGCACATTGTCCAGCAGCTACCAGTTGACCTCGCGGCAGGTCAAAAGCTCGTGGGCGTGTTTCACCACTTCCGATAGTCGTGCAGTGATCACGCCGACAATGGATCGATGACATTGTAGCCGTAAATCTGGGCTTTGTCGCGGTTTTTCTTGGTCCACCCATTTGGCGGCCATACCGAAAGCCAGTTCCACCATATCGATGCCCTCGATGCCTTCGTACACCTTCAGTTCTCCGACAAAAAGATAGTGATCGACCAATACTTCGCCATGGGCCACCATTTCTCCTTTGATTTTCGTCATATTGATTCAGTTCCAACATTGCGTCATCCGCAGCCGCACCATCCGGAATCACCACCCCCATATCGGCGGCAAACTGCCGCCGCAGCATGACGACGCGGTCGATAAAGCTACTTGCTCCCTTGCTTTCACATCACCAAGGGATGAGCTATAGCCAAACTCCATCTCGATCAGTTCCACATTGAGAAGGAATAGATGTTGACATATCCCGGTAAAACTCGGTTTTCACTGGGCGGCAATTCCATACTCTTCGAGGAAACCTTCTTTTTCATGCAATTGCAGGGCGCAGCCGCAAGACCAGCAAGCCGCCAAAGAGCACCAACAGCGCGATGGGGAAGCCGGGAATCAGGCACATCGCCAGCAATACGCTGCCGGCGATCACCAGCGCCGTCGGATATGCCAAAAGCTGGCGGGACAGATCGGTGCTGAGATTGTTCTCCGAGGCGGCCCGCGTCACCACCATACCGGTGGCGGTTGAGATCAGCAGCGCCGGAATCTGGGACACGAGGCCGTCGCCGACGATGGCGATGGTGTAGATGGAGAGAACCTCGCCGAGGCTGGCTGGCAATCGGCAGGCCGATCAGGCGACGCGAGCAATATTGATGAACACGATGATGATGGAAACGATGGCGTCGCCCTTCACGAATTTAGAGGCGCCGTCCATCGCGCCGTAGAAATCCGCCTCCCGCTGAATGGTTTCCCGCCGCTTGCGAGCAGGCCTCCTCATTGATAGCGCCGATGGCCCAATCAGCGTCGATATCATCTGTTTGCCGGGCATCGCGTCAGGAGTGGCGGCAGGCCGATACCTCATTCGACCCGTTCCGCGCCCTTAGTGATGACGATAAACTGCACGACGACGATGATAAGAAAGATGATGAAGCCGACGATGGCATTGCCGCCAACGACGAATTGGCCGAAGGTTTTGATCACATTCATGCTCTTCCGCCATTTCTAAGATCAGGCGAATTGGAGGAAATATTGAGGCGATGCGAAAAAGTCGTAATCAAAAGCAGGAAGGAAAAACCGAGAGCTCCAGCGTTTCCCGAATGTACATGGAAACCAGCAAAATGGAGAGGAAAGGACAATATTCAGCAAAAACTGGCGTCGAGCAGCACCGGGCTGAGGGGATGACGATCAGCGCCAAGATCACAATGATAAACACGATGATGGTATGGTCAATAACCTTCTCATCTGCGGTTAATCCTCTTCTGAGATTATAGACAAAGGCCAGCACTTCGGCGACGGCCTGGTAGTATTGGCAGAGATCTCCTGGCCGATCTCGACGGCGGCGAAGAGCACCCCAGGCGAGGGCAGATCCTCGGTGACGGGAATGCCGAGCTTCTTCCTTCGGCGATGATTTTCAGCGCCAGATAATCCTGGCCTTTGGCGATGACCACCGGGGCTTGCCCTTTTGCTCTAGCGGATCGCGACGGCATAGTGGGTGGGGTTTTTAATGATCGCGTCAGCAGTGCAGGCCGTCCATCATGCGCAGCATGGCGGCGCAACTGTCTCTCATGATATACCCTTTAAACTGCGGATCCCCTTCCATCTGGCCCAATTCGTCAACGATCTCTTGCTTGCTCATCCTTAATCTTGCGCTCATATTCCCACCATTGGTACAGATAATCGAACGGAGCCAAAAAAAGCAGAACCAAACCGGCTTTGAGCGCGATCATAACGATAGTTCGCAAAATCCAGACCAGCGATTGGCCGATATCCGGCATCGAAGCCGCATAAAATTGAGCAAACTGGCCTTGACCTCCGTATAGACCACAAAGCCGACGATCAGGATTTTAATGATCGACTTCGTCAGTTCCACGATGGAACGGAGGGAGAAAACCCGTTTCATTCCCTGAATCGGATCGAGCTTTTAAAATCAATTTTGATCGCTTGGGCGGAAAAAAACAACGGGTCTAGAACGCGTCCAAGGCGATGCCGGAGGCCATCGCCACACAAAGCGGCAAGCTCAGGGATCAAGGTTTGGGTCGCAAAAGAGGACAGGTGAGTCAGGGCGCCGGCATCAGCGAATAGACCGTGGCGAAGCCGCAAAAATAATTCGACATCATATATTGGATGCGTCCATAGAAAAAGCCCGCAATGCCCACAAAGCGAAAACCGCCAACAGCCCGACGGCGCGGTAAATTCTTTTGCTCTTAAAAATGCCTTTTTTGCGTTAGTCTTTTCTGCGCTTTGGCGTCCTTTTCTGTTTTATTGCCGTCGGCGATGGTACTCACTCCCCGCCTGCCGCTCTCAGCCTCGCATCAGCTTCAAGCCGGTGATGATATTTTGAAACATTTGATCCAGCATCGAATCAGAAAGCCAAAGACGCCGGGAAGCACCAAAGGATCAGGAACAGCCCCACCAAAAGTTTCAGCTGCAAACCCACAACAAAGATGTTCAACTGCGGCACCGCATGCCATCGAGATGCCCAGGCCCACTTCGGTCACCAATTCGATGGCGATGATTGGCAATGCCAGCTTTAAGGCCAAAACCAAAATTTGGGAAAAGAGCAGGCCAACATATTCCCAGGCCGCCGCATTGAACAGTTGCGGCCCGGGGGGAAGAACCTCAAAGGTATAAAACACAATTTTCATCAAAGTCAAATGGCCGTTCACGGCGAAGAAGGTGACAATCAGAAAAAGCTGGAACAAGCTGCCGGAAATGGGCATCGACGTATTGCTTTGCGGATCGTACAGGCGCGCCATGCCGACGCCCAACTGCAAATCGATCAGTTCCCCCGATACCAGCACCGCCGCCACGAACAACTGCATCAGAAAGCCGAGAAAAAACCCGATCAGCATTTCCTTTACCACGCTGGCGGTAAAGACCAGGCCATTGGCAAAATCGACGCCGGGAAGCTCCACGGCGGTGGTGATCAAAATCGCGCAAAAGAAAGAAAAGCCCACTTTGACAATAATGGAAACGCTGCGCCGCTGTAAAAAGGGATTGAACAGCATCGCCCCGGTCACCCTGGCAAAGACCATCAGAAAAACCATATAGTGTGCAAAGAACCAATCCCACATCAAATCTCCTGTCCTCTCATGGCAAAGCGTTCACCAAAGCGAATATCCCCTCGGTAAAGCCGACCATCGTGTGAATGATCCAGGAGCCCATAAAGATAATGACGAGGCCGACGGCGACGATTTTCGGAACAAAGACGATGCTTTGCTCATGAATCTGGGTGGCGGCCTGGAAGATGGAAACAATCACGCCGATCACCAGGCTGCTGATCAGAAACGGCGCCGCCACCAAAAGGCCGGACATCACGGCTTCCCGCGCGATATCGAGGATTTGCCCTTGTGTCATGCTATTCCTCCCATCAATGAAAGCTCATAATCAGCGTCTGCATAATCATCCCCCAACCGTCCACCAAGACAAAAAGCATGATTTTGAAAGGCAGGGAGATCATGACCGGCGGCACCATCATCATCCCCATCGACATTAGAACGCTGGCCACCACCATATCGATGATGATAAAGGGCAGAAAAATCAAAAACCCAATCGTAAAGGCGCGCTTCAATTCACTGGTGATAAAGGCCGGGATTACAACCCGCATCCGCAGCGCGGAAACATCGTCCGGCGTTTCCTCCCCCGCCAAATTCATAAACAGGCGCAAGTCCGCCGTATTCGTCTGCCGCAACATGAAGGTGCGGAGGGGGAAACCGCCCGTTCAGGGCCTCGCTTTGGCTGATGGCCCCTTGGGTATAAGGAACATAGGCCTTGGTGTTGATCTCGTCGATCACCGGCGACATTACGAACAGGCTTAAAAATAAAGCGAGGCCGATCAGAACCTGATTGGGCGGCGTCTGTTGCAGGCCCAGCGCATTCCTGACGAAGGATAAAACGATGATGATGCGGGTGAAGGACGTCATCATGATCAAAACCGCCGGCGCCAAGGCCAATGCGGTGATCACCATCAACAGCTGAACGCTGTCGAGGCTGCCGCTGCCCAAATCGAGATTGGGCACCAGATCGCCATCGGCGGCCAAAAGCGGCGCGGAAAGAAAATAAGAAAAGCAGAACAGGAGCAAAACGAAAACCAGCGCGCGCCTCATCGCTCTTCCCCGCCCCGCCCATTTCCGCTTCTTTTGCCGGCGGTAAAAGGCGGCTTTTTCAGAAGATCCGCCAAAATATGGGAAAATTCCCCATCGCTTTCCCGTTGCGGCGGCAATTTCGTCACCTCGTCTTCGGTAAGGATATGAAGGGTTTCCACACTTTTGGGGCCGATGCCTAAAAAATAGATTTTCCCCGCCAGCTCCACCAGAAGCAAGAAGCGATCCTGTCCCAAAGCAACCCGTTCGATGACGCGCATATAGCGGCCATGGCCCAGCCGGTTGTACCGTTTGGCCAGCCATTTCGTGCCCCAATAGGCGAGAAGAATGATGAGCAATACCCCGAACATCGGCATGATTAAGCTGCTAAAAACATTTTCCGTCATCGGACGCCACCTTTTCCTTCCCGCCGGTATATGGTGCATACAAAAACAGGGGTTTTAGGTCAGCTTTTTCGCAATGTCCCGGTTGGACAGGATCGACGTGACCCGAACGCCAAAATTGTCGTCGATGACGACAACATCGCCCCTGGCGATCAATTGGCCGTTCACGAGAATGTCGGCGGGATCCCCCGCCTGGCGATCTAATTCGATCAGCGAACCCTGCCGCAAATCGAGGATGCCCTTCACCGGCAAGTTTGTCCTGCCGATTTCCACCGATACGCCCAGCGGAACCGTAAGCAAGAGGCTAAAATTGTCCGGCATCGGTTCCGCCGCATCGCCCTCCTCATCGTCGTCGAAGTTCGCATAGTTCATCATCTGTACGCTCACCGTCGGCTGGGGCTGGGGTGTCGGCGCTGGCGGCTGCGGCCGCGGTTGCGGCGGCGGGGTTTCCGGCACCGGTGTTTGGGGCGGCGCTTCTTGCGTCGGCGGCATTGGCGGCGGCGCTTCCGGCGGCGCGGGAGGTTTTGGAAATTCCGCTTCGGCCTCTACCGGCCCGTCCATCAGATCCATCACATTCGCCACCAGTTCCTTTGTGAAGGATATCGGCATGACGGTGACAAATTCACTGTGGAGCAGCTGGTCCACTTCAAGGAAAAAGCGAACCGACACGATCTGGTCTATGTCCTGATTTTCCGTCACCTTTTCCCGGATTTTGCCGGAATCGAATTGCTCCGGTGTGGAGATATTGATGCTTTTGCTGAAAAAACTTGCCAAAGCGGTACAGGAGGATCCCATCATCTGGTTCATAATTTCGCTGACGGCGCTTAGCTGTATCTCATCGAGTTCCCCGTCTTCATTGACGACTTCTTCGCCGATCAGCAGCGAAACGATGGCATTGATGTCCTTGCGTTTCATCACCATATAATTGGAGCCGGTGACCTTCGATGTATTTGATCTCAATGCCGACGGAGGGTTCCAGGTTTTCAAGCTGCAGCGCATCGGCCTGTGTTGTGGAAACCACCGGCGTCGTGATGCGCACTTGCCTCCCAAGCAGCGTCGATATGGCGGTGGCCGCCGCCCCCATGCTGATATTGAGAATTTCGCCGATCGTATCGCTTTCGATCTCCGTCAAACCGGGGGACCGTTGCGACATGGCTTCCTGGCCCAAATCCGCCTTTTCCAACTCTCCCATAAAAACCGCTCCTTCTCTAAATAACTTTGCTGATTTTGATCACTTTTTTCTGCCTCTTAATGCCCGGCACCCCATAAAACCAGGTTTTATCGGCGATATCGATGCGCACATCGCTGGCGACGGCCTGGTCGAACCGGATCACATCCCCCACTTGCAGGTTGAGAATATCGTTTAAAGTGAGAACCGTTTCCCCAAAGACGGCGACGACTTCCAAAGGCGCATCCTCGATTTGCCGGATCATCGCCTCGTTCATGGCTTCCTCCTGTTCGCCTTCGCCGGAGCGCTTGTTCTTGTATTTATATTGGCTCAACTGGTCGATGATGGCTTCCAGATTCAGGCAGGGCAAACAGAAATTGATCGTTCCCTTCACCTCTTCGATCTCAACGTCGAGAACGATAACAACCACCGCCTCTTCCATCGGCATCGCCTGCATCAGCCTGGCATTGGTCTCGATTTCCTTGAGCGTGCTATCGATTGGAATCAGGTGGGACCAGGCGTCCCGCAGCGCGACGGAGATTTGGCGGAAGATCCGCCGCATCAGCGAGATTTCCAGCTCGGTAAACTCCCGATGGGGCGGTTCCCCCTCGCCATTGCCCCCCAGAAGCCGCTCCAAAAGGGTAAAGGTGATGGAATTGGAGATGTCCACCAAAACATCGCCCTCGATGGGCCGCAAGTCGAAGATGCCGATCAGAATTGAATCCGGCAGGGCATTGTTGTACTCATAATAGGGCAATTCTTCCACGGTGCTGACCTTAATTTCGCTGTAGGCCCGCAAAATGCCGGAAAAATAGGAGGAGAGATGGCGGGAAAAACCCTCAAATATGCTGAGAAGAACCTTTGTCTGTTCTTTTGAGAATTTCTTCGGACTTTTGAAATCATAGTCCTTGATTCTACGCGTCTCTTCCATCACCGGCGCCGCCTGGTCCGCCCCTTCCGATGTCAAGCTCGACAGCAGCTCGTCAATTTCCGATTGCGATAAAACTTCCGACATGCCACATCCCCCCCTTCCTCAGATCATTTTCTAATCCCGGCGGCTGCCGCGGTCGCCTCCGTTCAGATGGCGATAATAGGCGGTCATATCGTCGCTGACCTGATCCGCCGTTTCCAATACATAGTATTTTCTGCCGCTCAGCATCGAGATCAAGGTATCGGGCGTTCTTTCCACCATTTCGATCAGGTTGGGATTGAGAAAAAACTTTTCACCGTTCATCTTGGTTAGCTCGATCATGATGAACCCCTTTCTTCCCGCGCGCCCCTCCTAAGACCGCCCGGAATGGTATGCTTACCGCTTCAGGTTGACCAGCTCCTGCAAGATTTCATCGGAGGTGGTGATCACCCTGGAATTGGCCTGGAAACCCCTTTGGGCCACAATCATATCGGTGAATTGCCGGGAAAGATCCACATTGGACATTTCCAAGCCGCTGCTCTGCAAGGCACCGGTATACACCGAATTGGGGGCCGAAACAAAAGCCGCGCCGGAATTCGGCGTCACCTTCATATACATACCGCCGGATTGGGACAGACCATCGGCATTGGCAAAGGTGGCCAGCGCGATTTGGCCCAAAATCTCGATGGAACCGGTGGCATTGTTGATGCCGGAAATTTTGCCATCGTCGGCGATGGTCACATTGGAGTAATCATTGCGGTTGATCTGAATCGCCACCAGGTTGTTCAAATCCGGCGGATCGCCATAGCGATCGGCATTGGCGAGAATGCCGGAACCGGCCACCACACGGTTTTGGCCGCTGCCATCGATTGGTACCGGGTCGCCGGTGACCGGATCTTCCCCGTATTCGATGGTATCGGGATCGATTTCATAGATGGCGCTGGCCCCCAGAATGTGGTTCCCCCGGCCGTCTACCAGATAGCCGTAGGCATCGAAACTGAAATTCCCCACCCGGGTATAGCAGATATCACTGGCATCATTGCCGACAATGAAATAACCTTCGCCGGAGATATAAAGATCCGTCGTCTTATCCGTCTGCATATAGCTGCCCTGGGTATTGAGAACGTCGATGCTGGACACTTGGGCGCCATAACCGATTTGGCTGGCATTGATGCCACCGGCGCCGCCGGGCTCCAGCACCGCGGCGCTGGCCGCCCGCAAAGTTTGATAAAATACGTCGGTAAAGACGACGCGGCTGGCTTTGAAGCCGACGGTGTTGACATTGGCGATATTGTTGCCGATCACGTCCATCATCGTTTGATGGCCGCGCAAACCGGTTACACCGGAAAACATGGATTTAATCATGGTTCGACTCTCCTTTTCGGCTGCCGTAGCGGAATCCCCGAAATCGTCGGGATTCTTTAGCTTCCTTAAAAAAGGTCCGGCTATAGAATAACGGCGCCGTCAATTTTTGTAAAGACATTGTCTTTCATATCGTTGCCATCCATGGCGGTGATCACGGTGCTGCTGGGGATATTGACAATGAAGGCCCGGTTTTCCATTACGATCAGCGAATTTTTAATGCCCTTCTCCCCCGCCATCCGGGCGGCGCCCCGCAGTTGCCGCATGTCCTCGCCGGACAGCTCGATGCTTCTTTGCTCAAGGCGTTGCCGGGCATGTTTTGAAAAAACCAGCGCCTCCGCGGCCATCTCCCGCTGCAGGATGGCCCCAAAGGATGAATTTGCGCTCTCCTGCCCCGGCTTCACGGTTTGCCCGGCTTTCGCCTTGGCAATTTCCTCATATTGCAACAGCCGATTGTCGATGCGCATATCTACCACCTACCTCTATTCTTTTGCTGTTTCCCCCTTCACCTGATAGACGCCGACGGCATCATAGTACAGGCCGTTGATGCCCACATAGGCGATGCCGTTCTGGAAGGCGACGCTGTCTGCCACGCCGGTGACCTGAACATAGGTTCCGTCGCTATTGGCGCTTTTGAGCGATACCTCTTTGCCGATCATCGAAAGGGCTTGGATATTTTGAAAGTTTGCCGCCATGGCCTGTATCTGAGAGACCATCGAAAATTGGGTCATCTGGGTGATGTATTCGCTGTTGTCCACGGTATCGTACATCGTTTGGTTTTGCAGCTGGGCCGACAGGATCTTAAAAAAATCCTCCATGTCCATATCATAACCGGTTTTTTTTGCCGTGCCGGATTGGCCCATCACGGTAATGCCGTTCGTAGCGTCGATGGATGTATTTGCCATCTGGCTCTCCTTTCAATCTGGCCGACTAGACGCGGCAATCGAAACCGCCGAAAACGGGATGCGCGGCCTCAAAACTGTAGGGAATCGCGTTGTCCTGCCCGGGATATATCGCCATCTTCCGCCGGGGGTTTTCTTCCCGCTGCCGCCATTGGGCGAAGGCATTGGCCCCGTCATTGTCCTGGCCGTTGACGGCAAGGCCGGTGACTTCATAGGATTTTGCCTCCAGCGCGGTTCTCAATTCCGCGGACTGGCCTTCCAGCAGCTTCTGTGTGCCGGCGGTTGCGGCGATGATCTCGACGGAAACCCGGTCGCCGTGGCACAAAAGCCGAACCGTCACCTCGCCCAAGCCTTCGGGAAAGAGTTTCAGCTGCAAGCTCGTCTCTCCTTCCGCCAGCGGTTCCGGTATCTTTTGGGCGATCTGCAAATAGGTTCTGCCAAGGGAAAACACCGGGGCTTCCGGTGGCTTCGCGGCGGCCGGCCCTTTGTCGGCAACATTGCCGTCCAAAACGGCGGCGGCAGCCGATCCCTGGGCATTCATGGCGGGATCGCCGTCCCGAACCGGGCCGGCGGCCCGATGGCCTTTGTCGTCCCCGCCGTCTTTCGGCGCGGTCTCCGGTTCTTTAGCGGCGGCTTCGACGCTTCCCGGCGCTTTCACGGCGGTTTCCTGGGCCGGTGGCGGCGGTTGCGGGCCTTGCTCCACGGTGATTTTCGCCGTCTCCGTTTCCGCCGGTGTTTCCCGGCCCGCCGAGAATATGGGCTTGTCCCGCGGCGGCGTTTCGATGGGCGGCAAGTCCCGGTGCGGCGGCGTTTCGATGGGCGGCAAGTCCCGGTGCGGCGGCGTTTTTTCCGCCGTCGCCGTTTCCGGCGGCGCGGCGGCGGGGTGTGAAGCCGACATTATTTCCGGCGGCGACTGTGCCGCGGCAAATGTTTCCGGGCTTGGCCCGTCGGGCCGGGGACAGGCCGGGAGGGGTTCCGCTTTCGCTGTCGCAGCGGCGGCCTGCGCTTCCGGCCGGGCCGGCAAAGGCGCTTCCCTGGCCGCCCCGGATTGCACCGGTGCGTGCCGGGTTTCCGCCGCCGTTTCCGGCGGTGGCAAGGCCGCCAAAGTGGCCGTCGTTGCGGCGGCGGCATTGCCGGGGCTTTCCGCCTCGGCCCTTTCGGGTGCCGCGCCGGTCCAAGGAATTGCCGGCAATCCTTCCGGCGCCACGGTATGGCGATCCCGCTCGATCTCTTCCGCCGCGCCAACCGTTTCCGCTTGGCCGTCAGCCGCTGATGCCGTGCCGCCGCCCGGTTCCGCGGTTTCCGCTATGGCGGCAGGGACATTTGCCGGGGTTTCGGTTTGTACGGTGCCTTCGGCGGCGGTTGCCATTTCAATTCCCAGCAGAGCGGCGAAGTTTATTTGGGCCGCCGCCTTTTGGGGCGAACCGCCCGTTCCTACCCCAAAAGCCGCCGCTGGGGCGATTTGGGTATTTTGCATGAATTGCATGATGTCCAACCTGTTTCACCTCCTTTCTCCGTCAAGGAAATTTCGGAATAGAAAAGCCTCTCTTTCTTAGTGCACCTGCTGTTTAGAGGCGAATTCCGCATTGGCGACAAATTCCTCCAGCAATACTTCTTCCTGTTTCCGCTGCTCGCTCTGATAGGTTTCCCAATGCTTGTCCTTCAGCTTATCCATGGATTCCTTCTCCTTCGATAGGCCGACGATTTTATCAATCTGCCGCTCGATCTCCGCCTCGCTCCGTTCGATCCTGGCGAGGAGATTTACGGCCTCTTTTTCCAGTTCGTCAATGTATCCCCGCAGCGCCATCAATTCATGGACGACGATTCCGTCCGCGCAGCGCGCCGCATATTCCCTTTGATAATTCTCCATCCGGCGGCGCAAATTCGCCATCTGTTCGCAAAGGGCTTCATGGCATTTCCGCATACCCTGCAAAACCGCTTTTTCATTGTCTTCCATATGCTCGGTGTATTCCAACACCTTCTGCATGGAGAATTGAAACTTTTTCATCCTTCAATGCCGCCTCCTTCACCGTCACCGCCGACGGCCAAGCCCATTTCCGCCAATGTTTCTTCACGGCTGAAGCGTTCGTTGACATTTTGCTCTAAAAAGCGGTTGATTCGATCCATCCGCCGGATGGCCCCGTCCAGTTCCGGATTGCTGCCGGCTTTGTAGGCGCCGATGCTGATCAGGTCGGCATTTTCTTCGTAGAGGGCGATGGAGCGGCGCATCCGCCCGGCCAGCGCCATATGGCTTTCGTCCACCAAGTCCGGCATCAACCGGCTGATGCTGGCCTGCACATCGATGGCGGGATAATGGTTCCGCGCCGCGATGGCACGGGAAAGAACGATATGGCCGTCGATAATGCCCCGCACCGCGTCGGAGATCGGTTCATTGACATCGTCCCCTTCCACCAGCACCGTGTAAATGCCGGTGATCGAGCCGGTTTCAAAATTTCCCGACCGCTCCAGCAAACGCGGCAGCAACGAATAGATAGAGGGCGTATACCCCCTCGCCACCGGCGGCTCACCGATGGCGAGGCCGATTTCTCTCTGGGCCATGGCAAAACGGGTGAGAGAGTCCATCAGCAGCAAAACCCGTTTCCCCCGGTCGCGGAAGTATTCGGCGATGGTGGTGGCGGTCAGCGCGCTTTTAAGCCGCATCATCGCCGGTTGATCCGAAGTGGCCACCACCAAAATGGAGCGGGCCATCCCCTCCGAACCCAAATCTTTCTCAATGAAATCCCGAACTTCCCGCCCCCGCTCGCCGACAAGGGCGATCACATTGATGTCCGCCTCGATATTGCGGGCGATCATACCCAGCAATGTGCTTTTGCCGACGCCGCTGCCGGAAAAAATTCCCATCCTTTGGCCAATGCCACAGGTTAGCAAAGCGTCGATGGCCTTGATACCGATGTGGATCGGTTCCGCGATCCGCGGCCGCGACAGCGGATTCGACGGCGTATTCTGCACCGGAACCATCACCGTTGGCCCCAGGGCGCCGCCGTCGTCGATCACGCGCCCGAAACCGTCGATGGAGCGTCCCATCAGCGAACTGCCCACCGGAATTTGCAAAACATCGCCGGTGGAAGCGACATAACAGCCGGGGCCGATACCGGAAAGCTCCTCATAGGGCATCAGCAAGACCTTCTCTTCCCGGAAGCCCACCACTTCGGCGAGGATATAGCGCTCCTCCTGCTGGAAATAAATGCGGCAAACGTCGCCAATATTGGTACGGGGGCCGGTGGATTCGATCACCAAACCGATGATTTTCTCCACCTTTCCTTTATATACAATGGTTTTTGTTTCCTGAACGGCTTTTAGGCATTCTTTCAGCTTCAAATCGGAACCCTCCCGGGCGGCGGCGCTCGGCCCGCCGGTCATTCCCCGACGCCGGCGGCGTCCAAAGCCTCCCGCAAACGGGACATCTGCGTATCGGCGCTGGCATCGACGATGCTTTGCGGCGTTTCCACGATGCAGGTGCCCGGCGCAGCGTCTTCCAGCACACTGATTTTGATCGATTGGGCCCCCCGCACCATGCCTTTCAAAAGTTCGGCATTGGCGGTGGCAAAGGCAAATTCAAAGGGAGACACCGTCAGGCGCATCCATTCTTGGCCATTGATCTCTTGAATCGCATTGCGATAGATGGAAAGAAAAGCCTGTTCTTCGCTGGTCAGCGCCGTCTCGATGATCTTTTCCGCCACCGTCAGGGCCAGTTCCTTCAAATCCGCCTCATGCAGAGTTAAAACCGATTCCCTTTCGTTTTCGATCTTTTCGATCAAGGCCTGCAGTTCTTCCATCTTTCCGCGAATCCCTTGAAGCGCCGCCTCTTCCCCGGCCCGAAACCCTTCGGCAAAACCTTTTTTTCGCGCCTCTTCCTCTTCGGCGAAAATCCGCACCGCCGCCTGCTCGATCACGCTCTGGTAGAAGGCTTCCGCCTCGGATACGATCTTATTGGCCTCCATCCTGGCCCGCCAAATCATTTTTTCATACTGTTCCGCCTTTAAATCCCCGGTTTTCGCCGCCGATACCGCAGCGCTGCCGCCGTCGGCACGGGCTTGGGTCTCCAGGCGGATACAGTCGCCTTTCAGCACCTTAGACAATGATCTCATCCTTTCGTCCTCTGGCAATGACGATCTCGCCCTCATCCTCCAGCTTCCGCACCAGAGCGACGAGTTTTTGCTGGGCCTCCTCCACTTCGGTGAGGCGGACGGCCCGGAGATACTGGGCGTCTTCCCGCATCATTTCCGCCATACGCTCGGACATATTGGCATAGAAGATGTCGGAAACTTCCTTGCTGGAACCCTTCAAAGCGACCAGCAGATCCTTCGATTCGATTTCCCGCAAAATCCGCTGAATGGAAAGGGGGTCAAGGCCGACGATGTCCTCGAAGATGAACATGCGCCGGCGAATTTCTTCCGTCAGTTCCGGCTGCCGTTTGCCGAGTTCCTCCAGGATATATTTTTCTGTGCCGCGGTCGGCGGCGTTTAAAATTTCCGCCATATACTTTACGCCGCCAATTTCCGATAAACCCAGGGTCATCACCGAGGAAAATTTCTTTGCCAAAACCTCTTCCACCTCTTTGACCACCTCCGGGGAGGCATGCTCCATCGTGGCAACCCGCTCCGCCACCTCCATCTGCAATTCCCGCGGAAATTCCGCCAGCACCGCCGCGGCCTGGTCCGCCCGCAGATGGGAAAGTACGAGGGAAATGGTTTGCGGGTGTTCGTTTTGAATGAAATTGACCAATTGCTTCACTTCCACCTTGCGTAAAAAGTCAAAGGTTTCGGTGCGGATCGTCTTTGTAATTTTCTCAATCAGATTGCTGGCGCTTTGGACGCCATAGGCTTTATTCAAAATCTCTTTGGCGTATTCGATGCCGCCTTCGGTCACGAATTTTTGGGCAAGGCAAAGGCTGTAAAATTCCTCCATCACCGCTTCCATCGATTCGGGGCTCATATCCCGCATGGTGGCGATTTCCACCGTCAGCATCTCCACCTCGTCGTCGCGCAGGTATTTATATATTTTGGAAGCATAGTCGGCGCCCAAACCGATGATCACCGCCGCCGCTTTCTTTTTCGCTTTTAATCTTTTATTCGTAATCATTTTCGTCCTCTTTGATCCAGGTTCGCAGCAATTGGGCAACAATATCGGGGTTGCTGGAGGACAAATCCTGGATTTGCCGCTTCAATCCCTGTTCTCTCGTTTCGGTGATGACGATTTCCTTCGGAAGCTCCACCGTTTGTTCCGGCGCCTGCATAACGGACTGGCCCTTCCCGCTTCTCTCCGCCTTCCGCTTCCTTCGCCGCCGCAGCGACAAAAGGAGCAGCAGGAGCAAAAGCAACAGCACGGCGCCGCCGGCAGCGGCATACAAGAGCAGATTGCCACCGGGCAAAAGGCCGCCGCCGCCACCGCCGCCGCCCTGGTTGTCCGGGGCAGGCCCTTCGGCGAACTTCGCGCCGGCGATCGTGATATTGTCGGCAACAATGCCGGAGGCCTTGGAAACCATATCTTTATAAGAAGTGATTTGATCCTGCGTCAGCGTGCTGCTATTGATCAAGACCGCCGCCGACAGAGACTGGATCTCATAGCCGTCCCGCTCGATCTGCTCGATCAGCGTGTTGACGAGATAATCCGTGCTGGAACTGGAGCTGATTACGCCGTCCTCCTCCGCCGCCGTCTCATTGTTGGGATAGACGGGGACTCCGGTATTCGATTCGCTGCCGGCAATGCCCCCGGCGCCAGCGCCGCCGTCCGCCACATCCTTAGACAGATCCTGTTGGGAAACGACGCCGCTGTTCTCCACCACCGGGGTATAGGTGGTCTCCTCGCTTACGCTCCTTCTGATGTCCACCGTGGCGCTGACGGCCACCCGGATCGCGTTTGCGCCATAGAGGGGCTGGAACAGCGTGCCGATCTTCTTTTCGATCGCTTGGCTGATGGTGCTTTCCAGATCCAGGCGGGTGGAAGCCGTACCGCCGCCGGCCTCATCAAAGGTGTCATTTAAAATATTGCCGAGGCTGTCAACGATGACGACATTTTCCCCCTTCAACCCGGTGACGCTCTTAGCCACCAATTCTTGGATGCCCTTGGTCTGGCTTTTGCTCAGATCGCTGTCGCCGGAAAGATCCAAAACCACAGAGGCGGTGGCGGGCACCTCATCGTCGGCCAGCACATCAGAATTGTCTTCCGGGAGGCTGATGGTGACGATGGCGTTCTTTACGGAATCCAGGGTTTTGATCGCGTCTTGCAGCCGGTTTTGCAGTTGAAACAGCAAATACTGCTTTCATAGTCGGTGGTCATATAGCCGGAATTGGCGGAAAAAATATCATAATTGAGGGCGCTTTTCGGATACCCCTCGGTGGCGAGGGCCATTTTCAATTGGTCTTCCTCTCCCCGAGGCACGAGGATCGTCCCATCGGACTTGAGCTTCGATTCCACGCTCATCTCATTTAAACGGACGACGATCTCTCCCGCTTCGGCCGCGGACAAACCATTGTAAAGCACAACATAGCCAAAGCGGTTCATAACCGCCGTGGCAACTAAAATAACAAGAAGAATTCCCGTCATCCCGGCGATAGCGGCAATTCTCTTCTTCTTATCCCATGCCTTAATATGTTCCACCAATGGTTTGAGCATCTTATCGGGCGTGACGTCCATCTCATATCCCCAGTTTCAAATGATGTCGAACTTCTCACAAGAGGACAATAAACGAAAAATACCCACAATCATAAGGTGATTCGCATCACTTCGTTGTAGGCATCCATCACTTTATTGCGCATCTGCACCATGGTTTGCAAGGCGAGATCCGCCTTGGCAATGTTCATGGTGATGGTATGAAGGTCGTCCACATTCCCGGTTGTGATATCCACCAACCCCTGCTGCGCTTCGATTTCCGTCTGTTGGACATTCTGCAGCATCCGGTTGAAAATATCGGAAAAAGACACCATGTCCCCGGCGTTTTCCTGGCCGATGCCGGACAGTTGACGCAAACTGGCAAAATCAATGCTGGAAATGGCTTGAATGGCCATAACTTCACCGCCTTTTCATTTTCATTTTCGTTTCCGGGCCTTTTGGCCTTTCTTTATTTATCTTTATATAGAGGTCGGTCGGACGTGGGCGACGGCGCTTTGGCTTTTCGGGCTCCTGAATTTCCGGGTTTTCGGGTTTGCCGGACTTATCTGCCGATTTCCAGCGCCTTTGCGGCCATCGCCTTCACCGCATTGAAAGCGGTGATATTGGCCTCATAGGAACGGGTGGCCATCATCATATCGATCATTTCCTCCACCGTATCCACATTGGGCATCAAAACATAGCCGTTTTCGTCGGCGTCGGGATGGTCGGGATCATAGACCGGCGTCGCCGCGTCGCCGCTGGCCCCAACGGAGGAAACCTCTACCCCCAGAATGGCCGTGGCCTTCCGCAGAGCGCCGGGAAAGGAAAGCCCCGTATCGCTGGATCGGAGTACGACGTTTTTTTTCACATAGGGGCCGCCCTCGGCGGTTCTGGTGGTTTGGGCATTGGCGATATTTTGGGAGATGATATTCATGCGGAACTTTTGCGCCGTCAGGGCGGAGCCGCTGATATTCAAAGATTGAAGAAATGCCATCGTATTCCCCTTTCCCCGCTTCTTTCGTATGGTTGCCGGCATCGGTTTCCGGGCGATTGCTTATTTCGTTTCCGATAATACGTATTTTGCGGCGCTCCGATTCGCTGGAAATTGAACGGATCAAGTATTCATACTGCATTTGCACCCGGGCAAGCTCAATGTTCTGGGCATCCACATCCACATTGTTGCCGTCCTCCCTTGAAGTCGTTGCATCGACGCCGACCTTAGGCTGTACCGAGGAAATCGCTTTTTCATCAAGGCCGCCGGATCGCCGGATCGCCCGGGTCCAGTTGCTCCTCAAAGGCCACATTGCGTGTTTTATATCCCGGCCGTGTCGATATTGGCCAGATTGGAGGACAATACCGATTGCTTCAGCCAAAGGGCATCGAGGCCCTTCTGGGCCAAGGCCAGCAATGTGCCGTTGCCATAGGTGCTCAATCGCTCACCTCCCTTTCATCCAACCGCCCCAATCGCGGCCATTGGTCTTTTTTCATTGCCGTTCGGCATAGCGACATCCTTTACAGAAAAAAGACAAAGCAAAAAACAGCTGGGATTTTTACTTTTGCCATGCAGACCGTGTAAATTTATTTGTATTCAAATCTTTTTTATACACTCCGCTTCCCACTGCACTTCATTATCTCGATCAAATTCTATCATTGTCAGCAAATTTAGTCAAAATACTTTCCTTTTTTTGCTATTTTTGAAATATAAGCTTTATTTTTGTTTGGTTGACGATATATTAGAATGGAATGTATCCGCTGTTCCGCTTGGGGTGCGGCGCCGGGATCCCCGCCGCCCAAAACCGAGGCCGCCCATAAACCCTGTACGGAAACAAAACATGTCGCTTCAAGATGGCGGCGAATTGTCCGCTTTTTTCAACCTTTCGGTTTTCCTCAAGGTTCCGCTTTGCCGCCGCCCATTTGCTTCCCCGAACCGACGGTTCGTATTTTTTTTAATTTTTAGCATCACTTTAGGATAGTCAACGATACGAAGGACTTTTTTGTAAAATTTTATTAAGTTTTTAGTTTTTCTGTCGATATAAGATGAATAACCACAAAATCGGGGCCCGGCGCATCCTTCGCCCTTCCTTCGCCAAGCAATGCCGCCGCCCCGCTTTTCTTTCCATTCAAGCCAAATGCGCGGTTTTTCCGCGTTTTTTTTTGTCGTTTCTTGTTCAATTGTCACATTCCGGCCCGATGCCGATATAGCAAATAGAAGGCGGTAAACACGGGGAGGATTTCGATGATCAGCACCTTAAACAACAATATCAACCGCATTTCCGGTCTTGCTTCGGGCTCGGTAATGCGGAAACCTTGGTCAAACAACTGACGCTCACCACCCAAACCCGGATCGACAGCGCCGGCCAGCAAAAGCAAATACTTGAATGGAAGCAGGACGATTACCGTGAAATCCTGAACCGTCTGGTCGCCTTTAACAATGCCCATTTTGGCGCCGGTTCCCTTTCGCTGGCGATCGGCGATTCTATCGGCCAGCTAAGTGCCACCAGCACCAACAGCAATATGTAACGGCGCTGGGCAGCAGCTAATCCGGCGCCCAGAGCATTTTGTTTGAATATCATCATTGCCAGCGCCGCCAAAACCAGCGGCGACCATGGCGTCAGCAGCAGCAATCGGAAATCGACCCGCTGCTCATTTCCATGCTGGGCGGCAAATCGATGAAGGTCACCGTCGACGGCATCAAAAAAAAAAAAAAAAAAAAAAAAAAAAAAAAAAACATTACCTTCGGCGACAAGGGCTATGAAAGCGCCGAAGATGTGGCGGCGGAACTGGGCCAATTGCTGAAAAAATCCTTCGGCGCCGACAGGATCCAGGTGATTGCCGACGGCGATACGCTGCGCCTTGATGCCGGCACAAGCAAAATCACCCTTTCCGTCACCGGCGAAAGAGAATGGGAGGCCGCCACCTACCTCGGTTTCAACAGCGGCAGCTCACCGGATCAACCTCAATACAAAATTGGGCGAACTGAACCTCGCCACCGCTTTGGAAGGAGAAACGCTGTCCTTCACCATCAATGGCACAGACTTTTCCTTTAACCGCGACAATACTTTGAACCAGATCATTTCCACCGTCAACAACAGCAATGCCGGCGTCAAAATGTCCTATTCTTCTTTGAACGATACTTTTGTATGCACCTCCGCCGAAACCGGCAGCGCCGCCGCCATCGATTTCGCCGACCTGGAGGGCAATCTTCTCTCCTCTCTGCTGGGCGCCGGCACATTTACCGCCGGAACCGACGCCGTCGTCCGGGTGGGCCTGAACGGATCCGGCGGGGAAGAGAATTTGATCACGCTGGTGAGAAGCTCCAATACCTTTGAAATCGACGGCACCACCTATACCTTAAAGGGCATGGCGGAAGGCAATGGCAAAGAAAATGTCACCGTATCCACCTCCTATGATGTGGACAATATGGCGCAAAAGATCACCTCCTTCGTCAATGCCTATAATGAGCTGATCGGCTTTATCAACGATAAATTGAACGAGACCGTCTATCGCAATTTCCCTCCCCTCACCGACACGCAAAAGGAAAACCTGAGCGAAGCGGAACAAAAACAGTGGACTGAAAAAGCAAAAAGCGGGCTATTGCGGAACGACCCGGCATTGCAGCAGATTATAAACGGCATGCGCAGCGCCTTATATGATGGGGTGGCCAGCTTGGGAGAGGCCGGAAAAAGCCTGGGACTTCTCCTTACCGACGTGGGCATCGGCACCAAATCCTACAATGAATACGGCAAATTGGCCATCGATGAAACCGCTTTGAGAAAGGCGTTAACGGAAAAACCCGGGGAAGTTCTCGCGCTGTTTACACAAAAATCCTCCATCGGCTATTCCCAATACAACAGCGATGCCAATAAGAAGCTGCGGTATGAGCAATCCGGCCTGATGTGGCGGCTTAGCGACATCATCCAGAACAATCTCAGCAAAGTCGGCAAAAAAGGGGCCTTGGTGGAATTGGTGGGAAGTCCCGACAACAATTTCATTGGCCTGACCGAATACGGCAAGAAAATTCGGGCCATTGAATCTACGATCGGCGAATTGAACATCAAAATCCTAGACCAGCAAAATCGCTATTGGACCAAATTCACGGCGATGGAAAAGATGCTGAACAACTTAAATTCACAGAGCAGTTGGCTTCTGGCGCAGCTGCCCGCCAAATGATAACCCAAAGCAGTGAACCGGCGAAGGCCGCAAAAAAATGATGAGGTGATTTGTGGTGACGACAACCAATATCTATGCGATGTATAAGACCCAGACCGTTCAGACGATGACCCCGGGCGAACTGATCGTTCTGCTCTATGAAGAGCTGGGCCTCCGCATAAACCGTGCCATTTTACAAATCAAGCGCCAAAAATGGGAGGATGCCCATAAAAGCATCGTCCGGGCCGAGGAGATCGTGCTCTATCTGACGGAGATTCTCGATCTCAATTATCCCATCGCCGACGAGCTGCTAAAACTGTACGAATTCATGTACAGGCAGTTGGTTCAGGCCAACGGAGACAAAGGCATTCCGCTATTGGAAGATGTGGCGAAAATCGCGGGCCAACTGAAAGAGGTTTGGAAAGAGGCGGAAAGCCTCAACCGGCAAAAGGTGGCCTCGGGGAGGAAATGACATGCCGATGACAGACAAGGATATGATCCTTGACCTGCTCGCCTTATCCCAAAGGAAGCTTTCCTATCTCGAAGCTCTGGTGCAAAGTTTGGGGGAGCTGTGTGAGGACATCTTTGCGGAAGAGACGGACGTGCTGGAGCAACACAGCCGAAAGCAAGACGAATACATCGCGAAAATCGACGAAACCGACCGGGCCTTCACCGCGCTGGCCGCCAAGATGGAACGGGACATCGCGGCGCAGCCCGCGCCGGCCCCGGCCCAATCCCCGGCGGAAAACGCCGCTTTGGAACCGGTCGAATGGCGGCAACTCCAAGCGGTGCTGGCCAAACAGAAAGAAGCGCTGGATCGGATCGCCGCCCTCCAGAAAAATGGGATGGAGCAGGCCAATGCTTTAGCAAAGGGATACAAAGACAAAATCGTTCATATCAACCGAAAGAAAACAGCCATATCGGGATATGGAACGGAATCATCAGGCCAAACCGGCTTTCTTCTCGATATCAAAGAAAAATCGGGAAGATGATGCCGGGCATTGGCATATTCCTTTATGCGCGCCAAAGAAAAGGTGAAGCAAAGGATTGGGAAGGAGGCATTTCGAGTGGATCTTGCAACGATGCTCGGAATTTTAATCGGCGCGGGGGCCCTTGTCGCCGGCTTTAGTTTGGATGGCGGACTCATCAGTTCCCTATGGCTTTTCAGCGCCTTTATCATCGTGATCGGCGGTTCCATCGGTTCCCTCGCCATTTCATATGGCATGAAAGACGTGACGAAGATGCCCCATCTTTCTTCAGCTTTTTAGAAAATCCCAATCAAAGATGCCGGATACTTTGGCGTATCTGGTTCAATTGGCGGAAGGCGCCCGGAGAAACGGCCTGTTGAGCATCGAAAAAACCCTGATGGGGCAGGACGCGAAAAAAATGTCGACCCGCTGCTGAAACGGGGCATGTTCATGGTGATCGACGGCTCCGACCTGGAACAGATCCGCCAGCACCTGGAAACGGAAATATATGTTTTTGAAAACAATGCCAAAAAAGAAATCGCCACTTTTGAGGCCCTCGGCGGCTATGCGCCGGCCTTCGGCATGATCGGCACCATCATGGGCCTGGTGAAGGTTTTATCCAATATGGATTCACCGGAAAAAATGTCGTCCGCCATCGCCGTCGCCTTCATCACAACGCTGTACGGCGTTGTGTTCGCCAATCTGATCTGTCTGCCCGCCGCAAACAAATTGCAATTGCGGCTGGAAGAGCAACTGCTGGAGAAAGAGATGATCGTGGAAGGGGTTTGCTCCGTCCGGAATGGACAGAACCCCAAAATGATCCGGGAAAAGCTCTCGGTCTATCTCAGCAATGACAGGATGGCGAGAAAGCGGGCCGGGAAAAGACGTCACCGTCGGCAAGGAGGGTGTCAATGCGGAGACATGGCAGTGAACAGAAGAAAGACGGTTCCAACCGCTGGTTGATCACATATTCCGATATGATGAACAATCTGCTCGTCCTCTTCATCATGCTCTATGCGATGAGCATCATCGACCTTGCCAAATTTGAACAGCTGCGGGATCAGCTTTCCAGCACATTCACCCAGGCGGAGCAAAGGAGATGCTGGAAGAGACCGGCGGCGGGGAAGTGGCGGCCTGGACAGCGAGAGCGAAGGCGCCGATGCCTTTGATGAAATCTATATCCGCCTAAAAGACAAAATCACCAACAGCGGTTATGAGGACGACATCGTCCTCGAACGGGGCGACGATTATATTCAGTTACGCTTTGGCGACAGTGTGCTGTTTTATCCCGACAGCGCCGAAATGCGGCCGCTGAGCTATCCCATCTTGCAGGAAATCGGCGACATCTTAAAAAGCGTGGAAGATCTCACCAGCAGCATCGAAATCGGCGGCCACACCGCCACCATCGGCGCGACGACCACCAGCTTCTTTGCCTGGGAACTCTCATCGGATCGGGCCATTTCCGTCCTGAAATTCCTTTCAAGATCCTGTGATCTGCCCCAGGAGATCATGTCCGTCGCCGGTTATTCCAAATATAAACCGGTGGGGGACAATCGCCATGAGGACGGACGCAAAATGAACCGGCGGGTGGAAATTAAAATCATCCGGAAGCCCGGCGCCTAAAGCGCCGATCCCGGCGAGGTTCAAACCGTCCGCCGGCCCCCTTTGCGAAATATAAAGCCACTGTAAGGCATTTGCCTACCGTGGCTTTTTGCCATTGTCCGATTTTCCGTTGGGCGGCCCGCTTCCGGCGCGGCATCCTGCGCCATGATGATGGGAATGGGGCCGCCGCCCAAAGCAATAACGGTTACCCGCTTCGCTTTTTCCTTCATGGCATCACTTCCCGGCGGCGTGAACGGAAACGATTGCAAGCAGCAATTCCACCGCCTTTTCCATTTCATCCAGGGGATGTATTCATCCACCGTATGCACCATGCCATAGCCGACCGACAGGTTCAGCGTACCTCCTTGCCTTTAATATAGAGGGCATTGGCGTCGCTGCCGCCGCCGCTGATCTCCAGCCGCGGTTCCCGGCCGATGCGTTTCACCGCTTCCAGCGCCAATTTGACCGTGCGATTGCTTTCATCCAGACGGTACCCTTTCGACAGCAGCTTTTGCTCGTGGGCAACCGCTCCGCCCATTTCGGCGGCGGCCCTCTTCAAAGCGGCCGATCATATGTTGCAGTTGTTCCTTAACCTTCCGGCTAGAAATGGAGCGGTGTCGGCCTTCACCTGCACTTCCTCGGCGACGATATTGCTGGCGGCGCCGCCCTGCATCACGCCGATATTCGCCGTGGTTTCCGCGTCGATGCGGCCCAAGCGCATCCCGGCGATGGCTTTGGCGGCGATCGCAATGGCGGAAACGCCTTTTTCCGGCTCCAGCCCGGCATGGGCCGCCTTGCCCTTGACGGTGAAATCAAGCGAATACAGATGGGGCTGCCCACCACCATGCCGCCGACGGGGCCGCCGCTGTCCAGCACAAAGCCAAAGTCCGGCTCCATCAGATTCACGTCCAAGGCGGTGGAACCCAAAGGCCGATCTCTTCCCCGGCGTGAGAACAAGCTCGACCGTGCCGTGGGGCGCCCCCGCTCTTCCATGCGCCGCAAAGCCTCTACCAGGATGGCGATGCCCGCCTTATCGTCGGCGGCAAGAATGGTTCGCCCCTCGGAATAGACGACGCCGTCTTTGAGAACCGCCACAATGTCTTTTCCCGGCATAACGGTATCGGTATGACAGGAAAAGAACAGCGGTTCCACAGCGGCGTTCCCCGCAAACGGGCGATCAGATTGTTCGCACCCAAACCGGTGCTTTCTTTGGAATTGTCTTCCACAGTCTCCATGCCCAGCGATTGCAGCAATGTGATGAGATACGCGTGAAACTTGCCTTCCTCCTTGGATTCGGAATCGATCCCCACCATTTCCTTGAAGGTTTGAAACATTCTATCCTGACCCATGGTACATTCCCTCCTTTATGCCTTTGGCCCGGATTTGGCATCAAATGCGTTTCTTTAACAGTATAATGGAGATAAAAATAAGAAACAAGAAAATCCGGCGCTATATTTTAAATTTTTTATCGCCCAAAGCCGGCCCCCGGCGGCGACAAGCCGTATCCCTCTCAATTTTCGAACCATACAGTCCGAATGTCGTCGGCTATACCATTTCGCAGCGTGCTGCTCTCTCTGCGGTTACCGAAATATCCGGCGAGGCGTTCCGGCAAATTCCAAACGATTCCCATCTCATCCTTTATTCCGGCGATTCCGGCGATTCCGACCATTCCGACCGGGGCCGGCGGTACCGGCACAAAAGACACCAACAAATGCTGCCTTACAAAGGCATACGGCGGAACATGAACCGCAAGGCCACCTGTCCGGGGAACGCCGTTATGAAAAACTTCCGCGGCCATCCCGAAAGCGGGCCGCTCTATTTGCAGCCTTTTGGTTCGATTGGGCATTGCAATGCGGAACCCATTGTCTATTCCAACAGCCGCAGCAACCGCCGCATCACAGCAAAGTTTAAGGGCCTGCCGCCCGCTTTACACAGATTGCAAGCCCTTCCGGCTGCTTCATTGTTTCTTTCTCTAACCTTTTGGGGCCGCTTCATTTCCCGGCTTTCAGCGCGTTTCCGCCCATTGGCATTGCCAAGCGGGTCGCGGCCCGGGCCGCCCCGAAAAGGAAAGCAATCCCGTCAATGGACGATGCTGAGGGCCCGGTGATAGATGGCTTCATAGGCCTCCACCGTCAAGTCCCGGGGATTGCCGATGGTTTGGGGATCGTCATAGGCGGCCTGGGCCAGCCGCGGCACATCTTCGGCTTTGACCCCCAGTTGGGCCAGGTTGGCGATGCCGATATCGGCGGCCAGATTCCGCACCGCCTCAATCGCCGCGAGGGCCCCTGCCCGCTCTGTGCAGCCGCGGGTGTCGGCGCCGAGGGCGGCGGCGATGCGGCCATATTTTTCCGGCTCGCCAAGCCAATTGTATTCCATCACCGGCACCAAAGTCGCCGCTACGGCCTTGCCGTGGGGAATCGGGTAGATGCCCCCCAGGGTTTGGGTCAGAGCATGTACCGCGCCGGCGCTGTCGGTTCCATAGGTCATGCCCGCCAGCATCGCCGCGAGGGCCATGCCATAGCGGGCCTCCAGATCCTGGCCATTGGCCACCGCCCGCCGCAGATATTTGCCGCCGTACTCCAGGGCGCTCAAAGCAAAGGTATCGGTAACCGGCTGGGCATAAGCGCAGGTAAAACATTCGATGGCATGGCAGATCGCGTCCATGCCGGTGCTGGCGGTTACCGCCGCCGGCATCGAGACGTGCAGCGCGGGATCGATGAAAGCGACATGGGCCGCCAGTTCCGGGCCGCCGACATTAAATTTATAATGGCGCTCTTCATCGGTAATCACCGCCCAAAGCGTCATTTCGCTGCCGGTACCGGCGGTGGTGGGAATGGCGATCAGAGGCGGAATGCGTTTCGTCAACGGTTTTTTCCCTTCGGCACATTCATAGTGCAGCACCGCCTCGCCGTGGGCGATTTCGGCGCCGACGGCCTTGGCGGCGTCCATCGAGCTGCCGCCGCCGACGGCCAAAATACCGTCGCAGCGGTGCCGCCTATAGGCTTCGCTGCCGGCGGCGACGGTGCCCGTCGTCGGTTCGCCTTCGACGCCGTCAAAGACCGCATAGGGTACCGACGCCGCCTGAACCGGCTGCAAAACCCGATCCAGAATGCCGCTGCCGCGGATGCCCCAATCCGTTACGACGAGGGGCTTTTTAATGGACAGCGCGGCGATTTCCAGCGGCAATTGGTCAAGGATATGAATGCCATGGACCATCTTCGTCGGCGAAACATAGCGGTGCGCTTCAAATTGATTTTTCAATGCGCATCCTCCTTTCGTGGCCGGCAATGTCAAAGGGTTTCCATCTTTTGCCGCCCCTTCATTGTTCTCCGCGCTTTTGTCCCATTCCTGCTTCGTTTTGTGAATCCGCCGCTTTTCTTTCCGTTTTAACGGAGAAGCGGGCCGTTTTTTACCGGCGGATCCCGGCGTTTTTTAAGCGGGCCCAATTTCCAGCAGCCTGTGGATGATTTTGGCGGCTTCGGCCCTTTGGGCGCTGTCTTTGGGGGCGAAAAGATTGCTCCCCTTCCCCTTGACAATGCCCGCGGCTTTCATACGGTAGACCGCGGTTTTGGCATAGGAGGCGATGGCGCTGTCGTCAGCGAAAGCGGCGGCATCGGCGGCGGGCAGCGGGATTTTCATCACTTCGGCATAGCGCACCATCATCGTGGCCATGTCTTGCCTGGTGATCGGCGCATTGGGCGCAAAGGCATTAAGGCCGGTTCCGTTGGTGATGCCCTTTTCCAGCCCCCAAGCCACATGAGAAGCATAGTATGCGCCGGGCTTCACATCGGAACAGCCGGTTTGAACGGGCGCGTCGCCGGAAGCATCGGCAATCCCCGCCGTCCTGCCCAGTACGGTAATGAATTGAGCCCGGGTGATCTTCGCCCGCGGCGAAAACAGATCGGCGTGGGTGCCCTTCATCAACCCTTTGTTCAAAACATAGGCCACATCGTCATAGAACCAATCCCCGGCCCCAATGTCCTTCATGTTTTCCACGCGGGACTTGTCCTTGTAAATGACGGCATAGGTGGAAAAGCGGTCGCTCTCAAATTCCAAAACCCCATCATGATAATTCGCCGGGATCGGCTCGGCTTCGCCTTGGTGCAGCCGCACGACGCCATAATCCGCTTTCTCCCGCAATTCGGCGCTTAAAGTCAGTGCGATCTCCATCTGGTCGGACAGGGACGTGATCGGCGTCGCCCAGACATCCTGCGGATTGCCGTCTTTCGTGATCACCTGCTGCAAGGAGGTCGAGATAGGCGCCGACGGCGCTGCCCGCCGCCGCCGCGGCGATTTTTCCTCGTCGGTGGCGGACACCTCCGCGTCGACAACGGAAAACGCCGCATTGCCATGCCGGATTTCCCCTTCGGGAACGAGGGCCGACGCCGCCGCCACAAAGAGCTTTCCGTCGCCACCGTATCCGAAGCCGGCCTCAAATTCACAGCTTAGCGCCACGCCGGATTCCGGCATGACAAAGGTGTAGACCGCCGGATCCGCGGTGGGGGTCAAAGTCACGGCCTCGGAAGAACTGAGCAGCGTTCCCGGCTTATACTGGTAACCCGCATCCGGCAGGAGCATCACATAGACAACGGAACCCACCTCCGCCACATAACCGCCATATTGGTAGCCGTTAATCGATTTGACTTCCAGCGTACCGCCGACAATTTCACCGCTGTCGTCGGCGAATACCCGGGTGATCCGTTTGGCGGTCGATACGAAGCGATAGCGCCCGTTTTCATCGCTCAAGGTATATTGGATTTCCCCGCCGCCAAGGGCTCTCCATAG
Organism: Clostridiales bacterium; assembly: GCA_040766505.1. Classification (GTDB taxonomy): domain Bacteria; phylum Bacillota; class Dehalobacteriia; order UBA7702; family UBA7702; genus JAXGQJ01. Next base: position 30,660 of record JAXGQJ010000013.1, read on the forward strand.
ACGGAATCGTCCGGTTCCGCCCAAGGTTCGTCTCCGGGCTGGGAATGGACAAAGGTATGGTTTTTACAGTCAACGAAATACCGATCCGCCACCGGAAAGATTCCCTCCGCCCCGGGCCGGCTTTTAAATAGATAGGTTCCCTGCCGGATGGAATCGTCGGCCAAAACGGAAGTCCCACCGTCATAGCCGATATCGACTTGGCCGCCGGTGGAGACGATCACATTGCCGACATGTTCTAAAGCCGCCCCACCGGCGGTGGCGGCGAAAATTCCCCCGTCCTCCACCACCAGCTCGTCCAGGCCGCTGACGGCGGCGCCGGCGGTATAGACGGTAAAGCTGTCTTTCGTGATTTGGAGGCCGCAGCGCCCCCCGGTTCCCTCGACGCCTTTGTCCGCATAGGCTTCGGCGGCGCCGATTTGCCAGTTGCCGACATACCAGGAAAACAGCGCGCTGTAAAATAGTTGCATCCCGCCCTCAAGGTGAATTTCCGGGGCCATACCGTTTTCCGCCCAAACCTGCGGGTGCGCATTTTTGAGGATCAGGGCATGGCCTTCGGCATTGGCTTCGATATTGATTTCACCGGCAAGAATCAGGAAACCGTCGAAATTGAGCGCTTCGACGGCGCTGCCGCTATAGTCCGCCAGAATCAGATTAACGGAATGGTTCCATTGGCCGCTCTCTTCGTCCCATTCTCCCACGGCGGCGATTCTCCAGCCGGAACCTTCGGCGACGGTGGCCTCGTCAGCGCCCAATCCGTCCGTATCAACAATATGCTCCTCGCCACCAACCCGGAAGGTGGGGGGATTGTAAAGAGCGTCGGCGCCTTTGATCAATGGGCCGAAGGAGGAGAAATAGCCACCGTAACACTGCACTTTGGCACGGTCTAACACCTGGATTTTGCCATCCTCCGGCGCTTGCCGCATTTCCGATTTCATTTCACCGAACAGCTCGCATTGGACATCGCCGCTGAACGTCAGGTTCGTGGCGCGATCCTGCCCTTCCACCCAAAGAGAAACATCGCCGGCAACGGTGAGATGCCCGTCTCCCCCAATTTCCAGGCCGCCGTCCCGGACATAGACGCCGCAACCGGTCAGTTCCGGATCCAAGCCGCCGACCTCGATATAGCTGCTATCCTCGGCAATCACGGTCAAGTCGATTCCATTGGCATAAATGCCGGAAACCAGATGCCCGTCGGCTTGTCCCGTCCCAATATTGGCATTTTTCAACCGCAGGGTGACCTTGTCCGCCGATCTTTCTTCGATCATTGTCCGCTTCGGGCAAAACGGCGCCTTCGGCCAGAATGTCCACGCCGCCAACATAAAGGGCGGCCGCCGCCGGAGGCGGATCGCCGCCGCCGGAGGAACTTTCCAGCGTGGCGGTACCGTCACATTGGCAGCCATTGGTCGCCCAAAATCCGTTTCGGGCCATGACATGGGCGGTATCGCGCAGGTTAGAACGCCTTCATCATTGCCGCGCTTTCCTCAACCTGCGTCTCCACGCAGATTTCCCCGAAAGCTTCCACGCTTACGCTGTCCGAAAGGTCAATCTGCCCGCATTGGCAAATTCGCGGCCGTCCACATGGATGGAGCGATGCTGCCCCGTCACGGTCAAGCTGCCGGAGCCGGTGATGGCCAGATTCCCTTCCGCCACCTGAATGGCAATGTATTGTTTTTCCGGATCGGCGCCTGTCAGTTCAATGGCATTGTCGCCGGCGAGTGCAATCGTCAGATCGATGGCCCTGGCATAGATGCCAATGCGGTTATCCCCGTCGAGATGGCCCTCCTCAATGACGATTGCAGCATCTTCCAATACCAGCGTCTTGGTGGCGGCCACATAAGAAAACCCGGCGGCGATCGACGCGTCGGCATCCAAATCGACCTCCACATCGTTGACGACGAGCAGCGGAGGGGATTTTTTCCGGCAGCAACCTGAAACCCGGCGCCAGCAAAATGGCGGCGATGACCAAGGCCAACAAAACAACCAAAGGGGTTCTTCTTTTCATTTTTTACACTCCTTTTCAATTTTTGTCGCGAATGAGGAATTCCATATTTTCAAGGCCCTCGCGTATTTGCCTATGCTTGATGATAAAAACGATATTGGGCGAATTGCTCTTGCCACCATTGCCGAAACGCCCTCATGGATAAAGACCTGGATGTTTTTATACCCCCTTTCCGCCACGGTTTGGCAGCTATAGTTCAGATGGTTTGTTTTATATCTTTGCGTCGCTTCGATATGCGCACGGTATTCTTCATATCTATAGGTGATGTCCATCCTCCTCAAAAATATCGGTGAGTTGCAGCTTGAGCGGCTCTTTTTCAAACGCCCCTTCGCTCAAAACCGGCAAAATGTCCGTAACACGGTCGCTTTCAGTATCGTTTCCAGGCGCCGCTTCAAGGCGGCGGTCTGCTGCGATATGTTTTCTTGGCAGGCCGGAGCAATGCGGTTTCTTGCCAATATGGCGTTCAGCAGCGTTTCGGGCATCGTATAGAGGGCCGGCGACGATAGAATGTTTTGCGCGCCCCGGCTTGCCGCGCGTTTTTGTTCAGCTGGTCATAAAACTGCGTTTCATTTTCTTTTGTATAGATTTCCATTAGCGGGGAAGCGACGTCCAGGAGGCGGCGGCTTCTTTCCTCATAAAACACAAGATCCTCTTGCCTGTTTGACAAAAGATACCGGCCTTCCTCCTCAAATCCCGCGATGGCTTCCCCCGCCAGCGCCGCGACGCCCGGCGCGCAGAAAAGCAAATGGCAAAAGACCTGATTCGTCTTATATTTCATATAATAAGGAGAGATCCGGCCGGTCATATATAAAGGAATCCAAGCCTCCAACCCCAGCATAATTTCCTTGAAGGGCCTGTCCAGATAGTGGATTTGCCGGATGTGATTGCCGCGCATCATCATCATGGCCAGGCCGAGCATCCATTTTTTAGAAAACCCCACGTCTTCGCTGAGCTTCTCGATTGTAAAATCGGAAAAAATCGTCACCGTACCGACTTTTTTTGAAGTGGCGACCAGCTTCAAGAAATCAACGGTTCCCTTCCGCATCTCTTCAAAGCCATAACAGTGCTTTTTTACCGGCAATGCGAAGGGGACCTTGGGGATGCGGAGATCATTGAAGTGAATGGCGGCGATATACTCCTCCAGATTGAATGCGTTCAGCTTATCCAAAAAGCGGGAGACCGATCTTTCAAAGATGGTATTGCAGCTCAGCAACCATTCGGACACCCGATCCTGAAAATCCGCGGCGGACAGTTCCGCCGGAGACAGGCCGAATGCCGCGGCGTAAAACCGGCGGTTCTCCTCCTGAAAATGAAATTTTCTCAGGTATCTACCAAAACTCGCGATGAAGAGATCCATTTCCGACGGCTTCCTCTTCCCGCTGCGAATCCTGGAAATCAGCGAGGGATCCACCGAAAGATAACGGGCGAGGTGCGCATTGGAAATGCCCAGATGCTCCATCAGGTGGTTTAAATTGTAGGCGAAGGCCTTGACGCGCCTGTTTTCCCGTTCCGAGCTTTCCAAAAGCGCGCGGTAAAGCCGTTCATAAACATCTTCGGGGAAACGGACGGTTTCTTGTTCCCGCGCCAAGAGCAAAAGACCGTCGCTGAGGCTTCGCAATGTGGCGCTTTCGGCATTAAGCGTTCGCTTGCCGTTTTTCAATCTGCTGATAAAGGAGGTGTCGACGCCGGACGCCCGGCTCAATTCCAAATTGGTGCAGCCGATCATTTGGCAGTAATGGGTGAATAGATCGGAAAAATCCACGAAATCCCTCCTTGTTGGGGTTTTTTCGGCTTTTTTGGGTTTTTTTGACTTTTATATGTCCATTATAGCGTCAAGACCTGATATAGACAATATTGCACCGGAACATGTCAATGACAAAATCCGTCATTTGCTTTTGATCGCTTTTGAGGAGATAAAAAAACCCGGCAAAGGGCGGCAAAAGCCGCCCCGCCGGGGACAAGGATGGGAATTGGGCCGACATTGCCGTCGGCGCCGCCGGGATTATTTTGATTCCAAGGCCGCTTGGGCCGCCGCCAACCGGGCAATCGGCACCCGAAAGGGAGAGCAGCTGACAAAATCAAGGCCCAAACGGTGGCAGGTATGCACCGAATCGGGGTCGCCGCCATGCTCGCCGCAAATGCCGACGAGGAGTCCGGGCTTTGTTTTCCGGCCCAATTCGATGGCGGTGCCCATCAATTTGCCGACGCCGTCCACATCGATGGTGACGAAGGGATTTTCCTTTAGAACCTTCAGGTCAAGATAGTGCTGGAGGAATTTTCCTTCCGCATCGTCCGGGAAAAACCAAGGTCGTTTGGGTCAGGTCATTGGTGCCGAAGGAGAAAAATTCCGCCGTCTCGGCGATGACATCGGCGGTCAGCGCTGCCCGGGGCATCTCGATCATGGTGCCGACGGTATAATGGAAATCGACGCCGGTTTCCTCTCGCACCTCCGACATAACCTGGCGCACCAGGCCGTCTAAGCGGCGGTATTCATTGGCGTGAATGACAAGGGGGATTTCCACCTCGGCGATGGGTTTCTTTCCTTCCTTCGTTAAGGCGGCGACGGTATAAAGAGATGGCCCGCGCTTGCATCGCGTAAATTTCCGGAAAGGTGATGCCCAGGCGGCAGCCATGATGCCCCAACATGCAGGATTGAATTCCGACAGTTTTTGCACCTTCTTCAATAGCCTCCTGGAGCTGATTTCCTCGGATCCGCCGGTACAGCGCAAAGTGGCCAATTTCCACCAACAATTCCTCTTTCGCCGGCAGGAATTCATGCAGCAGCGGATCCAGCAGGCGGATGGTAACGGGGAACCCATCCATTGCCAGCAAGATGCCGTAGAAATCGCCGCGCTGCATAGGCAAAAGCTGCGCCAATGCCGCTTCGCGCCCTTCAAGATCCTCCGCCAGGATCATCTTTTGCACCCAAGGCAGGCGGTCTTGGGCCATGAACATATGCTCGGTGCGGGTAAGGCCGATGCCTTCGGCGCCGAATTCCCGGGCTTTGGCCGCGTCTTCCGGCGTATCGGCATTGGCCCGAACCCGCATTTTTTTAACTTCATCGGCCCAGCCGAGAAAGGTGGAAAAATTCCCCGCCGAGGGAGGGGCCAAAGTCGGCACCCGGCCTTTGATGATGCGGCCGGTGGCGCCGTCGACGGAGATTAAATCGTATTTCTGGAAAGTGAGGTTGCCGACTTCCAGCGTTTCAGCATCGTAGTCGATTTTTAGGGCTTCCGCGCCGCAGACCGCGGGCTTTCCCATGCCCCGGGCCACGACGGCGGCATGGCTTGTCATACCGCCACGGCTGGTTAAAATCCCCTGGGCGGCCACCATACCGTGGATATCGTCGGGGGTGGTTTCATTGCGAACCAGGATCACCTTTTCCCCTTTGTTTCCCAGGGCCTCGGCGTCGTCGGCATCAAAGACGATCTTGCCGCAAGCGGCGCCGGGAGAAGCCGGCAAGCCGGTGGCGATGACATCCAGCTTCGCTTTGGGGTCGATGCCGGCATGGAGCAGTTGGTTGATCTGGTGGGGGTCAACCCGGAAAAGCGCCTCCTCTTTCGTGATCAGGCCCTCCGCCACCATTTCCACAGCGGCACGGATGGCGGCGGCGGCGGTGCGCTTGCCATTTCTCGTTTGCAGCATATAGAGTTTGCCGCGTTCCACGGTAAATTCAATATCCTGCATATCCAGTAATGCTTTCCAGCAACTGGCTGATGTCCACAAACTGCTTATACACAGCGGGCATATCTTTTTCCAGGCTGGCGATAGGTTCCGGGGTGCGAATCCCCGCCACAACGTCCTCCCCTTGGGCATTGATCAAATATTCGCCATAGAGCTTTTTTTCACCGGTGGAGGGATTCCGCGTGAAGGCGACGCCGGTGCCGCAATCGTCTCCCCCATATTGCCAAAAACCATGCATTGGACATTGACGGCGGTGCCGAGATCGTCGGGAATTTTATTGTGTTTGCGGTAAACGATGGCCCGGTCGCTGTTCCAGGAGCTGAAAACGGCCTTCACCGCCAGCAAAAGCTGTACCTTCGGGTCTTGGGGAAAGTCCTCGCCGGTGGCTTGCCGGTAGATTTCTTTAAATTTGGCGATCAATTCCAGCAGGGAATCGGCGTCGAGCTGGTGATCAAATTCGGCGCCGGTTTTTCGCTTGATGGCGTCCAATGCCGATTCAAAGTTATGGCTGGGCACCCCCATGGCAACGTCGCCAAACATTTGGATAAAGCGGCGATAACAGTCGAGCGCAAAGCGGCGGTTGCCGGTGCCTTTCGCCATGCCCTCCACCGTCGTATCATTTAAACCCAAGTTGAGGATCGTATCCATCATGCCGGGCATGGAAAATTTCGCGCCGGAACGAACCGAAACCAATGAGGTTTTCCGGAATTTTGAGCCGCACGTTTTCTCTGTTCCGCAATCGCAATTTTTCGCGATCGTATTGACGAGCAGGCATCGTTTCATTTTTCGGCTGCAATAGGCATTACCAGCCTCGATGGTAGATGGTCAACCCGACGACCTGACCAGGCGCCGATCTGGCCTCATCTCGCAGGATTAAACGCTTTGCCAGCAGATCCGCATCGCTATTTTGCGCTAAACTGGAAGGAATATACATTTCTGAATCAATCATGGGAGGCCTCGCGCTATATGGGTTACCAAAATATTCTGCTGACCGTTTCCCTCGATGACACCGTGGTTACATCAGGAACGCGGCAACCGAACGCTTTCCGCAAAATCTTCTCGCATGAACAACCGTTCACGCAAAGGCGGTTGGGTTCTTCAAATCTGGCGCTGAACTCCCAGCCATACCGCAACAGAACTGGCTGGTTTAATTAAGATCTGGGCCCTGAATCAGCAGACCGAAAATCTTCCTGTTTCAACGTGGTAACTGAAGCTCGGCAACACTCCGGCGGCTGGCAACGGCAGTTGGCGACACCGGTGATATTCTGCTCAGGCCGTTATTCAGCAAGCGTTTTCGATCTTGCGGAAACTGGAACGACGATCTGTCGCCAGATTCTGGAAGCCGCGGGATCTGTTGCCGTCGTCGCCGCTACGCGGCAATTCATCGCCGCGCAGGCGAAATGAGCCTAATCCAATTATCGGCGGGAGCGTCAACTGCGATGGGCATCAGTCCATCAACTGGGCGATGGCCTGCCTGCGGCATTTTAACCCGCGCAGGCGGTATCCGCCGGACTGCTGCTGATGTCGCGTACTGATCTGACCATGACCAAGACGCCGGATTCGTCCCAAAACTGGCCGGCGGCGCGCTCCTGGGATGAATCCGCCACATGGTCGATATCACCATGGGCTGCCGGTTTCATCAAGTTGGCTGGCAGCGGCACGGCCTACCGGCTCCGCCGGTTCCGCCAGAATGGATCGGAGCGACGAACAACGAGATTTTCAAAACGCTACTCCGCCAACACTTGGGTTCAAAAATCTGGGCAGCCGATGCCAGTATGACGGCGACCGGCCCGCGAGTGGAGCAGGTATAACGCGTCACCCTCCACCTGGGAGGAATCCACCTGATGCTGCTGATGCCGCGCCGCCGCAAAACGGTATCGTCGAGATGATGTTGATCCGGTCCAGAACAGGTCTTGATGATTTTAACAGGGATGCGGTGCATCCCCTTCCCCAGGCTGGCCGACTCCTCCTTCCTGGAACAGCGTCGGCCTTATCCATCGATGATGAAAGAGGTGCCATCCTCGGTAAACGTAAGCGACGATGGCATCAGCGCGGGGTGTTTTCTTAATAAAACCGCGACTGGAGATGGTAATCACGCTTTGGCGTGGAGGAATGGACCGGCAATCGCCGATAAGAAAATCGGAGAGCATGGCTATGCCTACTCCTGAGGCGTCGAAACGAAGCCGCGGTCAGGCCGTTAAGTGTCGGCCCGCAGGGTCTTCGTGAGGTTGAAGGTTTTCCGCAATGGCTGCCATTGCCAGTTCATGCTCACGCAAATCGGTGATTTCGCTGTCGCGGTATTGATTGATTTTCCGCACGCTCGCCACGCGATAGCGTATGATATGCGACCAGCAGGGTGTCGCCCGCTGATAGCCGCATTGTCGAGAATTGACCCGGCCATTGTGCAGCGAATTTTTCTACTTATCCAGCACAATCCGGGTAAAATCGCGGCCTGGAGGTGGCCGATCGCGGCCAGCAGGCCCAACGGGCTTTGGCGCAACGTATCATCAGGTCATCACCGCCAATATCGTTAAGGTTGTCGATGAATTTCGGCGTGGTGGCCAAAGGCGGTATCAAAGTCGTCGGCGGCCAGGCGGCGTCGATGGCACAACTGACGGCGGCGAAGGCTTCCACCAGTTCCACCTCGGCGGGTTCCCGCAGCGCCAGGTGTAGTCCGGCCGCCTTTCTTGCCGAAGTTGTGCACCCGGGTAAACCGGCCATCAAGACTTGAAACTCCCGGTGGCCGCGAAGGCCGTGCGTAGCGCCCCGGGCCTTCGCCCGGATCCGGCGAATATTGGACAGCGCCGCCGTTCCTCCATGGAAGGCCAGCATAGACCACGTCGCCGCGGAACCCACTTCCGACAGTACATTTTCCAACCGCTGCCGGAAGAAGGAGAGCACCCGCTCTTTCGTGGCGGCCGGATCGTTCTTCTTCCTTCATAGGCGGCGGCGATCCGCTGATAGGCAAATTCCGTCAAGGCCGCCGTCCAGATTCCAATCGGCGTCCAGCAGGATCTGGACGATGCCCATGGCTTGGCGCCGCAAAGCATAGGGATCCTGGGAGCCGCTGGGCTCCGCTTAAAGCGAAAAAGCCGACGACGCTGTCGAGCTTATCGGCGGCAAACGATACGGCCCAAATCCGTTTCCAGCAGGCCGTCCCCGGCGAAGCGGGGCAGATAGTGCTCGCGGATGGCTTGGGCAATGGCGGCGTCACCCCGGCGGCTTTGGCATAGTATTCCCCCATGATCCCTTGAACAAGGAAATTCATAGACCATATTGGAAACCAGATCCGCCTTGGCCAGATGGGCGCTAAGGGAAAGCGCCCGCCCCTTTTCGGCATCAAAGCCCAGAGCACTCGCCGATCCGGGCCGCGATGTACTCAATCCTGGCCACCCCTTTTCCCCCGGGGGGGGGGGGGAGGAGGGAGGGGGGGGGGGGGGGGGGGGGGGGGGGGGGGGGGGGGGGGGGGGGGGGGGGGGGGGGGGGGGGGGGGGGGGAGCAAGGTATGGAAGATCACCCTGATCCGGTTTTTACATTTTCGGCGAGATCCGCCTTTCGTCTCCCGATAAAGAAGGCGGCGTCGGCAAGGCGGGCCTTTAAGAACCTTCTCATTGCCGGCGGTGACGATGTCAAGATGGCGGGAGGCCATTGCGGACGGTGATAAAATTCGGCCTTAAACTGCCGTCGCGGTGCAAAACGGGGAAATAGTGCTGGTGTTCCCGCATCGGCGTGATCACCGCTTCCTTAGGCAAATCGAGGTATTTTTCTTCGAAGGCCCCCATCAGCGCCGTCGAGATACTCCAGCAGGTAAACAACTTCCTCCAGCAACTCCGGATCCTCCTCCACCAGCGCGTCATTGGCGGCGGCCAAGGCGGCGATCTGCGCCCGGATCATCGAGCGGCGCTCTTCCAGATCGACGATTACACATGGTTGCCGCGAGCAGCGCGTCGGACATAAGCCTTGGGTTCCGGAATCACCACCTCCGCTTGGCCATAAAAGCGGTGGCCCCGGGAAACCCGGCCGCTGGCGATATTGACAATTTGCAGCGGAACGGTTTCCGTGCCCAATAGCGCCACAAGCCAGCGGATCGGCCGCACGAAGCGCATTTCATTGTCGCCCCAACGCATCGGCTTAGGGAAGGTCAGCCGGTCGACGACGCCATAGAGAATTTCCGGCAAAATTTCCGCCGCCGGGCGGCCCGGCTTTTGCTTTTGCGCGAATATATATTCGCCATTGCCCAAGGTCTTGACGGTTACATCCGCTATCGTCACCCCTTGGCCTTTCAGAAAGCCCTGCAAAGCCCGGGTGGGATTGCCCTCCCCATCATAGGCGGCCTGTTTGGACGGCCCCTTCACCTCTTCCGATAAATCCTGCTGCCGGTCGGCCAGGGCCTCCACCAGCACCGCCAGGCGGCGGGGGGTGCCCAAGGAACGGACGCCGCCATAGGAAAGCCGGGCCTCATCCAAAAGCGCCGCGGTAGAATCCCGCAGCTTTTTCAGGCTGCCGGCCATAAACCGGGCCGGCACCTCTTCCAAACCGATTTCAAACAACAAATCTTTAGGCATCTTCTTCGCCTCCCTTTTCCGCCAAAAGTTGCCGCCGCTTTTCCTCATCCTTCAAAAGCGGGAAGCCGAGCTTGCGGCGCTGGGCCACATAGGCTTCGGAACAGGATTTCGCCATCCCCCGCACCCGGGCGATATAGTGCTGCCGCTCCGTCACGCTGATGGCGCTTCTGGCGTCCAGCAGATTAAAGGTATGGGAGCATTTCAAAATATAATCATAGGCCGGCAAAACCAGGCCATGATCCAAACTGCGGTTGCACTCTTTTTCATAAATATTGAAGAGGGCGAAGAGCATCTCCGTATCCGCCACCTCAAAATTATAGGTGCTTTGCTCCACTTCATTTTGGTGGTAAACATCGCCATAGCTGACGCCGTCCACCCATTCGATGTCATAAACGCTGTCCACCTTCTGGATGAACATCGCCAGCCGCTCGATGCCGTAGGTGATTTCACCGCTGACGGGTTTGCAATCGAGGCCGCCGAACTGCTGAAAATAGGTGAACTGGGTGACTTCCATGCCGTCAAGCCACACCTCCCAGCCGAGGCCCCAGGCGCCGAGATTGGCGCTTTCCCAGTTGTCCTCCACCAGGCGGATGTCGTGCGCATCGGGGTCGATGCCGATGGCCCGCAAGCTGTCCATATACAGCTCGACAATATCGTCGGGGGAAGGCTTGAGGATCACCTGGTATTGAAAATAGTGCTGCAAACGGTTGGGATTTTCCCCATAGCGCCCGTCGGTGGGGCGGCGGGACGGCTCCACATAAGCCACATGCCATGGTTCCGGCCCCAAAGCCCGCAAAGCGGTGGCGGGGTTCATCGTACCGGCGCCGGTCTCCATATCATAGGGCTGCTGGATGATGCAGCCCCGGTCGCCCCAAAAACGGTTCAGGGCCAAGATCAGGTCTTGAAAGTTCATCGCGCTCTCCTCTCGGCGCCCAAGCGCCCAAATAATAGATAAAATAGATAAAACAGATGAAATAGATGAAACGGAAATAAAAAAAACCCCCGCATGAAGGGACGGCAGCGCCGCGGTTCCACCCTTCTTGACCGGAAGTCCACTTGACGGTGATAACGGAGTGCCTCCGTGGGCAAAGCCCAAAGCTCCGGGGACGCCATTCCCTTCATGCCGGCTTTCACCCTGCCCGGCTCGCTTGCGGAAGGTACTTTTTCCCCGTCATCGCCGTTTTTCACGGTTGGGAATGATAATAATGTAGCAAATCCGGCGGCCTTTGTCAAGGCAAATGCCGATCAAAGGGGGGAAAATTAGGGGCCGCCATGGCCGCGGCCATTTCGGCGGTGGCGGCAAAGGCGGCCAAAGGTTTAGCTTTCTCTTTACGGTTCCGGGGCGGCGGGCGGCAGCGGTTGACCGGCAGCACGCAAATTTTTATTGGCCCAGGCCCCGAACGCCATCAGCATGATGGCGACGCCGCTAATGGCGAAAAGCCATTCCATCGCCACATAGTCGGCGATGGGGCCGAAAATCACCATGCCCAAAGGAATGGCGCCGGAACCGATGATGGCAAGCAGGCTCATAATCCGGCCCAAGCTATCCTCTTCCACCCGTTCCTGCAAGATCACCATCAGCGGCGAATTGGCGAAGGGAACGGAAACGCCAATTAGGAACATCAGCGTAAAAAACACCCATAGATGGCCGGAAAAGCCAAGGGCCGCCGTAATCAGCCCGGATACGGCGGTACTAAAGGCGATGGTTTTCATGCGGTTTTTAAAGCCGCCCCAGGCCGCGACCAGCAAACCGCCGAGGATGGAGCCGGCGCTATAGGCCAGTTCATTGACGGTGAGCATCCAGACCTCGTCGCCGAAAACCCGGGCGATCATCAGCGGCGAAAGGAAGGCCGCCGGGACAATGAAGATACAGAGAACCGTATAAAATAGGCAGATTTCTTTGATGAAACTGCTTTTGCCGGCATATTGCAGGCCTTCTTTCAGATCTTTAAAATAGCCGCCCCGGTTCTTTTGCAGCGCCTTTTTATGCACCGGAATGCGGATAAAGGAGAGGATCGCCACGGCGGCGGCGGCGGTCACAATGTCCACAAACAGTGTGGCGGTTAAGGTGGAAACGGTGAGAATCACACCGCCCATCGCCGGAGAAACAAAGAAGATAAACGATTGCAGGCTGCCATAGATGCCATTGACCTTCATCAGCTGTTCCTTGGGAACGATCTGGGGGATGACTGCGCTGACCGCCGGCGCCATGATGCCGCCGCCCACCGCCCGCAGCGAGGAAACAAAAAACAGCAGCCAAAGGCTATAATAGCCGGAAAGGAAGATGAGGGCCAGCACCAAGGTGCAACCGGCGATGATGCCGTCTGTCAGCATAATCAGTTTTTTTCTCGGATAACGGTCGGCCCAAACGCCGCCGAAAAGACTGACGACGATCTGGGGCAAAAACCCCGCCAGCACATAAAGGGTCATGATAAAGCCGCTTTGGGTCGACAAAGTTACATGCCACATGATGGCATATTGCACGAGAGAAGAGCCAAAAAGCGACAGGGACTGGCTCCCCATATACAGCGCGACGCGCCGCTGCCAACCGCTATATTCCATTTGTTCCGGCGTCTGTTCCGCCGCTTGTTCGTGCATCCGGTTTTCCCCTCCGGTTCCGCTTTTTCCCAATCGGGACGGCGCTTGGATTTTGGCGGGACAAAAGGCCGCCGAACGATGCGGCCCGCCCCGCTGTGTTCGGATGTTTGCCCCGCCAATCACCGGAAAGGGAACGGGGCGTCGGTTTCGGCAACCGGCGGGCGCCAACTGAAATATAGGAAGAAAGCGCCCCCCATTCTGAGATCATAGCTTTTCCCCCTGGCCGCTGTCAAGGGAAGGGAGCCATTTTATTTTTCTTTGTTTCATGTTATGCTAAGAAAAAGGCCGGATGCACCGGCAAGGCGAAAAACCGCCGGGTCAATACGGATGGCCTTAGAAAGGTGGAATGGGGATGAAATGGTTTGTCGGCTCGGATCTGCACGGTTCCGCGCTCTATATCAAAAAAATGCTCGCGGCCTATGGCCGGGAAGATTGCGATAGGCTGCTGCTTTTGGGGGATCTGCTCTATCATGGGCCAAGGAACAATCTGCCGGGAGAATACGACACCAAAAAAGCCGCGGCGCTGCTGAACCGATACCGGAAAGAGATTTTCGCCGTGCGGGGCAACTGCGATTCCGAGGTGGATCAAATGGTGCTGGACTTTCCCATCATGGCGGAGTACGCCATCGTCGCCGTCGGCAAGCGGCTGGTTTTCGCCACCCACGGCCATATCTTCCACAATGGCCATCTGCCGCCGCTGCAAACCGGGGACATCCTGCTCCACGGCCACACCCACATCCCCGCCTGTGAGGAACACAGCAGCCACCTCTATTGGAATCCCGGTTCCGTCTCCCTGCCTAAGGGGGGCAGCCCCCACGGCTATATGGTCGTCGACGGGGAGGAGATTTGCTGGAAAGACCTGGACGGCGCCACCTACCGAACCTTTCATCTCGAAGAATAAAGGCGCGTGGCCGGCCCAAAACAAAACGGGGCTCATCCTTGGTTCCTGTCGGGAACCGCGGGAAGGGTTTTTGGCCGCGTCATATCGAGGAGCACCTGCCGGGATTTCACCTTGCGCTCCAGATGGTATTGCAGCAAAATGCCGGTGGCGGCTTCCATCTCCGCCCTCTGCTCGCCGCCGGGTTTGAGCCGAAACAGGCTCTCAATGTCGGCCCGCAATAAAAAACGGAGCCCATATAAGGCGCCGGGTGACAGCCTGAAGCCGCCGCCGCATTGGGCGCAGAGAAGCCGACCCCCCAGCGGAGACAGGAATCCTTCCGCCAAAGGCCCGCCGCATTGGGCGCAGCGGCTAAAATCCGGCCGGTAACCGGCGATCGCCAGCAGCTGCAATTCATAATAGCGGGCGAGCAGGTGCTTCTCCTCCCGGCGCAACAGCAAGAGGCTTTGTTCCAGCAGGGAAAACAGTTCCGGCTGCGGCTGCCGTTCCGCCAGAGCCGCGTCGGCCAATTCTAAAAAATAGGAAGCGTATAAATACGCTTCGGTATTTTCCCGGATATGGGGATAAGATTCCATCGCCAGCGCCTGGCTGACCGTATCGAGGCCGCGGCCCCGGTAGAGCAGGAAATCGCAGCGGTTGCCAAGCTGCAAATGACCGCGGAACGGGCTTTTCGGTTTGCGGACGCCCTTGGCAATGGCAAAAAGCTTCCCCTCTTCCAATGAGAACAAAGTCAGGATCAGGTGGGATTCGCCGTATTTTTTTAATTTTAAAACGAAAGCCCGCGCCGGATAATATTTCATAGGTACCTTTCCCGTTCAACCGATCAAAGGGATAAAGATCGCGGCCAAAGTGGAATAGATCAACAAGCCCACCACGTCGATGCTGGTGCTGATAAAGGGCGCCGAAGCCACCGCCGGGTCGACATTGACCCGCTTTAAAACCTGGGGCACGATGGCGCCCACCGTGGCGGCGGTGGTCATATTGATGAGCAGGGAAAGCCCGATCACAAAACTCAGTATCAAACTGCCCTGCCAAACATAGGCGATCACGGCGATCAGCAGGCCGCAGACCCCACCGACGATCAGGCCGACAAAGGCATCCTTCACGATATTGGAAAAGAGCCGGGCCGGATCCAATTGGCCGGTGGAAATCCCGCGTACGGTAACGGTGGAGCTCTGGGTGCCCACATTGCCCCCCATCCCCAAAAGCAAAGGGATGAAATAGGCGAGGGCGACAACGGTTTGCAATTCCGCCTCGATATTGCGCATCACCATGCTGGCGACGAGGCCGCCAAACAGGGTTATCAAAAGCCAGGGCAGCCGGGACCGCACCGATGTGCCGACGCGGCCGAAAAGCGGCAATTCCTCTTCCAGTTCTTCGGCATTGGCGCCGCCCATGCGCAAAATATCGTCGGTGGCCTCCTCTTCCAATACATCGATGATATCGTCGACGGTGATGATCCCCAAAAGGCGGCTGAAATTGTCCACCACCGGTACCGCCAAAAGGTCATATTTCGATACCATCGAAGCGACCTCTTCCTGGTCCGTATAGGCATTGACGGAAATCACCCTGAGACGCATGATCTGTTCCACCAAGGTGTCCGGGGTGGCGATGATCAGCTCCCGCAGCGACAAAACGCCGACAAGGACATTGTCATCGTCCACCACATAGACATAGTAGACGGTTTCCGCATCCGGCGCATTGGCCCGCAGCGTATCGATGGCGGTTTGGGCCGTCATATGCTTGTTTAAAGCGACAAATTCCGTCGTCATCAGGCTGCCGGCGGTATCTTCCGGGTAATACATCAGCTCCCGCACATCGGAAGCGTCTTCCTGCTCCATCAGGCTGAGGACTTCGTCCTGCTCCTTCTTGGGCAGTTCGCCTAAAATATCGGCAACGTCATCGAGGTACATGGAATCCAGCAGCGCCGCGCTTTTTCGTCCCCAAATCTTTGATGATCTGGGCGAAATAGCCGGGATCCACATAGTTTAAAACATCGCCGGCCACATTTTCCGGTAAAAACCGCAAAATCAGCGGCAGCGAATCCGGCCCCAATTCCTTTAAAATTTCGCCGATATCCACCGGCGCCAGGTCCGACAGGATCAGGGCCGCCTTTTCCATGTCCCCCCGGGCGATATGAGGTTCCATCAGAACCATCGCTTCTTCAATTCTCATCATAACCCCCTTCTTCAGAGGGTCAGCAAAGACGGTGACCCCCCGAATTCCTTTTCATTAAGCTGTCGCGCCATCGAGGAACGCCGTCCATTTCTCCACCCCTTCCGTATCTTTTCTCCGTACCTATTTTATTCTTCTAATTTCCGCTTGTCAAAGCCAAAATTCTTTAAATATAGGTCTTTGTTGCGCCAACCTTTTTTTACCTTGACCCATAATTCCAAAAATACTTTGGAACCCAATAGCACTTCTATATCTTTTCTCGCCCTTTGGCCGATTTGTTTCAGCATCGCGCCATGTTTGCCGACGATGATGCCCTTTTGCGATTCCCGTTCCACATAGATATTGGCGGCGGCATAGACCATGCCATTGTCTCGCTCCTTTACCTCCAGCATCTCCACGGCGACGGCATGGGGGATCTCCTCCTCCGTCAGCTCCAGTACCTTTTCGCGGATGATTTCCGCCATGATCGCCCGTTCCGGCTGGTCTGTCACCATATCCTCGGGATAAAAACAAGGCCCCGGCTCCAGATAGCCGATAACGGCGGCGAGCAAAGCCTCGACATTGTCGCCCCGCAGGGCGGAAACGGGGAAAATCTCCGCGAAGGGAAAGCGCTTTCCGTAGGCTTCGATCAGCGCGAAGAGATCCTCCTTCCTCAATAGGTCGACTTTGTTCAGCAGCAGGAAAACGGGGACGTCCCTGGGCAGGCTTTGGATGATATAGGCTTCTCCCGCGCCATAGGGCTCCTTCGCGTCGACGATATAAAAGAGCAGGTCAACGCCGCCAATGGCGCTTTTCGCCGCCTGCACCATATATTCGCCCAATTTGTGCCGGGGCTTGTGGATCCCCGGCGTATCGATGAACACGATCTGCGCCGCATCGGTGGTATAAAAACCGCGGATTTTGTTTTGGGTCGTCTGTGGTTTATCGGAAACGATGGCGATCTTTTGTCCCAAAACCGTATTGAGCAGCGTACTTTTGCCGGCATTGGGCCGGCCCACAATGGTGACAAAGCCCGATTTAAAAGCAGCCATCTTTTCCCTCCCGGCCCAAACTGTCTTTCGAAAACGCGATGGGCAGCAAATCCCCGGCACGGCGGATTTGAAACTTGCCTGCAAGATTTCCCATCACCACCCACATGTCCGGCGAAAACTCCGTCAGCCATTGGCGGCAGGCGCCGCAAGGTACAAGCGGTTCGGCGCCGCCGCCCACCACGGCGAGGGCGGTGAATTGCCGCGCCCCGGCGGCCACTGCGGCGGACAGCGCCGCCCGTTCCGCGCAGAGGCCAAGGCCATAAGAGGCGTTTTCCACATTGACGCCGCTAAAAATACGGCCGTCGGCGGCCTGGGCCGCCGCCCCCACCCGATAGCGGGAATAAGGGGCATAGGCATTCTCCCGGGCGGCAAGGGCCGCCGCCAGCAGCCGCTTCGCCGCTGCTTCTTCCATCTCAGTCACCTTCCCCTCCGTTTCGGCCACGGGATATGTTACGGTCAGCGCATCCGGCACCACATTGACAAAGGTCTTGCCCGGCACCAGCCTGACCGCTTCGCCGCTGTCGGCATAGGTATAGACCAAAGGCGCATGGGCGTCCCGCTGCTGCCAGCGGATTTCCCGGGCCTGGCCCTTCTGGAACAGCAGGCCGGAACCGCCGGCAAAGAAATCGATGTCCAGGTGGCCCTCATTGCTGACCACCGGCGCCGGGGCATATTGCACAATGACATTGACGGCGCTCAAGGTCGCGCCGGTTTCGGCGTCCACATGGGGCCTGCCGTCGGATTGCCGCAGGTACACATCGCCATCCCAAAGATAGTCCACCTCTTTATATTTGTAAGGGATGTGAATTTCCGTCGCCGTTCCCAGGGCGATGGCTTTTTCCTCCTCTTCGCTATAGAAAGAAAAAGCGGGAACTTCCGCCGGGGTATACCAACCCAGCCCCGTCACTTCCGCTACCAGGTTTTCCCAGCTGGTGTATAGGTTCACCGGCGCTCTGCGGCTTTTATCCGCCAAAAGCCGGAGGTATGGGCGATTTCATTGATATGTTCCACCTCATGCTCGGAGAAATAGGCTTCCGCCAGATAACTTTGGCCGCAGTGGATATACACGCCGTTAAATCCCTGGGCGATCGGAATCACATAATGGCGGGCGCTGCGCACCGGGCCGATTTTCTCCGGCTGGGCATGGTAAAGAAAGCGAGAAAACGGGTGATACCGCCTTCCACCGGCAGTTCGAAAACGAGATCCGCCGCGTCAACCCCGGATTGCGGCTCGGCTTTCGGCCCATTGTCAATGGCGACGGCAAAAAGCCGCGTCGGCATCGCCTCCACCACTGTGCCATCGAGGGGGCAGGTCAGGGCGGGTTCCGGTTCCGGCTCCGGAGCGGGCATTTCCTCTTCCTTACCGCCACAGGCGGCGGCAAAGAAGGGCAAAGGCCAGCAGCAAAGCAAAATCCAATATTTTTTCATAATCAAACCTCCTCAGCCTGTTAAAACAGTAAAGCGCAAAGATAGGGCCAAAAAATCACGGCGCCGATCGCCACCGCGACAAAACAAGCAAAAAAGACGGCGCCGGCCATCACATCCTTGACAATCTTCGCCAAAGGATGGTATTGGGGGGACACCAGGTCGATGGCGTTCTCCATCGCCGTATTGACCATTTCCATGCCGATCACCAGGCCGATCGTCAGCAAAATGACGGCGATTTCGGCCCGGGACAGGCTTAATACATATCCCAAAGCCAGCACGATACCGGCTACAAGCAAATGAATGCGGATATTGCGCTCATGGCGAAGGCAATGGGCAATGCCCTGTAAAGCGAAATAGAAGCTCTCCAACAGGTTTTTTGTCTTTCTCATCTCTCAATGCCCAGGGAGGAAAGGATCTCTTCGCTCCGCCTTTCCATCCGCCGCCTTTCCTCTTCCTCTTCATGGTCATAACCGAGCAGGTGCAAGAAACCGTGCAGCGCCAAAAAACAAAGCTCCCGTTCGGCGCTGTGGCCATAAGACGCGGCCTGGGCCACACCCCGGGGGTGGGAGACGACGATATCGCCCAAAGGCGTTTTTTCGATTCCCGGCAGATCCGGCCCCGCAATGGTCTCGCCGGGCTGGAATTGGGGAAAGGACAGCACGTCGGTGGCGGCATCGATGCCGCGGTATCTGCGGTTGTACGCTTTTATGCCCTCATCGTCGGTGAAGATCAACTGCACCAAAGTGGCGGCGGGTATCCGCTCTACACCGGCGGCCCGTTTGAGCACCTTGCGCAGCCTTATACGGAGGTGAAACGGCAGCCGGGGGGCGCCGCTTTCCCACAGGATGGACACTCTCATCCCTTATATCCCCTTTTGATTTTTCATTTCCGGCAGGCTCTTTTGGCTCCTTGCCGTCAGTCCGTTCGGGTATTCGATACGGAAATGGGCCAGCCCGTCATAAACGCCCACAAAGGCCTCTTGAATCTTATGCAAATCGCGGAAGGTTAAATCGCATTCCTCGAATTGGCCCTCCATCAATTTTCCCTGAATAATCTCGTGAATTTTCGCTTTTACCTGGCCCTTGGAAAGGCCGTGGGTCGATTGCAGCGCCGCCTGCACGCTGTCGGCCATCATGATGATGGCGCTTTCTTTCGTCTGCGGCTTGAGGCAGGGATATTGGAAATCCTCGATTTTAACGTCTTCCCCTTTTTCCCCTTCCTTCGCCTTGCAATAAAAGTATTTTAAAACGCTGTCGCCGTGGTGTTCCCGAATGATCCCGATGATTCCCTCGGGCAGATCGTATTCTTTCGCCAACTCCACCCCGTCCTTCACATGGGAGGTGATGATCAGCATACTCAAAGACGGGGTGATCTTGTCGTGGGGGTTCGACGCACATTCCTGGTTTTCCACAAAGTACTGGGGCCGTTCCAGCTTGCCGATATCATGAAAATAGGAGGCCACCCGGACAAGGAGGGAATCGGCGCCGATGCTGTCGGCGGCGGCTTCCGCCAGATTGCCCACGAGAACGCTGTGATAATAGGTTCCCGGCGCTTCGGTCATCAGCCGCTTAATCAGCGGATGCCCGGGATTCGCCAGCTCCGCCAATTTCATCGGCGTGCTGAAACCGAAGTGCTTCTCCAAAACGGGGATGAAGCCCAAAGCCAGCACCGCCGACAGTAAGCCGCTGATAAAGCCGACGACGACGCCAAGGCCGATGGTTTCGGCGGTCTGCTCGCCGACGGCCCCCACCAGCACAACGAGGATGGCATTGAAAATACCGATATAAATGCCGAAGCTGACGAGTTGGTAACGCTCGCGAATCCGGCCCATAATATAGATGGAAAAAAGCGCGCTCACCGCCGCCACCAGCCAAAAATGGATCTGGTTCATCGTGACCAGCACGAGAAAGAGCAGCATTGAAACGATCATGAAGAAGGAAAACTTCTGGTCCATCAAAGTGGAAGAGATGATGGCCATCGCCGGCAGCGGCAGCAAATAACCCAAAGTGGTATAGAGGCTGCCGGATAAATTGCCGGACAGCACCATGATCAGCTGGGCCACCAACAAGAAACCGTTGATCATGATACCCAAAATCAAAATGCCCCGCCGGTCATAGGCATAAAATGGAAAAGATTTGCGGCAGAAGAAGAAGATCAGGCAATAGACGACGAAGGCATAGCCGAAAACAGCCAGATAGTAAAAGACCGATTTCGCCTGTTCCAAATGACCGGTCTTCATCAGCATTTCCATCTGCTCTTCGCTGACGATCGTTCCCCGCTGCACCAGGAGTTGGCCGGGGCGAATGGTGACCTGCACCGGCTTTACCTCGCTCAAACGGGCTTCCAGCACCGCCTTGGTCGCCGTTTCGTCATAGAGGGAATTGGGGGCCAAATGGAGCGCCGAAAACAAAAGGGCCAATACCGCCCGCTCGTTTTCGCCATAGCTTTCGGCGAAAGCTTCCTCCATATGGTTTCTAAACTCCGGCATCCCCGCCTCATTGACGCCGGGGCCATAGTTCTCTTTCAGCAGATTCCTTAGTTCCGCCTCCAGCGCCTTGATTCCGTCGCCGCCGACGGCGGCCAGCGCCGCCCCGACTTCCTCGCGGTAGGAATCGGCCAGAAGCTCCCGAAAAGCGACGCCGGGATCGTCGCCGTTTTCCGCCGCAACAATGGCTACCAGCCGGTTCGACAGATCCGCCAGCGACGCCGAGGCTTCGTTCAGCAAGGTTTCATCGAGCTTATAGATGTCCTCCATCTCGCTTTCCACCAAGGCTTTGGCGGCGGCGGTCTTTACATCGCTGATATAGGCAATGGCGCTTCCTTCATGGTAGATGCTTTCATTGCTGATCTCCCCCACCGTCAAGGTATTGAAATTGGTCACGGTGCGGGAAATTAAAAGCAGCGCGGTAATCAGAATAAAACCGATCCAAAGGTAGATCTGTTTGTTCTCGGTCAGTTTTGCCAAGTCCTCCCTGGAAAAATGCGCGTTCAGCTCAAACGGGCTCCCCTTTTTCTTCCCCATTGCGGCTTTCCTCTCTCTCTTCCTCCCGTTCATAGGCGCCGATGATCATCTGCACCAACCGATGACGGACCACATCGAGATGGGTAAAATAACAGAAGGAAATCCCCTCAATCTGTTGCAGGATTCTTTGGGCATGTACCAGGCCGGAGCGATGCTCTTTCGGCAAATCCACCTGGGTAATGTCGCCGGTGATCACAGTGCGGGAACCGAAACCGATCCTGGTTAAAAACATTTTCATTTGCTGCGGCGTGGTATTTTGCGCTTCGTCCAAGATGATAAAGGCATCGTCCAGGGTGCGTCCCCGCATATAGGCGAGGGGGGCGACCTCGATAACGCCGCGCTCCATCAGCTTTTGGGCCGTATCGGCCCCCAGAACATCGTAGAGCCCGTCATAAAGGGGGCGAAGATAGGGATCCACCTTATCCTGGAGATCGCCGGGCAAAAAACCCAGTTTCTCCCCGGCCTCCACCGCGGGACGGGTTAAAATAATGCGCTGCACTTCTTTTCGCTTTAAAGCCAAAACCGCCATAACGACGGCGAGATAGGTCTTGCCGGTGCCGGCGGGGCCGATGCCGAAAACAATGTCGTCCTTGGCGATGGCCTTCACATATTTTTTTTGTCCCAGGGTTCTCGCTTTGATTCCCCTGCCCCGGGGGGTCGTATAGATCGTATCGAGAAGCTGCTCCGCCACATTTGCGTCCCCGGCGAGGCTAAGGGCGTACTGGACGGCCTGAACGGAGATGTCCGCCTTCGCTTTGCTCAGTGTGATCAGATGCTCGAAAACCCGCCGCGCCCGCTCCACATCGCCGTGCTCGCCCTTGAGATGAATTTCATCGCCGCGAACCAAAACTTCCGCCCGCAGTTTCTTCTCCAATAGCAGCAGATATTCGTCCCTCTGGCCC
>JAXGQJ010000014.1:0-52168 GCA_040766505.1 Clostridiales bacterium
CCAATCGACATTGACGGCAAAGGCCACCCGGTTCGCGCCCGGTTCCACGCTATAAACCGGTTCCCAGGCGGGATCGGCGGCGACGGGCCGCGCCTCTTCCTTCACAATCATAACCTGCAAAAAACCGGCGATGGCGAAGAGGAAAACCCCCCATAACAATAGCACCTTTTTTCGATGGCCAATTCTCTCCTTCATGCAAGGAACCCCCTTTCCCTATCAAAAATATGTAGAGAAAGGGGGCAAAAGTACAAAAACACAAATCCGTTTAGGAGAGTTCCTTCACCTTGGGGCCCGTCAGCTTCTCTTCAAAATCGGCCGCCGCCGGTGCTTTGAGCGCTTCCTTCCGGGAAAGCTTGACCTTGCCCTGGTGGTCGATGCTCAGCACCTTCGTCAGCACCATATCCCCTTCGTTCAACAGGTCGGTGACCTTTTCCACCCGCTTATTGGCAAGTTGGGAAATGTGCACCATACCGTCTTTGCCGGAAGTGTCCATCACACCGGGGATGATCTGCACGAAAGCGCCGAAATCGGCGATTTTCACAACTTTACCGAGGTATACCCGGCCCACCTCCACGTCTTCTACAATGGATTCGATGATCCTCAAAGCCTTTTCGCCCATTTCCGCGTCGACGGAAGCGATAAAGACCCGGCCATCGTCCTCGATATCGATTTTGGCGCCGGTTTCTTCAACGATCTTTTTGATCGTCTTGCCGCCGCTGCCGATGATTTCACGGATCTTATCGGGATGGACGGTGGTGCGGATGATTCTGGGGGCATAGCGGGAAAGCTCGGCCCTCGGTTCCGGAATTGCGGCCAGCATCTTGCCTAAGATATGGAGGCGGCCACGGCGGGCCTGCTCCAATGCTTCCACAAAAACGTCCCGGGTGATACCGGAAATTTTCATATCCATTTGAATGGCGGTGATGCCTTCTTTGGTGCCCGCCACCTTGAAATCCATGTCCCCCAGAGCGTCTTCGAGGCCCTGGATATCCGTTAAAATCGTGATGTCGTCCCCGTCTTTGATCAGGCCCATGGCCACGCCGGCCACCGGCGCTTTGATCGGCACGCCGGCGTCCATCAGCGACATGGTGCTGGCGCAAACGCTGCCCATCGAGGTGGAACCGTTGGATTCGATGGCTTCGGAGACGAGGCGGATCGTATAGGGGAAGATGTCCTCATCGGGGATCATCGGCTCGATGGCTTTTTCCGCCAGAGCGCCGTGGCCGATTTCGCGGCGGCCGGGGCTGCGCATGGGCCGGGCTTCCCCAACGCTGTAAGGCGGAAAATTGTAGTGGTGCATGAAGCGTTTGGAGTCCTCAAGGCCGATGCCGTCCAAAATCTGCTCGTCGCTGATGGCCCCCAGTGTGCAGATGTTCATAATCTGGGTTTGGCCCCGGGTGAACAGCGAAGAGCCATGGGTTCTGGGCAGCAGCCCCGCCTCGCAGACGATTTCCCGCACTTCGTCGATGGCCCGGCCGTCGACCCGCACCTTCTCCGCGGCGATGATCCGGCGCACCACTTCCTTCTCGGCGCCGGAAACGATGGCCTGAATGGTTCCCTCCTCTTCCGGGAACTTCACGGCAAATTCGGCGACGATTTCCGCTTCCACCCGGGCGAAATACTCTTCCCGGGCGTGTTTTTCCATCTTTGTTTCGGCGCAGTGGTGCACCATCGCGGCGATGCGTTCCTCGGCGACGGGCTTTACGGCATCGAGGATTTCCGCCGCGACCTCGGCGGCGGCAAAGTCATATTTTTCCGCGGCGACGCCCCTTGCCAGGGCCTCGGCACGGAAGTTCTCAATAAAGGCGACGATCTCTTTGATGATTTCATGGCCGAAGAGCAGGCCGTTCAGCACCACTTCCTCATCGACTTCTTTCGCCCTGCATTCCACCATATTGATGGCGTCCTTCGTGCCGGCCATCACGATATAAAGATCGCTTTGGCCCATCTGCTCGATGGTAGGGTTCGCCACATATTCCCCGTCGACCCGGCCGACGCCGACGGCGCCGATGGGGCCCAAAAAGGGAATAAAGGAGAGGTGCAAAGCTGCGGAAGCGGCATTGATGCCCAAAATATCCGGGGCATTGTCCTGTTCCACCGAAAGGACGGTGGAAACCACCTGGACATCGTTTTTATAGCCCTTGGGGAATAGGGGCCGGATCGGCCTATCGATAATGCGGCAGGCCAAAACCGCCTTTTCACTGGGGCGGCCCTCCCGCTTGATGAAGCCGCCGGGGATGCGGCCTACGGAGTAGAGCCGCTCCTCAAAATCTACGGTAAGGGGAAGAAATCGATCCCCTCTCTCGGTTCCTTCGTGCCGGTGGCGGTGGCGAGCAAAACCGTTTCGCCATAGGAAGCGAATACGGCGCCGCTGGCTTGCCGGGCCATGCGGCCGGTTTCAGGGTCATTTCCCTGCCGCCGATCACGATGCTTTTTTCAATGCATTTTCTTACATAAACAACCACATACCTCCAATTTTTCATTCATCTATCCTTCTTGGTTTATCTTCTCCATCTCTGCGGTATTTCCTGCTTTTACCAGCTTTATTAAATAAAAGAAGGAGGATAACCTCCTTCCAGCCTGTAAACAAAAGTATTTTTAGAAAGAGTCCAAAATCGTTACATAGCAACATAGCAACAAGATAATTTGCGTGGAGCAGGGGAGAGTTTGAAAGGGGGCACGGCCCCGCTTTCAAGTATCTCAATCTATAGCGCCGAAGGCGCGTCGGCTTGTAGACAAAGTCTACAAGCTGGAAGGGGGGTACCCCCCTTCCGCGCTATCTTCTCAATCCCAGTTCCTGAATGAGCTTTCTGTAGCGGTCGATATCGGTCTTTTTCAGATAGTTCAACAGGCTGCGCCGGTGGCCGACCATCTTCAACAAGCCCCGCCGGGAATGGTGATCCTTCTTGTGCACCTTCAGATGTTCCGTCATATAACTGATGCGGTTCGACAAAATGGCGATCTGCACCTCGGGAGAACCGGTGTCCCCCTCATGGATTTTAAACTTCTCGATAATAACCGCTTTGCCTTCCTTGTCCAGCATGTGCTTTTCCTCCTTTTTCTTTCTGCTTTTTCTTCATACGCCGCTGGCCATGTAAAGGGCGGAGGCCCGCAAAACAGAGCCACGGTAATGAGATGCTTCCATAGTATACCCCATAAAGAGGAAAAAAACAAGGATTCCCTCCCTGTTTTTCCCTCTATTTTTGCCGGTTTTTTTATTTCACAGCGCCGGGAACGGGCCGGGGCGGCCGCCGTTTCGCTCAAAGTTCATATGTTATATTTCATAGGGGTTCACGAGTTCCATTTCCAGGGCGGCCTTTACCATCGCGTCATAGTCGTGTTTGATCTCTTCATAATTCGCGCCGGATATCTGGAAGGTTTCGCCATTCGTCTTTTGCTTGATGTCCTCTAAAGCGACCTTTTCCAGGATATGGTGGTTCAAATTGTTATTAAAGGGCGTATAATGGGGCGCTTCGGGTACGTCGCTCCAGCCGGAAATCTGATAATCGGTATGCTTTAGCAATTTCCAATGCCCGTCTTCCTTGACCAGCTTCGCGTCATACTTCGTTTTTGCGCAGGATATTTCAATGTCGTATAAACCGTCCTTGCCCCGGATGCCTTTCGCCCAGGTCGTCATCGTCGCCGACGCAAAAGCCTCGTCGCCGGAGATTTCGATGGCATGGATTTCCATGTCGAAGACACCGACTTCAAGAAGGGGATCAATCTCTTTCCTTTCGCTTGCCAAAATGCCTTCCAAGGTATTGGTATAGGTCGCCAATGCATTGGATTGGGCGGAGAAATATCTCTTCACGGCGGCAAGGGTATCCTCCGTCTTCTCGGCTTTCTGTTCCTCCGTCAAAGCGGAGGGCATGGGGGCGTGATCCGGCAATACGCCGATATTCAATAAGATCATCTCGGTTTGCATCATCGTTTCCGTGATCTCTTCCTCGGCTTTGCTCTTTTCGGTGTCAAGGCTTCCCATCAGCAGAGCGCCGATGAAAACGCAGAGCAGCAAAACAATTCCATTGAGAATCCAATACTTTTTCTTCATTGACTTTTCCTCCCCCCGCTTTTCCTTGCTCTTCACATCCACCGTTTTATCTGTTTTTTTCCTTTTGTTTAAAATTCATAGGGGTTCACCGGCTCCAGGGCTAGGGCCGCCGCCACCATTTCCTCATAGCTGTATTTGATCTTTTCATAGTCGGCGTCGGAAACCTGGTAGACTTCCCCCTCTATCCCCGCGGCGATCCGCTCCAATCCGACCTTTTCCTGGGCATAGTGATTGAGATTGTTGTGGACGGAGGTGTAGTTCGCCGGTTCCGGCAGATCGCTCCAGCCGGAAAGCTGGTAATCATGGTTGGCCAGTATCTTCCAGCTGCCGTCTTCCCGCACCAATTCCGTTTTCGACCGCACCTTGCCGCAGGCCAACTCCAGATCATAGTTCTCCCCATCCTTGCCGATCGCCTTCGACCAGGTGGTGAGCTCCGCCTCAACGAAGGCGGTATCTCCCTCCAGGCTAAGGGAGAGGATTTCCACGCCGAAGACGCCGGTTTCAAGCAGCGCGTCGACCTCTTCCCGTTTGCTGTCCAAAATTCCCCGCAAAATGCTGGGGTATCTCGCTACGATGTCCGAATCGGCGGCATAATACTTTTTCAGGTTCTCCATATAGCCGTTCAATCTTTGGGAGCGGTCTTCTTCCGTCAGGTTGACCGCCTTTTCCGCGTGATGGGGCAAAACGCCGATATCAACCATGGCGACATGGGCCTCAGCCAAAACATCGTGAATCTCCGCTTCCGCCTGTTCCTTTTCAGGATCGGAAGCGCCGGTGAAGGCATAGATGCCGAGGGCGGAAACAACCAATATGGCCAAAACAACAAAAATGGGAGCGCGTTTTTTGATTTTGTTCATGATTCACCCTCCTATGGCAAAATACGATGCTGGCCCGTTGATCACGGCGTGATCACATTATTTGCTCTCATATTGATCTGTCACTTGTTTCATACGCTGTATGGTGCCGGGCAAAAAATACATCAGCTCAAATTCGCCGGACAAGGCTTTGATGTCCTCATTTGTGGCTTCAAGATATCGGTCGGAAGATATTTTTTCCAGCCATAGGTTTCATAATAGGCGGCGAAGTCCTCCATCAGCTCGGTCTGCCGGTAGATTCTGGCTGCCAATGTCCTTCCTTCCACCCCTTCATTGCTTGTTTTTTCTATTTCATTTCTTCTTTCGATTAAAGAGGCATATTCTTCTTCGCCGGATTTGGCCGCGTCGGCGCTCCGGTCATTTGCGTAAACACCGATACCCGAAAGCAGCAGAAAGATCAGGCCCACGCTAAAAATCGAGCGCACTCTGCTATTTTTGTTTTTCATCCGCCGTCTCACCTCTCTGATCGCTGACCGCGTGATGGGATGATGGAAGCGTATCCTGTCTCGGGTTTCTCCTCGCATTCTATTGTTTCGCCCAGCGGCGCAAATAAACCATGCATCAATGGCACAAAGGGCGGCTAGAAAAAATTCGCCGTCCCTTATACAAACTGTGTTTTTATTTTGCTAGATTTTCATATAGATTTTCGTGAATTTCAAACATATAATCCAACTCACCAGATAGTGTCCGAATATCTGATCCATTGTCGGTCTTTGCTTTTTCCATGAAAGCCTTATAGTGTTCAATGCGGGCGTTATAAAAAGCAATCAATCCTTCCTTTGTTTCGCCTGTTCCTATTGGCATGATTTCGTTCTCTACCATATAGATATTATCCCCCAAGCAGTCAATGATTTCATCCGCATATTTCAGCAAAGCTTCCTTATCGTGGAAGACAAAATCATCATAGCGGTCCCAGCCATAGGTTTGATAGAAACGCAGAGCGTCCCTCCGCCACTGCTGCAAATCTTCGACGCCCTGCAGCGTCGCATCATCGCTCTCCTGGGCAACGCCATATTTTTTATCATAAGCCTCCGCCTTCCATTAACTGCGCATATTCCGCGTCAGCTTTGGCTAAGACGGTCTCATCGCTTTGGGTAGGTTCCTGAGAGGGATTCTTCATCCTGGGCCGAGTCCGTAAGCTCTATTTCCACCGTTCCCTTCTCCAAAACACCACTGATTCCCGCATCAGTTGCACTCATCACCCCATAACCAGCAAAGAAAAGAAAGCAGTTAGGGCGATAACAATCATTGACGCCATCCTTTTTTTACGCATTTTTATTCTCTTTTTTAATTACCAAGTTGTCGCCGAATTTACCCGAATCACGGTAACCCAACGGTAATTCGTAGATGTATCCCTCATGGCCCCAATTGAT
Source organism: Clostridiales bacterium (assembly GCA_040766505.1). GTDB lineage: Bacteria > Bacillota > Dehalobacteriia > UBA7702 > UBA7702 > JAXGQJ01. The sequence goes on from JAXGQJ010000014.1 coordinate 6,300, forward strand.
GCTCTTAAATTTTTCCATTCATTAGGTGTATGCTGACCCATGCTAACCTTCTTGATGCCTGGCCCTTCTTCTCCCGTTGACTTACGATGCACCACTTGAGAATGATAGGTATTCCCATTTTTTGTATACTGGACAATATCTCCAGCGCCGATATTGTCAAACAGGTTATTCCAAGCAGAATTCTCGTTGACCAACTCGACAGATTGATATTTGCGGAATTGATAGGCCCTCTTATAACCAGAACCATTGACTTCCGCAAAGTGTTGTCTGAATTGATGGGCTGTCGTCCAGGTGGAGGTTCTCCCCATCCCCCAGGAACTGTTATAATAGTACCAGTGATTAATCGTGGGATTCGATACGCGTGCGGTAAAAGCAATCCCTCCGGCCCGCAAGGCTTGAGAAGCAAAGCTTGTACAGTCGCCACCATCCCTAGTAAAATCGTAGTAATCATTATCATTGGGATGTGTAGTATGATTATATACATAGTTTTTTGCCGCCTGCCTGTTATAAGAAAGATTGTTTCCATAGGTAGTGAAACTGTATGCACAGATATTTGTAGATAGAACAACAAAAACGAACAGAAAGCCAAAAATAGAAATTAAAGTTTTTTTCACCACAATTCTCCTTTCCAGTACGTTTAATTTTACAAGCATACAACTTTAAAAACAAATACAAAAAACCTTCATTATGGTGAAGGCTAGGGAACAGTGACGGGACTTTTCGCGCTTCCATATTTTTTCCACCTTTCTAAAAATGCACATCTTCGTTATTTGCATCTTCATCGTTTTGTGTCAAAATCGCACAAAAACGAGGGCTGCATTTTCTATTCGTTCCACTATTTCCAAAAATCTGCTACGTCAAGTGTTCATATATCAAGCCGATAATTTTCAAAAATACGCAGGCCGAGAAGCCCGGCGTAAGTCCAATCCTCTATTTATTTTTCTTTACCATAAGTTTAACTCTCTTTAAAGAAGCTGTATAGGCACAAACCTCCTTTTTCATGTAAGCAATTGGCCACATTATGTCAATAAAAAACAGTATTTTGACAAAAACTTAAACATCGATTCCGTTTACTATCAATGGCGGCAATATCTCCAGGGCTTTTTCCTTGTCGCATTCTATCTGGGCTTTTAAAGCTTCCAGATCCGGGAATTTCTGCTCGTCCCGAATTTTGGCGACGAAGGCCAAGGCGATTTCACGGCCATAGAGGTCGAGATCGGCATCGATCAGATGGGCTTCCACCGTGGGGGGGAGATTTTCCCCCAAGGTCGGCCGGGAACCAATATTGCCGACGCCGGGGAAAATCCCCGCTTCCGTTTCGACCCAAAAGGCATAGACGCCGGGGCCGGGAACGAACTGCCGGGGCGGAACCGCCAGATTGGCGGTGGGAAAGCCCAGGGTGCGGCCAAGCCGCTTGCCTGCCACCACCCGGCCCCGGAGCAAGAACCGATAGCCCAGCAGGAAATTGGCGAAGCCGACATCGCCGGCGGTCAAAGCCGCTTTGATCCGGCTGCTGCTGACGGCCTCGCCCCGGTAGGCCACCTGTTCCACGATGTGGACGGCGATGCCCTGCCGGGCTGCTTCTTCCCGCAGCCAGGGGCCGTTCCCCGCGCCGCCGCGGCCGAATTTAAAATCGTAGCCGACGAAAATTTCTTTGGCGTGAAAGCGGCGGATCAGCACCTCCGCCAAGAAATCTTCCGGCGTCATTTGGGACAGGGCGGCGTCGAAGGGGTAAAAGCAGAGGCCGTCGACGCCGAGGCGGGCCACCTGCACCGCCTTGTCCGCTTTTTGCTGCAATGTAAAGCAATCCCCCTCCGGCCGAAAAAACTGTTTGGGATGGGGATCGAAGGTCAGCACAAGGGAGGCCAGCCCTTTCTTTTCGGCGCTTTGGCGCATGGCCCGGATCAGCAGTTGATGGCCCCGGTGTACGCCGTCGAAATTGCCAAGGGCGATGGCGGCGTCACCGGTTCCTTCCGTATCGACCAGCAAAAAACCGGCTTTGGGTTCCCTCTCCTCTTCCCGCTCCCGCAAAATCTTATAGGGCTTCAAGCCGAGGCCGGGAATAAAATGGGCCAGGGCCAGCGGGTCATGGGCCGGGTCTTCCAAAAAATAGGTTTGTTCCGCCGCCAAATCCCCATAGCCCGGCAGCAGATTGCCGGCAAGGACGGCGCGGATTTCGGCAATGTCACCCACCGTCACCACCGGCATCTCCGGCACGGCGGCCCTGAGGGGCAGCAGAAAGGAAAAGTCGCCATTTTCGGCCCGTTCCGCGATGGTTTCGAGGGAAAGCGCCTGATCGAGGCGGAAGGGGCCGGTGGCGGTGCGCACCAGATGGTCGACGATTGCCGTCGTCCCCAATTTGGCGGCGATGTCCTTGGCCAAGGCCCGGACATAGGTGCCTTTGGAACAGGTTATCGCCACCGTCGCCGTCGGAAACGGGGCGGCTTCCTTCAAGGCCAGCACCTCAATGCCGTAGACCGTGACCCGGCGCGGTTTTCGTTCCACTTCTTCGCCTTTGCGGGCCAATTTATACAGGGGAACCCCCGCTATTTTAACAGCGGAAACCATCGGCGGCACCTGCTCGATTTCCCCCTGAAAGGAAGCGAGAACTTCCCGCAGCCCGCCGCCGTCCAAAGAAAAACCGGGATCGGTCGCCGTCACATCGCCGTCCCGATCCAATGTATCGCTATCGAGGCCAAAGACCAAATCGCAGCGATAGGTCTTGGCCATCGCCATCATTTGATCCTGCAATTTGGTGGCCTTGCCGACGCAGACGGGAAGAACGCCGGTGGCGCCGGGATCCAGGGTACCGGTGTGGCCCACCTTCTGTTTTCTAAAATGGCGGCGGATCACATTCACCACATCGTGGGAAGTGAAATCTTTCGGTTTATGCACGATGATAAAGCCGTCCATTACCGCCTTTCCTCCAGATAAGCCCGGGCCACCCGGAGGATTTTTTCCGTCGCCGCCGCCATGCTGCCCTCGACATTGCAACCGGCGGCGCCGGGATGGCCGCCACCGCCGAAGGGTTTGCTGACGGCAACGGCATCATAACCGGTTTTCGTGCGGAAGCCGACCTTGACCTCCCCTTCGTCCAATTCCCGCAGCAAGATCGCGATTTTCACGCCGGAAACGGCGATCAAATGGTCGATGCAGCCCTCGAAATCAGCGCTTTCCACCTCCAGCTTGCGGCAGATCGCGGCGTCTGCGGCGGACCAGATGATGTCGCCGCCCATTTCCGTTTCGGCGCCGCAGAGAATATGGCCGAGCAGCCGCTTCCTCCGCAATGCCACGTTGCCATAAATGTTTTCCCGCATCGCCGGTAAATCGATCGGATAGGTCAAAAGTTTCGCCGCCGCCGCCAGGGTCTCGGCCCTGGTGTTCTGGAAGGTAAAAGAGCCGGTATCGGTTAAAAGGCCGACATAGAGGGCGGCGGCCACCGTTTCGTCCATTGGGTAGCCGGTGGCCAATAGAAATTCGGTGAGAATTTCCGCCGTGGCGCCGGCATTGGGATCCACATAGTTGAAATCGGCATAGCGGTCATTGCTGATGTGATGGTCGATATTGACCGTCGTCACCCGGCCAAAGCAAGCGGCGGCCTTGTCGCCGACCCGGCTTTTATCGGCGGAATCGACGGCGATCAGCAGGTCGCAGCCATTGAAATCCGCTTCCTCCGGGGGGATCAGCGCCTCAGTGCCGCTGAGAAAGCGGTAATATTCCGGCAGATCGCCGTTGACGATGCCTTGTACGGATTTTCCCGCCATTTCCAAAGACCGGGTCAAAGCGATCACCGATCCGATATTGTCGCCATCGGGCAAGATGTGGCTAATGATAAGCAGATTATCGTGTTCCTCAATAATCTGCTTCAACCGGGCAAAGCCATCGTTTTCATTTTTCTTCACTGTCGCTCTGTTCATCGCTTCCGTTTTCCCCTTGTTTGATCTGCTCATTGAGAATTTTGGCGATCTTAATGCCATGCTCGATGGAATCGTCAAAAATAAAGGTCAACTCCGGCGTATAGCGAAGGGACAGCCGGCTCGCCACCTCTCTGCGGATAAAGCCGGCGGCGCGTTTGATCGAAGCCTCGGTGGCTTTTCTTTCCCCCTCGCCGCCGAGGACGCTGTAAAACACCTTCGCGTGGCGCATATCCCCGGCGACTTCCACCAGGGTAATGGAGACGAAGCCCATGCCCGGGTCTTTGATTTCATTTTTAACAATATCGGCGATTTCCCTTTTCAGCTCTTCGCCAATGCGGTCATAACGGTATTTCGCCATGGTTCTCATCCTTTCTCCATACGGCCCATACCGGTGGCAATGGACGGCGGCTTTCCGGGCGGGCGCCGTTTGTCACGCCGCCCCCGGATTATATTTGACGTTTCGTTTCTTCCAAAATATACAATTCCATTTGATCGCCGACCTTGACATCGTTGAAGTTTTCAATGGCGATGCCGCATTCATAGCCGCTCATCACTTCTTTCACATCGTCTTTAAACCGGCGCAAAGAAGCCAAACTGCCTTCGTGAACCACAACGCTGTCCCGCAATAGGCGAACCTTGCTATTCCTCGTCACCTTGCCGGAGGTCACATAACAACCGGCGACGAAACCGCCCTTGGGCACCTTAAAAACTTCCCGGACTTCAACGTGGCCGATGACAACTTCCTTATATTCCGGATCGAGCAGACCGCTCATAGCGGCTTTGATGTCGTCCAAAGCCTCGTAAATGACCCGATACATGCGGATATCGACGCCTTCCCGTTCCGCCGCCTTCTTCGTATTGGCATCGGGGCGGACATTGAAGCCGATGATGATCCCCTTTGAAGCCGCCGCCAGCATCACATCGCTTTCCGCTACGCCGCCAACGCCGCTGTGGATGATGTTCACCCGCACTTCGCTGGTGGAAAGGTTTTTGATCGATTGGCAAAGGGCTTCCATCGAGCCTTGCACGTCGGCTTTGACGACGATGTTCAGATCCTTTACGATCCCCTCGGAAATCTGTTTGAAAAGATCGTCCAAAGTCACCATTGCACTGCGGCCCATTTCCTTTTCCCGCTTGGCCAGGGAATTGTGGTCGGCGATATGGCGGGCGTCCCGCTCATCGTCGACGCAGACGAAGATTTCGCCCGGCGGCGGCACATCGGAAAAGCCGAGGATTTCTACGGGAGTGGAGGGAAGCGCCACCTTGATTCGGCGGCCCTTGTCGTCGATCATCGCCCGAACCCGGGCGAAAACCGTACCGGCCACCAGGATGTCGCCGATCTTCAAAGTACCCTTTTGCACCAATACCGTGGCGACGGCGCCGCGGCCTTTATCCAGTTCCGCTTCAAGGATCGTACCCCTGGCATTGCGGTCGGGATTGCTTTTGAAATCTTCCACTTCCGCTACGAGCAAAATCATTTCCAATAGATTTTGGATGCCGATGCCTTTCTTAGCGGAAATTGGCACCATGATCGTACTGCCGCCCCATTCCTCCGAAATGAGGCCCTGCTCGCTAAGCTGAGATTTGATCCGGTCAATGTCGGCGCCTTCCTTATCGGTTTTATTGATGGCGACGATGATCGGAACTTTTGCGGCTTTGGCGTGGTTGATCGCCTCAACGGTTTGGGGCATAACGCCATCGTCGGCGGCGACGACGAGAATCGCAATATCGGTGGCCTGGGCGCCACGGGCCCGCATCGAAGTGAAGGCTTCGTGGCCCGGCGTATCCAGGAAGGTGATCTTCTGGCCGGAAACCTCTACCTGATAAGCGCCGATGTGCTGGGTGATGCCGCCGGCCTCCGAAGCGATGACATTCGTTTTCCGAATTGCGTCGAGGAGAGAGGTTTTGCCGTGGTCGACGTGGCCCATCACGGTAACCACCGGCGGACGTTTAACCAGGCTGGCTTCGACGTCCACATCGTCCTCCATGATCTCCATCGTTTTATCGACCTTTACTTCGACGGTAACACCGAATTCACCGGCCAAAATCTGGGCGGTATCGGTATCGATCTCCTGATTTACGGTGGCCATGGTTCCCAAAAGCATCAGTTTTTTGATCAGTTCCGCCGCGGTTTTGCCCATGCTTTTCGCCAATTCGGAGATCAGAACCGTCTCACCGATAACGACGGTTTTCGGCGTTACCGGCGGCGGCGCTTCTTCCCGCACCATCCGCTTCTGCTTCTGGTTGGGGCGGCGGCGCAGATTGCCGTCATAATTGCGCTGGTCATTGTCGCGCGTTTTTTTATTATCATAGCCGGTTTTTTTCTTTTGATCAAAACGGCGCGGCTCTTTCTTTTCCGGCGGCTTTAAATCGGTGGCCGGTTTCGGCGCGCCTTTCTGGCCCTGGGGGGGACGGCCTTGCGGCCCCTGCGGGCGGCCCTGGTTCTGTCCTTGGGGCCGGTTCTGATACTGGCCTTGGCCCTGCTGGGGGCGGTTCTGGTATTGCCCTTGGCCCTGCTGGGGGCGGCCCTGGTATTGCCCTTGGCCCTGCTGGGAACGGTTCTGGTATTGGCCCTGGCCTTGCTGGGAGCGGTTCTGATACTGGCCCTGCTGGGAACGGTTCTGGTATTGCCCCTGGCCCTGCTGGGGACGATTCTGATATTGCCCCTGGCCCTGTTGGGGACGGTTCTGGTATTGCCCTTGGCCCTGTTGGGGCCGATCCTGGTAGGAACCCTGGGGGCGGCCCTGGTATTGCCCCTGTGGGGGCCGGTTCTGATTCTGGCTCTGTTGGGGCCGGTTAACCGCGCCTTCCTGGCCTTGCGGCCTCGGGGCGCGCAGGCTTTCTCCTTCTACGGCCGCCGGCGGGCTTTGGCCCATTGCCTGCGAACCGGGGGCGGCCTCCGCCGCCGCTTTCTTTTCTTCCGACGGCGGCCGGGAGCCATCGCTGCCGGAGGCCGCGGCTTCGGGGCTTTCTTTTCCTTCGGTTTTGGGGGCGGGAGTTGAAACAGGCTGCGGCGAAACCTCTTTCTCCACGGCCGGAATGGTCGGTTCCGACTTAGCGTCGTCCTGTTTCGGGCGGCCCGGAGCCGCCGGTTCTACCTTTCCGCTTTCTTTCGCTTCCGGTTCCGCCGGTTGCGCCGCCTCTTCCTTTTTGGCCGCGGCGCTTTCCGCCCGCAATTTTTCGGCCAAAATCAATTTCGGACGCATGATGTCCCGCAGCATCTCCGCGTGCTTATCCTCAACGGCGCTCATATGGTTTTTCATATCGGCGCCCATTTTCCCCAAGCGGCGGATTACATCCTTGCTTTCCATCTCCAATTCTTTTGCCAGCTCATACACTCTGATCTTCGTCATCAGCACACCCCCAAATCTCCATGTCATTGTTAAGCAGCCTTGCGCCAGTCGTTTTGCAGTCCAGCATCGCCACGGCCATCTTCCGATCCATGATCAGGGCCGCATTGCGCGGCGATTTCCCGATGGCTGTTCCCATCGTCGCCTTATCCGCCCAAAGAACCGCAGGCAATCCCCTTGCCCTCGCCAAGGCGGCCATCTTCCTTTTTATCTCATCGGGTGCATCACAGGCGATCAGGAGCAAAGCGGCGCTTTTCTTGCCGATGGCCCCTCGGATCACTTCTTCCCCGGTCTTCACATTTCCCGCCTTTTGGGCAAAACCCAAAAGGGTATACATCTTATCCATTTCCCTCCGATTTTGGTCTGTTTTCCAATGCGGCGGCCAGCGATTCATAGAGCCCGCCGGGAATTTTCATCGCGAAGGCCCGTTCCAAAGACCGGGCTTTTCGCGCCTTTTCCAGGCAGGCAAGCGCGGGACAGAGATAGGCGCCCCGCCCGTTCTTCTTCCCGGTTTCGTCTAGGGAAACCTGGCCCTCAGGGCTCCGCACCACCCGGGTCAAATCGCGCTTATCCTTCATTTCCCGGCAACCGACGCACATCCGCTGCGGGTTCTTTTTCGGCGACATTTCAAGCCTCCGTTTCCGCTTCAAGCAATTCCGGGCCTTCTTCCTCCTCTATGGCGGGCAAAACCGCCTCGGATTCCGGCTTGATGTCGATTTTCCAACCGGTGAGCTTCACCGCCAGCCGGGCATTTTGCCCTTCCTTGCCGATGGCCAAAGACAGCTGGTAGTCCGGCACCACCACCTGGGCGAATTTGTCCTGGGGCATCGTTTGCACCCGCACCACCTTCGCGGGGCTCAATGCATTGCTGATAAAAACCGTGGGATCCGGATCCCATTTAACGATGTCGATCTTTTCGCCTTTCAACTCATCGACAATGGCCTGAACCCGCATCCCTTTCGCGCCGACGCAAGCCCCCAAAGGATCCACATTGTCGTCCCGGCTAAAGACCGCGATTTTGGAGCGGTTGCCCGCTTCCCTCGCGATGGACCTGATTTCCACAACGCCATCGTATATTTCTGGAACTTCCAGCTCAAACAGGCGCTTCAAGAGCCCGGGGTGGGTTCTGGAAACGATGACCTGGGGCCCTTTATTGGTGCGCTTGATTTCCACCATATATACCTTTAACTGATCGTTTTGGTGATACCGTTCGCCGGGAATCTGTTCATTGGCGGTGAGCACGGCTTCGGTTTTGCCGATGTCCAAATAGACATTGCGGTTCTCAACCCGCTGGATCACGCCGGTAACGATGTCGCCCTCCATATTGCTGTATTCATTGAAGATCACATTCCGTTCCGCTTCCCGCATTCTCTGAACCACCACCTGCTTCGCGGTTTGAGCGGCGATCCGGCCGAAGCTTTTCGGGGTGACCTCCACTTCATAAATATCCCCGGGCTCATAGCCGGGGTTGATTTTTTCGGCCTCTTCCAGGCTGATTTCCAAACGGTCGTCGGCAATTTCTTCAACGATGGTTTTGCGGGAATAGACGTGAAAATCCCCGGTTTCCCGGTTGATCTCCACCCGCACATTCTGGGAGGAACCGAAGTTCTTCTTATAAGCGGATATCAGCGCGGCCTCGATGGTTTCCAGGATGACCTCCGCCGAAATATTCCTCTCTTTTTCCAAATCCTTTAGGGCGAGCAAAAACTCTTGATTCATCGGTTTAACCTCCTAAAACACCGAAAGATTGGCTTTGGCGATGGATTGATAAGGAAGAACACTTCCTTTTCCACGGCGTCGGGCAGGATCATGCGAATGCCATCTTCCTCGGCGGCCCCGAGATTGCCGAGAATTTCCCGCTTTCCGTTCCACGCATGGTACAATTTTATGCTGATGGTTTCCCCTACCGCATTGGCGAAATGAACCGGTTTCCGTAAAACCCGCTCCACCCCCGGCGAGGATATTTCCAAGTAATAGCTATGCCCAATGGGATCGATACAGTCCAAAAGGCCGTCTATCAGCCCGCTCACCCGTTCACAGTCGTCCAGATCGACACCGCCTTCCTTGTCGATAAAAAAACGCAAATACCATTCGGCGCCTTCCTTGACATATTCAATGTCATAGAGGCTATAGCCCGCCTCCCGCAGAACCGGCAGACAAGCTGCCTCTACCTGGTCTTCGACCTTCATTTTCTTCTCCATGAGCGCCTCCGCATTCCATAAATCATATAAAAAAGTGGGCAAAGCCCACTTAAAAGAAACTACGATGATGGTTAGAGTATAACATAGCGCCAAAAAAAATACAAGAGGCATACCATCCTTTTTCTGGTTTTCCTGACTTTTTCTGAGAGAGGGGCGTCGAACGAAACAAAACCCCCGGCCTTTCCCCGGATCGTGTTAAGGCGTGGATTATCGCGGATTTTTTAGAAGCCCAAGGCAACGGTTGAACGCCGGGTTTTGTATATAGCCTGTGCAGCGATCCACCCGTTCCTGTCCATACCGCCAATAGAAATCGGGGTCCTTGCCGCTATAGATCTGAACGGGGGATCAAACACACCGGAAAGCGTCCACCAGGGATTTATTGATGAACACTCCGGCCCCGCCTTCTTCGGGAACTTTGCCGCACCACGCTGCCGATCCGGCCCGACCTTCCTTGCCCAATATCCGCCGGCGGCCTCCGGACGCCACCGAAAATATTGTCTTGGTTCGGGGCGATTGAAGCCAAAGGCCGCCGCCATTGGCGCAATAAATGGAAAAGCGGCGGAACATGGATTGGAAATTTTGGGGCAAACTAGGGCCGAGGTGATGCAAAATGGCAAAAGACAGCCAGCCGGACAATAAAACGGCCAGGAAGAAAAAGGCCAAAGGGCAAACGCCCTTAACCAGGGAAAATCAGAACCAAAACAAGAACGCCAAAAAACAGTCCATCGAAAACGATGACGTTTAGGAGGTAAAATGGCGAAAGCAGGCATGAAACGGCCGAACCCCAAGGAGCCCCATGGCACCGAAAGCAACCGCAAAACCCATTTCCCCAAAAACGATCTGCCGCCGGTGCCGGAGCTGCAGGGTAAAGCCAAACACAGCAAAGAGAAGGCCAAGCCGATAACCGAGGAATAAACCGGCAAAGGGCGGCGCTTCCCGCGGGCATCAACAGGCCCCGCGCGGAAGCGCCGCTTTTTTGTCGCTCCGTTGCCGATGGAAAGGGCCGGAGGACAGGCTGGCGCCGCAAAAGGCGGCGGGCCATAGGCCTGCCGCCAAAATGGGTACGGCGATGGGTAAGCACCGCGCGCCCGATACACTTTTGATAAATGTAGCAGGGCATATGCCCTGCTACAGTAGAATTCACCTGGTCGGAGCGACACGACTTGAACGTGCGGCCTCTACCACCCCAAGGTAGCGCTCTAGCCAAACTGAGCTACGCCCCGAACAAAGGATATTCTATCTTAAATCCTAACAAATGTCAAGGGAATTTTCCCGCGGGGAAGGGCGTTTGCCGCCGGGCGCCGCATCCCCGAAGCGATCCGCCGCCAAAGCCCCGCGAAACGGTAGCCACCGGGTTAAACGTCCAGGCCAAAAGCGGTATGCAAGGCTTTCACCGCCCGGTCTACATCGCCTTCATAGATGGCGCAGGACACCTTAATTTCCGAGGTGGAGATCAATTCGATGTTGATCTTCTCATCGGCGAGGACATTGAACATCCGCGCCGCCACGCCGGGGTTCGTGATCATACCGGCGCCGACGATGGAAACCTTCGCCACGTCCACATCATATTCGGCGCTGTCCATATGGATGCGCTCTTTCAATTTTGTCAGTACCCTTTGGTTTTTTCCACATCGTCCCGGCTGATGGTAAAAGAGATCGTATTGATCTGGTTGCGCTGGGCGCCCTGGATGATCATGTCGACATTGATATGTTCTTTCGCCAGGGCGGTAAAGATTTCCGCTGCGGTTCCGGGCTGATCCGGCACGTCAAAGACGGTGATCTTCGCCACGTTTCGGTCGAAGGCGACGCCGCTGACGAGTATTTTTTGTTCAAGTTTTCTTTCCATCTCCGTAACCTCCCGAACCATCGTTCCCATATTGTGATGAAAGCTCGACCGCACATGGATGGGCGTGCCGAACTGTTTTCCCACTTCGACGCAGCGGGGGTGGAGAACCCTGCCCCCAGCGTCGCCAATTCCAGCATCTCGTCATAGGAAATCACGTCCAGCTTTCTCGCTTCCGGAACGAGACGGGGATCGGTGCTATAGACGCCGTCCACATCGGTAAAAATATCGCAAACTTCCGCTTCCAGCGCCGCCGCCAATGCCACGGCAGTGGTATCGGAACCGCCGCGCCCCAAGGTTGTGATCTCTTCCGCTTCCGTAATGCCCTGAAAACCGGCGACGACGGCGATTTTTCCATCGCCCAATTCTTTTAAAAGCCGGTCGCAGCGGATCCTGAGGATCCGGGCCTTGGACTGCACCATTTCCGTAATGATCCCGGCTTGCCAGCCTGTAAGCGAAACGGCCTGATAACCCATTTGCCGCAATGTCATGGCGAGAAGGGCGATGGTCTGCTGTTCCCCGGTGGACATCAGCATATCCAGCTCCCGGCCAGGGGGCTGTGGATTTAGCTCTTTCGCCAGAGCGATCAGATGGTCTGTCGTATCCCCATAGCGGAAACCACCACCACCACCTGGTTGCCTTCATCATAAGCCTCGGCGACCCGCCGGGCCACACGGCGGATGTGTTCCGGATTCGCTACGGAACTGCCGCCGAATTTTTGTACAATAATCCCCATATTTCACCTCTGTATCAAACTTCTGTCTCTATTTCTGCCGCCCTTATTTGATCAGGACGGCCCCCACATTGTCGGGTTTTAAGGCCATCGTTCGGCTTTCAATGCCCTCTCCGGCAAAGGCCGCGGCCATTGCGGCGCCGATTTCCTCCCCGTCTCCCTCGGTAAAGGCCAAAATCGTCGACCCGGAACCGCTCAAGGCCACGGCGAAGGCCCCGGCATCTTTCGCCGCCGCAAAAACCCGGCCCATGCCCGGCACCAGCGCCTCCCGAAAGGGATGGTGCAGATGATCCTCCATCATGCGGCCGAAAAGGGCGAGATCCCCCTCGATCAAGGCCACCATCATCACGGTGGCCCGGCGCATATTGAACACCGCGTCCTGAAAATGCACCCGATCCGGCAGAACGGCCCTGGATTTTCTGGTGGAGAGCTTAAAGGCGGGAACGGCGGCGACGGCGCAAAGCCGCTCCGGCAGCGCGATCTTCTTATACAAGCGATCGTATTCATCGTTGACGGAAATGACCATCCCCCCCAGCAGCGCCGGGGCGATATTGTCGGGATGCCCTTCCAGCGCGACGGCCCAATCCAACAGTTGATCCCGGGAAAAGCGCCGGCCCAAGAAATCGTCGGCGGCGAGAACGCCCCCGAGAATGCTGGCGGCGGAGCTTCCCAAGCCCCGTTCGACGGGGACGCCGTTTTCCAAAGTCAGCTTCAAATCCCGGCCGGCATAACCGGCCTTTTTCAAAACAAAGTCGACGGCTTGGTAAACGATATTTCCCTCGTCACCCGGAATATCGTGGGCCCCCTCTCCGGAAACGGCGATGGTCAGGCCATTTTCCGCCTCTTCCAGCGTTACGGTATTGTAAAGCTGAAAGGCGATGCCAAAGGTATCAAAGCCGGGGCCGATATTGGCCGATGTGGCCGGAACACGCACCTTGCCGATTCTCGCCATTACATTTCATCCTCTACCCGAATGATGCTGTCGATCCGATGCACAAAGGAAAGCGCCGCCAGCGCTTCCTTCGCCTGGTTGAACTTGCCCTCTTTCACCTTATGGGTGACGAGAACCAGATCGGTGTCGCCTTCGCCGCAATTATGGCAGGGCTCTTGGATCACATTGGCCAAGCTGACGCCGTTCTTGCCGAAACAATTGGCGATCTCCGCCAGAACGCCGGGATAATCCCTGACATGGAGGCGGATATAAAACTTAGAAACAAATGCTTCCTGTTTCTTAACGGCCTTGTGGTGGAAGCAGGTGCAGCCGCCCCGGCCCTTCGTTTGATCGGCGATGTTCTGCGCCGCAACGGTCAAATCGCTGACGATGGCGCTGCCGGTGGGCAAATCCCCGGCGCCGCGGCCATAAAACATTGTTTCGCCAACGGCGTCGCCTTCCACAAAAACGGCATTGAAGGCATAATTCACGGCGGCCAGCGGATGGGCGGCGGGGATCATCACCGGATGAACCCTGGCTTCGATTTCGCCATCGTCCTCCTTCGTGATGCCCAGCAGTTTGATCACATAGCCTAGGCGTTTCGCGTCGGCAATGTCCTTCGCCGTCACTTTTTCGATGCCTTCCACATAAACATCGGAAAAGGTTACCCTCTATTATAAGCAATGGAAGCCAAAATTGCCACTTTTCTGGCGGCGTCAAGGCCGCCGACATCGGCAGTGGGATCCGGCTTCCGCATAGCCCAATTCCTGCGCCTCTTTAAGGGTGGGCTGGAAATCCTGGTTTTCCAGGTACATCTTCGTGAGAATAAAATTGGTGGTGCCGTTCACGATTCCCATGATGCTCCGAATATGGTTCGCGATCAGGCCGGTTTTCAATGCCGCGATGATGGGAATGCCACCGGCGACGGAGGCTTCAAAGCGCAGTTCCGCATCATTGTCGGTGGCGAGGTCGAGAAGCTCCTTGCCATGGGTGGCGAGAAGATCCTTATTGGCGGTGACGACGGATTTGCCCGCCCGCAGCGAACGGCCGATCAATACCCGGGCGGCCTCAATGCCGCCGACCACTTCCACGACGATGTCTAGACCTTCCGTCGCAAGAAAATCATCGAAATCAGCGGTGACCAAAGCCGGGTCGTGGCCACTTTCGGCGAGCCGCGCTTTGGCCCCGGCCTCGTCTTTGTCCAAAACCCGCACAAGTCGGAGGCGGATGCCGGTGCGCACCTCCAGCACATCCGCATTGTCCTTTAATATTTTGGCGGTTCCGTAACCCACAGTTCCCAAACCCATGATACCGATACCGATTTCATTTCTCATCTCTGCATCATACCTCCGTAGAATAATGTAAATCTATCCAAAATAAAGAATAGCAAACAAAGCCGGGATTTGCAAGGTAAATTTTGACCGAAACCGCCAAATGACCGTCGCTTTGCTCGTATTTTGCCGCTTTCTTTCTTTTTGAAGCGCCAAACAAAACGATGCGGGGTTTATCGGCGGCCGCCAACCGGTGCAAGCCATCGCCCGTTTCCCCGGCCCCGTATGCAGCGAAAATCGCACCGTTGGGCTGTTTTGCCTGTGGCCGCAAAGGAGCGGGCCGATGTGCCGCAAGAAAGCGTGCTTTTTCCGCCCGGATGCGCCGGGTTATATTCTCTTTGCCCCGGCCTTTTGGCGGCGCCAAACGGCCGGGCGCAAAAATCCCACCGACGGTTCCGGCGGTGGGATTCTGCGCCCAGCGGTATGCCGCGCTTTTGCGCTTATACCATTTTTTACAGGAGATTCAATTGCATTCATCCATTACGGTGAATAGGAGAACTGCCCGGCGGCGCCCTTCTCAGCGCTTATATTTGGATGGCTTCACGGCGCCTTAGAAGGAAACCGTTTGCCGATCAAGCCCCGCTTCGGGTTTAGAGGCCGCCGCGCTGTATTCGTCCTTTAAAGATTCCATCAATTCGCGGACAGAAACGATTTCGCTTATTCTGGCCGCATTTTGGCCGGCAAAGACGAAGCCGTTTTGTAAATCTCCTTTTTTTGCGTTCATGAGGGCCAGGCAAATACAATATGGGCTTTCTTTATGATTGCATGTTTTTATGCATCGGTACGGGCAATTGGGCGGCCGCTTCAGCCCTTTTTCGGCGGCTTCAATGAATGCGTTTCTGATGGCCCTGCCCGGCAATCCGACCGGGCTGTTTATAATGACAATGTCCTCTTCTTTGCAATTGACATATGCCATTTTAAACGCCAAAGAAGCATCACATTCATGGGTTGCCGCAAAACGGGTTCCTATCTGTACCCCTTTGGCGCCCAAAGACAGCCATTTTTGTATGTCTTCTCCGGAATAGATGCCTCCCCCCGCGATTACAGGGATAGCTCTGCCATATTTTTCCTGGTAAGGATTTACCGCATTGATGACTTGGGGAACCAATGTTTCCAGAGAAAATTCGCTGTCATAAATCTGGTCCTCTTTAAAGCCCAAATGTCCCCCCGCCAAAGGGCCTTCGACGACAAAGGCATCGGGCAAATAGTCATATTTTGCAACCCATTTTTTTAAGATTACTCCCGCGGCCTTGGCCGAAGATATAATGGGAACCAGCTTCGTTCTAGACCCATCTTCAATATATTTTGGCAGGTCAAGGGGCAACCCCGCACCGGCAAAGATAATGTCAACGTTCTCTTTGATAGAGGTTTTGACCATATCTGTAAAGTTGGACAGCGCCACCATGATATTGACGCCAATGATTCCCTTCGTCAAGGCTTTTGTTTTTTTAATTTCCTCTTTTAAAGCCTGGAGGCTGATTTCAATGGGGTTTTTTCTATAGGCGGGCATATCCAAGCCCATCCCCGCCGCCGATAGCACGCCTATTCCCCCGGTATTGCTAACCGCCGACGCCAATGAGGAAAGCGAGATCCCCACCCCCATGCCGCCTTGAACGATGGGGAGTTTGGCGACCAAGTCGCCGATCACCAAAGCCGGCATAATTTTAGAATTTAATTTCATCTTCATCTCCTGTTATATGGGTTTTACCGTTAAAATCGCAGTTTGCCCGAAATTATCGATTCCAATTCCCGGCAAGGAAAATCCTTTATTGCAGCATACCGGGGAATCATGGTCATGCAATCTCTCATCCGCAATATGGGTTTTGTAGAAGGCAAAAAGCCCGCCTCTCCGTTTTGGCGGCGAAGCGGGCCCGGTTTTCAATCCGGCCTCATTCCTTCTCTTTTTCCGCTTTGGCTTGGGCGACCACTTTGTCCGCCAGATTCGCCGGCAATTCTTCATAGCGGGCGAATTTCATCGTGAAGGAACCCCTGCCTTGGGTCATAGAGCGCAGGTCGATGGCATAGCGATACATTTCCGACAGTGGCGCATTGGCGCGTATGCACTGCGATTTCCCTTGCTTTTCCATACCGAGGATGCGGCCGCGCTTGCTGTTCATATCCCCCATGATGTCCCCCATGAATTGGTCGGGAACGAGAACCTCCACTTCCATGATGGGTTCCAGCAGGATCGGCTTCGCCACTTCGCAGGCCTTTTTGAAAGCCAGGGACGCCGCGATTTTAAAGGCCATTTCCGAAGAATCCACCGGGTGATAAGAGCCGTCTTTCAGATTGACCTTGACATTGGTCACCGGATAGCCGGCGAGAATCCCTTCGCTCATCGACTCCCGAAATCCCTTTTCCACGGCGGGAATATAGTTTTTCGGCACGGAACCGCCGAAAATGGTTTCGGTAAATTCAAAGTCCTGGTCATAGCTGGGCTCCATATCGACGATGATGTCGCCGAACTGGCCGTGGCCGCCGCTCTGCTTTTTATGGCGGCCCTGGATGTCTTTGGCGCTGCCCTTGATCGTTTCCCGGTAGGGCACCTTAACCTCCAAGGTTTCCACATCGACGCCGAATTTCTTTTGCAGCCGCTCCACAACAATGTCCACATGGGCTTCGCCCAAACCGGTCAGCAGCGTTTGCTTCGTTTCCGCGCTCTTTTCCAGCCGCAGGGTGGGATCTTCCTCGATCAGGCGGCCGATGGCGTGGCCCAGTTTGTCTTCGTCGGCCTTCGATTTTGGCGCGATGGCGATGGTCAGGGTGGGAATCGGAAATTCAATGCCTTCCAGCCGGGTTTTGGCTTCCTTTGTCGTCAGGGTGTCGCCGCTGCCGGTTTGGGACAGCTTCGCGATCATGCCGATGTCGCCGGTCATAAACTCATTGAGAGGATTTGGTTTTTCCCTTGCATCGTCCCATGGCCCCCAGCTTCTCATCGCTTTCTTATTGGCATTGTAGGCGGCGCCCTCGGCCTAAATTTGCCATGCATCACCTTAAAAGGCTGATTTTGCCGACATAGGGATCCGTTAAGGTTTTAAAAACCAGCGCGGCGAAGGGCTTCGCTTCATCGGTTTCTTCGCTGTCCAGCGGTGAGGGGCTATAAGCGGCAATGGCATTGGCCAGCAGATCAACGCCGATGTTCTTCGTGGCGCAGCCGACAAAGACCGGTGCGACCTTTGCGTTTTTGATGCCTTCCTTCAAACCGGTCAGAATCTCTGCATCGCTGAGTTCTTCCCCTTCCAGATATTTCATGGTCAGTTCATCGTCGCCTTCGGCGGCGGCTTCGACCAGCATTTCACGATAGGTATCGATGGTATCCTGCAAATCGGCGGGGATTTCCGTGGGTGTGGCTTTGCCATTTTGATAGCTGAAGGCCTTCATCGCGATGATATCGACGACGCCGGAAAAGTCCTCGCCGCTGCCGATGGGCACCGCCACGGGAACGATTTCCATCGAAAGCTTATCCTTTAAAGATTCGACCGCTTTATCGAAGTTGGCGTTTTCCCGATCCATCTTATTGATAAAAACAAAGCGGGACAGTTTCCGCCCATCGGCCTCCTCCCAAATAAGTTCGGTGCTCACCTGGGCGCCTGATACGGCATCCACCACCATCAAAAGGCTGTCCGCCACACGCAGGCTGCCTTTGACCTCGCCGTAAAAATCCATAAAGCCGGGGGTATCCAAAAGATTGATCTTCTTGTCGTTCCATTCCAGCGACACCAGCGCCGTGCTGACGGAAATTTTCTTTTTCACTTCTTCCGGCAGATAGTCGGAAACGCTGTTCCCTTCATCCACCTTTCCCAAACGGGAAAAACCGCCGGCATTGAAGACCATCGCTTCTGTTACCGAGGTTTTACCGGCACCTTGGTGCCCGCTGACGATCACATTGCGAATATCCTTCGACTGATACACCTTCATTTAGTACCCTCCTTAGTAGGCTAACATCTGATAACATTAACCTTTATATATTACACTTTCTTTATGAAAATCCTTTCTGTTGCAAATGGGCCGGAAAATATTTTTATTTTCCGGTCTATCCCGCCCCGCGGTTACATGTACTTTTCTAAGAGACTTTCAAAACGGTGGGATGCGGATGGGCAGGGAAAGCATTCTCTTCGG
Organism: Clostridiales bacterium; assembly: GCA_040766505.1. Classification (GTDB taxonomy): domain Bacteria; phylum Bacillota; class Dehalobacteriia; order UBA7702; family UBA7702; genus JAXGQJ01. The sequence continues at coordinate 24,725 of JAXGQJ010000014.1, forward strand.
AACGGCGGTTTTGATCGCCACCAATCTTTTTGTCAAAATTTTAAGCCTTTTTTACCGCGCGATCCTCGTGCGCATGATCGGCGCCGAGGGCTTGGGCTTGCATGAAATGATCATGCCCCTCTATGCGCTGTTGATCGTTGTGGCGTCCTGGGGCATCCCCCTCGCCATCTCGAATATTTCCAGCCGGGAACTGGCCCTTCATAAGCAGACCCGGCTATATTCCGTTGTAAAATCCGGCGGCATTTTGCTCGCTTTCAACAGTTTGCTGCTGGGCGCCGCGGTTCTTTTCTTCTTTCCCTATATCAAAACCTTCGCCTTTACCGACAGCCGGGTCTACGGCGGCTTTTTGGCGCTGATACCCAGCCTCATCGTCATCTCTATTGTATCAGCTTTGCGGGGGTATTTTCAAGGGACGCACCAAACTTCTTTTATCGGCAAAAGCCAAGGTGTGGAACAGGTCTTTCGGGTCGGAACCGGCATCGGCATCGCCTATTACTTGCTGGGACAGGGGCGCCCCCTCGGTGAAATTCTGATCGGCCTCGCCATCGCGACCTTTATCGCGGAAAGCTGCGGCGGCTTATACCTGTTTTGGAAATACAAAAGGCAGCACAAGAAAGCCGCTTTTTCCCCTTATCTTGCCAAAGAGATGCTGTCGATCGGCACGCCGATCACCTTCAGCCGCATTCTCATCACCCTGACCTTCAGCCTACAGGCGATCATCGTCCCGAAGGCCTTGGTGCTTTCGGGCCATTCGATGGGCGAAGCCGCCGCCCTCTACGGTTATTTTTCCGGCATTGCCATCACCGTGCTGCATTTGCCCGGCATCATCACCGGGGCTTTGGCGGTTCCGCTGATTCCCGCCATCGCCGAGGCGAAAAGCATCGACAATCACATCCTGATGGAAAGCCGCATCGGCGACAGCCTTCTGTTCACCGCCATCGCCGCTTGGCCCATGTTGGCGCTGCTGTTTTACTATGCCACACCGATCTGCCGCATCCTCTTCGCTTCGCCGGAAGCCGGGCCGATGCTGGCCCTGCTCTGCCTCGGCGGCATCTTCCTTTATCTACAACAGCCGGTGAATGCGATCATGCAGGGCATGAACTTTTTTTCTATGCTGCTTCTTAATATCGTCATCGCGAATGGCCTTTATGCGGCGCTGCTCTTCTTCAGCTATGCCCAGGGGCGCTTTGAGATCGAAACCGCCATCTATCTTACAATCCTCAACCATGCATTGCTGACGGTTTTGAACATGGTCTATCTAAAAATCCGTTTAAAGATCCGTTTCCATCCCGTCAAGCTCTTTGTCACGCCCCTTCTTTCGGCCTGCGGCGGTTTATTTTGCCTGGAAATGATTCGAGTATATCTCCCCGGCCTGGGCCGGGAGGATATACTCTCAATTTTTTTGAACAGCATCGTCTTTTTATTCGTTTATCTTCTGGTTCTTTATCTGTTCGGCGGCTTTGACAAAAAAATGTTCAGTCGTTTTTCAACACGTCTGACAAGAAGGAATAATCGCGCATCCTCTTAAAATAGGCGCCGTCGAAATATTCCGGCCTGAGCGGCGTGACGGAGACAAAGCCATTGGCGACGGCCCATATATCGCTGCCATAAACCGGCGCTTCATCGGTATTTTCACAAAAGTTCCAAAAATAATCGCGGCCATAGGGATCCACCCGGCGAATGATGTTCTCTTCGAAGTGCTTTTCCCCCACCCAGGTTTTTCTTACCCCTTTCAGCTCCTTCGCCGGTAAGCAGGGAATATTGACATTGAAAAAGAAGGGGTCCTCCTCGATGATATGGGGCAATAGCTTACAAAAGGTTTGGGCGGCAAGGGCATAATCGCAGGGTTCCTCCGATAGGGAGCCGGAGGAGAGCGCCATCGTCGAATACCCGCGCACAAAGCCCTCATAAGCGGCGGAAACGGTGCCGGAATAGACCACGTCATTGCTGAGATTGAAGCCGAGGTTGATACCGGAAAGAACGAGGGCCGGTTTTTCCTCCGCCAGATATTCCAGGCCGAGTTTCGCGCAGTCGGCGGGGGTGCCGTCCACGATATAGGCATGGTGTTCCAAAAAGGGGACATATTCATAGTCGGCGCGCATCGGACTTAAAAAGGTAAGCGAGTGGCTTTTCCCGCTTTGCTGTAAATTCGGCACCACAACCGTGAGCCGGTGCTCTTTTTCCAATTCATGTATCAGGGCTTTTAAACCTTCCGACTGGTAACCGTCGTCATTGACGACCAAAATGTTCATGGCTTCCTCCCGTATTATCTTTATAATGGCTCCGCTCTTCCCCTTTACAGCATCGTAAAACGCTGGAAGGGGAAATAGATCAGAATCGCTTTGGCGTCGATATCCTCAAAGGTGATAAAGGGATAGTTCCATTCGTGGCTATCCATGCTGAGATTGCGGTTGTCCCCCAAAACCAGGTATTCCCCTTCCGGCACCGTAACCGGGCCGAATTCATAGATCGGCAGCTCGGCAATATAGGGTTCCGTCTGGGCCTCACCGTTGATAAACAGCGTATTGTCCTTTACCTCGATGGCATCGCCGGGCAGGCCGATCAGGCGCTTAATATAGTCGATGCCCTGATCCAGCTCGGCGGGGGGGGCAAAGACGATGATGTCGCCCCGCTGGGGTTCACCGAACAGATAGGCCTGTTTGAATACGAGAATGCGATCGTCCACCTGTAAAGTCGGGTACATAGAACTTGACAGCACCTTACAGGAATCGATGATAAAATACTTCAACAGGAATGCGATGGCAACGGCAATCACCAAAGTGACCACGGTATCCTTGAGAAAACCCAAAAACTTCGTCATCATTCTACCTCGTAAATCGTTATGGTCATCCGCTCCGAACCCTCTTCCTTCCTAAGGCCGAACATTAGATTGCGTCCTTTCAGGTTCTTATTTAAAAAGTCGACAATCTGGTACATATCGTCCCAGGGGGGGAAATGCTTCAATGCGATCAGCTCCAATTTGCCGCCCTTGCCTTCAGCCTCCATCCCGTCACCACTTATTGCGGATCAGCGAAAAGGCTTCCGCCCGGGTGGCGTTTCTGACCTTAAAGGTGCCGCGCACAGCGGAAGTCAGTGTTTTAGAGCCGGGCTTCTTCACCCCCCGCATCGTCATACACATATGCTCCGCCTCGATGACGACGAGAACCCCCTGAGGGTTCAGTTTTTCCATGATGCAGTCGGCAATTTGGGAGGTGAGGCGCTCCTGCAACTGCGGGCGCTTCGCAAAGGTTTCCACCGTGCGGGCGATCTTGGAAAGGCCCGTGATCACCCCTTGCTTATGCGGAATATAAGCCACATGGGCCACGCCGTAAAAGGGCATCAGGTGATGCTCGCACATGGAGTAGACGGGAATGTCTTTGATGATGACCATTTCATCATGTCTGTCGGCGGAAAACTGCCGCATTAAGTGATCGCCGGGGTCTTCGTGAAGGCCGGAAAAGATTTCTTCATACATGCGGGCCACCCGCGCCGGCGTCTCAAGCAACCCTTCCCGTTCGACGTCTTCGCCGATGGCAATCAAAATCTCATTTACCGCGCTTTCGATTCTCTGCCGATCAATTTTTTGTCCATTCTTTTCCATATCGTTTTATCCTTACTGATTTTATTAAACTCATATGCCCCCTATTTTATAGCCTTTATTTTAAATCGTCAAGAAGATTCAAGATAAGAGTAAAAATTTACAGGTGATACGCATATAATTTTCCAGGATTAAGAAAGGAGCTTGCCGTCATGTCGAAACGTATCTCCATTGCCGCCATTTTGAAAGGAATGGCCTTTTCGCTCATCGTGCTTCTGTGTATCGCTCTCGTCGTCAGCGCCATCGCTTACCTCTTTCATATTACCGGCGGCGCGCTGGTGGCCGTCAGCAATATCGCCCTCGCGGTGGCGGTTTTCACCGGCGGCCTGGTCGCGGCGCGGAAGGCGGGAAAAAAAGGATTGCTCCACGGCATCGCCATCGCCGGCGTCTATCTCGTCCTCGTCGTGATCCTGACCGGCTTTTGGGGTACCTTCAGTTGGGCGATTCTGCTGAAAAAGGCCATCATCGCCGCAACCGCCGGCTGCCTCGGCGGCATCTTCGGCATCCGCTGAAGAAAAACCCAACGGAAACCGATGGCGCCGGCCGGAGAAAAGGCGCCGCCGGTCGCCGCGGTTTCTCTTTTCGCGCGAGTTTAGATTTGGGCGAAAGGTGAAACCGCGGCGGGCCCGCGGCGTTTTTTCACATTCTCCCCGGATAAGCGCAGGTTAAAGCAAACAAAGCCAAAAACGATCAAAAGGCTTGCCTAAGTGGATTATTTTATGCTACTATAAAGAAGATGGACAAAAAAACATCCCTAGTAAGCGCAGTATCAAGAAATCAGAGACGATGCGGGGCTTTGCCAATGCTGGAAAAAGATTTTTTTGAAACGAACCAAGACATTCGGAACATTTTCGACGCCCTTGGCGACGCGGCATATTTCATCGACGGCCGGGGCGCCATTCTCTATATGAACCGGGCGGCGGAAAAATTGGACGGGTTTCTTTTTGAGGAAATCAAAGGGCGCACCGTTTCCGAACTGTACCATCTCGACGCCGGCCAAAGCCCGCTATTGCGCGTCGCCTTAACAAAAAAACCGATCCGCAACCATACCTTTCGGTATTATGTGAACAACCAAGAGGTCTACCAAATTTGCGATACCCACCCCATCCGCTTTCCCGATGGCACCTGGGGCGCTTTTTCGGTACAGCGCAATGTGACGAAGCTGAAGGAAACGGTGGAAAAGAATTTAGAATTGCAAAAGAGACTGTTCTTTCATCAGGAAGAGGGCAATGGAAAAAAGCCGACGGAAAGCAGCTTCTACACCTTTAAGGACATCATCGGCGAGCATCCCCGTTTGCTGGAATGCAAAGCCTTGGCGGCCAATGCCGCAAAAGGGGATTCGCCGATCTACCTTTGCGGCCATACCGGCACGGGCAAAGAACTTTTCGCCCAAAGCATCCATTCCGCCAGCGCGAGAAGGAAGGGGCCTTTCCTCGCCATCAACTGCGCCGCCATACCCGAGGCCCTGCTGGAGAGCTTGCTTTTTGGCACCGCCAAGGGAATTTACACCGGGGCGACGGAGCGGAAAGGACTTTTGGAAAGGGCCAATGGCGGCACGCTGTTTTTAGACGAAATCAATTCGATGCCCCTTTCCTCTCAGGCCAAGCTATTAAGGGTGCTGGAATAAAAATATGTGTTGCCCTTGGGCGGCGATGAAAAAGTCAAAATCGACACCCGCATCATCAGCAGCTGCAATGTGCTGCCTAAAACCGCCATCGACCGGCAACAGATCCGGGAGGATCTCTTCTACCGCTTGGCGGTCATCAATATCCTGATCCCCCCTTTGCAAGAGCGAAAGAGCGATATTTTTATCCTCGCTTACCATTTTATCGCCAAATACAATGTGCAATATGAGAAAAAGGTTTTAGCGATGGACGATGAGATCATGTCCTTTTTCCTTGATTATCCCTGGCCCGGCAATGTGCGGCAATTAAAATACTGCATCGAATGCGCGATGAATCTGGTGGGGGAAGAGGAAACCGCCATCAAAGAGAGCCATCTCCCCTACTACCTAAAGGAACACCGCCACCCCGATAAACGGTACTACCAGGAATTTGAAAGCCTGGGCGGCCGGGAGAAGTCCTGGGAAGAACCGGCCGGCGGCGACGGCGGCCCGGTGGCGGCGGCCCGGGAAGAGACGGGGGTTTTTGCCACCATTCGCCAAAAGGAAAGGGACGCGATCATCGCCGCCCTGGAAAACAATGGCGGCAATGTGAGCAAGAGCGCAAGGACACTGGGGCTTTCCCGCCAAACCCTCGTTTATCGCATGAAAAAATACGGCATCAAATAGCAGGGTTCAAATACCTTTATACTCCTTTTTTGACCGGTTTCATCTCGATGAGGCCGGTTTTTTCCGCAAAATTTTGTGGCGAATATCTTGAACCGGCCAACACTTTGGGCAAAATATGAAACATTGTCCATCGTACTTCTTTGTTTTTTTGCCTTTGCATCAAAATTGCCGTGAAACGCTTTTCAATTATACGGATTCTGTCACAGCCCGGCCGCTTTTTTGGCCCACGCTGGGGGAATGGAGGGGTTTCGGCAAAATCTTGCCATTTTGGTAAAATTGGCACGGCATTTGCTTTATGAAAGGGCAGACAAAATTTTTTAGGAGGTCGTTATGGAAACACAAGCTTTAGGCAAAAGACATGTCCTCATCATTTCCGCGGTGATTACCGGGCTCTTCGTTCTGTATGGCATCTTGGCGCCGGACAATCTGAGCGCGGTCGCGTCCTGGCTATTCGGTTTTCTCACCGCAAAATTTGGTTGGCTCTATCTGTTGTCCGTCAGCTTTTTCGTTCTCTTCGCCATCGGTCTTGCCGCCAGCCGCTATGGAAAAATCAAACTCGGCAAAGACGATGACAAGCCGGAATTCAGCAATTTTCAATGGTTTGCGATGCTGTTCGGCGGCGGCATGGGGATCGGGCTCGTTTTTTGGTCCGTATCCGAACCGATGATGCACTTCCTCTCGCCCCCGATGGCGGAGGCCGGCACACCGGAAGCCATGTATGAAGCGATGCGCATCGTTTTCTTCCATTGGGGCATTCACCCTTGGGCGGTTTATGCCATCGGCGGCCTGGCCCTCGCCTATTTCCAGTTCCGCAAAGGCTTGCCTTTTCTCGTCAGCTCCGCCTTTCAACCGCTGATCGGCGATAAAATTTATGGGCCCGTCGGCAAAACCATCGATATCCTCGCCGTTTTTGCCACCATTTTTGGGGTCGCCACCAGCTTGGGTTTGGGTGCGGGCCAAATCGTCGGCGGCATGAACTATATTTGGGGCATCGACAACAATACGATGGTCACCTCCATCGCCATTGCCATCATAACGCTGGTGTTCACGGTCGCCACTGCTTCCGGCCTGCACAAGGCGATGCAATTCGTCGCCAATTTCAAAGTTTGGCTTTCCATCGCTTTCATGGTCTTTATCTTCATCTTTGGCGGCGCCGTCTTTATCCTAAATATTTTCACCAACACCACCGGCACCTATTTCGCCACCCTGATTCAACAGAGCTTGTGGATGGAAAATGAAGGCTTTATCCAGGGTTGGACCATCTTTTTTATTGGGCTTGCGGATCGGTGGCGCCCTTTGTGGGCCAATTCCAGGCTCCGGTTTCCAAAGGGCGCAGCATACGGGAATTCTGCTTTCCGTGCTTTTTGCTTCCCGCGGGTTTCGGCTTCATCTGGCTTTCCATCTATGGCGGCGCCGCCTTCCATCTCGACGGCATCAGCGGCGGGGCCCTTCAGGCCATCGCCAATGACTATACCATCGGCCTTTTTTGCCATGCTGCAGCAAATGCCCCTCTATGTGATCACCGGGCCTCTGGCCATCCTGCTCATCGTCGTTTGCTTCGTCGGCGCGGCGGATTCCGCCACATATGTTTTGGCCATGATCACCCGAACGGCGATATGAACCCCAGCAAAAATATGCGCACCGGTTGGGGCATCGCCCAGGGGCCGTCACCATCATCTTAATAATCGCCGCCGGCGGGGCATCACCATCCTCTCTATTTTGCAAACGGTCTCCATCGTCGCCGCCTTCCCCTTCATGATCGTTATGCTGTTCATGTGCTATTCTATCTTTAAAGCGCTGCGTGAAGAACCGGCCCCGGCCTCGGTTCCGAACGCCGCCAAAACCAAAACCGCCGATTTCTAATCCGCCCCCGGCCCTTGCCGTTAAAGAACTAAAAAATGCCCGGCAAAAGCGGGGCCGGCGGCGGGATGACGCTACGGAAGAGAAAAAGAGATTGGAAAGCGAGAGTGTACCATGATCCCCAAATTCGACGTACTGACGAGGGATGAAATCAAACATTCACGAGAAAACCATGGAAATTTTAGAGCAGGTGGGCGTGGAATTCACCTATGACCCGGCCATCGAGGTCTTTAAAAACCACGGCCAGCGAACAGAGGGGCATCGCGTCTACTTTGAAAACTTTGTGGAAGGATGGTAAAGAAGGCCCCCGCCTCCTTTACCCTTCACGCCAGAAATCCGGAAGAGAACGTCAAATGCAATCATCACACCGACCTGAATTTAACGCCTTCTTACGGGCCACCCTATATCTATGGCGCCGACGGCAGCCGCCGCTATTCCACGATGAAGGACTATGACAATATCGTGAAGCTCGCCGGCGCCAGCGCCAATATCAACCACACCGGCGGCAATGTTTGCGAGCCCACCGATGTGCCCGATGAGGTGAAGCACCTGAAAATGCTGGAAAGCCACATTAGGAATTCCGATAAAGCGTTTATGGGCAGCGCCTATGGGCTTCTCGGCGCGAGGGATTCCATCGCCCTTGCGGAAATCCTGTTCGGCGGCAGGGAACGGATCAAGCGCCATCCGTTTTGGTCTCGCTGATCAATTCCATAACGCCGCTGAAATTTGACGACAGAATGCTGGCGGCGCTGATGGCCTATGCCGAAGGGCCAGGCCAAATCTCTTCCTCGTGATGTCCGGTTTACCGCCTCGCCACCATGGCGGGAACCATCACGCTGCAAAATGCCGAAGTAATCGCCGGGATCGTTTTGGCCCAATGCGTCCATCCCGGCGCGCCGGTGATTTACGGCTCCACCTCCGGCGCCGCGGATATGAAAACCGTCAGTCTCTCGATCGGCAATGCGGAAACGGCCCTTTATACCTCCGCCAGCGCCCAATTGGCCCGGTTCTATGGCGTGCCTTCCCGCGGCGGCGGCGGCTTAAACGATACAAAAACCGTCGACGCCCAGGCCGGTTATGAAGCGATGCTGCTGCTTTTCTCCGCCGCGGCGGCGGGCATCAACTTCGTGCTCCATGCCGCCGGGATCATGCAGTATTACACGGCCTTTTCTTATGAAAAATTCATCGTTGACGATGAGATCGCCGGTTTGGTTCGGAAATATCTCCGGGGATATGATTTTTCCGACGGGATGTTTGTTCTCGACGACATCAGGGAAGTCGGCCCCGGCGGCCATTTCCTCTACCAGGCCAGCACATTCCAGTTGCACCGGCAAGAACTGCGCGTTCCCGATCTAAGCGACCGCCAGGGCTATGAAGCCTGGATGGAAGGCGGCGGCAAGGATACGAAGCAAAGGGCAACGGAAAAATGGCAGGCGATCCTCGCCGGGTATGAAGCCCCGCCATTGGACGAAGCTCTGGACAAAGAAATCAGCGCCTTTATCGGGAAGCGCTCCAAGGAACTTCTCGCCAAATAAAGACGCAAGACGAAAATAAGCGAAACAGGCCGTCGGCGGAAGGCGCGATACCCTTCACCGACGGCCTGTTTCGCTTTGACCGCTCTTGCCAACGATTTAGATATTCAATGTCGGACGCAGCGGATTTAAAAATGCAGGGATTCGGCGTCGATGTCCCGGGGCAAGGCCGCTTCCGGGGCGCCGGGCCGTTCCGACCGCAACTGGAACTGGGAAATCTGCTCTTTTAAGGATTCCGCCTGGCTGTTCAGCTCTTCACTGGCCGCGGCGGTCTGCTGCGATAGCGAAGTATTGGCCTGCACCACACCGGAAACCTGCATGATGCCGGAATTGATCTGGGCGATTCCCGAAGCCTGTTCCTTCGAGGCCACCGATATATCGTGAACCAGCCCCGTCAGCATTCCAACCTCCGCCACGATATTGGACAATGCCGTCGCTGTTTCTTCGGCGATTTTGCTGCCGCCTTCCGACTTGCTCTTCGACGTCTCGATCATCATCGCGATCTCCTTGGCGGCGTTGCCGGATCTTTCCGCCAGGTTGCGAACCTCTTCCGCTACGACGGCGAAACCCTTGCCATGCTGGCCTGCCCGGGCCGCCTCCACCGCCGCGTTGAGGGCGAGGATATTCGTTTGGAAGGTAATGTCGTCGATCACTTTGATGATTTTATAGATATTATCCGAAGATTCGTTGATGTCCTCCATCGCTTTGAGCAGATCGCCCATTTGCCGGTTGCCGGCTTCCGCATAGGACATGGTGTTTTCGGCCAGCCGGTTGGCTTCGCCGGCATTGTCGGCATTGAGTGTGGTTTGGGAAGAGATTTCCTCGGTGGAAGCCGTCAACTGTTCAATTGAACTGGCCTGTTCGGTGGCGCCCTGTGAAAGCGCCACGCTGGAATCGGAAATCTGCCTCGCCCCCGACGCCACCTGATCCGCCGCATTCCTCAAATTCGACAGCAATGCATTCATATGGTCGTTTACACTTTTTAAGGATTGGAATAAAATGCCCAGTTCATCGCCGCGACCCGTTTCGATCTCAACGGTATAATTGCCTTGGGCCTGCTGTTCCGCCACCCTAACCAGTTCCGACAGCGGCTTTTTGATCGTTTTCACCACGGTGAAACGAATCGCCACGACGATGACGGCAATGACCAGGCAAAAGAGAACCACCAACAAAGTGATATTGGCCGTCGACTGGGCGGTGATTTCCCCCATGCCGACATAAAAGCCGCAAGACCACGGCGTTGCCGTATTGCCAAGCTGGATCGGCACCATGGTGATGAGGCTTTTTGCGCCGCTGATCTGGGAGATCCCCGTGGAAATATAGGAATTCCCCTCTTTAACGGCGGCCAGCATCGCCGCGCCTTTTGCCGCGTCGGTTTCGATTTCGTTTAAAGATTTCCCTACGGCTTCAGGGTTGCCATGGATCACATATAAGCCTTCATGCGACAAAAGGCTGACTTCGCCGCTGCTGTAATCACCGGTATTAAAATCCATCTTATTGAGGCTTTCCAGCGTGACGTCGATGCCCGCCACGCCGACGACGGCGCCATCGGAATTACGGATCGGAATGCAAAAATCCGTCAGAAGGATGGTCTGCCCCTGAATCTCATATTCACTGGGTTCCATCACCGCTTCCCGGCCCGATTCCAAAGCGATCGTATAGTAGGCGTTTTTCCCTTCCACATTATAGGTTGTCAGCGGCGAAAGCGCGATCACATCGTCAACCCTGGAACAATAGGGGATATACCTGCCGGTTTCATCATAGCCCGGCTTGTTCGCATATTCCGCGTCCAAACCGTCCAGCGCATTCGGTTCAAAACAGGCGAAAGCGCCTAAGAAGTTTTCATTTTCCTCCACAACTTTGCAAATGATGTCGTCACAGATTGCGCGCCGGATTTCCAACGGAAAATCTTCATAGGCGCTGAGCGCCTGGGCCAGGGTGCGGGCGCTGACCAAGGTCGCTTCCAGTTCCGCCTCGATGTCCGCGGCGTTTTGCTTCGCGATGGCCTCGGAATGGCTATAGGCATAGGCCAAATCATCGCTTCTCCCAGTGATTCCCAGATAAATAAACATGGAAAGCAGAATAAACGATACGGCGGAAACCACAATAATCGTCATTTTTGTCGCCAAATTCATCTTTGTCATTGTACCACCATCTCTCCCTTCAAGCTGTCATTTTTTTGTCTTTGTCCGGATAAAACATCCCATCCCCCCTTTAAAGATGATCTAATGAAAACGCCCAATTTATTATATCGACACCATGTCTACATACTTAACCCAAAACGATGGGAAATCGAAAAAAAGTTATATAAAACAGATAAGAATTTAACAATAAGTCGCACATTTGACTTTATGGGCGACATATGGCAAAATCCCGGAGCGTTTAAGGGTTCCCGCCATTGCGCAGACCGGGTTTTGGCGGCCGACAAAAAAGAAACCGGCCTTCGGCGGTTGCCGGGACCGGCTCCCGGGCAATCTGTCGAAGGTCGGCTTCTTTTAAATGCAATCGGTACCGCTTTAAAGAAAATCGCAATGGCCAAAGCGGCGATAAAACGCAGGGCAGGTCGGCGTGTGAAGGATAAAACGGCGATCCGCCGTCAACGCGGCCCGCTCCCGCGGCCCCTTTATCTTTCCGCGAAGAAAGCCGCCATCTCCTCCGGGGTGGCGATATAGAAATCGGGATGGGCCTCCAGGAGCTTTGGGCCGTGCCAGCCCCAGGCGACGCCGACGGTTTTCGCACCGGCGGCGCGGCCCTCCTTGATATCGCCGACGGTATCGCCGATATAAAAAGGTTCTTCGGCGCTATATTTTTCCATCATGCGGACGATCCGCTTTGTTTTGCTGGTTTCCGTTTCGGCGCCGGTGATCTCGTCCACCGTCCCGGCCATGCCGGAAGCGGCGAGAACCCGGGAAACCGCCGAAGCGCTATTGGCGGTGATGATGACGATTTTATGGCGCTTTTTCATGGCCGCCAGGGATTCTTTGATGCCGGGAAAGGGCAAAACCCGGTCGAGATGGGCCGCTTGGCGGCGATCATAGGCGAGGCGGACATCCTCCACCTCCTCCTTTGTCAATCCCAGGGCTTCCATCGAGCGATAGACATTGTCGTCATATAAAGCGATGATGTCTTTCGCGTCACGAATCTGATCGAAGCCGTGGTCATGAAAGGCCGCAATAAAATTTTCCGTGTGGATCGGGAAAGAATCGACGATAACACCGTCATAGTCAAACATCAGCAAACACATATCATTCCATCCTTATCATCGTTATTTTGTCCCCGGTTTGCCGCTTCGCGTCCGCGGTCGGCGGCCGGATTGGGCTGTCGGTTCCGGCATGGCCAAGGGCCGGCCGTTTGTTCCGGCGCGGCGCCGCTTGTCCGGCAACAGCCCGGGCGCCTATGGGCCCCCTTTATTCTATCAGACCGGCAACAATTGTCAAACATAATGGGCCGCGGGTCGATTTTCGGCCTCAATGGTTTGGGTTCTCCAACTGGAAATAATGTTGCCGGCGGCGCATTTCTAATTGACTAAGGATGAAAGCTATACTAAAGTAAGATACACGGAAAGGGAGAGGAGGAACCAATATGTTCAATCTGTTCAATATAGCCACCATTCTTTACGGCCTGAATATTTTTCTCATCATTATCGTCGTCTTTTTTGAAAGGAAAAAGCCCTCCAGCACCCTCGCATGGATCCTGGCTCTGCTGCTTTTGCCGGTATTCGGCTTCATCTTCTACCTCTTCGTCGGCCAGGATATGAAGAAAAAACGGCTCTTCGACGTCAAGCGGGACGAGGAAGCCGCAACCCAAAAGACCATCCTGCGCCAGCGTTCCTTCCTCGCCACCAACGCCATCGACAATCAATATCCGGGCCTGCGGAAATACCTGGATGACGTCAACTTTTTCCTCTCCGTCGCCCACGCGCCGCTGCGTGAAAGCAATACCATCGAAATTTTCACCGACGGCAATGAGAAATTTCAAGATCTCTTCCAATCCATCGGAGAGGCAAAAAAATACATTCATGTGCAATATTATATCATCCGTGACGACCATTTGGGGCGGCGCTTTGTCGAAATCCTGGCGAGGAAAGCCCGAGAAGGCGTGGAAGTGCGGTTGATCGTCGACGGCATCGGCGGTTTGAAGTTGCCGCAAGACTTTTTTGACAATCTGAAGGCCGCCGGGGGAGAATGCGCCGTTTTTTACCCCGCCAAGGTACCCTTTGTCAACTTTCGTCTCAATTACCGCAACCACAGAAAAATTTGCGTCATTGACGGACTGGTGGGCTATATTGGCGGCTTCAATGTCGGCGAAGAATATCTGGGCCGGGACCCCTTTTTGGGCTATTGGCGAGACACCCATCTGAAAATCATCGGCGAAGCCGTCGAGGGGCTGGAATTTCGCTTCCTTCTCGACTGGCGCTTCGCGGCGAGAAAAGATTACCACGACGAGGAAGCGGCGATGCACCGCTATTATCCCACCCCGGAAATGCGGGAAGCCTTCCATCCCAAAGGAGATTCGCTGGTGCAGATCGTCTCCAGCGGCCCCGACTCCAAATGGAACAACATTCATACCGGCATCATCAAAATGGTGCATTCCGCCACAGACCATATCTATATCCAGTCTCCCTATCTGGTTCCGGATACGGCGCTGCTGGTGGCGCTGCAATCCAGCGCCCTTTCGGGCATCGACATTCGCATCGTCGTGCCGGATCGGCCCGATCATCCCTTCGTCTATGCCGCCGCCAGCGCCTATATTGGCGAACTTCTGGAAGCCGGGGTTAAGGTATATCGTTACCATAAAGGTTTTATGCACAGCAAAATGATGGTGGTGGACGGATTTTATTCCACCGTCGGCACCACCAATATGGACATTCGCAGTTTTCAGTTGAACTTTGAGATCAATGCCTTTATTTTCGACCAGAAGATCGCCGGGCAGCTGGAACAGATTTTTTCAACGACCTGTATGAATCGACGGAACTGACCTTGGAAGATTATTATAGCCGCAGCCCCTTTTAAAAGCGAAGGAACTGTAGCCCGGCTTTTGTCGCCGCTGCTTTGATTAAGATTTCTCAAAGGCTGAGCAAAAAGGCGATCAGGATGCCGCAAAAAATGCCGCCATTGCCATAGGCCTTGTCAAGCCGTTGGGCGGAGGGGATGAGGGCGTCAAAGCTGATAAAAACCATCGCACCGGCGGCGAGGCCCAGAAACAGGCCGAGCAGCGCCGGAGATAGATCCGACAACAGCCAGCCGGCCACCGCCCCCAATGGCGTGACAATGCTGACGCAGGCAGTTAAGGCGAGGACGCGGCGGGAAAGGCGCCCTTTTTCAATGGCGCGGCGATGGAAATACCTTCGGGAATATTGTGCAAGGCGAGAGAGAAGGCGATCAGGTAGCCAAGCTCCTCACCGCCGCGAAATCCCGCCCCCATCGCCAGGCCTTCGGGAAAATCGTGGAGGGCGATGCCGATGGCGATCAGATAGCCCATGCCGGTATAGGCGCCGGTTTCCCGGTTGGCATCCTTAACCGTAACGAAACGTTCCAGATTTCGCATCAACAAAATGCCAAGGAAAAAGCCGAGGGAAACGATCTTTTGGCCCGAGATGGCGTGGCCCTCCGGCAGGAGGCCGAACAGGCTGAGCCCCACCATGATACCGGCGGCGACACCGAACACCGGCGCGACGCCGCGGCGGCTATAAAACGGCACCAGATAGGTGACATGTCCCCAACACCGTGGCCAAGCCGGTCACGATGCCGATCACGACGATCGTTCCCATAAACCCTCCCGACTTCCGCTTTTCTCGCCGGGCGGCAAATGGATTGGGAAACAAAACCCAAGCGCCTACGGTGTCAATGGTTTAGATACCGGAAAGCGAAGATCCTTTCAGCCCACCGGCCCTTTGTCCGCCCTATTCTATTCTATCCCCCGGGCCAGCCCGGCAGAACCAAAACTTCCATTGTCGCCCCGAAAACCACAAGAACGGAAACAGACGGCCGATCCCGGCGCATACCCGAAGGTATGGCAGGTTCCGGCCGTCTGATTGCGGCATGGTTTGGCGGGGCCCTTGGCGCCGACTTTATCGGTCTTTTTTACGCAGGAAGGAAGGGATGTTCAGGTCGTCAAATTCCAGATCGTCCACTTTGGGGGCGAAACTTTTGTCCCGTTTCGCTTCTTCCTTGGGGGCTTCCCCACCGGGGACTGCGCTATTAAAGCCGGTGGCGATCACGATGACGCGAACTTCATCGTCCATCTTTTCGTCGATGGCGGCGCCGAAAATGATATTGGCGTCTTTATCGGCGGCCTGCTCGATGATGCCGGCGGCTTCATTGACTTCAAATAATGTCAAATTGCTGCAACCGGTGATATTGAGGATCACGCCCTGGGCGCCGTGGATCGTTGTTTCCCGCATGGGGCTGGAAATCGCCGCGGTCGCGGCATCGACGGCGCGGCGTTCGCCTTTGCCGACGCCGATGCCCATCAGAGCGGAACCGGCATCCTTCATGACGGACTTGACATCGTTAAAGTCGAGGTTGATCAAAGCGGGCATACCGATCAAGTCGGAAATGCTCTGAATCCCTTGGCGCAAAACATCGTCGACAACACTGAAAGCTTCCACCATGGGCGTGCGGCTATCGATGATCTGTAACAATTTGTCATTGGGGATTGTGATCAGCGCGTCTACCTGATCCCGCAATTCGCTGATGCCATATTCGGCCTGCTGCGCCCGGCGGCGGCCTTCAAAGCCAAAGGGGCGGGTCACGACGCCGACGGTCAGAGCCCCCATTTCTCTCGCCACCGAAGCGACGATCGGCGCGGCGCCGGTGCCGGTGCCGCCGCCCATACCGGCGGTAACGAAAACCATATCGGAACCGGCAAGAATTTCCTTGATCTCTTCCCGGCTTTCTTCCGCAGACTTCCGGCCCACCTCAGGATTGCCGCCGGAACCCAAACCTTTTGTCAGCTTCGAGCCGACTTGGAGCCTTTCATCGGCCAAAGATTTATGCAAAACCTGTAAATCCGTATTTAACGCGACAAAGTCGACGCCTTGTACACTGCTTTCGATCATTCGGTTCACGGCATTGTTGCCGCCACCGCCGACACCGATCACTCTGATTTTCGCAAACTGATTAAAATCCAGATCATCAAATTCCAATGCCATGCCATTTCCTCCCTATTACAGATCATATTTCACATTTCTTTTATTCCAAGTATACCTCATACTTCAAGAAACAAAACATCAAATTTTAGACTTCCACATAAAAGAAGGATTCCCTGCTAAATACAAAAACTTTTTTTCAATTTTCCCGAATTTGCCACAATTGCGGCGAAAAACGCCGCCAAAGCCCCCGATTTTGTCAACTTTCATCACCGGTCTTCCACTTCAATGCCGGTTTCGACGGCGCGGTTACATTGATATATTCCACCTTCTCCTTGTTTTCCTCGCTGATCGTTAGAAGCAGGCTGTCCAGGGCATTGAGCTTTCCGATCAGGTTCCAGGCGCCGCCCAATTGCACTTCCAGCCGATCCAGAAAGAGCCGGTAATTGCCGGCTTCCGCGGCGTCGATCTCCACCTGCATACCGGGATAGCGATCTTTGACCGCTTCGGCGACGGGTAAGGGGCCTTTCAGCGTTTCCATGGGCAGGGCCTGGCCGACAGAGACCGATTCCGGCAATGGAATCCCGGTTAGAAGGGGCAATTCGACATTGGCCTGGGCGGATCTGGCGATCACATAGCCTTCGCCGTCTACGGTATAGTATTCCCCCTCAAAGAGAAAGCTGGCGATGCCGCTGCGTTCGCTAACCTCAATTAAAATTTTGTGGGGCGGCCGGGTTTTCACCGCTACATCGGCGACCAGGGCATGGAGCAGAATTTGCTTTTTGCCGCAGACCTGTCCACCTGAAAGATATTGGCGCCAAGGCCGATGCCGGACAAGGTGATGATTTCATCTTCCTTGATGGCATGAAGGCCCTTTATATCGATTTCCTGCAGGCGGAAAAGAGAGGTTTGCAGAAAAAATAGCAGGCGAGAACAATGAGCAGCAATAAGAGAACCCGGGCGATGCAGCCGCCCCGGCTGATTTTCCACTGCTTTTTCCTCTTTGGCTGTGACCTCTTTTCGGCGCGCCGTTCCGCCTCTTTTTTTTGGCGTCTTCTGGCGGCGCTGCCGTCGCGACGCTTTTCTTCCGTCATCGTAAACCCATGGCCCCGGCTCCGCCGAAGGCCGCTCCCGCTTTTCTGTTTTAATCTTCCTTATTATACTGGCTTTTTGCCCCGGCGTAAAGGGGCGAAGCCCACTTTTTGCCAAAAGGCTATGGTTTTACCGGAATCGACAGCGGATTCCCGCGGAAACAACAATCTCCGAACATAATGCCCGGCCCGCAAGGTTTTGGGCCGGGCTTCCCTCTTTCTCCTATCTCCCCCGGTTCACACATCCACCCGGCCGATGCGGGCGCCCAATTCATTGAAAAGCGCCTCGATATTACAGTAGCCCCGGTCAATGTGGTGCACATTTTGCAGCCGTGTTTCGCCCCCCGCCGCCATTCCCGCCAAAAGCAGTGCCGCGCCGCCGCGGAGGTCAAAAGCCTCCACCTGCGCCCCCTCGATTTCCCGCACGCCCTTGACGATGGCCAAGCGGCCCTCCACCCGAATGTCGGCGCCCATCCTGCGCAATTCGTCGCAATGGTTGAAACGGTTTTCAAAGATGCTTTCACAGATGATCGAAGTGCCTTCCGCCAGGGTCAACAGCGCCATAAACTGGGGCTGGATATCTGTGGGAAAGCCGGGATAAGGAAGGGTTTTCAAATCAATGGGCTTGATGCGGCTGATGCCCTTCAGGCGCAATTCCGTTCCTTTGCGTACCATTTTCACGCCGGCTTCCCGCATTTTCGCCAGAAGCGGCTCCAAATGTTCGGGGCGGCAATCGGTAATGGTGACGTCCCCCCGGGTGATGGCGGCGCCCAGAAGGACGGTGCCGGCGACGATGCGGTCGGGAATCACGGTATATTCAATGCCCGCCAATTTCTCCGTCGATTCAATATAGAGCGTATCGTTGCCGACGCCGGATATTTTGGCGCCGGCCCGGTTTAGAAAATTACAGAGGTCGACGATTTCCGGCTCCTTCGCCACATTGCGAATCACCGTGCTGCCCTCGGCTTTCACCGCCGCCATGATCAGGTTTTCCGTTGCGCCGACGCTGGGAAAATCGAGATAGATTTCCGCTCCCCGGAGATGGGGGGTCCAACTGTCGATCTGCCCATAATGCTCATGGGCGATGACCCCCAGCTGCCGCATACCTTTGATGTGGTAGTCCATCGGCCTGCTGCCGATCAGGCAACCGCCGGGCATCGGAATCGACGCCTCCTTGAACCGGCCGATCAGGGAGCCCCAAATCAGATTGGACGCCCGCATCCGCTTCGTCAGATATTCCGGCACCTTTACATTGACAATGCCGGAGGTATCGATGGTCAGGGTGTGCCCTTCCCGTTTGACCTTGCAATTGAGATGGCGCAGAATTTCCGCCATGACTTCCACATCGGTGAGTTCCGGTACATTGTGGAGAACGGTGATATTTTCCGTTAAGATAGACGCTGCCATAATCGGTAAAATGGCGTTTTTGGCGCCATGAATTTTTGCTTTTCCCTGTAACCGTGTATTGCCCGCAATCTTTAATTCCGTCATGTTCTCCTCCTATACGGTTACTGTTGCTTTTCTTTCGGTTCCCCGATGATTTTGACTTCCGGCTCCAAAGAGACGCCGAATTCTTTTTCCACCGTTTTTTGTACATGGGCGATGACCGCCAAAGCGTCGGCGGCGGTGGCGCCGCCCGGATTGATGATAAAATTGCCGTGCTTTTGAGAAACGGCGGCATTGCCGATCCCGAAGCCGCGCAAACCGGCGGCTTCGATCAGCCGCCCCGCATGATCTCCCGGGGGATTTTTAAACACACTGCCGCAAGAGGGATACTCCAGCGGCTGTTTCTCCCGGCGATAGGCCAGCTTTTCTTCAACGATGGACAGCAGCGCCGCCGGTTCCGCCTTTGCCATCCGCAAAACAATCTCCGTAACAATCAGGGGCCTTTCCTGCAAAGCGGTATGGCGATAGCCGTATTCCAGCCCGTCTTTGCCGATGAAACGCTCCTCCAGGTTTTCATCGATGACGGAAACGCTTTCCAGCACTTCATAGAAGTGGTGATCGAAAGCGCCGGCGTTCATAATCGCGGCCCCGCCCAAACTGGCGGGAATCCCCGCGGCCCAGGAGAGGCCGGCGAGGCCGAGCTTCGATGCTTCTCTCGCCAATTTCGCGAGCAAAATGCCGGGCTCCGCCAAGATGCGTTCGCCCTCCACCCGGTAACTTGCCATCGCTTCGCCAATTTTCATGACGAGGCCCCGGATGCCGCCGTCTAAAACCAGCAGATTGGAGCCGTTCCCTAAAACCGTAAGCGGCAAAGACGCCGCGGCCGCCCAGCGGCAGCAGGCTATGATATCTTCCTTACAGGCCGGCAAAGCCAGGCAATCGGCGGGGCCTCCGATCTTCCAGGTGGTATGTTCCGCCATTTTCGCCCCTTCGATACACTTGCCCTTCATCTCGGCGGCCAGGCCCGCAAATCGGCTCATTTTCCCCCTCCCAAACGATCGCGAAGGGCAAGAGCGGTTTGGCGAATGTCCCCGGCGCCCATCAGCAAAAAGAGATCGCCGGGTTGGGCCATTTCTTCCAGTTGGCGGCAGATCGCCGTTTCCCCCTTCAAATATAGCGGATCGCCGCCGTTCTTTTTTATCTCCTCGACGATCAGTTCCGATGTGATCCCCGCCAGCGGGTCTTCCCAGGCGGAATAAATTTCGTCGACGATCACAATGTCGGCCTGGTGAAACGATTTGCCGAAAACGGCATAAAGGTTCCGCACCCGGCTATAGCGGTGGGGCTGAAACACGGCGATGACCCGTTTGGCGCCGGTGGCTTTGGCGGCGGCGATGGTGGCCTCCACTTCCGTGGGATGGTGTGCATAATCGTCGACGACCAACATATCTTTATCTTGATAGAGGATTTCAAAGCGGCGGCCGACGCCGTCAAAATCCTCCAGATACCCTGCGGCCTCCTGAAACGGAATGCCCAAAAGAAAAGCGCCGTACAGGGCGGCCAAGGCATTGGCGACATTGTGCCGCCCCGGCACCCGCAAGCGGAGCTTTGCCGCCTTTTCGCCGCGATGGTAGACCATGGCCTCGGTAAACAGGCCGGAATGGGTGATATATTTCGCTTTCAGATCCGCCACCGGCGCATCCAGCGCATAGGTCAGACAATGGCCCCCATGGTTCTTCGCCAGGGCCGCCGTTAAAGGATTGTCGAGGCAGACGATGGCCTGGCCGCTCTTTTTCACAAAATCGGCAAAGGCACGTTCCAGTTGGGGGACGGAGCCATAATGCTCCATATGTTCCGGTTCGATATTGGTAATAACCGTATGTCGCGGCTCCAAAAGCAGGAAGGAACCGTCGCTTTCATCGGCTTCCACCACCCAAATGTCGCTTTGGCCCCGCTGCGCATTGCCGCCGATCAATGGGAGCATACCGCCTAAGACGATATTCGGCTCTCTATGGGCTTTTTCCATAATCTGGGCCAGCATTGCCGCCGTTGTTGTTTTGCCATGGGAACCGGCGACGGCGACGCCGTTTTGCCCATTAAAAAGCCGAGCCAGCAATCGGCCCCGATGGGTGATGGGAATCGAGCGCGCCTTCGCGGCCAGCATTTCCGGATTGTCTTTGCGGATGGCGCTGGAATAGACAACTTCCGCACAGTCCGCCGGGATGTTTTCCTCCCTATGGCCGATGGCGATCTCGGCGCCGCCTTCCCTAAGATCCGCAATGATCGCTGATTCTTTCACATCGGAACCGGTGACCCGGTTTCCATTTCCAGTAAAATTTTCGCCAAGGCACTCATGCCGATGCCACCGATGGCGATAAAATGTACCGCACCCTTTTTACCTTCCATTCCATTACCCCAATAGGATTTTTCATCCTAAGTCATCATATGCAAATCCCATTATAACGTGCTTGACCAGGGATTTACGCTTTATCAGGCCTAGACCGACCTTGAGAATCCGTTCCAGGGCATCGGCTTTGGCCTCCTTTTTATCTTCTCCGCCATTGCGGCCCGACATTGCGGCCGTTCGACCATCTGCTCAAATTTTTCCATTAAGCCGCCGGGCAATTCCCGATCCAACACCATCAGCGCGGCGCCTTGGTCCGCGAAGTGGGCGGCATTCCGTTCCTGGTGGCCGCCGGAAAAGGGATACGGCACCAAAATGGCGGGAATCCCTTTCACCGCGATCTCCGCCAGAAAGGAAGCGCCGGCGCGGCCGATGCAGAGATCGCTACGGGCGAGAACGAGATCCATACGCTCCTCATAGCCGACGCACCGCACATGGGCATAGGATTTGTAAGCTTGGGTTTCCTGCAGATTGTTCCTGCCGACGATATGGTAGAAAAAGAGATCGTCTCGGTGGCCATAGCGTTTATAGATCTCCGCCATCGCCGCATTGATATGCTGGGAACCCTGGCTGCCGCCGGTCACCGTCACCAAAAGCCTGTCCTCTTTCAGGCGCAGATAGGTTCCGCCCTCTTCCCTGGTGGCGTCTTTGACGCTTTGGCGGATGGGCATACCCACCACTTCGATGCGTTTCGCATTCTTTACGGCATGGGCGGTATCGCTATAATGCAGGCAAAGGCAGTCCACCAGCGGGGCCAATTTGCGGTTGGCGAGGCCCAATTCGGCATTGGCTTCGTGGATCAACGTTTTCGCACCGGCCGCCGCCGCCGCCCGCAAGGTGGGATAGGCCGCATAGCCGCCGGTGCCGACGACGAGATCGGGGCGAAATTCAGCGACGATATTCTTTGCCAACAGATAGGAACGGTGGACGCGCCATATGCTTTGCAATAGGGAAAGGCCAACTTTCTTATGGATTCCCGCCACCGGCAAAAGGCGATAGGGAAAATCCTCCTTCGCCATGGCTTCCTTTTCCAGGCCATAGGTGGATCCGACATAGAGAACCTCGGCGCCGGCTTCCCGGAAGGCCCGTCCCAGAGCCAAAGCGGGATAGAGATGGCCGCCGGTGCCGCCGCCGCTGACGATGATGCGCATCAACTGCCTCCTTTCGGCATATAACAGGACAAATTCAACAGCACGCCGATAAAGGCCATCGTGATCAAAAGGGACGTGCCGCCATAGCTGATAAACGGAAGGGCGATGCCGGTTACCGGCATCATACCCGTTGCGACAAAGAGATTGATCATCGTCTGCACGCCGATCATCACCGTGATGCCCATCGCCAAAAGGGAGGCGAAGCTGTCCTCCACGCTGAGAGCAATGCGCAGGCCCCGCCAAACAAGCAGTGCGAACAGGGCGACGGTAAAAACGGCGCCGATGAAACCCAGCTCTTCCCCAATGATGGAAAAGATGAAATCGGTGTGTACCTCCGGTAAATAATACCATTTGGAACCCCCGGCGCCAAGGCCGGTTCCGGCAATGCCGCCGGAGCCGATGGCGATCAGCGATTGCACGGTTTGAAAGCCGTATCCTTGCGGATCCGCCCAGGGATTGAGAAAAGCCGTAAAGCGTTTCATGCGGAAGGGTTCCATCACGATGGCCAAAGCCACCAGGGCGCAGCCGGTCAGCACCATGGCCAACAGCCAACGGGGTTTAACGCCGCCGGCGACCATCATCAGGAAGGCGGCGCCAACCAAAGCGACGCAGGTACCCAAATCCGGCTGCAACATAATCAAAACACAAAAGACCGCCAAGATAAGAAAATGATGCAGGAAACCTTCCCTAAAATTCCCCATCAGATGCTGTCGACGGCTCATATTATAAGCGAAAAAGAGAATCAAAGCAATCTTCGCCAGTTCCGAAGGCTGAAAGTGAATCGGGCCGATCACCAGTGTGCGTTCGGCCCCCAAGGCCGAGGCGGAAGGGCCGATCTTGACGAGCAGCAATAGCACGATCGCGCCGATGAGGCCGGGGACCGCCAATTTTTTCAGCACCCGGTAATCGATCTTCATCGTGAGAAACATCACGCCGATGCCGAGCACCGCCCATTTCGCCTGAAGCTTCAAAAAGTACAATCCGTCCTCCGTCGGCCCGTCGCCGGCGATATACTGGCTGGCGCTGAAAACCATCACCAGGCCGACCACCAAAAGGCCGACGAAGGCCAAAAGAAGCAGAAAATCCGGTTGTCTTTTCTTCAGGCGCAGTTCCGCCATTTCATCTCCTCCTCTTTAATTGCCCCACCCGCTCCTTAAAATCCCTGCCGCGGTCCTCATAGTTCCGATAGGCGTCGAAACTGGCATTGGCGGGGGAAAGCAGCACCACATCGCCGCTGTCCGCCACCTGCTGGCCGACGGCGACGGCTTCCTCCATGCCGGATACCAGCCGATAGCGGCTAAAACCGATCTTTTGCACCGCTTCTTCCAGTTCGACGGCGGCTTCCCCCATCAGAAGCAGGTATTTCACCTTTTCCTTGATGGATTGGGCCAGAAGATCGAAGGAGGCCCCCTTATTGCGGCCGCCGGCCAAGAGAACAATCGGGCTGTTCCCATAGGATTCCAGGGCTTTCAGCACCGAATCCGGGTTCGTGGCCTTGGAATCGTTGACATAGCGCACGCCGGAAAGAACCCGCACCTCCTCTAGGCGGTGTTCCACACCCTTAAAGGATTTCAGTGTTTTCTCGATTGCGCCACCGGGGACGCCCATCAATTTCGCGATTACAATGGCGGCCAAGGCGTTTTCCAAATTGTGGGGGCCCGGCAATCGAATCTCATCCGTATTTATGATATGTTCCAAGCGATTGTTTAAGTCGTCGGAACGGGCAAAAACCACTTCTTTGCCATGGCGGATGAAAGCCCCGTCATAAAGAGAAACGGTGCGGCTGAAAAAGAACACATTGGTTTTCAACCGCTTCGTAAAATCCCGGAACCGGGGTTCGTCATAATTGACGACGGTGAAATCTTCCTTTTTTTGCCGCAGGGCCAGTTGGCCTTTGGCCATCAAATAACCGTCCATATCGCCGTGGCGATCCAGATGATCCGGCGTTACATTGAGATAAACCGCGACTTTGGCCTGTAATTTGTGGATCGTTTCCAGTTGAAAACTGGACATCTCCACAATATAAAAATCATAATCCCCGCCTACCGCCTCCAATAGCGGCTGGCCGATATTGCCGCCGACGAAGGCCTTTAACCCCGCATTGCGAAAGATTTCCCCCACCAGCGTGGTGGTGGTGGTTTTGCCATTGGTTCCGGTGATGCCGATCAGCGGTTTCGATAAAAAGCCGGAAGCCAATTCCAGCTCGCCCCAAATCGGGATCCCCGCCGCCGCCAATGCTTCGGGCACTGGCGATGTTAACGGAATGCCGGGGCTGATCACCGCCAGATCAAAGCCTTCCTTTTCCACATCGGGGAGAACACCTAAAAAAAGCCGCACCCCCAAGGCTTCCTCATTGGCAAGGGCCTCGGATCGATGGGGATTCTGATCATAGAGCGCAATGCCTGGCACCTGCATTTTCCGTAAAAAAGAAAGGGCGCTGCAACCGCTTTTTCCGGCGCCCAAAACCAGGACATTCTTATACCTAAGCTTTTTCATCGGGTCACCTTCCTCTTTGGAAATGTAAGCCAGCACTGATGAAATGGGCAAAAAGCAAGGGCCGCCGCCGCATCCATTGGGGCGGCGATTGGTTAAATCAGAAAATAGAGCAATAAGGCCAGTAAAACAAAGAGAAATTCCACAAACCAAAAGGTATAGACCACCTTCTTCTCTCCCCAGCCAATGATTTCAAAATGGTGGTGCAGCGGCGACATGCGAAAAATCCGCTTCCCGGTCAGCTTAAACCCAATCACCTGCAAGATCACGGACAAGGTTTCCACCACGAATACGCCGCCCAAAACAATCAAAAGCAATTCCGTGCCGGTCAGAATCGCCAGCACCGCCAAGCCGCCGCCAAGGAAAAGGGAGCCGGTATCCCCCATAAAGACCTTGGCCGGATGGTGATTGAAAAAGAGAAAGGCGAGGCAAATGCCGGCCATCACGCCGGAATAGACGACGAGGGCCATATAATCCACGAGGGGAAAGGGCGGATAATCGACACAGTGAAGGGCAATGAATCCATAACCCAGATAAGCGAGGAAGCAGGCCCCCGCCGCCAAACCGTCGAGGCCGTCGGTAAGGTTCACCCCATTGGTGGCGCCGGCGGCCAAGATGAAGGCGACCAGATAATAGAAGGGCCCGGCCCGCCAGATCAGATCCAAACCGGGCACCAAAAGATCGGTGCCGCGATCCAACAATGAGGTGGCCGCAAAAATCAAGGCCAGGGCGATCAGGATTTCACCGCTGAACTTTTGCCAGGCCCGCAAACCGAGGGAACGCTTTTTCAGCGTTTTGATCAGATCGTCGGCAAAGCCCAAAATGCCGTAAAGGATCGCGATGGCGAGGGCCACAAACAGGGTCGGGCTTGTTTTCGCCCAGAGCAAAGACGAGATCAGCAGGTTGACGATGAAAACAATGCCGCCCATGGTGGGGGTGCCGCTCTTTTTTAAATGTTCCTTAGGGCCTTCCCGGCGAATCCGTTGTCCAAAACGCAGCCAGCGCAAAAGCGGGATGACAATCGGCGCCAAAATCATGCCGATCAGCCAGGCGGTGACCAATGCATATGGAAATAGGTTTACCATTTCGCTACCTCAATATAACTTGATATTTTTGTATTTATCGTGTCGGGAAATACGCACGCAGCGCCGCCTCGGCCTCTTCAAAATCGTCAAAATGCCGTTTTTCCCTGCCGACGATCTGATAATCCTCGTGGCCCTTGCCGGCAATGACGATAAGGTCTTTCGCGGCGGCGCCGCGAATCGCCTCCCGGATCGCTTCCCGCCGGTCGGCAATGATCCGGTAGGCGCCGCCACTTTCCTTCATCCCCTCTTCCACCATGGCGATGATGGACAAGGGGTTCTCGGTACGTGGATTGTCCGATGTGATGATGGCAAAATCCGCCAGTTCGCCGCCGATCTTGCCCATGACCGGGCGCTTCGTTTTGTCCCGGTCGCCGCCGCAGCCGAAAACGAGGCGGAGGCTTCCCTCTTTAACATCTCGGGCGGTTTTTAAGATATTGGCCAGCCCGTCGGGGCTATGGGCATAATCCACCAGAACGGCGGGGCCCGCCGGATAGGCCACCTTTTCAAAGCGGCCCCGAACCTGTTCGGCCCGGGAAAGGGCGTCGACAATAAAGGGCAGCGGCAAACCGTCCCGATGGAGAACGGCGATGGCCGCCAGCGCATTATAGACATTAAAATTGCCCAATAAAGGCAATTTGACCCGATATGTTCTTTCACCATAGGAAAGATCGAATTGGGTTCCCGCCGCCGTCATGGTGATGGCGGAACCGCAATAGTCGGCGCCGGGCCCAAGGCCAAAGCTGAGAACCGGGGCGTCGGCCACGGCGATGAAGGCGTCGGCATAGGGATCGTCACGGTTCACAATGCCAAAAGCGCTTGCGCCGTTTCGGCCCAGGGAGCGGAAGAGGATTTGTTTTGCTTTTAGATAATCGCTAAAATCGAGATGGTAATCGAGATGATCCTGGGACAGATTGGTGAAAACGGCGCCCCTAAAATCGAGGGCCGAAACGCGGCCCTGGCTAAGGCCGTGGGAACTCACCTCCATGACTGCATATTGGCAGCCCGCGTCGACCATGCGCCGCAGATAGGCGGAGATTTCCAGGGATTCCGGCGTCGTATGGGTGGCGGGAATCACTTGGTCGCCGATGAGAATATGGTTCGTCCCCATCAACCCGGTCTTTTTGCCATAGGCCTCCAAGACCTGGCGGATCAGATGGGTTGTGGTGGTTTTGCCATTGGTGCCGGTGACCCCAATCAAACGGAGGGACCGGCCGGGATGGCCATAATAGGCTTCGGCCACGGTGGCCAAGGCCCGCCGGGTGTCCGCAACCAGCAGCTGGGGAACGGCAATGTCGGTTAAATTTTCTTCCACCAGCAGTGCCGCGGCCCCCGCCGCCACGGCTTTGGCGGCAAAGGCGTGGCCATCGGCTTCGACCCCCCGCAAACAGACGAAAAGATAGCCCGGGGCCACTTTACGGGAATCATAGGCTATGCCGGTAATCGCCCCGGAACGGTGCGGGCTTT
>JAXGQJ010000015.1:0-51967 GCA_040766505.1 Clostridiales bacterium
CCGTACCGGAAAAGGTGGTGGCGACGCCCATGAACACATAGGGCATATTGTTGAAGATCGTATTGCGCAGGAAAAATGTGTGAACGACGATGGCCAAAGCGGTGAGAACAAAAATATCGATATTCGCGGCAATCAGAAAATTGCCATTGAAAATCGGCATCAGCAGGCCAACGCCCATAACGAAGATCCAGCCCCAAATGCCACCGCAGATACCGCTACAAACAAAATTGAGAAGTTTTTTGCGGTCGCCATTCTGGCCCAGGAACAAAGCCAAAGCACAGAAACCGATGAAGGCTTCGCCACCATCGGTACCGAAAAACGAATGAACAAATCCCCTATAGAGACCAAAATATACTATGCACCAAAAAGCGCACCATACGGCGAGTAAAACCGTTTTTTTACCCATAGATATCAACCTCTTCCCAAAACATATTCTGACAGGAGCAGTCGTATGAACATTCAAATAAATGTTTGCTGCAGATTTCAGCCGGGCGGCATGAAAAAGTTCATGCCGCCCGCCTTTTCCTGGTTAAACCAACAATTTAATAACCTTTGGCTTTGATGACCTTTATGGCGTGACGCGCCGCTTTGCGGCCGGAAGCATGGGCGAAACCATTCGCCGTGCCGGGGCAATCCAGATTATAGGAATCGCCATAGAGGCCGCTGGCATCGTTCCCCGCCGCATAGAGGCCGGGAATGGGATCATAATTCTCATCCGTTACCTGCATATCGCCATTGACTCTGATGCCGCCGCAGGTTGTCAGAATGCTGGCGGCCATCCGAATGGCATAGAAGGGCGGCTTGCTGACCGCACGGAGATATTTGGCTTGTTTGAGGTGGTCTTTGTCCACGCCGTCTTTGCAGTACCCATTGTATTGCTTCATGGTTTCGATCAATGTATCGGCGTCCACATCGTCAATGGCATGGGCAAGCTCTTCCAGGGTATCGCCCTTCCAAGCGGTGCCCAGCTTAATGTCCTGTTCAAGCTCGGTCAACAGGTGGGTGAGCTTCTGGTTGTACACGATAAATTCACCCAAGCTGATTTCGGAGCCTTCCTCCATATAATACTTCACCTGCTCCGAGTCTAAAATGGCATAGGCGGTGCCTTTGGGCTGTTTGATGATGGAGGAACCGGCGTTCATGAAGCTGAAGCCCATTTCCTCATTGGCAAAACGTTCGCCGCGGTTGTTGACCCAGAGGACGGGCTGGATGCCGGCGCCGGTGGTATGGGCCGTAAGCAGCTTGCCCCAGGCAACCGGGATATTCATGACGCAGCCGGGGCTGGTTGTGCCGTCGGCGCCTACTTCAAGCGCCATATTCAGGCCATCACCGGTATTCTCGGTGGGCACGCACTGGGAGGTATAGTTGGCGGACCAATGCTGCCAGGCGTATTTTTTGACCATCTCGGGATTGTTGCCGAAGCCGCCGGAGGCAAGGATCACGGCTTTGGCGCCGATGAGCATCTTATTGCCTTTTGCATCGACGGCTTCCACCCCTTCGACAACGCCGCCATTCGCCAAAAGCTTTTTGGCCGGCGTCGAGGTGAAGATGTCAACCCCCGCATTGATGGTGGCACGGAGCAGCAATTCCTGCATACGTTCGCCAAGACCTTCATAGCGGTGCGCGGTATTGAGTTCATTGGGCTGATTGAAAGCGAATACGAATACATTGACGCATTCGGCGCCAAGATCCCTGTACAACTGGACGGTTTCAGCGGTTTCATAAAGCTGTACACGCACCACGTCCGGGTTCGCACGCTGGTGGCTAAAGTCCATATAGCGGGCATAGCCTTCCGCATAGGTCGGATAGTGGTTGAAAGGCGTGCCGGTGAATTTCGGCGGCGTTTTCCGCTCTTGCTGTTCGATGGAATTGAAAGCCGTCAAGTCCTCGGTGTAGATGGAGGTACGCCGGTTTCCGGCATTTTTTCCAGCAAAGCAACCTTCAATCCGCCCTCTTTCGCGGCGGTATAAGCTGCCATTTTGCTTCGGCCCCACCACCGCCGATTACGACGACATCATACTCGGTGTCAAAAATGTATTTAGGCATTAAAAACTTCACTCCTTCTTTTTCTCCGTCGATATTTTGTTTCAGTTAAGCCGTCAATCGTTGTCCTTAAATGCGGCAGCCAGCGCCGGAACGATTTTATATAGATCGCCGACAATACCGTAATTGCAGTTTTTGAAGATTCTGGCTTCCGGGTCATTGTTGATGGCAACCACGATTTTTGCATCGCGGATGCCGGACATATGTTGGGGCTGCCCGGAAATGCCCGCGGCGACATAAAGCCTGGGCGCAACCTGGCTATGGGACGAGCCCACAACCCGATGGGCAGGCAACCAGTGCATATCGTCACAAGCCGGCAGTGAACAGGCCATTTCAGCGTGCATCGCAGCTGCCAGCTCTTCGATCAGCTTCAGGTCGTCTTTGCCCTTTAGCCCCATGCCGACGCTCACCACACGGTCGGCCGTCAATAACCCCGAGGTTTCCCCGGCCGTGATGGTTTCGACCAAGCGCACGGCGGCGGGCTCTCCGACCGCAACCACCTCCACCGGAACCGGTTCCGCCGGAGTTACCGGCACATCGGCGCCATCATAAATTCCGGCCAAGACGCCTTGAACCTCGATATCCTCCAAGGCCCTTCCTTCCGCGGTGGATCGGCTCGCTACGATCATTTCGCCATCCGCGGCAAGATTCCGAATGGAGCCGATCAGCGCCGCATTCAACTTCGCGGCGACAGCCCCAAGCAAAATCCGGCCTGTCGGCACATCGGAGGACAATACCAACCCGGGGCCCTCGGCGGCAATCGCCTCGGCAATCTGCCCGGCATAGGCTTCCACCGGAACGCCCTCCGCCGTTTCGAAGCAACACACCCGGTCAAATCCCCATCCCGAAACGGTATCCGCCAGCCCACGCGGGCCGGCCACAGCCGCCGTTACCTGGCCGCCAAGCTTGCGGGCGGCGCTTTGCATACCGCCTACCCGGCGTTCGTCGCTAATTATGATCCAGCTGTTCATATTCATAAGCAATTCTCCTTCACACCACGCCGTCCGTACTCAATCCCGCCATAAGCTGCTGGCAAGCAGCCGCGGGATCGGAGCCGTCGATAATGCACGCGGGCGGCGTATCGGGGAGTCTGCTCCCTCTAAAATTGACGGCAGCAACGGGTGCAATGTCCAAATCGGCCAGGGTGAGTTTTTCTATCGGCTTTTTTCGGGCCATAAGAACTTCCTTCATTCCCGGCTCATTTTGCTCGGCCCGGTTCGCCATCACCGCGAGAACCGCAGGCCCCTCAACCTCAAGCACCTGTGATATGCTGCCCATCTTGCGGGTCACCCGAAGATGGCTTTGCTCCGCCCCAGCATCGACCACACCGGCCACCGCCGGCCAGCCGAGCTGCCCCACTAAAGCGGAAACCACACCATAGTCCCAAGAGGAATCGCCTATGATCACCGCATCAACATCGTTTTCGCGCCGGATAGCGGCGGCAAGCACCCTTCCCATCGCCGCGCTGTTCATCTCCGTCTGCGCATCGGTGACCACCACCGTGCGCGTCGAGCCCCGGGCCGCAGCCCACGCTGTGTCACCGTCGCCCACTGTCAAACCAATCATTTCATCGCCCTCAACCAAAGCCCGGGCTATTTCCATAACCGCCGGATCGTCGTCGTTCGCGGCCATTTTCACGCCACGCCAGTCAACGGTTCCGTCCGAACTCACACGGGCATCAATCGGGTTTTTTGACCATTTAAATACAACGATTACTTTCATCGGCATCTCCTTTGTTGTAAGATCAGTGCGCGGTTTGCCCTCCATCCGCCACGAAAATAGATCCGGCGATATAGGAGGCCATCGGTGAAGCCAGGAAGAGGACGAGACCGACGATTTCTTCCGGTTCCGCCCAGCGGTTCACAAAGTTATACGATTTTACCAATTCACAAAATTCCGGATCCGACAGCCAGCCCGAGGTCATTTCCGTTGCCGTAAGACCGGGAGCCACCAGGTTGATGCGGATATTATGCTTCGCATATTCGATGCCGGCGCCCTTGGTAAGGCCCGCCACACCGTGTTTGGCCGCAACATAGGGGGCCATGCCCGGATCCGCGACAAAGCTGACCATCGAACCGCAGTTGATGATTGCGCCGCCGCTTTCCTGCTTGAGCATTTGGCCGATTTCTTCCTTCATGCACAGGAAAACGCCTTTAAGGTCAACATCGATGATTTTCTGGAAATCCTCTTCGGTCTGGTCCACCAGATCCGCCGTTACCGGCAACAGCCCCGAGTTGTTAAAGGCTACGTCAAGACGGCCATATTTCTTTACAATCGCATCGACCATGTTCTTGACATCGGCGGCAATGCTGACATCCGCCTTAATAAACATCCCTTCCTCGCCGCCAAGCTCCTTGATTTTGGCCAGCGTTTCGTCGGCATTGCTGCGGCCGGCGATGACAACCTTGGCGCCCTGTTCCGCAAAGGCCACAGCCGCTGCCTGGCCGATACCGGATCTGCCACCGGTAATAAGAACCACCTGACCCGTAAAGTCCAATAAGTTTTTAGCCATGCTTTCCCTCCTCAGAAAATTGATTTAATTTTACCTTTAAGATTATTATATGGGAGCCAAGAATGGCTTGTCATTGGAGAAACCTCCGAAAACCTTTGGAGGTGATATACAATCAATGCCCGCCTATGGCAATGGGATTGCCGTAGGCGGGCATATAGCAAAAAAGTGGAAGCGATGTCCGGCGTTCCGCCGACGCATACCGGCTTGGATTGCACAGCGACGCTCATTCATTGCTTTAAGGTGTTTTTTTATCCGGGTCGCTTCCACGGGGATCGCCCCGGAATATCCGGGACATTTTCAGGATATTTTTAGGCCGTATTGTTTGATTCTGCGGTACAGCGTCGCCCGGCTTAAACCGAGGGAGCGGGCGGCATCGGAAACATTCCGGCCGGACTTTGCAAGGCCTGCCGGATTTTTTCCATCTCGGGTCGGCGGCTTCTTCCCTGGCCCCGGCCCGACAGGGATCGGATTTCGGGGGCAAATCTTCCGGCCGGATGATGCCGCCTTCGGCAATGCTGGCGGCATAGGTCAAACAGTGCTCCAATTGCCGCACATTGCCGGGCCAGGGATATTGCATCAGGAGGGTCTTTACCCCCCGGCCCAAGGCCGGGACCGGGATGCCGCGTTTTTGGGCGAGGACGGCCAGAAAATGGTCGCAGAGAAGCAAAATGTCCTCGCCCCGATCCCGCAATGGGGGAATGGTGATTTTGAAAATCGCCAGGCGATAGTATAAATCCTCCCGAAACAGGCCCTTCTCCACAAGATCGGTCAAGTTTTTATTGGTTGCGGCGATGAGCTGAAAATCCACCCCAATCGGGCGGACGCCCCCCACCCGCACGATTTGCTTTTCTTCCAAAACCCGCAATAGGATCGGCTGGAGATCCAAGGAAAGATCGCCGATTTCGTCCAGAAACAAGGTGCCATTGCCGGCATGTTCGATTTTGCCTCGGCTGCCGTGGCGCTCCGCACCGGTGAACGCACCCCCTTCATAACCGAATAGTTCGCTTTCGGCCAGCGTTTTGGGGATGGCGCCGCAGTTTATGGCGACGAATGGCCGGTTGGGCCGGCTGATTTGGTGGATTGCCCGGGCGAAAAGCTCTTTGCCGGTGCCGCTTTCCCCTTGCAACAAAATATTGGAATTCCATTCGGCGAAATTCCGGATTCTGGAAACCGTTTCCCGGATCGGGGCGGAGGTTCCGACGATGGCGGCGAAGGCATCGCCATTGACAATGACCGGGGCTGTCCCGCCGCGCTTTATCGCGATGAGGCAGCCAAACCGGTGGCTCTGCTGGTCTTTGATCGGATGGAGCGAGCATTGACAGGCGCCGAGCTTGGGAACGATGATTTCCGTTTCGGACAAGGGTTGCCCGGATTTTTGCGCCTTCTTTATTTTGGGCTGATGGCCCAGCAGGGTCTGGAGCCGCTGCCCAACCAATTGGTCGCCGCCGGGTTGGAACAAGGCGGTGGCAACCGGGTTGACATAGGTGATGACATCCTGGTTGTCGACGGTAAGCATCGCTTCGCCCAAAACCTCGCTGGTGGCCTTATACATCTCTTCATACATGTTCAGCTGGACTTCCTTCTGAATGAGAGCGGCAATGGAAGCTACGAGGCTTAAATTAAAGGAGTTCACACATTGATAATACAAGGTGCCGATGGTCAGGACGCCGACCAAATCCTCCTTGATATCAAAAATGGGGGCGGAAGAACCGGTGGCGCTGTGGAATTTGGAAAGGAAGTTTTCCGGGCCGCAGCATTGAATCGGCCTTTTCAGGATCGGCACCAGCGACATGGAGGAAGTGCCGATCGTTTTTTCATTCCAAACCGTACCCGGCTCCAATTTATAGCGCTGAAAGGCGATTTTATTGTTTTCCCCAAGCATGGTCAGCAAATTGACGCCATCGGGATCCCAAAGCAGAATATCATAGTTCGCATTCAATAAAGGCTTAAACTGTTCCAAACTGGAAAGTGTGGCATTGATGAGAAAGCGGTTTTGGATGAGCAGCTTTTCCATTTCCTCCGGGGCGATGGTGGGAACGCTCTGAAAGGATCGATGCAGCTCAATCCCATAATCACGGGAGCGCACCCAAGAATCCATAATGATCTGCTGAACGAGATCGGCCCCCGCCGGGGCGGGAATCCCCTTGAGGATTTCCAATTTTAACTGTTTCACCCGTTCAATATAGATATTGTCCTCGGTTTGAATGGTTTGGTCGATGATCGATTTTTCGCTGTTGCGGATGATCGAGCTGATCAACAAATCCGGCTTGTTCATATTCATCCTCCTAACGGGAACCGTTGTATCAATCATACCGTAAGAATGAGACAATTTCAATACACATTGTCTCAAACAAGGCAGGAAAAGGCGATTTTTATGAGAACGCCACCCGGTTCCCACCATATTTTGAGAATGGCGAAGAAACGATGAGACAAGCGGCAAAAACAGGTTCAAAATAGACCCGTTGCATGGCCTTTAAAGTCATTTTCGGCTTTGGCACGGTTTTTGCAATTACAATGGGCATCTCCTATTGCTTGCAATGGGGCGCGAAACAGCAAATGAAATAGGACACCCGGTCGATAAAAGAAACCCACCATCCGAGAACTAGCTATAGAGCGGAAAGGAGATGGCACAATGTTGATTGCTAATGAGGATATTTATCAATTGGTCGACGGTACCCTCGACAGGGGATTGCCATATGTCGGCTCGCATCTGGAAAAAATGGCCGGTCGGCAGATTATAATAGCCGACTATAACGGATTCATCCACTATCCCCATACTTCTTTTGGCATCAAACATGTCGACGATTCTTTTGTTACGCTCCCCGATCTTGGCCAAAACGATTGTCTTTATTCCGAAACGGAAAAATGCCTGTATTATCAGATTCCATGCAGCGATTCCAGCGCCTATATCCTCGTTAGGGATCTTTCCGCCACCCAAGTTCCGCCGATCCTCGCGATGCTGCGGCAAAGCAAATTGGCGGTCAAATGTTATTTTTCCAAAGTAAACCAAACCAAGAAGGACAAGGTGCTTTTTGAACAGGAAATGTATGAATATCTCTTTGGCCAAAGCACAGCCGAGGTAACCGATATTCTGGCGCTGGGCAATTATCCCTTGGCCGCGGATTGCGCGTATTATGTCGATGTCATGGCGGCTCCAAATGTGAAAAACCATGAGCAGTGGGCGGCGATCATGTCCTATTCCCGCGAGTTTTTAAAGCGGGTGACGCCGGGGGCTTTCGTGGTCAGCGGGCCGCGGATCGCCGCATATATCTCTCCTGTCGGGCCGAAGACCGTCGGAATTGAGTCTTTCCAAGCCGCATTAAAGGAAAACTATCAAATTGCCGCCTCCTTCGGCCAGGGACGGCCCCATTCCCTTTACAATCTGCGCAGAAGCTGCGACGAGGCCCGTATCGCCCTCCATTATCCCCAGGTGATGGGAACCAAAACCGAAATCCAGTATTTCTCGGATCTCGGCATTTTCACCCCCCTTTTCTCTTTGGAACCGGAAACCGTAAAAATATTTTGCCTGAATACGCTGGAGCCGCTTTCCGATTATGACGCGAAAAATGAGGGCAGCCTGCTTTCGACCCTTACGGAGCTGGTAAATGCAGATTTTAATCTAAAAGAAACCGCCGCGCATTTGTTCATACATGTCAATACGCTTTATTATCGCATCGAAAAGATTGAGCAACTTCTCGGCATGAACCTATCCCGAATGAACACCCGGGTCAACCTTTTTACCGTCTTAAAATACTGCGAACTGCTTCATTCGAGCGGACTTTGGGATTGGCCCCCGAAACTCCAACAGCATTGAAACC
The DNA here is from genome assembly GCA_040766505.1 of Clostridiales bacterium. Classification (GTDB taxonomy): domain Bacteria; phylum Bacillota; class Dehalobacteriia; order UBA7702; family UBA7702; genus JAXGQJ01. The sequence goes on from JAXGQJ010000015.1 coordinate 8,374, forward strand.
AAAATAATGGGCCAATGCCCTTTTTAGAGATAAGGCACAATACATTGTGCAAAATGAAAAAGGGCAAAAAAAAATAAAGTTTGCGGGGCTCCGTTAGAATGGGATTGCCGCACCGGCATTCCGAAAGGAGAGAGCAAACCAATCAGCGAAGCCGCGTTGCCGCGGCTTCAGCCATATATTTCTTCGCCGAAAAGACCCGTTAACGCCCCAATGCCGCGTTCTGCCGCGCCAGAAAATCCTCATGCTCCGCCCGGCTGCGGGTGCAAAATTCATAGACGAGAAAATCGGGATTTAGGCGGTCGATCAGGCCCTTTACCCCCTGGGCCGTAAAGGGCTGATGGGCATCGACGGTATGAATGTGTTCGAAAATCTGGCCCACCCGGTCATCATAGGAATCTTTCAACCGGGGCGGGTCGGCGAGCAGGGCTTTGACATAATCGCCGCTGAGGCTCTGCTGCAGATGAACGCCTTTGATCTCGCGGCACAGATCGGCATGGTCGTCCAATACGCGGTGGATATAATCGACGGCCTCGTCCTCTGTTTTCAGGTCATTGTCGGTATGCAGCAGGTGGCCGGTGTCAAACATGATGCCTTTGTTCTGATACCGAATGCCGTCAAGCAGGCGACGGGTCATCTTTTTGTCTTTCATCGTAAAGCCGGGCCACCAAAGGTTTTCCACCAGGAATTGGAAGGAATACCCTCCGTCCGCCAGCAGTTCATTGATCAGTTCCAGCGAGGCGTCGATCACTTCGGCGTCGGTATGGGTGAAGCGATGGCTGATGAATTCCGGGATCGACACATCGGCGACATGAAAAACGACATAACGGGCCCCCAGGCTTTCGGCGAAATCGAGTTGGGCCCGATACTGCGCCACCAGCGCCCCTTTGTCTTTGCCGATGACGCGCCGGGCGGTGGCCCAATCCCTGTATTCTTCCAAAACACCCTCTTCCTTGCCATTCCAAAAATCCACCCAATGGTTGTATGAGGACAGATGGACGCTGAAAACCAGATCCGCCGGTATTTTACCGATGGAATTTTCGCCATAGGGCAGCAGCTCCAACCCATCCAGCCGGTGCCGCCGACAGAAATCACGGATATCGTCTCCATCGGAGAACCGCTCCATAAAAGGAGATGTTCGTAATATTGGCCAGTACTTTCATGATAAAGTCACCTTTCTTCGCTATTTGTCGGTTCGCCCCATCGAAGGCAAACGGCGGGGCGGCGGGCTTGTCCGCAAAAGAGGGAACAAAAAAGCAAAGGGAAACCAAAAAAGGGAGGCGTTTTGCCGAACGCCTGGCAGAAATCACCTTGTGCATGTCAGTGATTTTCGCGATGGTTTTGTTTGGCCGGAAAAGCGGGGCGCGCCGAGAGCCAGGGCGGCCTGTCCGGCTGTTTTTATTATATAGCGCCGCCTTTCCGTTGTCAACGCCTTTTACAAACCAATGGGAAGCGTAAAAAGTTGTTGCAACAGGTTTTCTATCCTTTCCGGCCTTCAATCTGTGATATGACCCATGAAGTTCGGGAAACGGAAGAACAAATCCGCGGAAAAAGCGGCCCGTTCCGCACCAGCGGAATGGAGTTTGATCCCGCTTCGCCAAAGAAAACAGCGAAAGGAACCGAAGGATGAGAGGATGGTTTATCTCCTTTGAGGAATTGACGGCGCCGGAAATCGAGCCAAATGGAAAATGCCCGGGCTTTTTTATCCGCCCGGGGCCATACAACCGTCATGACCCGGGAACCCGGCGGCACGCCGCTGGGCGACGGCATCCGGGCCCTTCTTTTGGATCCCCGCTATCGGGATATGGACGCCGCCAGCGAGCTATTGCTCTATGGCGCCGATCACAGCCGCCATGTGCGGGAGGTGATCCGGCCGGCATTGAGCCGGGGCGACATCGTCCTCTGTGACCGCTTTTTGGATTCCACCATCGCTTACCAGGGATATGGCCGCGGCCTTGACTTTTCGCTGATTGAAACCGTTAATGCCGTCGCCACCGGCGGCCTGCTGCCGGACTTGACCTTTCTCCTCGACATTGAAGAGAACCTGGCCCTGGAGCGCATCCTGCAAAACCGCGGTGGCGGAACCGACCGCATGGAGGCGGAAAACGCCGCCTTTTTCCGCCGGGTACGCGGGGGATTTCTCGCCCTTGCCGCGCAAGACCCCCAGCGAATCCGCGTGATCCCTGCCGGGGGGGAGCGGGAAGAGATCGCCGCCCGCATCGGCGGCCATTTAAAAGAGGTGTGCGGAGAATGAAAACCGACTGGTCGGCGGAATTGAAGCAAACCGCCCATGCCTATCTCTTTCTCGGCCCCGCGGAACAAACCCGGGAGGAAGCATTGGCCTTCGCCGCCGCCCTCAACTGCGAGGCCCCGGCGGAGGGTAAGGGCTGCGGCCGGTGCGAAAACTGCCGCCGCCTGCAAAAAGGCGGCTTCGCCGACCTGGAAATTCTCGCGCCGGACGGGGCATACTATAAAATCGAGCAAATCCGCGCTTTACAGCGCAAGGCGGCCCAAAGCCGCATGGTCGGCAGGATGAAGGTTTTTTTGCTCACCGCCGCCGACGCCATGCAGGACGCCGCCGCCAACTGCCTGTTAAAAACACTGGAAGAACCGGCCCCCGGCCGGGTGCTGCTGCTTTTGGCGGAAAATGGCGACCGAATTTTGCCGACGGTACATTCTCGCTGCCGTGTTCTGCATTGGCGGCAAGCCAAGCAACCGCCGGACGGCGAAACCTTGGACTTGGCCTGGCAATGGCTCCGCCGCCTGGGAAATGCCGATTGTGAGGAAATCTTCGCTTTTACCGAACCATTGGCCAAGGACAGGGAAAAAAGCCTGGCCTTTCTCGACGGGGCCGAAGCGGTTCTGCGGGACAATGTTTTGGAACGAATGACGGGAACGGCCGCCGCCTTTCCCCTTCCCCTTTGGGACAGGGAAACACTGTTTCGCGGCTGGGAATCGGTGGGGATCGCCAAAGAAAAAGGGAGCTTCCCCATAAATATGCGGCTGCTTTTAGATACATGGCTGCTCTCCTTGAAGGAAGCGTTTCTTCTTCAAGAGGGGCCGCGGAGAAAGGATTGAAAACATGACGGATAAAATCAATGTCGTAGGCGTCCGCTTCAAGCAGGCGGGCAAGATCTACTACTTTAATCCCGGGGATCTTTCCCTGGAATTGGACGACAAGGTGATCGTCGAAACCGCCCGGGGGCTGGAATATGGCCGGGTGGTGATCGCCCCCCGCAGCATGGACAAGGAATCCGTGGTTCAACCTTTAAAGGATGTGGTGCGCCGCGCCACAGCGGAGGACGATGAAATCTATGCCATCAATAAGGAGAAGGAACGGGAAGCCTTCAAAATCTGCCTAAAAAAGATTCAAAAAAACGATCTGCCGATGAAATTGATCGACGTGGAATATACCTTCGACGTCAGCAAGATCATTTTCTATTTTACCGCCGAGGGGCGGGTGGATTTTCGCGAGCTGGTGAAAGATCTCGCCGCGGTATTCGCACCCGCATCGAACTGCGGCAAATCGGCGTCAGGGACAGACCAAGATGATCGGCGGCATCGCTTCCTGCGGGCGGGTTCTCTGTTGCCACAGCGTGCTCGACGATTTCCAGCCGGTTTCCATCCGCATGGCGAAACAGCAGAATCTTTCCTTAAATCCGGGGAAAATCTCCGGCATTTGCGGGCGGCTGATGTGCTGCCTAAAATTCGAAAGCGACGATTATAAACACCGGCAAGCGAAACCCGTAGCGCAGGAAGAGATCGATCCCGAAGAAATGCAAGAGCTGATGGCGCTGGAAGATAAAAACTGAGGAGGTTCCTATGCTCAGCCAAGCGCTTTTGGAATTGGAAGAAAAAGTCAGGAATGTGGCCGAGGAATTGGCCACCATTCGCCATTATGTAGAACTTCTAGAGGCCAAGAACATCGCTTTACAGGAAATCATCAAAAAAAAGAACCAGGCCTTTTCCGGGGAAGGCGCCCTGCGCTCCCTTTTTGAGGCCGGGTTTCACATCTGTCCGAACCAATACGGCGAAGTCCGGGAAGGGGATTGCCTTTTTTGCAGCGCTTTCCTGACAAAGAACCGTTGATATGCGGCAAATAGAGCAAGCACGGCCGGAGAACCAAGAGCGTTTGGACGCCCTCTATTGGGGCGGCTACCGGCTTTTACAGAACCCGGCTTGGTTCTGTTTTTCTCTCGACGCCGTGATCCTGGCCTGGTTCGCTCCGCTTCGCCCCGGCGGCCGGGTTCTCGACCTTGGCTGCGGCAACGGTGTTTTGCCGCTCTTGCTTTTGGCCCGGGAACGAACCCTTCGCGTCACCGGTTTGGAATTGATGGCCCCGCTGGCGGATTTGGCCCGGCGCAATATGGCTTTAAACGGCGTCGATGTCGAGATTGTGGCGGGAAATATCCGGGGCGGCGAAGCCCTTTTCCCCCAGGCTTCCTTCGATCTGATCGTCACCAATCCCCCCTATGAAACGGCGGGCGGCGGCCGGCTGCCCACGGAGCCGCTCAAAGCGGCGGCCCGGGCGGAACTGTACTGCAATCTGGACGATGTTTTTAAAACGGCGGCGGCCCTGTTGAAACCCCGGGGCCGCCTGGCCCTGGTGCATCGGGCCAAAAGGCTCGCGGACATCGTCGCCGGGGCGAGAGGGTACGGGCTGGAAGCGAAAATCTTGCGCCTCATCGCCCCCAACCGGGAAGGGGACGCCAATTTGCTCTATTTGGAAGCGGTGAAAGGCGGCAAGCCCGGCCTGCGCATTCCGCCGCCATTGGCGGTATACGACGGGGCCGGGGCCTACAGCGCGGAAATGGAAACCATCTTCCGGGGGCCGAAAACGGAATTTCCCCCGTCGCGGCAACGGCCCCGTCCACATCCCGGCGGGGAAGGAGGATAAAGGCACAATGGAAACGATAGAAAATGCCCTTTATCTGGTGGCGACCCCCATCGGCCATCTGGGGGATCTCACCTTTCGGGCTTTGGATATTTTAAAGCGCTGCGATCTGATCGCCAGCGAGGATACGCGCCGCAGCGGCATTCTTTTCAAACATTATGGCGTCGCCACCCCGCGAATCAGCTACCATGCCCACAATTTCGGCAAACGCCGGGACGAGCTATTGGCCCGCCTGGCGGAAGGAAAGTCCGTCGCGCTGGTGAGCGACGCCGGTATGCCCGGCATTTCCGATCCCGGCGAGGACATCGTCGGAGCGGCGCTGGACGCGGGCTTTCGGGTGATTCCCATCCCCGGCGCCAATGCGCTGCTGCCAGCTTTGGTGGCCTCGGGATTGCCCGCCGGCCGCTTCCTGTTTGAGGGATTTTTGCCCCGGACAAAAAAGGAACGCGCCGAAGTTTTAGACGCCCTTGCCGGGGAAGCCCGCACCGCCATCCTTTACATTTCCCCCCACCGTTTGGGGGCAGATTTGAAAGACCTGCTGCAAGCCCTCGGAGATCGCCCCGCGGTTCTGGCCCGGGAATTGACGAAGGTCTATGAAACCTTCCACCGCGGTTCCCTCGCCACGCTTCTCAATCTCAGCGGGGAAAAGGATTTGAAAGGCGAAATGTGCCTGGTGATCGCCGGTAAAACAGCCGGGGCCGCCGCGGATGAGGAAGAGATACGGGCCGCTTTGGCCCGCTTGATGGCCCAAGGGCGCCCTCCCAAAGAAGCGGCCCGCGCCATTGCGAAACAATATGGTCTTGGGAAAAACGACGTTTACCCGCTGACCTTTAAAAATAGCGTTTTGAATGTTTTGGAGGAAGAGAAATGAAGAAGAGCTTTTATATCACCACCCCGATCTATTATCCCAGCAACAACCTGCACATCGGCCACTGCTATACCACCGTCGCGGCGGATGTGATGAGCCGCTATAAGAAGATGCGCGGTTATGACGTTTATTTTCTCACCGGTTCCGACGAGCACGGCCAAAAAATCGAACGCATCGCCAAAGAAAGGGGCTGGAGCCCCTCGATTATGTAACCCCCATCGTCAACAATTTCAAGGCCTTGTGGGAAAAGTTCCGGATCGAATATGACGGCTTCATCCGCACCAGCGACGGCTTCCATCGAAGGCGGTACAGGAAATTTTCAAAAAGCTGTCGGACAATGGCGATGTATACCCCTCGGAATATGAAGGCTGGTACTGTGTGCCCTGCGAAACCTTCTTCACCGAAGGCAGTTGGCGGCGGGGCATATCTGCCCCGATTGCGGCCGCCAAACGGAACTGGTGAAAGAGGAAAGCTACTTTTTCAGAATGAGCAAATACCAGGATCGGCTGATCCGCTATATCGAGGAAAACCCCGGCTTCATCGAACCCGCCACCCGGCGCAATGAAATGCTGAGCTTTCTGAAACAGGGCCTTGAGGATCTCAGCATCTCCCGCACCACCTTCGACTGGGGCATCCGGGTGCCGAACGATCCCAAGCATGTGATCTATGTCTGGCTCGACGCTTTGAGCAATTATATCACCGCCCTCGGCTATCCCCAGCGGGACCGGGCCTTGTTTGAACAATTCTGGCCCGCCGACGTGCATTTGGTCGGCAAAGACATCGTCCGCTTTCATACGGTGATCTGGCCGATCATGCTGATGGCCCTCGATCTGCCGCTGCCTAAGCGGGTTTTCGCCCACGGTTGGATCTTGGTGGGGGAAGGCAAAATGTCAAAATCCAAAGGCAATGTCGTGGATCCTCTCGTTCTGGCGGACAAATACGGCGCCGACGCGCTCCGCTATTTCCTGCTTCGGGAATTCGTTTTCGGCCAGGACGGCAATTATTCCGAAGATACTCTCGTCAGCCGCATCAATGTGGATCTGGCCAATGATTTTGGCAATCTTTTGAGCCGCGCCACGGCGATGATCACAAAATTTCAGGGCGGCGCCATCCTTTCCCCCGGCGAAGCCACGGAATTCGACGCGGAATTGCAAACCCTCTTCGCCACGGTGCCGGCGGAGATGGCCGCCTATATGGAAAAACTGGAATTCCACAATGCGCTGGCCGCCATCTGGAAGATCGTCGCCAAAGCCAATAAATACATCGACGAAACGGCGCCCTGGGCCTTGAATAAAAGCGAGGAAGGGAAGAAAAAACTGCCGACGGCCCTCTATCATATGGCGGAAGCGCTGCGCTTCGCCACCGTCCTTTTGTCTCCCTTTATGCCGGATGTGCCGGCGAAGGTTTGGGCCCAGATGGGCCTGACGGATCGGCGGGATCTGCAAACGTGGGACAGCCTTCGCTATGGGGCGCTTCCCCAAGGAATCCGCATCGACCGAGGGGAACCGATCTTCCCCCGCATCGAATTTGAGGAAGAAAAAGAGGCGAAGGCCGCCAAAAAAGAAGCCAAAGCCGCGAAAAAGGAAGCCAAAACAGCGGAAAAACCCGCCGCAGAGGCGAAACCGCTGATCTCTATCGACGATTTCGCAAAAATCGATCTTAGGGTCGCTAAGGTACTGGCGGCGGAAAAGGTGGAGGGCGCCGATAAACTTTTGAAACTGCGGATTCGCATCGGTGCGGAAGAACGAACCCTCGTTGCCGGCATCGCCCTGCACTATCCGCCGGAGGAACTGCCGGGGAAATCCGTGGTGGTGGTGGCGAATTTGAAACCCGCCAAGCTGCGGGGCATCGAAAGCCAAGGAATGGTGCTTGCCATGCTCCGATGAAAACGGCCTGGAGCTGCTTACTTTGGCGAATATTGCCGACGGCGGCCGGGTCAAATAGGAGGAAAGCGATGTTGTTTGACAGCCATGCCCATTTGAACGATCCCCAATTTGCCGACGACCTGCCGGAGACGATCCGCAGGGCCGAGGAAAACGGCGTGAAGAAAATTGCCGTCGTCGGCTTCGATGAGGAAAGCAGCAGAAATGCCGTGGCTTTGGCCCGGCAGTACGATGCGGTGTATGCCATCGTCGGCTTGCACCCCCATGACGCCGAAGGCTTTGGCGACGGCGCCGAAGCGGCGTTGGCGACCTGGGCCAGGGAGGAAAAGGTGGTGGCCATCGGCGAGATCGGCCTCGACTATTACCGCGACCTCTCTCCCCGCATCGTGCAGCAGATCGCTTTTCGCCGCCAACTGAACCTGGCCCAGGAAATGGACATGCCGGTTTCCATCCATTGCCGGGACGCGATGGAGGATCTGGTGCAAATTTTACAGCGGGAGAAACAGGGGCGCTACCAAGGGGTGTTCCACTGCTATTCCGGCAGCTATGAACAGGCGCTCCCCCTATTGGAGATGGGCTTTTATCTCTCCATCGCCGGCCCCGTCACCTTCCCCAATGCCAAAAAGTTGCCGCGGATCGTCAGCGAAGCGCCTCTGGAGCGGCTGCTGATCGAGACCGACAGCCCCTATCTCGCCCCCCAGACCCACCGGGGCAAACGGAACGAACCGGCCTATGTGCGTTTCGTGGCGGAGGAAATCGCCAAATTGCGGGGGATTTCCTTTGAAAAGGTGGCGGAAGCCACCTATGTCAATGCCTGCCACCTGTTCCGCATACCCCCGGAGCGGCGCTAAACCGCACCCGGGCTTTTTTCGGCAGGCGGTGCGGTTTATGCCGCGGCACATCCCATGCCGCCGTTTCGAACCCCAAAACCCCGCCTTACCCTCGGGTACAGGCCGGGCCCGGGGTTTTTATTTTGTCGCCGTTCTTTCGACGGCCCGCCGACGCTTCAAAAGAAGGCCACATTTGTCCATAGGGGTGGGCGGCGAAGGCCAAAAGGGGGATGGAGAAAGGCAAGGGCGATGGCATCATTTGGCAACGCCGAAAATACGGCGATTGGCGCTGCGGCGGAACCGGCGCCGGCGGCGGCGGCGCGGCGGTTGAACGGCGGGCGGCGGATCGTTCATACACCGTCCGCCCACATTACGGGCACCTCCCGTCCATGATTTTTGGGGCCAAACATGCTACCATAGAGTCGCGCCAAGCAGGCATGATTGGAAATAGCCAGCGACAGGCGGCGGCGAACCTTCCCTGTGAAATGGATTTTGCCGGCCCCGCCTTCCTTCCGGTTCAAAGAACGGGGCCCGGAAAGGGAGGCCACCAAACCGATATAAGATCTTCCTCCTAAAATACAAGCAATCCCGGTTCCCTCTTCATTGCAAAAGGGAACCGGGATTGCGTTTTGCCATGGAAAAACCGGAATTATACGCTCTCCAACTGCTCTTTGTCCGGCAATACCGCCCAAGCGTCTTCATAGCGGATCTTTCCCGCCCGCAGCAGCCGGGAAAGATCCTGGCCGAGGCTGCGCATCCCCTCTTTCTTCCCGGTTTCGATCAGCGAATGGAGTTGATGGCATTTGTCGTCCCGGATCAGATTCTTTGCCGCGTCGGTACCGACCAGAATCTCCATCGCGGCGACGCGGCCCGTGCCATCGGCCAAAGGCAACAGGTGCTGGGTAACGGCGCCCCGCAGCACAGCGCTGAGCTGGGTGCGAACCTGCCTTTGGCCTTCGGCGGGAAAAACGTCGACAATGCGGTCGACGGTATTGGCGGCGCCGGTGGTGTGCAGGGTGGAGAGGACGAGATGGCCGGTTTCCGCCGCCGTCAAAGCGGCGGCGATGGTTTCGTAATCCCGCATCTCGCCGACGAGGATCACATCGGGGTCTTCCCGCAGTGCGGAGCGAAGGGCGGCGGCAAAAGAATCGGCATCCGAACCCAATTCCCGTTGGTGGATCAAGGCCTTTTCATTGGGATGGTGGTATTCGATCAGGTCTTCAATCGTCAAAATATGGGCGGCCGGTGGCGGTTGATCTCATTGACCATGGCGGCCAAAGTTGTCGATTTGCCGCTGCCGGTGGGGCCGGTGACGAGAACCAGCCCCTGGGCAGAAAGGCCAACTCCCGCAGGATCGGCGGCAAGGAAAGTGGCTCTAAACCGGGAATATCGGCATTGAGCAGGCGGATGGCGCAGCAAACCCGGCCCGTTCCCGATAGATATTGACCCGCTGCCGCCCGCCGCCGGGAGGCGCAGAGCAAAATCCAGATCCTCACCATTGGCGATGCGCCGCCTTTGCCCATCGTCGGCCAGCGCGTCGATCATCGCCGCCGTCTCTTCCCGGGTCGCCGGGGGCGGCGATTTCCAAGCGCCCAGGCGGCGAAGCGTATTGCTTCACCGGGGGTGAGATGTATATCGGAACAGCCCTCTTTCCTGGCCAATGCGATGCAAGCGTCGATCATGGCGTCTCCTTTCCTTTGCGGCAAAAAGTCTCAGTCAAATAATAGGATAGCTTCATCAATTCTTCCGTCGTCGTTGTGCCATCGAGAACCAGGCTTCGCGCTTCTTCCCGAAAGCTGACAAAATGCTGTTGTTCCCGGGCATATTGGTAAACCGCGTCGATGGGCCGCCCTGCGGAAATCATCTTGCGGATGGCGCCGTCGATCTCCACCGTTTCATGAACGGCGATCCGCCCCCGGTAACCGGTTTGGTTGCAGGCGAGGCAGCCCCGGCCCGGCACAGCGGCAGATCGGCGCCGACCAGCCTTTTTCCTGATCCGAACCGGCATATTCCTCCCGGCAATGGGGACAGACCAGCCGCACCAACCGCTGGGCCACGAGGCCCGCCAGGGAATTGGCCACCAAATAGGGTTCGATCCCCATATCTTCCAGCCTGACGATGGAAGAGATGGCGTCATTGGTGTGTAGGGTGGAGAGAACCAGATGGCCGGTGATGGCGCTGCGCACCGAGATCGCCGCCGTTTCACTGTCCCGGGTTTCCCCCACCATGATGATGTCCGGATCCTGCCGCAACAGCGCCCTAAGCCCATTGGTAAAGGTCAGCCCGCCGCCTGGTTGACCTCGATCTGGTTGAACGCCGGCAAGATGGCGCTCCACCGGATCCTCGATGGTGAAATATTGGACTGCCGCCGCACAAGGGATTCCAATGCCAGGTACAGCGTGGTGGTTTTGCCGCTCCCCGTCGGCCCGGTGATATAGACAACGCCATTGGGGCTGCCTAGCATACGCTGGAATCGAATATAATTTGCCTCATTCATGCCGAATTGATGCGCGTGTACGATGGCGACGCTGGAATCCAAAAACCGCAAGACCACCTTTTCTCCATGGATCGTCGGCACCGAAGAAACCCGCAGGTTCATGCCGATGCCCTCCACCCGGGTTTTAAAGTGGCCGTCCTGGGGGAGACGCCGCTCGGCGATGTCCATATTGGCCAAAATCTTCGCCCGGGCCACCAAGGGGAGGTGCAGGCCCCGGGCCAGCGTGAGATAGGGGATCAACATGCCGTCGACCCGGACACGGATGCGGACTTCCTTTTCCAGCGGTTCGACATGGATATCACTGGCGCCGATATTGTAGCCGTGCAGCAACAGTGAATTTAAGATGCGCACCACCGGCGCGGCATCGGCGTCGAGAGCGTCGATGGCGTCGGCGGCCCCCTCCAGCGCCGCGAGGGCCTCTTCCTCCCCGACGCGGAGATCTTCCGCCACCGCCTTCGTTTCAATTTCCGAATAGTAGACATCGATGGCCCGGTCGATCTTGGCCCGCTCCGCCAGGGCAATGTCGATGTCCATTGCCGCCGCCTGGCGAATCTCCTCGATGCCGTAAAAGTTCAGCGGGTCATCGATGACCACCGTCAGCCGGTTATGGGCCATCGCCACCGCCAATAGCCGGTATTTCAGCGCCAGCGAACGGGGAATCTTCTTCACCGCCCCGATGTCGATGGGAAAGGTTTCCAATGGCAGAATTTGCAGGTTCAGCTTCTCCGCCAAAGCGGCAAGGATTTGCTGCTCGGAAACGAAGCCCATCTCCTCTAAAATAGCGCCGAGCCTTTGGTTGCCGGCCTGGGCCGCTTGATATTGCAGCGCCTCCTTTAGCTGTTCCTCGGTGATGCTGCCCCTCTCTTTTAAGACGGTGCCGATCGGAATGTGTTTCATCATGGGCCTCCGTTTCCTCTCATGGATGGGATGTATAAACGCTAAGATAGGCGGCGTCCGGCGGGTTTAGCGACCAACCCAGCATCGGCTTGTCCGCTTCGGAATGGGCGGCGAGCCAATATACCCGCACCCAGCCATAGGCGGTGGGGCGGGCCGTGTTCCCCCGATCCTTCAATGTCGACATATAGTAAGCCCCCCGGTAGGATATAATGTCGTGGTATTGATAAAGGCTCGCCCTGTCCTCATTGCGCCACTCCGCCGCCAGCCGCTTCCAAAACGCGGTATCCGGGGAACCGGGGTGGGTGGCGAACCGTTCCGCCTGGTACACAACGGCGGCCACCGCTTGCCAGCGGGTTCCTTCCGAATCGACGACGATATCGCCGGGGGCATAGGCGGTTCCTTCACTGAGGGCTTGGGGCGTTTGATCTTCCCCATAGCGGGCAACGGTATAGGGAACCTGCTCCTCGCCGCCAAAACCCTCCACCACCCGATAGGGGGACAGGTCATAGACGATCACCGGATTTTCCAGCACGCCGCCTTTTTCCAATCCCTCGATTGCCACCGCCTCGGTTCCCGCGGCGATATTGAGAAGGCGAACCGTCAGCGCACTGGCATAAGCGCCGCCGGAACCGCCGGCAAACGCGAAATCCAGCGCCAAAACGGCGGCGTCCTCCACCGTGGCGGTGAGGGCGAGGGCCGCACCCTCCAATACATCGCCGCCATAGGGCGAAACATAAGGGCCGCCATTGGGCCCGCCGCGCAACTGCCCATCCGCAACCAGCAAAACATGACCGTAGGGAACGGCGGCGGGATCGCTGCCCGCCGGCAAAAGGGCCAGGCGCGTGGCGAAGGTCAATTCCTGGCCGACCTGGGATTTCATCTCTTCCGCCGCCAGCCGCAACCGTTCCCGGCCGCTGCTGTCCCGGAATACCTTGGCGCCAAAGAGCATGATGGAAACGGAAGCCGCCATCAGCAAGAGCAGAATGGCAAAGCCGATCATCAACTCCACCAAAGTCATGCCCTTCTCATTCCTCCATAGCGCCTTGGTTCCCATCTTCCGCCTCTCTTACTTCCCACCTGCCCTGCTAGCGCAGAATTTTCCAGTCCGCGGCCGCGAGCTGCGACCGCAACACCGGCCAGGGCAGATTCATCGCCACACCGCTTTCGCGATAATACCAAGCATTTTCCTCATGATGATAAACAAAGCGGGCAGCGCCCCCCGGCGTTTCATCCCCTTTGGCATAAACATAGACCTCGTCCCGGGCTTCATCATAGAAGGGCTTCACATAGACGGTTTCCGCCGCCAGCCCATTGCGCTGTAGGAAAGCCTTATCCAAAGACGGCCAGGAACCGCCATAGCCATGATCGCGCACCCAAGCCCGCAAATTTTCATTGTTGACGGCGCCGGGATAGCCATTGGCGGCCCGCTCCGCCTGGGACATGGCGGTAAAAATGCCGAGCCACTCCAAACAGGCGGCGCGCAGATTCGGGGCTGCCTTTTCCCGTTCCAATGGCGAAAAGGCATAGAGCGCCGTTTTGGTTCCCGCTTCGCCCGCCATTTCATAGCGGCCCGCAACGGTGACGGTGGAACCGGCGAGGGCCAAGTTGATTGCGGCCTCTTCGGTACGGGCCGCGCCTTTCTCCAAATCGGCAAAAGCGGCTTCCACTTCCGACCGAAAGGCATTCCCTTCGCCAAAGACGCGGTTGGCGACGAGAAAGCCGCCATAGAGCATCAATAGAATAAGGACGAGGACGGCAAGGCCCACCACGGCTTCGACCAAGGTGGTGCCGTCGGCCCCTCTTCCGCGGATCCCGGGCGCCGTCTTTTTCATGGCCGATCCTCCTCTCCCCCCTCGGTATAAGAGGACAAATACCAGCTCAATCTATTGCCGGGGCGCGGTGGCACACTGCCGCTTTCCGTCGCCCGGGCGATCACCCCCACCAAAGTGGCGGTGATTTTTCGCTCTTCCCCCGCCACATTGGCAATGGCTGTGACCTCTATGCGGTTTTGCTCTCCGCTCCCGCCCGCCGGCGGCAGCAAGGTCACCGCCAGGGCGCAGCGCCCCATCTCTTCCCGGAACCCTATGTCCTCCACCTGCCAATGGCCATTGGCCGCCAGATAATCGCAAATGGCATCCCCTTCGTCGCCGCCGGTGGTGAGGAGGGAAACGACCAGTGCCGCACCGGAACGGGCCGTCAGATGGGCCTGCCTTTCGTTTCGCCCCACAAGCCCCGCCTGGCTATAGTGAAAGGCCACGGTGAGGGTGGCGGTGACGAGTATCATCAAAAACCCGCCGACGGCCAAAGCCCAAACGAGGCCGGAGCCGGCTATATTTCGCGATTTTCCCCCCATATCCTTCCCCCGTTTCGCAGGCCAGCGGTTATGATGGCCGTCTCGTCTTTCATGGTTCCCCGGCCGACAGTTCCGGCAAAGGCGGCAGCGTATAGATATCGAGGCGGAGGCTGAAGGTACCGGCGACCGCCTGGTAGGTCATGGCCTTCAGCACCAGCTTGGGCTGGCGGGCGAAGGCGTCGGCCAGGTTCACAAAGACGCCATAGCCGCATTCCCCATTGATGACAATGGGATAGACGATGCCGCCGCCGCTTCCCGTTTCTTCCGCCGGGGCGGCGCCGGGCATTTCCATCGTCAGGTTTTGCGGCGCCACGCCGACCTCCAATGCCGTTTTTGTAACCAGCGCGTCAAGCTCCTCCGGCAGCACGGTGGAAGGGAAAAAATCGGCATAGAGGGCTTCCGTTTCTTTCTTTAACGCCGCCGCTCTATTTTCTTTTTCCTCCAATTGGCCCATGCGCGCCTTCATCTCTTCCAACTGGAAGTGCATGTTCTCCCGGGAGGCGGACAGCGCCAGGTTCCGGCCGGCCGCGGGCAAAATCAACAGGAAAAGCAGCGCCGAGGTGAGCGCGAGGCAGAGGAAAACATAAAGCAGCACCTTTTCCCGTTTCGACAGTTTAGTTGCCATCGCCGCCCCCCCCTTTGGCTTGCAAATGCCCGGTAATCACAAAGCGGTATTGGCCGCTGCCGCTCAAGGTAACGGCCGCCGTTTTTCTCTGCTCTTCGGCGGCGGCCTGCGCCTCGGCGAGACGCTGGGCGGCGATCTGGGCCGACAGTTGGGCGGCGCTGTCGGCGGGGTTCTCCGCGGCTTTGGCCGCCGCCGCTTTGGCATTGGCCGCCAGGTTCTCCAGTTCCTGCCGGGTCGCCGCCGGCAATGCCGCCGCGTCCTCCTTCATCTCCTCGCTGTAGCCGGTATAGGAAAGCGGGGAAAACGCTGCGCCCGCAAACGCCGCACAAAGGCGGCGGTTTCCGTGATGCCGGTGGCGGTTCCTTGGATCACAAAGGATCCGTCGTCGGCGGCATAGGTATAGCCGGATACCGTCACTTTCTCGGTCAAACTGGACTCCAAGCAGGCAAAAAGCTTTTGAAAGAACCGGGAAGGCCGCCATCGCTCCCGGGCCGCCAGCGCGTTCTGTTGGGCGGTCTCGGTGGCCGCCAACATCACATCCAGCAGCAAAACAGCCTGATAATCCCCATCGGCGGCCAGCGCTTCCATTTCTTTGGCATATCCGGCGAGAATCGCTTCACTGCGCCAGTTCAAAGCCTGTAAAACAATGAAAATCAAAAGGCCGCCGACAAGGAGGGCGCTGGGAATCAGCAGCCAGACCCGGCTTTTTTTACCGCCGCCCCCGGCTTTTTCCGCCTGGGCAAGGGCAGTGATGAAGTTGATGTCCTTTTTTTTGATCTCTTTCATATCCGCTTTTCACCTTTTCGCCGCGGCGCCGCCAATGGCTACACTCAACCGGGTTCATTTTGTTTCATACAGACATCCGACGGCGCAGAGATGGTCTTTCGCCTGGAAAGGCCCTCCGTCCTCCCCCTTATGGCAAAGCAAATGGGGGCCGTTGGGTACCTCCGCCAAATCGATGCCGAGAATGGCCGTCATGTTCCGGCAGCGTTTCACTTCTTCGGCGGCAAGGCCGTACACAAAGACATGCTCCAGGTCGGCGGCGCTTTTTTCCCCTTTATGGAATTGCTTGATGGCGGAAATTTTGCCGGTGATCTCCGCCGCGTATTCATCGGTACCCGGCGGGGAAACCAGTTGCGACCTATTGGTAAACAGGTACTTCCCTTCATCAAACAGCAGCGCCGTCATCAAAGCGCCGTTCGCCGTGGCCAAAACAAAGGGGCCCCGCCGATCCGGCAGAACCAGGCGCACAGCTTTGATCAGGCTATTTAATTCCGTTTCGCAAGATTTTAAGCGCAAACCGGCGGCGGCGAAGGCCTGGAGAAGCGGGGCGAGGGAGGCGACGGGCATCGCGCTGCCGAGAATGCGGCCCCGGTTCAGGCCGGGCAGGCGCCCTTCCAAAACCGCATAATCGAAAACCAGTTCCCCATTGCCGCTTTCCAAATCT
Source organism: Clostridiales bacterium (assembly GCA_040766505.1). GTDB lineage: Bacteria > Bacillota > Dehalobacteriia > UBA7702 > UBA7702 > JAXGQJ01. The sequence goes on from JAXGQJ010000015.1 coordinate 24,665, forward strand.
TCCAGTTCCCGCCGAACCGCCACCCGAATCTCCTTAGGTTTCAAAAACGGCACTTCCATCACCTTGGCGAGGATCTGGCCGCAATCAACGCTGAGTTTGCAGGATTTGCCGATGCGCTTTTGCCGGTACAAGGCGGAAAGAAGATCCGTCAGCTCTTCGGCGGCGAAGGCTTCGTCGGGAGCCTTGGAGGGCAGGGGCAGGGACAAGCAATCTTCCACCGTCAGGCGGTTCCGGCCCGCCACGCCCCGAACCAACTGCAATTTCTCCTTGGAAAGGTACAGTGCGGTCTCCATGCGTTCACATCCTCCTTGATTGGGATCGGGCTTCTTTTCGTTTCAGGCGATATTGCGGTATAGGGAAAACAGGGGCAAAAGCACCGACAGCATGATGGTGCCGACCAAGAGCGCCAATATCACAATCATTGCCGGTTCCATCAAAATGACCAGCCGCTCCATCGCCCGTTCCGCTTCAAAATCGAAGGCATCGGCCATGGAATCGAGCATTTCATCGAGGCGGCCGGACTCCTCGCCGATATAGGCCACCGACGATAGTTTCGGCTGCAAACCTTTAAGGCCCTTTAAGGATTCGGAAAGGGAGCCGCCCCTCCGCACCGAGGCGACCACCTCGTCGAACTGGTTCGCCACATAGCGGTTGCCGACGGTTTCCGCCGCCACCGCCAGAGACAGCAGCATCGACAGGCCGCTGGAATACAGTGTGCTCAAGGTTCTGGAAAACCGGGCGGTATAGATGACAGAAAGCAGCCCCCCGATCTTTGGCAATGCCAATTTGGCCCGGTCGAGGCCCAGCTCCACCCGGGGAAACTGCAAGAGGACGGCGACCGTGAGCACCAGCGATAAAAGGGCGAGGGAAGCGGCGCCCCAGTGGTTGACCAGCAGATTGCTGAGAAAGATCACCGCTTTCGTGATCGCCGGCAGCTCGATGTCCCGGAACATTTCAAAAGTTCGGCAAGATCAGGGTGAAGATCAGCAGCATCACCGTCAAAGAGACGCCGAGCAGGATGATCGGGTAGGTCATCGCGCTTTTAATCTTGCTCTGCATCTTGTATTCTTTCTCATAGTGGAGAGCGGCTTTTTTCGCCGCCTGGTCCAGCGCGCCATTGGTATCCCCGGCTTTGAAGATGCCGATCATCAGCTTAGGAAAGGCCGGTTCCTGGCTTTCCAGCCTCGCTGAAAGATTGGCCCCCCTTAGGCCTTCATAAATCTGGGCATAGAGGCGTCTCAAGCGCGGCAGGGTTTTGCCCCATGACGATGTCGATGGCGCGAACCAGGGTGATGCGGAAGCCAGCATCGTTCCCAGTTCCCGGCAAAAGGAGGCGAGCTCATTGGTTTTTAACCGATGGGCCTGTGCGCCCCGGCCTCCCACTTCGCTGCACCGCAATAAAAACTGCCCTTCTTCCCTGAGGCGAAGGGCCAATTGGCGCTCGTCGGCGGCTTGGCGCTGCCCACGGGCGGTTTTCGATTCCCAAGTTTTGGCGGTGTATTGATAGAGCGGCATCCGGTTCCTCCTTCTTTATCAAGACGGATCACAGCCACAGATCAAGGTAAAGGGAAAAGAGCTCGGCGGCGAAAAGCCGGGCCAAAAAGATCGCCACGGCAAGGAAGGGGCCGAAGGGAATATGATCGCCCTTTTGCAGCCGCCTCGTCATCAGCAGCGCCGACGCCAGCAGGCCCGCCGCCATCACCGCCAGAAAAACAGCGATCAGAATGGCCTGATAACCCAAAAGAAAGCCGGTAACCGCCAGCAATTTCACGTCGCCGCCGCCGAAGCTGCCGGGCAAAAACCGGATCAGCAGCAAAAACGGCAAGCCGACGCCAAGGGCCCCGGCGACCCGTCCGGCCACGCCGCCCAAACCGGAAAGCCAGAGATCGGCGGCGATCGGCAAAAGGAACAGCAGAACCAGGCCATTGGGAATCGTCATCGTGTCTAGGTCGATGAGGAAAACCAGCAAAAGCAAAGCGGCCAAAAGGCAGTCGTTCGCCGCCGCCAATGTAAACCCGTTCCACCAAAAAGAGAGCAGAAAGGCCATGCCCAGCACCGCCTCGACCAGGGGATAGCGCAAGGATATCGCCGCACCGCAGTGGCGGCAGCGCCCCCTTAGAAAGAAAAAGCTGCAAATCGGCACCAGATCCCGGCCGGTCAGCACCGCGCCGCATCGGACGCAATGGGAGCGGCCCCGCACGAAACTTTCCCCTTTTGGCCAGCGCAATGCGACGACATGGAGAAAGCTGCCGACGGAGGCCCCCACCGCAAAGACATAGAGATAGAGAACGAAGGAGATCATGCCCAAAGTTGGCCTTTCCCCCCGCACCGAAGGCGCGGGGTGTGGCAGAGGAAGAGACCTCCGCGCAAAGCAAAGGTCTCCGGCCACCGGGTAAGCAGGGCCAAAGGAGGCGGAGGGCCAAGCTTCGCCGCGGCTTACCTAAGGATATTCGTTTGGCTTTGCGCCGTCGCTGCCGATGAAACCATCAGCTGAGGGGTGTGGCGGTAGTCGGCAAGCTTTCCAGAATCACAGCGGTGCCGTTCAGCGGGATATGCACATACTTGTTCTCTTTCAGCCGCTTGTCGCGATAATAGAAATCCGTCAGCGTGCCCGTTTCCGGGGCGATGGCGATGGCGACATCGTCGGTGGAGGCTTTGCCGATGTATTCGGTGATATCCTCCAGGCCGACCGTGCCGGAATCCGTGGATTTTAAGACATAGGCAATATAGGCGGCCCGGGCATCGGCCAAAACCACTTTTTCCTTCGCGTCATTCAAAATGCCGTTCATCGTCGGGATCGCGACGGCAATTAAGATGGCAAGGATGGCCAAAACAACAATAATTTCAATTAGCGTGAAGCCCTTTTGATTCCGTTTCAGTTTTTTTAAGCCCATATTCCATTCTCCGTTTCATCCATTTATTTGCATTTATTTACCATGTACAGCGCAACTTGTCAATCGCATCGTGTCATCTTTTCGCAGCTTTCCCCGGAAATTGGCGAAATTTCCGCCGTCCCTTTCGCGCAACGGCGTCCATGCCGCCGCCCAAAAGCAAAGCCGGGCCGGGCAAAAAAAGGCGGGGCCGCGATTTCCACACCGCAGCGCAAAATTTTCCCCCTTGCATTTTTGCCGCCGCCATGCTACAGTAGAGAAAATGAATATCGATGAGGAATCGGGTGCAAATCCCGAACGGTCGCGCCACTGTGAACATGGAGTCCGTTCCGGCACATATGTGCAAAAGCCACTGGGAAACCGGGAAGGCGGAACGAGACGATGAAGTGCAAGTCAGGATACTCTGAAAACTTCCGCAAGAGAGGGTCTGTTTTTTATGCACCGCCAATGCCGTTTCTTCGGAAACGGCATTTTTATTCGCCAAAAACCTATGTTCATCAGAACTCCTTACTCCTTCCTTTGGCAATCGACTGGATTGCCCCCTTTTTAAAACATCGCAAACGCGTTATTCCGCCGGCCCGACAAGCCACCGGACATCGGCATCCGGCCTTATGTCCGCAACAAAGCGGCGCCAAACCCTTTTTCTTTAGCTTCGCAGCCTTTGGCGGCACATTGTTCCTCCTTTTGCATCAACATCGGCATCGATGTACAACGGGCCCGGGCCGGCGGCATATACCCCTCAATCCGCGGGGCGGATCGATTGCAACAAAACAAATCCTCTTACTCTTTCTTTTCGGCGGCCAAGTCGGTTGCCCCCTGTTTCAAACCGCCCGTTGCGGGTTTATATAGCGAATTCCCCGCCGGTATACCGGCGGCATGATCCTCCTTATCTTCCGCATTGCGGAAACTGTTGCCATGAATCACACAAGTCTCCTTACTCTTTCCTTTTGGCAGCCAGAAGGTTGCCCTATTTTTCAAACCGTCCCATTTGGGTTCATATATCTTTCGGCCACCGGAGGGTGGCATGGTCCTACTTATTGTTGCCAAGCATAACACAAATCTCCTTACTCTTTTCCTTGGCAATCGTCAGATTGCCCCCCCCTTTTCCAATCCCAGTGGCGAACACACTCCCCGCCACTTTACACTCTCACCACAATCAAAACACATGAAAAGGTGCGAATCCGCGATCCGCACCTTTTCATGTTGCCGAACTTGACAAAAAGCCTTGGCATCACCTTGCCTTGCCTTCAGCGAGACAGGGGCGGGCCATAAACCCGCCGTACCCGTTTGCCGATTGAGGTTAAAACCTCATAGGCATTCGTCTCGGCCCAGGCGGCGATTTCCTCCACCGAAATCGAGGCCGCCCCCTGGCCGCCGAAAAGAACCACCTCATCGCCGGGGGCCGCCGCGACCCCGGTAATGTCCACCATCACCTGGTCCATGCAAACATTCCCCACCTGCGGGCAGCGCACGCCGCCCACCAATACTTGGCTGCGGTTGTTTAAAATCCGTTTATAACCGTCGGCATAGCCGACGGGAACCGTAGCGATGCGCCGCCTCTCCCGCGCCACATAATTGCCGCCATATCCGACTTCGGCGCCGGGCTCTATCCAATGAATCTGGGCGATGGCGGAAACGAGGGACATCGCCGGACGCAGCCGGGCGGTCTTTTCCGTCGCTTCCCGCAGCGGATTCGCGCCATAGAGCAGCAGGCCGACCCGAACCAGATCAAAATGGGTATCGGGATAGGAGAGCACACCGGCGCTATTGGCCAAATGGCAGAGGGGCCGGGGCAAGCCCTGGGCCTGCCATTGGGAAAGAAAGAAACGAAACCGCTTCAATTGGGCTGCGGTGAAATCATCCCGCGCACCGTCGGCCTGGGACAAGTGGGAGAAAATCCCTTCGATGCGGATTTTCCCGCTTTTTTCCAGCGCCAGTACCGGTGCGAAATCCGCTTCCCCGGCAGCAAAACCCAGGCGCTCCAGCCCGGTATTCACCTTCAAATGAACCCGCAGCGGGCGGCTGAGCGCCGCCATCGCCCTCCAACTGCCCCCGGTCATAAAGGGCAAGGGCAATCCCCGCTCCGCCGCCACCTCATATTCGGCGGGGGGAATCGCGCCCAGGATCAAGATCGGCACCTGCGGCAACGCCGCTTTCAGCTCCAATGCTTCCTCCAAGGTAGCGACAGCGAAACAATCCGCCCCTTCCCGGGCCAAAACAGCGCCGACCTCGACCGCGCCGTGGCCATAGGCGTCGGCCTTCAAAACCGCCATCACCTTTCTATCTTGGCCGGCCCAGGTTTTGGCCAGCCTGAAATTGTGGCGGATCGCCTCAAGATCGACGATCGCTTTCGTATAGGCCATGGAATCCCTCTCTTTCCCCTTACAAAGGCACAGCGATACGCATATAATGAAGATCATTATACGCCCCGCGGCATAAAATGTCCACCCCTCCCCTCCCCTTCCCTTCCCGTGCCTTGCCTGGACAAAAAAGCGGCGGCGAAATCCTGCAACGCCGCCGCTCCTATGGCCCATGCTGAGAAAGAAAGCCGCCTTCAATCGGCGGTTTGGGGGAAAAAGTGATCCGCCGACAATACCGTTAGCGCCGCCCGGGGGTAAAGGGCAAGCTCGCCGCCGATGGCGTTCAAAGCGTCGGCGGCGACTTGGCCATAGCGGGGTTCCCCGGTCAAATCCGAAAGCTTGGGGAACACCTGCAACAAAATGCCATAGGCGGAGGGAATGGCCCCGTCGTGAAAATCGAGGCTGCGCACCGGCAAATCCCGGGCGTCCTTGGGGGTCTGGTAAAACCCTTCCGCCTGCCAAAAAGCTCGATCACCGTGTCGGCCAAGGCGGTTAGCCTTTGCATCCAAATGCCTTCCTTCGTGGCGTCATAGAGAAGGTATAGCCCCCAAAGCAGGTGGGCATAGTCGGCCAGGATCCCCTCGGCCGCCATCACACCGTCCCGATGGCCAACCTTGAGGCGGCCGGACACCGTCAATTCGGCGCAGATGAAATCCGCCAAAGCCGTGGCGGTGGCGATGGCATCGTCCCGGCCCAGATAGGCGCCGCCCATGGCAAAGGCGGCGAGGGCCAGGCCATTGCCGGCGGTCAACAGTTTATCGTCCCGGAACGGGGCCTCCCGCTGTTGCCGGTACTGGTAGATCTTTCCGACCCGGGGATCGCGCATCCATTCCGTCTCCCGGCCGATCAGGTTGGGAATGCTCTTACCCTCAAAATTTCCCCGCTCGCTGATGTCATAATCGCGGCAAAAGGCGGCCCCCTCCTCTTTGCCGAGGATGTTTTCAATTTCCGACGGCGTAAACAGATAGAAAGCCCCCTCTCCTTCGCTGCTGTCGGCATCGAGGGAGGCGCAAAAGGCGGGGCCTTGCTTCAATTCCGTCTCCATAAACCGCAAAATCCAATCGGCGACGGCCCAATATTTCCGGTCGATCACGCGCCCCGCCTCCAAATAGGCGATGGCCAGGGTGGCATTGTCATAAAGCATTTTTTCAAAATGGGGCACCAGCCAGCGCCGGTCGGTGGAATAGCGGCAGAAGCCGCCGCCGATATGGTCGAAGATGCCGCCGCGGAACATGCCGTCCAATGTCTTTTCCACCATCTGCTTTGCCCTTTCCTCCCCAAAATGGCCATAGTAGCGCAATAGAAAAAGGAGATTGTGAACGGTGGGGAACTTAGGCGCGCCGCCAAAGCCGCCGTAGGTATCGTCAAAGGAGGCCAGCAAATCACCGTAGGCTTCATCTACCAGGCTGCGGCTTGGCTCTTCCGCCGGCGCCCGCTTGGCGCTTAAAAAACGCACCACCTCTTCGCCGACGGCCTCCATCTGTTCCCGGTTTTGCCGCCATTGCCGTGCCAGATATTCCAAAAGGGCCAAAAAATCTTTTTGGGGGAAATAGGTGCCGGCAAAATAGGGTTTCCGTTCCGGCGTCAGAAAGCAGGAGAGGGGCCAGCCGCCATTGACCCGCATCGCCATCGCCGCTTCCATATAGAAATGGTCTACCGCCGGGTACTCCTCCTTGTCCACTTTGATGGAGATGAAGTGCCGGTTCAAAACAGCGGCAACCTCCCCGTCCATAAACACCTCCCGGGCCATCACATGGCACCAATGGCAAGCCGCATAGCCGCTGCTGAGAAATACAGGTTTGTCTTCCTTTCGGGCCCGGGCAAAGGCTCCTCTCCCCAGGGATACCAATCCACGGGATTTTTGGCGTGCTGCAACAGATAGGGGATTTTTCCGTGATGTAGGCGATTGACCGTTCCCTCTTGTATCGACATGGGTTCACCCTCTTTTCTCATATTTACCGATAGTATATCCAAAAATAAAGAAAGTAACAATCCAAACCATCGGTTTTGGGCAAAAAACGCCGATTCGCCGGGTTCGGCGGCGTCTTATCCCGCAAATTGCCGTTAAAGGGCGAAAGGGGGCGGCGAACCCGGCTTTGCCGTTCCATTTTTTGCCATAGCCGCCCCGGAGGGAATAGCGAAAGGGCGGCTTTTTTCGGCACGCCCCCGCAGAACCCGTCGCAAAAAGCGGCCCATAAAAAAGGGGGCGTATTAAGCTATGTTAAGCTGCGAAAATGACAAAAGTCTATAATTGACATTTTTCGCGCCTCTTGTTATCATAGGAATAAACAAACGGCAGCAGCGTTCCCGATTCGATGTGCCGTGGCTTCCGAAGAAAGAAGGGCGGGTTTGGCCCGGCCCGGCGGCGGCCGCCAGGTTCGGAAGCACAAAAAAATAAAGGAAAAGATTAGACGGAGAAAGAGAGGAAACCGGATTATGAAACGTTTGGTTGTTCAGGACCAGGACGCCTGTATGTCGTGCCTTGCTTGCGAAATCGCCTGTTCGGATGCATACTATAAGTACTATGTCCCCAGCAGAGCCGTTCTCCGGATCGAAAGCGGAGACAATGGCGAGGAAACCTTGGTATGTACCCAATGCGGCAAATGCGCCGAGGTTTGCGAAGCGGAGGCCATTGCCCCCAATGCCAAGGGCGTTTATATGATCAGCAAGAAAAAATGCACCGATTGCGGCAAATGCATCGAGGCTTGCCCCTATGGCATCATCGCCAAAGATCCGCAACGCAACAGCCCGACGAAATGCGTCGCCTGCGGCATTTGCGTGAAAGCCTGCCCCGTTGATGTTCTCGTCATCCAGGACGCCTAAAAAACCCGCATTTAGGGGCCCTCCCGCTTTTTGGGAGGGTTCTTTTATTTTGCCCGGAAGGGGGAAAAACACCGCCGCCGCCGACAATTTCTGTGGATATGCTTGTTTTTTCGACACAATTTGACTATACTTTGTTATAAGGAGCCATCGATTCTATCGATACTTACGATACTTACGATACATACGGATCCCTAGGATACTTCTTTTGTTATAAGAACATTCTCACTGTCGGCCTGTTCCGTTAAGGAGATAAGGAGATATTGTGATGCTTAGGCGCAAAAGGGACATCCTGATCATTCTTTTTTTGCTCTTCATTTTTTCCGCCGGCGTCCGCGCTTCGGAAACACCGGTGGCCAAGGTGGGGGAACTTTCCTATTTCACCTTGGCCGCCGCCCTTGAGGCCGCGGAAGATTACGCCGCGGTACGGCTGTTAACCGATGCGGTTTGGGACGAAAACGCCGCCGCCGCCGCAAAGGCCACCGGCCTGAAAATTGAATCCTTCGATGTTCGCCAACCAAAGAATTTGATCTGTGCCACGGATATTTCCTTACGGGGCGCGATGACCTTCCTCCATCTGGCCCTCTGCTTCGCCCCGGGAGTAAACATCTATGCCCGGGGCCATAGCCTGGTGATCGAGGAAACGGTGGCCATGGCGGGCCCCAACTATCCCCTTCTATATGGCGGCGGATCCGGCGGCACGCTCTATGGCGCCAATCTCTCTATCGCGGGCGGCACCTATGCCGGTATTTTGGGCGGGGGCGCGGGGCCACCGAAAGCGGCGACGGGGCGAACCTTTATATGGAGATCGGCAAAAACGCCACCCTGGCCCCGGGCGGCGGCATCTTCCCCGGCAATGCCACCGCAAACTACCCGGCCGCCTCCTGGCTCGTCTTAACGGAAGCCGGCAGCGCCTTCCTTTTGCCAATATCTCCCCGGATTTCTCCAAACTCACCCTATGCGGCACCGCCGGCCGCCCTTGTCATGTGGCCCTTCATAGCGACAATGGCCGCCGATTTTCCCAGCTCACCCTCGGGAACCATGTGCGCCTTTTCATCGGGGAACGGCGTTTTCAGCTTCTCTTCCTTTGCCCTTCAGCCCGATACCACCGTGGCGCCGCGCGTCACAATGTCTGCCGCAAGCGCTCTCAGGATTGAAAGCGGCAGCAGCGATGGCCTGGCGCCGGGTGTTTGGATCGAGGCGGGAAGCGGCGGCGCTTATGATACCGATGCCGTCCGCATCGGCCGCCGGCGGCCCGCCGCTTCTCCCTCCTTTCGCCGTCAGATTACCGCTGGGATGAAAGGAATGTGGCGGGGCAAAGCCAATGGCGGCTCGCCGCCGCCGTCGGAACGATGATCGCCCCGTCTCAAATTCATTGGAACGGCCCCGGCGACCAAATCCATTGGCTGTGGGAAGGCGATGAAGACATCAGCGGCTTTTCTCTCGCCCTCTATCGGGACGCTTCCTGGCTGCAAAGCTTTTCCGTACCGCCCCAAAGCGGCCCCCTTCCCTGGACATCGGCGCGGCTTTGGCGCGAAATGGGCCCGGCCTATACCGGGTGAAGGCAGCCGCCCTAGACCGCAACGGTTTGCCGGGGCCGGAAGCCTGGAGCGCGGCATTCCACTACCTGATCTCGCCCGCGCCGCCGAATATGGGCTGCCCCTTTTCAGCGCCATGGAAAACGGCTTCCTTTGCCTTTATCCCGATCAAGCGCAAATGGAAAGCATCAGAGCGACAGGAAGCCTGGCATTGCCGCCGCTGCCGGCGGGAACCGCCGGTTATCGGGTTTCCCTTCGCGACGGTTTAAGCGGCGGCGAGACCCTCACCATCACTGCCCCCGGCTGCTATGCCGTTTTAAGCGCCGGCCTGTTCCAATTGCCCGGTTCCTACTGTTTTGAACTGACGCACTGGGAGGAAGGGCTGGCCGTCGCGGTTTACCGCAATGGTGCCGCTTCGTTCCCTTCCCCGGCGGCGGTTTTACCCTCCATCTCGGCATCGCCCATCGGGGAAATGACGGAGAAGGAAAATTATGTGGCGCGCCATTTGAAAAGTGGCGCTTTGCTGCCGCAATGCATACACGACGGCGACCGGGATTGTCTGCGCTTTACCCCGGTTGCGGGAACCTTCCAAATCGAGTATAATGAAAAATATTTTAGCGACATTGCCGACGGCGCCTGGTATGGCCGGGCCGTGGCTTTTATGAGCGCCAGGGAGATCCTCCAAGGCGTCGGCGCGGGCGTGCCGCCCCCAACAACCAGGTGTTGCGGGTGATTCTCTCGACTGGCGGTGATGCGCAGCTTCGGCATACCGGTGGAAACGGGATTGAAAGACAATTTCAGCGATGCCGGCGCGGCCTATTACAGCGACTATCTCGCCACCGCCAAAAAATGGGCCATCGTCGACGGCATCGGTGGCAACCGCTTCAATCCCAAAGGCAAAATAACCCGGGAAGAGATGTTTAAAATGCTCTATGGCGTCCTTTGCGCTTTGGACAGGATCGAACCGGCCGACGCCGATCTCTCCGCTTATAGCGACCGTGATGCGATCCATAGCTGGGGGCGGGAGGCGATCATGGCCCTTCATGCCCGGGGCGACATCAATGGCTGGGATGAAATCCACCCCGGCCGCTACGGCCCCCCGCAGCCACGCGGCGCAAATTCTCTACAATCTGCTCAGCAAAACCATACCGGAACAGGCATATTGACATACAATAAGGAAGAGGCCTATGGGGATCGAAACGGCCTGCTGTTTCAGCGGCCACAGGGTTCTGCCCAACCAGGAGCGTCATCGCGGCGGGCCTGCAAAAAGAAATCACGGCTTTACGAAGGCGGCGTCCGGGAACTCTGGGCCGGCGGCGCTTTGGGTTTCGACACATTGGCGGCGGAAACCGTCCTGCTTTTGCGTGAACAAGAACGGGAAATCCGGCTGCGCCTGGCGCCGCCCTGTGCGGGCCAGGATCGAAACTGGGGTGCGCGGGATCGGGAAATATACCGCCGCCTGCGGAATGGGGCTGACGATGTCGTCCTCTTATCGGAGCGCCTATTACAATGGCTGTATGCAACGGCGCAACCGTTTTATGGTAGAGGAAAGCCGCTTTCTGATCTGCTATCTGACGGGAAAGGGCGGCGGCACCGCCTATACCGTCCGCTATGCCCGGGAAAAGGGGCGGGAGATCCTCAACCTCGCCGCCGAAAGCCGGGAACCGCATCTCTTTTCCCCGATGGAATGATACAAAAAACCGCCCTAAAGACGGCGCTTGGCCGGGGGCCGCGCCAAAGGCGCCGTACGGTGGCCCGGCCGGATATAAACCGCATTGAAGCCGCGGCCCGGAAAGGCTTTGCCGTTCCACGGCATAAAAGGGCGAACCGGCGGAAAAGCCGGGCGCAATCGACGGTAAAGCGCAGGTTTTCCCTTCCATTTTTTGCGGCGTCATCGTTTATAAGCGTTGACCAGCCAATGGCCCGCTTTCTGTATCGGCGCCCGCGGTTTTAATGGACAAGCCGCCATTCCGGGGCCATTTCCCGGCGCTGCCGACGGCAATCCCGATCTTTCACATAATCTATGGCGGCGGCGGTTATGATGAGAACAAAGGGCCGCCGGACAAGGGGGCCAATCTGCAATGGCATGGCGCCGGATAGGAGCAAAATCTTGTTTGAAAAATTAAAAAAAGACATCTTGGATTGCCGCATTTGCGCCGACCTGTTTGGTTTTGAGCCCCACCCCATCGTTTGGGGCAATGAGAATGCCAAAATCATGCACATCAGCCAGGCCCCGTCCCTAAACGTTTATAAGACCCGAAAGCCCTTCGACGATGCCAGCGGCAAAAGGCTGCGGCAGGAATGGTATCATATCTCCGATGAGGTTTTTTATAATCCCGACCTTTTTTATATCGTATCCATCGCCCATTGCTATCCGGGGAAATCCCCCAATGGCGGCGACAGATTGCCGCCAAAAAGCTGTGCCAAACGGTGGCTGTTAAAAGAAATCGAACTGGTCAACAATACGCTCTTTCTGATCGTAGGGGGAATTGCCGCCGATTTCTTCTTTCCTAAGCAAAATTTCACATCGCTGATTTTCAACGATCAGTCGATTCGTGGCAAACCGGCCTATGTACTGCCCCACCCTTCGCCACTGAATGTAAAATGGTTCAAAGACCACCCGGAATTTCTGCAATCGCGCATACAGCAAATAGAAAAGGCAATTCATGCGGCATTGGGATTGGGAACACAGGCCTAAGCCGCAATGCGTCTTTCCCCGACAACCGACCGTCTTAGCCAAACGGTGAAAAGGAAGCCAAACAAAAGGCCGAACCCGCCTTATAGCCATCTATAAGGGACAGGCCCGGCTTTAAAGATGCGGGCCGGCAAGCCCGGAACGGCGCTTTTGGGCGCCTTCATATTTTGGAAGCCGCTGCTTCCTTTTTTGTTTTTCATGCCCTATTGGCCAAAATGCCGTTAAGCCGAAGCGGGGGGTTCCCCGGCGGCGACGATGGCGAGAAGCATGGCCGCCATCTCTTCCGGGGCGGGGGCTTCCGGATCCTCCAGCCAATCCAATAGCACCAGGAGCAGGCCGCCTTCAATGAACCTCTGTTGGAAGCCGTTTAGCCCCCGGGGCAAAGCGCAGGCGGCCAAAGCCCGCCGCAGACAATCGCCGAGGGTGTGATGCAGCAATCCTTGCAGCCCGTGGCCGATTAAAAGCCGCGCCGCCCCCTCTTCCTTTCTCCAATAGGCGAAGCAATGGCAGAGGGCCTCCCTAAAGTCCATGTTTCCCGACTGGGCGGCCTCCGCAAAATAGCGGTTGAAAGCCGTTTCAAAATGTGCCAGCAAAACCTCTTCCTTGCTTTCGAAATGGCGGTAAAAGGTCAGCCTGGCGACGCCGGCGGCTTTGGTTATGGCCGTTATGGTGATGGCGTCGAAGGGCGCCGTTTCCATCAGGGCCAACAATGCCGCGGCAAGTTTCTGCCTGCTTCGCCCCGATTGCCTGGTTTTCTTCATTTTTGCCCCCAAATGTAACAAACGATTGCATTTTGTATCTTGTCCGTTCGACATGCCCTATTATATAATAAAAGATGTAACAAATGCAACACACATGGCACATGTGGATCTAGGTACATACCGATTGCCTGGGAAAATAGACAATGAAAGGAGCTTTTACCATGAAGGGAGATCCCAAACTGATTGAAGTTCTGAATTCTTTGCTTGCCGATGAATTGACCGCCATCAACCAATACATCGTCCATGCGGAAATGTGCGAGGATTGGGGCTACGGCAAATTGCACCACGGCTTTGAAACGCGGGCCATTGATGAAATGAAACATGCCGAAAAACTGATCGGCAGGATCCTTTTTCTTGGGGGCACGCCGGTCGTTACCAATCTGAACAATATCCATATCGGCGGCGAAGTCCCCAAACAGGTGGAAAATGACCGACTGGCGGAAGCCGACGCCATCAAGGCCTACAATGAAGCCATCGCCCTCGCCGGCGAAGTTCTCGATTATGTCACCAGAGATATACTGATGCAGATTCTCAATGACGAAGACCGGCATATGGACGAGCTGGAAGAAATGCTGGATCAGATCGAACAGATGACACTGCCCATCTTCCTGACGACGCAAATCAAGTAAAACTCCATTTCTCAACACAGAATAATGGGAAAAAGAATCCGCCGGGATCTTTTCCGGCGGATTCTTTCTAATGCCGCAAAATACATATGTACCTCCTACAATACGTTTTCGCGCCGGGCCAAAGGAGCGAAACCTGAAAAAGACATAAAAAATCTGGAAAAAAAGTAGACTTTTTTGACCGGCCATTCGCACCCTAAAAGGGGCAATTTTATAAACCGCTTTTTTTAAAGGCCAGTTCCAAGCACTGTAAAATTCTTCCAATTATACAGATTCAGTATAACAGAGGTGGTCAAAAAAGTCTGCTTTATTGCCCGGTTTGACAATTGAATGGCATTTCAAGTGTCTCTCCCGGTGTTTGGCCGGGAGGGAAGGATAGGGAACCGGGTGAGATTCCCGGACGGTACCGCCGCTGTAAGCGCCGATGGTCCATGCTCGCTGACGAAAGTCGGTCATTGGGGAAACCCGAGAAGGCAGAGCATGCACCGCGAAGTGAAAACTCCGAAGGCGCAAGTCAGAAGACCTGCTTGGAATTTATCCCGCGCTTCGCGGCGATGGCCGCAAGGAAGGCGCGGAATTACGCAGAAAAACGGCTGCGGCGATCTTTTAAAAGATCGCCGCGGTTTTTTTATACCCGGATTACCCGCTGTATGCGCTGCAAACAGGATATACGCCCTGTATTTGTACGCAGACACGCCTCTCTTCCGTTTTCGCCCCCGCCGGGGGCATCAGATATGCGAAGAAGTATCACGGAGGCCACGGCCTCCAGGCCGTATGACATCATACGGCGAAAAATTTTACTTAGGAGGAAATGGAATGTCAATGACAAGGCTTAAAAGACTCTTAACTCTGTCTCTTGTACTTATCATGGTGCTTGGGGCAATGCCCCTGCAAGCTTTTGCGGAAGAAGGCGGAGATGTGGGCGAGATCGCCCTGTTGAGAGAGGGAAATTTTAATTTTGAGGAAGGCCCATATCTTTACATACAATATGATGCGAGACATTTCGATTTAACATTAACAAAAGATGGGGGCAACATTTATGACAGCTCAGACGGTATCAGCAGCGAAGAGGATGACATTATCAATGGCTATACGACAGCCGTAGAACTGGGCTGGTATGATTATGTTCTGAGCTTAAAAGACGTACCCGATTGTAAGCTAGAAGGTGGTTTTGAGCTGAAAGGAATAGAATGGAGAGGGTATTGGGAATATCAGACGGAAGAAAATTGGGGGACACCAACCGCCGAGGTATTGTTCAATACGACAATCGTATATAATTCTCAACCCCAGCCTGCGTATCTTGTTGTAAAAGATGCTATAACTGGAGAAGTCATAACACCCGATTATCAGCAAATGGAGCCTGAAGACAAAGGTGTACAACTGCTAGCTTTTCTTGTTGGTGTTGTAAGCACTGGAGATACTTATTTGGGAAATGGAGAATGGGCATATCCTGAACAGAGAAAAGTTATGTGGACGGCAACACCTATCGATCCTGACTACGAAGAAAAAGTATCCAAAGCTTTTAGCTTGGGCGCAACAAGCCATACAGGCCCCGATATGTTTGTCAAGACGGTATATAATACATCCTCTACCTTTCAAGTGCCGAAAGGCTCCATGCTAAGGCTTTTTCGCGCCGGAGCGGCCGCCTACACGGAGCATAGAATATTTGAACCCTTTGAAATAGATGAATCTAACCCCGATTATGATGTCTATAAATTTAATTCACTGCCAAATAAGGAACTTGCCTATCTGTTGGGCGGATGGGTGGATGAACCGACACCGTGGCTATCTAAAGAAGTTTTGGCAAAGCAGATGGAGGAAATTAGCACCATTAAAGTATCGGACCTGGAACTGCGAGACAACTCGAAACGAGTCGACAGTGCTTACCGAGAATCCAACATTTACCAAAACACACCGGACAGCAGTTTCGCAACTAAATAGCGAAGACTACTTTGACTTTGAAGCCTTTCGCGTTTGGCAGTCACGGAAGCAATGTAGGCAATGTTTTTACAGAGCCGGATTATCACTATGAGGTGATAGGCGATTCTGTGACCTTAAACCCTATTGGCTCTATAGGCAGAGAAAAATGCGCATTACCGGGGTGAAACCGGGAGTCAGCATCATCAAGGTGACTCATGATGCCGTGGGAGACTTCAACAATGGCAGTGCTTCGGGAACATACGCCAATGCCATCGACCCGGTGAATACGGGATTGGTCATTGTGAGCGTGGACGGAAACGACGAAGCCAATATCGAGACGAATATCGAACAGACGGAATACGATACCATTTACTATGCAAGCAAAATAAACGGAGAAGAACAGGACAATCAATATGCCGAGTATACCTTTCAGCCCAGCGCGGATGAGGAACTCTCCGTAAGAGTGCATGACCCGCTGCATAACACCGTTTGGGGAGAAGCGTGGACCTCCTATGACGCCAATGCCGACGGTTCCTATAGCGTAAAGCTGAAAGAAGGCCGAAACATCGTAGAGGTGACCGCTGGGAATTCTGCTGTCTACCATGCGGTCAATGCCAGGGGCGTACAAGTTAATATAGAGAATAAAACCAACCCGGATCAGCCCTTCAAAATAGGCGATACGGTAAAACTCAGTTTTGAAGACTTGTCCCAGCCGATTCAAAAGATGGCGGGGATTTACAATCCGGGCTTCCCTGGCACCTGTTGGATACAGTATGAGACGGGCAAAGGGCGTATGCTGCAGAGCGAAGGCGTTCAGTACGATGTCATTATAAAAAACGACATTGAATTTGTCCTTACTCAACCGGGCGACTTAAAGCTGGTCAATGGACAGATGCACGCCGGCCATTTGGGGAGCAAATTGGGGACACATCGAAACATACCGGCAAGCGGAATGCTGCCCAATCTGAACGCCTCCGGTGGTAGCAACAGCCCGCTTTTCAGCACCTTGCCGGATATTGTCCTCCATGTGGATGATGACCGGGAGGAGCAAGAGCTATATAAGATGACCCATGCGCAGCTGCATTCCCTGGAAGTTTCAATCGGCGCGGTGAAAAAAATGTGGAATCCGGTGGCGTCCGACTGGGAGGCGCTGAACGGCAACCGAAACATGGCCGACCGATGGACATATGCGGGCATTGGCGCACTGAAGGTACAGCCGGTGACAGTAAACGACGATGTCACCTTATCCGCCCGATATTTCCCGGAGGACGACTTTGGCAGCTTTACGGAAATTCCCGATGTGACCATGGGCAGTGAAAAAACCCTTTTGGACACCACACAAAGAGGTAAGGCTATATATGGAAATCACCGTGACGCCAAAAGATCTCTCAAGGATATCCGCAGACCTATACCGTTCGCGTGGAAAACGAATCCAGTACAGGTTATCCGCGTTTGACCAATCTAAAGCTGACGGCGGTAACCGGAGCGGTCGACATGGATTTCTTGGACGGCCTGCTTCATGCGACAGCGGAGGATGGCACGGATTTGGGCTATGGATTCTTGACGACCAGAGAAAATTATACGGTTCACGATGCCGCATACGGTGGATAAGATCACGCCGACAGCCACTCAAGCGGCGGAGAGCGTTACCATCGACGGCAGCGCGGCAGAGAATAATCAGCCCTCCGACGAAATCGCGCTAAACACAGGGAAAAACGATAGTTGCCATCGTCTGCAGCTCCGGCGCAAACACGGTGACCTATACCGTTTCCGTGTACCGGGATACGCAGCCCAAACCAATTGTCTTTGAGAAAGAGGACAATTCCCGGCTCGTCTTAATGACACAAACGGGAAGAACCGTCGAGCCGGAAGAAGACGGCAGTTATATGCTGTCGGAGGGCCAATACACCTATTACTACAGCAAGGCAGGATATTTAACGCAATCGGCAAGCGTGGAAATCGGGGCGGATACCACCCATATCACGCTGCCGCCGCTGGGAAAAGCCGATCAAGTCTTTGGTGACGTTTCCGTACGCGCGATTGCGCAGGACAGGATTCTGCGGGATAAAACCACCATCAGCTTCACGGCGGATACACTCTTGGAAGGTAAGCAGGATTTGGAATTGCAGGGGTATGGCCCATAACCACGGCGGTTACACGGCTCTGCACGCACTGATCAACGCCTTCAATACCGGAATCAGCAAGGTAAAGTTCAGCTGCTACAAGGGCGTTTTGCTCCCCGATGTGGCCGTCGGCGGCAGCGGCCCCGACGCGGGCTGGGTGTGCGAGGTAAACGGCGCAGTCTGCGACCCGGCAAGCACCGTGGTCAATGACGGCGATAAAATTGACTTCTATTACAACCCCGGCTACGCGGGCATGAAGCATGTGTGGTTTGAACAGGATTTCATCACCTTGAAGGCCGGAGAGGCTCGCAGAGCTTACCCTGCTGTGGACCGACGCCGGGCGGGGCGGAGAGGGCCTTGCGATTGCCGGGGCCGAAATCAAGGTCAACGGCGTCACCGTTGGCACAACGGACGCAAGCGGAAAAATCAGCATTGCCTCCGACCGCATCGCAACGGCAGGACAATATACGGTCACGGCGGAAAAGGTGGCTTCGGGCCATAATATCCTGACCTATACCTATGCGCTGCTGACGGTCAAAAAGGCGGACACGCCGACTGTGGAAGGAAAAACTGAGGTATCCTTCCGACTGGATTGAGATACCCTCCACGACGGCATTGAAAACCACGAGAAATATGTCACATGGATTGCCACAAAATCCTATACGTTCCCCAGAGATTCCGTTTCTGTCTATGAGGTTTTCACGACGGCATTGGCTGATGCCGGGCTGGAATATAAAGGGGCGAACAACAACTATATATCAGAGATTAAGGCGCCATCTGCTTATGGCGAATATTGGTTGGGCGAATTCGACAATGGGCCGCACTCAGGCTGGATGTACACGGTAAACGGCGAACACCCGGAGTATGGCTTAAAGGATTACTATGTGACCACTGGCGACCGTGATCGTGTGGCATTATGTGGACAACTATACGCTTGAGACCTCCTATGAAGGCAGTACGCCAAATTATCCCAACCGCTGGCTGGAAGCGGAAGACGTCGATCCTCCCGGCGTTCCGGGGGAAAATGACGACATCATTCTCAATCCCGAAGTGACGGCCAAGGACGGCGCGGCGGCGGCCAATGTCAGCGGCTCCGACATGGACAAGGCCATTGAGGACGCGAAGAAGAATGAAAGCAGCGCCATCGTCATCGCGCCGGAGATCAGCGGCGAGCATGGCGAAAACCAGCGTGGAACTGCCCAAAGCTTCCTTGGAAGCCTTGGCCGCCGATACCGCCGCCGATCTCAGAATCCAAACCCCCAATGGCAATGTGACGGTCCCCCATGACACACTGGCCACCCTGGTGGCCCAGGCGGAGGGCGATACGATTACCGTCGTCGTGGAATCCGTTGAGACAAAAGCCCTTACCACCGAACAGCAGAAGGCTGTTGGCGATTATCCGGTCTTCGATATTTCTATTCTCAGCAATGGCAAAGCCATCGCCAGCTTCGGCGGCAAGAGCATTACCGTCTCGCTGCCCTATACCCTCAAAGACGGAGAGAAGACCGGGGACGTCACGGTTTGGTACTTAAATGATAAGCATGAACTGGAAAAAATGGCCTGTACCTATGATCAGAATACCGGCCTTGCCACCTTCAGCACCGATCATCTCTCCCATTATGTGGTGGGCTGTGAAACGGCGGCTGTGACGCCTTGGGCCAATCCCTTCAGCGATGTGAAGGAAGGCGACTGGTTCTATGGGGCGGTACAATATACCGCGCAGAAGGAGCTTTTCAATGGCACTTCCGCCACCACCTTCGCGCCGAAAGCCAATATGACCCGTGCCATGCTCGTCACCGTCTTATACCGGCTGGAAGGCAAGCCCGCCGTGACGGGAGCGAATGCCTTTTCCGATGTGAAATCCGGGAAATGGTACAGCGACGCCATCCTTTGGGCCAATGATAACAAAGTTGTCGAGGGTTATGGCAATGGCAAATTCGGCACGAATGACAATGTCACCCGAGAACAGATGGTGACGATCCTCTACCGTTACGCCCAGATGAAGGGCTATGATGTCGCAAAAACCGCGGACCTGGCAAAATACAGCGATGCCGGGAAGATCAGCACTTGGGCGGGTCCGGCCATGCAGTGGGCCGTCGCCGAGGAACTGATCAATGGCCGCACAAAGACCACCCTCGCCCCGAAGGGCACCGCCAACCGCGCCGAAGTCGCCACCGTCCTCATGCGCTTCAGCGAAAATCTGGCGCAATAAAGCAAAGCAGGGTTTTCCTCTCCTTTTTAAAGGCTCCCCCATCCTTCGGATGAGGGAGCCTTTGTTACAGCATGGTCGGTTAAAAACCGGCGCATTATTGCCGAACGAAATGGGCTTGGGGGTGGGCGCAAACCGGGCAGAGAAGCGGGGCCTTGACGCCGCGGTGAATGTGGCCGCAGTTCAAACAAATCCAAAGCACTTCTTCCGTATCATTGAAAACCGCGTCGCTTTCCAGCGCGGACAATAGGTCTTGGTAGCGCTTTTCGTGGTGGTTTTCAATGGCCGCCACCATTTCAAAGAGGATGGCGATGTCATTGAAGCCTTCCTCCTTCGCTTCCTTGGCCATTCTCGGGTACATTTCGGTCCATTCCTCATGCTCGCCTGCGGCGGCGGCCTTCAGGTTCGCGGCGGTATCGCCGATGCCGTTCAATTTTTTGAACCAAATTTTCGCGTGTTCTTTCTCATTGTGGGCGGTTTCCTCAAAGATTGCGGAAATGCCGACATAACCTTCACTTTTCGCTACCGACGCGAAATAAGAATATTTATTTCGGGCCATCGATTCCCCGCCAAAGGCTTCCCAAAGATTCGCTTCCGTCTTTGTTCCCGCCAATTTCTTGTCACAACTCATCGTTTCTCCTCCATATTTTCTACTTAGGGCCTTTTATTTGGCTGTTTAGAGTGAAGCCTGCACTTGTTCCTTCAGTTCCTTCAGTTCACCCAATCGCTCCGGGCCGGCCTCATATTGAAAGCGGGCCATGTCCAGGGTTTGCCATCTCCACCATAAAATCATTGAAAATGCCGGGGCTTTGGCCGCTCCGGCATTGGCGGCCCAAGGCCGGTAAGCAGCGATGATGTCCGGGATATGCCGACGCCAAATCAGGCCATGGCTCGGGCAGATCGTGCCGATCTCCAAACCGCCGACGGCCTCCAATACCTTTTGAACCTGTTTGCCAAAGGGCCTAACGATATTGGCATCCTGCTTCGCCGATTCATGCCGGGCCTATGGGTTCTTCAGTCTTCTTCAGAGAATTCGTCTTTGCCGACGCCGCAAACCGGGCAAGTCCAATCCTCGGGCAATTCGGCGAAAGGAACGCCTTCCTCCGCTTCATCGTACACATATCCGCAAACATTGCAAACAAATTTAGCCACTGTATACTCCTCCTTCATGTCTTTTTTATGATACATTCCATATCA
The DNA here is from genome assembly GCA_040766505.1 of Clostridiales bacterium. Taxonomy (GTDB): domain Bacteria; phylum Bacillota; class Dehalobacteriia; order UBA7702; family UBA7702; genus JAXGQJ01. The sequence goes on from JAXGQJ010000015.1 coordinate 45,805, forward strand.
TGTTCCAACCATAGCCTCATTATAAACAATATTTTCACGGCTGTCATCATGATTTTCAGAGAAACGTAAAAAATTCCCAAAGAAGCCGTTTCCAGCGGCAAATTTGAAATATTTTAATATAAACCGCCCATCGCCCGCTCTTTTTCCGCCGGCAAAGTTTGGGGCGGTATATTGTGGGCTTCCAGGATCGGGAAGCCGTCGGCAAAGCGCAGATGGCTGTATCTGCCAGGCCGGAACGTAAAATGCCAGCAGCCGCTGTCGGGCAAGGAAAGCAATTGCGCCAACAACAGCGTCAGCACGCCGTGGTGGGCGACAATGGCGATCCGCCGTTCCTTTTGCCCAAGAAGCCTTGTCCGAAAGGCGCCGACGCGGCAAGACAGATCCCGGAAGGATTCCCCCCCCGGCGGCGCCACATTTTCATAATCGGCGGCCCAACGCTGCCAATGGGGATCCGCCGCCAGCTCCTGATGGTGCTTCCCCTCCCAATCGCCAAAGTTCAATTCCTTCAAATCTTGGTCGTGCCGGAAGAAATCCGCCTCCTGTTCCGGAAAAACAAGCCGGGCGGTGTCCACCGTCCGCTTTAAGGGGCTAACGAAACAGCAATCCACCGCCTTCTCCAGAAAAACCCGGCGCAAAGCCGCGGCCTCCGCCTCACCTTTGGAGGTTAACGGGCAATCGGTGGCGCCATAGTAGACTTTTTTTTTTGTTCCATTCCGTTTCACCGTGGCGGAGAAGATAGAGATGCTCCACAATGTTCACCCCTTTAATTGCATCGTAAGGCCGGAAACCACCAGGTAAGCCTCATCGGCGGCGGCGGCGATCCGCTGGTTCACCCGGCCCAGCACATCCCGGAAGAACCGGGCCAACGGGTATTCCGGCACAAGGCCGAAGCCGACCTCATTGCTGACGAGGACAAGATCCGCCTCAAGTTTGGGGAAGGAAGCCACCAGCCGGTCGATCTCCGCCAGCACCGCTTCCTCCGCTTCGTTCATCTCATCGATGGAAGGTTCTCCCTCGGCGATGCCGGGCCGGTCGAAAAGGAGATTGGTGCTCATGATCGTGACGCAATCCAGCAAAATACCGGCATAGCCCCGGCTTTTCTCCGGCAGCAGGTCGCCGAGGCCACGATAGGATTCCAAGGTATCCCAATCGCCGGGGCGATGGGATCTGTGGCGCCGAATGCGCTCCTTCATCTCTTCGTCAATCGCTTTCGCTGTGGCGACATAGAGGATCTTGCCCTCTTTCTCCCGCATCATCTGCTCGGCAAAGGTGCTTTTGCCGCTGCGGGCGCCACCGGTAATAAAAATAATCTTCGCCATCGCTTACTCCCGAATGTCCACCAGGGTCTCATTGCTCACCGTCGCCTCAGCGAAGGTGGCCATATCGTTCATAACCGCCAAAGCACCGTCGATGACGTGAAATGCCAGCGGGCAACCGCTGCCTTCGCCGAGGCGCATATTGAGATTGAGGATCGGCTCCATGTCGACGGCGTTCATCATCGCGTGAAAGCCCGGTTCCGCCGAACTGTGGGAAGGCACCATATAGAGACGGGCTTTCGGCTCAATGCGGCAGGCCACCAATGCCGCGGCGGCGGAGATAAAACCGTCGACCACCACCGGAACCTTATGGGCGGCGGCGGCGAGGAATACCCCGGCTAAACCGGCGATATCAAAGCCGCCGACCTTGGCGACAACGTCGATGGGGTCATTGGCGTCGGGCCGGTTCAGATCCAGCGCCCTTTGGAGAACGGCTTTTTTATGCCGGTGGGCTTCATCGGTGAGGCCGGCGCCCCGCCCGACGGCGACATCGATGTCGACGCCGCCGAGGGCCGCCAGCACGCAACTGCTGGAGCTGGTATTGCCGATGCCCATTTCCCCGGTTCCCAAAAGATCATAACCGTCGGCGACCATCGCTTCCGCCACCTCGATGCCGATTTCTATGCCGCGGATCGCCTCTTCCCTCGTCATGGCGGGGCCTTTGGCGAAATTGGCGGTGCCGAAAGCGATTTTTCTTTGCAGCACGCCGGGGAATACCGAGGTATCGCCATTGACGCCGATGTCGACGACATTGAGATCCGCCCCGGCTTCCTTCGCCAGAACGGCGACGCCGGTCACCCCTTTGACGAAATTGCCGGTCATGATCAAGGTAACCGCCGGCAGCGCCGCCGCGACGCCCTCCGCAACGATGCCATTGTCGGCGGACATGATGACGATGCCCTTCTTATGGATCTGATTTTTCACCTTGCCGGTGATGCCCGCCAACTGGGCGGCAATGTCCTCCAGCCGGCCCAGGCTGCCGATGGGTTTCACCAAATCGTCCAGCCGGGCCCTGGCGGCGGCCATCGCCTCTTCATCCAGGGCGGTGATGCGGTTAACGGTTCTCTTCAATACGTCCATGATGTTCACTCCTTAAAATAAAATAATCCGCACCCGGAGGTGCGGATATGAGACAATGCACCCCCAACCTTCCCTCCCGAGGTTGAGGCAAATTTTGGCAGGTTTCCTGACTCGAGGATCCTCTTACTATCCGGCCTTCTCAGCATAAGCCAATGGCGATTCGGATTTCATCCCCTCTTACAGTAGCGGGTGCTGTAACGGCATTGCACCGTTTTCCCTTTTACCCAAAAATTTGGCACCGTTCCCATATTCAACTTGCTTTCAGTATACCAAAAAACCTGAGCTTGTCAATCACAAAATCCCCATAGACCAAATCTATAAGCCGAGTTCTGTTTCGATCATCATCTATCTGGTCTTATAGTCGCCTATAAGCTCTTGCGACCTAACCCGGAAGCGGGGCGGGCCACCCCCAAAGCTTCCCTATTCGGTCTTGCACCGGGTGGGGTTTACCTGGCCGGCTTGTTGCCAAGCCGCCGGTGCGCTCTTACCGCACCGTTCCACCCTTGCCTCTCTCCTTCCAACGAGGGAACAGAAAAAGGCGGTTTATTTCTGTGGCACTGTCCTTGAGGTCGCCCTCACCGGCCGTTAGCCGGCACCCTGCCCTGCGGTGCTCGGACTTTCCTCAGTGGGCCGCTTCCGCCGCCCACCGCGATGACCCAATTTGCTCTACCGCGGATTTTGCTTTTACAGTATAGCGCTTTTTAGGAAAAAAAGCAAGCCGACGCTGGCCCGAGAATAAATACATCACTCCTTCTCAAACATGAATACAGTTATACCGATGAACTCATTCTCTTCATTGGATTTTATGATTGTTCCGAACATGATTACATGGTATAATTTTATATGAAAAATGACAATACGTTTTTCTGAGATGCAATACTTCGTTTAATAAATATATCCTCAGATTTTTCTATGACATTTTTGGAGGCCAATCATGGAAAATATTGAAATAAAAGGTGAGTTCGCAAACGACCTTCATGAGTTTGCACAATGTTTGCGAAAATTCATAACACAAGATGATAAGTGGACAGTTAAGGGGTTCATTGACATTTTTAAAAATATTTATACTATTTCTACGGATACCAAAGTAATTTCAAAAATATTAGAATTACATTTATTTCCACATTTTTTGGAATTTGCAAAGAAAATCGGTTACAGATTAGAGTTAGCAACTCATCAGAATTGGTATCCAGATCTTACATTCATCAAAAAAGACAATGAAAAAATTAAGTTTGCAGTTGATTTAAAAACAACTTATCTTTTAGAAGATTATCCTGGCTTTTGTAATGGCTTTACCCTTGGGTCTCATGGCGAATACTTTATCAATCGTGAAAGCACAAAAAATATTCAATACCCATATAACCAATATCTTGGGCACTTTTGTTTGGGAATCATTTATTCACGGACAAAGTTATTAAACGATAAAGAATTTAAAAGTTATACTATTGATGATCTTTCACTAATTCCATCAGTAATTAACAATTTCATTTTTTTTGCTACTGAAAAATGGCGCATTGCAAGTGATAAAAGTGGGAGCGGTAATACAGCAAACATAGGTAGCATCCAAAATATTCATGACATACTATCTGGAAACGGAGTATTTGCAAAAGCCGGAGAAGGTATATTTGATGACTATTGGGCTAATTATGGACGGATTCAAATTCAAACAAAAGATGGGCGGCGCAAAGCAATGTCATCCTTTCATGAATACATAATGTATCGTGGCTTATCAGAAGATTTACTAAATCCACGTGCATCAAAGAAAAGGACAAAACATAATGAAAGCTAAAATCCATACCCCTCCCTTTAAAATCCAGAATAAAAACTAAATTGATTCCAATTATAATGGAAAACATAGTCGTGGATGATTCAACAATCTGGATTGAACCTTTTATGGGTTCCGGAGTAGTAGGACTGAATATTGCTCCCAGACAGGCTATTTTTAGACATGCCCACACATTATAAACTTTTATAATAAGCTCAAGAATAATGAAATCAATTATTTTATTGTAGAAACTTATCTTAAGAACAGGGTGAATTACTCGCAAAAAACGGGGATGAACATTATTATTTGGTTCGTAATCGTTTTAATAAGAGCCATGACCCTTTTGATTTTTTATTTTTAAATCGATCATGTTTCAATGGCATGATACGTTTTAACAAGAGTAACAATTATAATGTACCTTTTGGCCACAAGACACAAAGGTTTTCAAAATCCTATATAACCAGAATCGTCAATCAAGTAAAATACTTTGAGTACATGGTTAAAAGGAATGATTGGGAATTTTTATGTCAACCATTTGAACAAACGATCTCATTGGCAGATAAGAACTCCTTTATATATTGCGACCCACCATATATTGGACGGCATGTCGATTATTATGATAGTTGGGATGAGACGCAAGAGTCAGAACTCCATTACTGCCTGTCTAAGGCAAACGCAAACTTCATGCTCTCAACATGGGATCACAACAAATACAGAAAGAATCAGTACATTGATATTTATTGGAGTAATTGTAATAAGATAACCCAAGATCATTTTTATTTTATCGGAGCCAATGAACAAAACCGCAATACTATGACAGAGGTCTTTAACTAATTATAAAACTACTAAGGATTCAAATCCTACATCCATCAAAACTCTAGTGAAGATCAACTTATCTATTTTTAATTTTATTTACTGACAACCTGCAGAGTTTGGGCTATCATAAAATATTTTTAATCTAACGATAAGTTAACGAACTTCTCGTGCGAGAGCACCTTATTTCAACCGCAAAGGAAGCGGCCGCAAAAATCACAGCGCACCGTTTTCGGGCGGGCGATGGCTTCCCGCACCAAAAAGGCCGGGTTGCGGCGGTGGCAGCCATTGCAAACGCCACCCTCTTCCAGCAGAGCCAGCGGGGTTCCCCGGTAACCTTCCCGCTCGCCGTGAAACCAGCGCAATTCCTCTTGGTCCAGGCCGCCCATCAAGACTTCGATCTCCCGGCTGACCAAGGCAATGCGCTGTTCATAGGCGACCTTTTTGTCATTGAGCAGTGTTTTCAGCTCCTCAAACTGCTGCTGGCGCTGTTTGAGCGTCGCCGCGATCCGGCCGAGCTCCCGGCTTTCCCGCTCCAGGATGCCCCGCAGCTTCCGGCCTTCCTTTTCCTCTTCCTCCCGATCCTGCCGCAAAAGGGCGATGTGGGCTTCCATCTGGGAAAGCTCCCGCCCATTGGTGATGGCGCCGTCGTATAGTTTTTTCTCCAGCGCGGCGGTTCTTTCCAGGATTCCTTTGGCCCGGTCGTCCCGCAGATCCGCCTCCCGCTTCAAATCCGCCATATTTTTCTGTTTCTGCAAAAATTCCCGCTTTTCCTGTTCAAACTGGGCCTTCAGGGCCCGCAGCTCCGTTAAGGGCAAGGCCAATTCCATCTCCTTCACCAAGCGTTCCTTGTCCATCAACCGCTCCTGGTACTCATAGAGCATCATCATGGTTTTATCTCTCCTTTCACCAAAAGGATCAAAAAAGACAGGCTGAAAGCCTGCCTTCTTCAAAACATATCGTTCCATGCATCCGTCGACACCGTGCTGACGAGAACATCCAAGGCCGTGGCCTGCCGCAGCTCCTTGGCCAAAACAGGCAGCACCGGCGCCTCGGTTCCATAATGGCCGCCGTCAACCAGGCCGATGCCCAATTCCAGCGCCAAATCGGCGTCATGGTATTTGAAATCGCCGCTGACGAAGGCCCCCGCCCCCTTTTCCGCCGCGGCGGCGATCATCGAAGCGCCGCT
>JAXGQJ010000016.1:0-48302 GCA_040766505.1 Clostridiales bacterium
GTCCAAGATAAGGACGGCGAATGGTATTACAATGCCATGTACGACAAGGCCCTGCAATACGGCGATTTTGTTCCCACAAAGGACGAGCTGGAAGCCATGGGCGGTATTTATTACTATGTCCGGGCGATTTTCTATGTGCCGGACGCCGAAAACCCCGCCGTGCTGCACCCGTATCCTTCCGATGCGTTTAAGATCACCTTCCGCGCCGACCACATTTCCCAAAGCGAGATACAAAGGATCACCGTACCTTCTCATATCCCCCTCGTGCAGTTCTTGCGCTATGTTCCGGTACAGTGGAGGCACCCCGATTACGATGAGTATTTCGAGGTAACCCGGCCCATCCAGGCCGAGGAGATGAACTTCTCCATCCGCAATAAAAAAACCGGCGATTTTCTGCTGCCTTACAAGGCGCATATCCAGATGTACGGCTGGACGCGCGCGCAGTATCAAGAAGTGCTCGACCGGATGCTGCCGGTGGGCGCGAGCTTCCATTATTCAAAATCCGAGCCCGGCCCTTGGGAGAAATTCTGGGATGAATTCTTCAGCCTGCTCAAGGATATTTACAGCAGCGTGCAGGAGGCGTATGCACAAGCCAAGGGCGCCGCGATATCCTTCGTTGTGGATAATATCCCTTTTATCGGCGATACGGCGCGCGAATACCTTAAAAAAGCGGTCACTTTTGTCGTGGACTATGGCCTAGCTTCCATCGGCATCCCGCCGAGCCTTCCCAACCTCGACAAGCTGGCGGCCGGCGGCATGGACTATCTCGTAACGGCGGCCGTTGCCGAGACGCTTGCGGCGGCCGGCGTTCCCGTCGACAGTGCGCTCGCGGCGGAGATCTCCGAAGAGGTGCGCCAGCAGGTGGAGGACGCCATTGCCGCGGAATTGAAAAAGGCCATGGAAGCGCAAAAGATCAACCCGTTCGACGTCGATTTTTTGCGACTGAGTTCGAAGCATCTGTACGAGCCGGCGTATGTCGATGTATTGATCTCCAACCATTCCAAAACACATTACAGCACGACCGGGTGCTTATCCATGTACTTTGGGCAGGGGTATGACCTTTACCACACCGAGAGCGTGCGGATCCCGTCGCTCAAACCGGGCGAAGTCACAGTGGTGCGCGTATATCTGCGCCATTTTCGCTGCGCGCGCGATGTCCCCCCGAAATATTTCGACGACATTTACTATGGCAAAACTGGGGTTCCTGTCTCGATGAGGGTCTACGCCGCGTTCGATCTGCCCGAGGCGAAGGAAGCCGCCGAGGCGATGGGGATCCCGCCCGCGCCGCTGCCCGCTGTGAGCGAATTCGTGTACGACCATCCGGATTACAAATATAAACGCGAATTCGTCCCGGCGGAGCCAATTTTGCAGTCGGATGACTCCGTCAATCCGTTCGATTTTATGGACTGAGCGCGATGATGAGCGTCGCGCGGTTGAGGCAGGCTGATGCGCGGTATTCATCATCGTGTGCCGCCGGCAGCGTCCGGCCTCTCTAACAGCAAGTGCCGGTAAGTGGAAGATTATGGAGGGAATGAATATGAGAAGAATATTATGGCTGTTTTTGGCTCTGGCCATGCTGTCGCTCTGTGCTTGCGGCGCGCCCGCCGATAATCAGGGCGGTGCGCCTTCGGAAACGGAGGCATCCCCGCCCGGCAACAGCACAGCGGCAGGCATCATCGAGCCATCGGCGCTGATTTCCAAGGAAGTGGCCGAAAGCATCCTCGGGGTAAGCCTGGACACGGTTCAAACCAGCGAGCAAGAGAGTGTGGGCCTCAAGCAATGCCTGTACAATGCGGAAGATCACTTTTTCCAGATTGGCCTCACACAGCAGGCCATGATGCCGGCAGAGCAAAGGCAGACACCGGAGAGCCTGTATTGGGCGATTGTGAAGAACTTTGAGGATGCGGTTCCGGTCGAAGGCGTCGGCGATGAGGCGTATTTCGCCACGCCGGGCCTTCACATCCTGCAAAACGGCTATTATATCCTCATCGCAATCGGCAATTTGGATGACGTGGGCAACCGGGAAAAGCTCACGGAGGCGGGCAGTCTTGCGGTTGAGAACTTGAAAGCGGCCATAAGATAACAGCAAAAGCAGCCGTATCCTAAACGATGGAGGAGCCGCTTTGGGATTTTACCCAGATCAGGCCGGTGATATTCCCCAAGATCACGCCGACAAAGCGGTTGTATGAATGGGGTGTGATTTCCATCCTGCTGGATGACCGGTAAATCGATGAAAAACTTCGGGAAGCATCGAAGCGGCAGATTTTCTACCGCTTCGGTGCTTTATATTTTTGGTTTTCCGTTTATGGGTACATTGCGTTGATTTGTTCCAGGTACTTTAATGCTTTCGGTACTGTAATAGAAAAACTTTTCATTGTCGATGCGCTGTAATATCCTTTCTCCGACATAGAAGAATACAGTCTATCCTCGCTTTCTATGATGATAAACTTTATGGATAAAGCTCTCGATACCAATGGCATGAGGGTCTACAATAAACCTTCGCCCTGCTGCGGAAATGACAATAAAATTGTCTGTGTTCTGCTTAATTTTTACTTCATCCCAATAAAAAGTATATCTCCGGCGAAAAACCGTTTGGTAAACAAACTCATCTTCCATGATCTCTATCCGCCAATTTAAAAAACAGATTATCATCCATAAAATTAATATTATCGAAATAAGAAGCATCCAAAAAGTTTCTGTTGCGTTATGCTTTAAGGCAAATATCATCATTACAAAAAGGAAGCTGCTACAAATTATTGCTATGAAAAAATAGGTTTTAGGTAAATAAACAAGATCGGTATTTTTAGACCTTTTATTTTCCCGAGCCATTAAAGAAAACATACCGCCAACAGCAACATATGTTAAGAGAATTGATATAAACAGCACAACAGGATTCAAAAAGCTACCTCCTATTCACATAAGTAGAGAAAGTAGTACCCAAGGTGTATCTTGACAACGAAATGTATGTCGCCCTTTTTATTGAGATTTTCTTTTTTGTATATCTCGCGATCTGCTTATTCGCATATTTAATATTGGCCCTACGCATTTCTCTCGCTATTTTTTTCTGCGTACTTTTCCAAGTGTTTGTCAAAACCTTTTATGGATACATCGCGTTGATTTGTTCCAGACATTCCAATGCTTCCGGCGGGTATTCCATTCCCTCCACGGGGCGAAACTCGATCAGAATTCGGCTCCGTTTCCAGGTAACCATTTCTATTTCGGAAGAAGGGCAAAGTTCCAGGAATTTCCCTATAAGCTCCCATTTGGGTGTGGTCATGACCAGGCGGATAAGTTTCAATTTTGTTCCATCCTTTGTCTCTAAAGCCCGTTCATTCTTCCCAAAGCGTCCCCGAGGATATATGTTCTGATCTTCTTGACGATAGTATAACTCAGCACGTAAAGCTTTGAGATCATCGCTAAAAAAAAGATATACTTTATTTGGGTCAGGACCAAAGGCACCGTATAGCATTACAGAATCAATTTGTTCATAAGAAATATCCCAAATTTGACCGCATACGATTTTTATTTCTCTTTTACGTTTATCTAATAAATATGCCCAACCAGTGCAGTTACCAAAACATGACCATATAAGAACCACAAAATAGAGTGCCAAAGACACAAAAAGAAATCCTTTAATAACATCAGGTGCCCTCAGATCAGGAATTAGCAGAGCTAATAATGTTAAGATCAGACAAAGGATTGTCCCAGTTATAAAATTATAGATATAATCAAAGAAATATGGGGAGGGTTTTCTCCTTTGTACATATGCCCATGTTTTATAGAACATTTTGATCTCCTTAACGTCTCCAATAATATCTGTAATACGATTTAAAACGCTTTGAATAGCTGGAAGATACCCTTGTGAAAGCGGCATTTCCGGCCCCGCTGAGGACAGAGGTCAGCATAATAGCACTTGTTCTATGTGGATTCTTTTTGGTATTCCGTTTAACCCAGTTTTTAGCTCGTACCCAAATTTTTGTTTTAGGAATCATCTCATCTGCATTCTTCACAGTACTTCCCACTATTTGCTTAACTGATTTCCCCATAATGCCACCACTAACAGCACTAAATGTGGCGCTACATGTAGCCTCCGTTAAAGATTTTCCTTTTATCTTTTCTGTTGCAAAAGTGCTCACGCCTGAAATGGCAGAACCTGCCAACGGCCCCGCCACAGCCGTCGCTGCCCCTGACAAAGCTGCCACACCAATTGCCCAGCCATTTTCGATATGGCCATATTCTATCATCTGAGAAACGGCTTCAATCGCTGCACCAATAGCAGCTCCTACAACAATATGCCAAAACTCCCCATTATCATCGCTGCGGTTGATGGGGTCATTGTCACAGTAGGCATAGAGGTTTTTGTCGGTGAAGGCCTGGGGGCTGGACATGATCAGGCTGACGTCGTCGGCATTGATGAAGCGGGCGATCACCGGGTCATAGTAGCGGGTTTTTAGGTTATACCAGCCGCTGTCGCTGTCATAATAGTAGCCCTTATAGCGGATGGGGTTGACCTGGTAAATGTCGTCGGTTATGCCGGAGGGGCGGGTCACGGATTCGATCTTGCCAGATAAGGTACAATAAGTTGCGCAAAATGAAAAAGGTATAAAAAGAGACACGGTTTGCAGTTTTCTGTTAGAATGAAGTTACCATACAAACATTCTGGAAGGAGACAGCAAACCATGTCTGATAAAATTGTACAGCTTAATGAGGAAGTAATCAAGGGTCAAATCAGGGAATTGGTTCGTGGCAGCGTAGAGGAGACGCTCAACGGCTCTGCTGGAGGCCGATAAGCGGGAAAAGTTGACTCAGGCAGCACGGTACGAGCGCAGCGAGGAACGGCAAGGCTATCGCAGCGGCCATTACAGCCGAAACCTCACCACTACCTCCGGCGATGTTATGCTCAATGTGCCCCCGCCTCAAGGGGATCAGCTTTGAAACCGCCATCATCGAGCGATATCGCCGCCGCGAGAGCAGCGTAGAAGAGGCTTCATCGAGATGTACCTGGCCGGGGTTTCGGTTCGCCGGGTGGAGGATATCGAGTACTGGGGCAACGCGGCTACAGCGTCCCCTCCACCATCAGTGAACTGAATAAGAAAGCCTACGTCCATCGAAGACTGGCGCAACAGGCCACTGCAGGGCGGAAAATACCTTATGTCTATGTGGATGGCATCTATCTCAAGCGCAACTGGGGCGGCGAATATCAGAATGTCGCCATTCTGCGGGTAATCGCAGTCAATGAGGACGGCTACTGTGAGGCCTTAGGCGCCGCTGAGGGTATGAAAGAGGACAAGGCCAGCTGACCAACTTCTTTCAGTGGCTGAAGGCGTGGTCTGAATGGCGTGAAGCTCATCGTGGGCGACAAGTGCCTGGGGATGCTGGATACTGTGGGAGAGTGTATTTCCGGAAGCGAAGTACCAGCGCTGCACGGTTCACTTCTACCGGGCAATGTATTCTGTGGTGCTAAAGTCCAAGATCAAGCCGGTGGCAAAAATGCTTAAGGCAATCCATTCTCAAGAGAGCAAAAGGCCTCCAGAGAGAAAGCGAAAGCGGTGGTGGCCGAGCTGCGGGAAATGAAGCTCAAGGAGGCCAAGAAGATTGGAGGACAGTGTTGAGGAGACTCGACCTATGCGGATTTCCTATTTGAGCATTGGACACGGATTCGCACAAACAATGCCATTGAACGGCTCAATCGGGAGATACGCAGGCGCACCCGGGTGGTCGGCTGCTTCCTGATGGGAACTCGGCACTCTATGCCGGTTTGCGCCCGGCTAAGGCATGTGGCCGGCACCCAATGGGGCAACAAAAATAAGCATGAATATGAAGCATCTGGAGGAGGTGGCCGAAGACATTTTCACCGCCAGCTGACTTCATCTCTTCAGGGACTGCAAACCAATTTGCGCATAAAACTTGACACTTCCGCAATGCCAGTAACCCCTAATACAATCCAGCCAGCAGAATTCCATGCATTTGCACTGCCAACAGATGCTCCCGTAGCCAAAGCTGCTCGAGCAAATCGCCCATCAGAATCATAGTACATTATGGGATTGTTTAGACAGTATCTATCTATCTTCGCTTTCTATGATGATAAACTTTATGGATAAAGCTCTCGATACCAATGGCATGAGGGTCTAAAATAAATCTTCGCCCCGCTGCGGAAATGACAATAAAATTGTCCGTGTTCCGTTTAATTTTTACTTCATCCCAATAAAAAATATATCTCCGGCGAAAAACAGTTTGGTAAACAAACTCATCTTCCTTGATCTCTATCCGCCAATTTAAATAACCGATTATCATCCATATTGTCAGTGCGATCATAATGAAAAGTATCCAACGCGTTGCCAAAGGGGCATCTCTCAATAAAAAAATAGTTATTATCACGAAAAAAGCACCGCAGACAATAGCAGCGAAAAAATAAATTTTTGGTAAGCGAACAATATCGGTATTATCAAACACTCTCTTTTCTCGAGATATTTCAAAAGAAAAATACCATTGATGCCGATTGATATTAAGATTATTGAAAAAAACAATGCTAAATCGTTCATCATTACCGTCTCCTATTCACATGAGTAGAATAAGCGGTACCCAAGGTGTATCTTGACAAAGAAATGTATGTCGCCCTTTTTATTGAGATTTTCTTTTGTATATCTCGTGATCTGCTTATTCGCATATTTAATATTGGCCTCTACGCATTTCTCCCCGCTATTTTTTTCAAGTACTTTTCCAGGTATTTGTTAAAATCTTAGCATTTACACCTCCCCACCGATAAAACCAGAAGTTGCCCCTATTACCCCTGCCTTTATTGTAGAACTGACACTGAAGTTCTTAGTTCCTTTATTGGCAAGTATTTGGGTTCCGGTATTTACTGTTGAAGAGATGGCGGCATTACCAATGGCTTGCCCTAATAGCCCAATGCCGGTTGAAGCCAAGGCCCCACTAGCCGCACCACTCAGAAATGCTTTCCCGTACCTTCCATAATATCCGCGCCAGACATTTTGTTTGATATCACTTGACACGCTAAACTTATGGATCTCCCAATGAATGCACCTAGAACCATCGCTTTTTGTATCGACCGCCATGTACCAAACATATGTTTAAAGCTGTCACCGGCGGCGACATAGTGAACGGCTTCTTTTCCCCAACGTCACAAATGCCGCCGCTATTCTTGGCCGTGTGCTGCATCACGACACGGTTGTTCACATCAAAGGCGGGGCCATCGCCTCAAGGAGCGCAAGAGGGCGAAGGGAAGGTTCAGGTTGGCAACACCCTATTCGAAAGCCTCTTCCCACTGCCATTTGTCCACTTTTACGCTGACATTGACATACCTTTAGGGCCTTCGCTTTCGCTCCGGCCCCTTTGTTTCTTTAGTCTGCTTTTTTAATGCCCTAACATTCGACATTGGGCCGTTTTTAAAGTTCCTTCAATTTGCGATAGGCGATATTGAGCAAGCTTTTATCCTGGCTATAGGCAACTTTATCGAAGGCGTCGATGATATTGAAAAAGCTCCCCGTCCTTGAAGCCAAGTTCCTGATTGACCGCAAATCGTCCTGATCGGTGCGCATCAAAAACCAGATGATCCGATTGCAGACCGGCGTATGCCGGGTGATGGAATAAAACTCGTAATCAGTTTCGCTAACGGCGCTTAAAATTTCCGCGTCGATGGACGCCTCTTCTTGCCCGCCACTGCCACTGTCGCCGAGGCATTGCCGTTTTTCAGCGTGCGCCTTTGGGAAAACACCATTCCCCTTTCATTCGCGTGCTGAAAGACCTGGTCGCCATGGAAGATAATCCCTCCGGCACATTCTCTAAAAAGCACAAGCCTACCCCAACCTGTTTTCATCTTTGATGCAATGTTTTCAGTTTTTCCAATTCATCGAGAAGCATAATCGTTCATAATGCGGATATAGGTGCCCTTCATGCCAAGGGAACGCACCTCAATTACGCCGGCGCTTTCCAGTTTCCGCAAAGCGTTGACGATCACCGAGCGTAATGCCCACCTTATCCGCGATTTTGCTGGCCACCAGTAACCCGTGGTTGTCGTTCATCTCTTTAAAGATATTCTCCACCGCTTCCAATTCAGAATAGGAAAGGGTGTCGAAAGCGATGCTGACCGCCGCTTTCTGCCGCGCGATAATTTCAATTTTCTCCGTTTTTGCCCGGATGATCTCCATGCCGATCAAAGTCGCGCCATATTCCGCCAAAACCATATCCTCATCGGAGAATTCGCCATTTTTGGACAGAACAATGGTTCCCAGACGTTCACCGCCGCCGATCACCGGCACGATGCTGGTAAACTTATCGGCCAGCTGGCACGGCAGATCCGGATAGAAGGTGCAAATGCCATTTCGCTGCACATTGACCAAAGTGGTATCGGTTTGCAAAACTTCCTCATTGTACTTATGGGGAAATTTATTTTCTCCATGCACCAATTCCGCCATAATATCACAGACAAAGTCATTGTCAAAACAGTATCCCAATACTTTTCCTTTTCGACCGATGATATACGTATTGGCAACAATGCCCCCGGACAAAATCCGCGCCATCTCCGCAAAATTGATGGGAGAGACCGCATTTTTCTGTATCATACGGTTGATCTCTCTCGTCTTTTCCAACAGTGTTCTCACTTACAGCCCTCCCCTTCTCATCTCACCTAGTTCATCATCGCTTAAATACGGTAATTTGGAGCTTCCTTGGTCACCTGCACATCATGGGGATGGCTTTCGATCAAACCGGCATTGCTGATTTTTACAAATCTGCCATCCCTTTTTAATGCTTCAATGTTCTGGGTACCGCAATATCCCATGCAAGACTTCAAACCACCGACCAACTGAAAGACCGTGTCCGCCAATGGGCCTTTAAAAGGAACCCGCCCTTCGATGCCTTCGGCCACCAGCTTTGAAACATCGTCTTGAAAGTATCTGTCCTTGCTGCCCTCTCTCATGGCGGCAATGGAGCCCATGCCGCGGTAAACCTTGAAGCTTCTCCCTTGGTATATTTCCACTTCGCCGGGGCTCTCTTCCGTTCCGGCAAAAAGACTGCCGATCATAATCACATCCGCGCCGGCGGCGATGGCTTTGCCCAGATCGCCGGAATACTTGATGCCGCCATCGGCAATGATGGGGACGCCCTCCGCAGCGGCGGCCCGGGCGCAGTCGTAAACCGCGGTAATTTGGGGAACGCCAATGCCGGCGATGACCCTTGTCGTGCAGATAGAGCCGGGGCCCATGCCCACCTTGATTGCGGTGGCGCCAGCTTCGATCAGCGCCTTCGTGCCTTCCGCCGTGGCCACATTGCCGCCGATGATGTCGAGGCCCGGGTATTGTTTGCGGATCGCCTTCACGACGGCGAGCACATTGCGGGAATGGCCGTGGGCGCTGTCGACAACGATCACATCGACGGAGGCGGACACCAAAGCTCCACCCGCTCCATCGTATCGCCGCTGATGCCGACCGCCGCCGCCACCAGCAGGCGGCCCCTTTCGTCCTTGGCGGAGAACGGATATTTCTCGTCTTTTGAATGTCCTTGATCGTGATCAGGCCCTTCAAACGGTTTTTCTTATCGACAATCGGCAGCTTTTCGATCTTATAGTTTTTCAAAAGTTCCTTGGCATCCTCTAGGCTGGTGCCGACGGGCGCTGTCACCAGGTTTTCCTTCGTCATCAAATCGCTGACTTTTTTTTCAAATTCGGTTTCAAAACGGAGATCCCGGTTGGTCAAAATCCCCACCAGAATGCCGTCAACGGTTACCGGCAGGCCGGAAATATGGTACCGCTCCATCAGGCTTAAAGCTTCGGCGATGCTTTGATCCGGGTGCAAAACAACGGGATCGACAATGACGCCGTTTTCCGACCGTTTGACTTTATCGGCTTCGATGGCCTGCATCTCAATGCTCATATTTTTATGAATGACGCCGATGCCGCCTTCCCGGGCCATCGCGATGGCCATTCTGGCATCGGTGACGGTGTCCATCCCCGCACTCATCAGCGGAATATTGAGGCGGATCCTCTTCGTTAAACGGGTGGAAACATCCACATCCTTGGGAACGAAGGTCGATTCCGCCGGAATCAGCAATACATCATCGAAGGTTATGCCTTCCTTAACAATTTTATCCATCACCGTTTCGTCCTCCTGACGCAACAAACGAAATTTCCTATTATAATATTGTAACACAATTTTTCTTTTTTTGGTAGTGACAAAAGCGACAATTTCTCAGAATATTGATGAAATTCCTACCGTACCCCAAAAGAAATGACAAAGGAGCAATACGAATAGAAACACCACTTCCGCTATTTCCGCGATGGCGCCGTAAACATCCCCCGTCAGCCCGCCAAAGTAGCGGTTCGCCCTGCCGATAAAGAAAACCATCAACAGAAAAGACAGAGGCAGCGCCGTCAAAACGGCGGCGGAACCGCCGATCAGTGCCGGCAGAACGGCGATGATCAGAGACCAGGCGAGGGCCTTTTTAGGTACATGACGCTGCACCGTATGGCCCAACCCCGTTTCCCTCGCCGACGGATAGGCAATGATGGCATAAACCATCATAAAGCGGGAAAAAGTGAAGGCCGCCAAAACGGAAAGAACGACCCCTTCCACCGTCAGCAACCAGGAATAGAGAGCGTATTTTCCAAGCAGCAACAGAACAACGCCGACGACGGCAAAAGAACCGACATGGCTGTCCTTCATGATCTCTAAGGCCCGCTCGGGGCCGCGGGAGGCCAAAACGCCGTCACAGAGATCCATATAGCCGTCGAGGTGCAGACCGCCAGTGATGACAACGCCGGTAAGAACGGCAAAAAAAGCGGCGACCCCCGAATGTATAAAAGCCAAAAGCCACAGCACCGCCGCGACGGCGGCGCCGATCAAAAGTCCCACAAAGGGATAAAAAACCGCCGCCCGCGAAAAGGCCTGTTCGTCCCATTCCCCTTTATAGCGGGGGGGCAGCGTCGTTAAAAATGAAACCGCGATCCAGAGTTTTTTCATTTTCCCTTCAAGTTCGTGGCAGCCGCCGACCGGCGCCCTTCGTCGCTTTTAATTTCGATATTGAATGGCGAAGGCCTGCCTTTTTGGGCGATTTTAGACCTAAAACCCGCCTGCGCCATCTCATCCGCCGACAGGCGGCGACAGCCGATTTCTACGCCGTCTTTCATTTTAAGGCCGTGAAAGTCGGAACCGGCGGTATAAAAAAGGCCATGGCTTGCGGCCATTTCCAAAAAACCGCTGTTGAGCCGGGCTATGGCTGCTGTGACAGGCCTCCAAACCCATCAATCCGGCCTCCACAAGTTCCGGGACAAAACGGTGGGCCTCGTCGATGCCGGGATGGGCCAAAACCGGTGCGCCGCCGGCGGCGCGAACCAGCGCCACCGCTTCATGGGGGGAAAATTTCACCCGCGGTACGAAACCGGGCTTGCCGGGAACCAACAGCGCCGCAAAGGCCGCGGCCACCGAGGGGAAAGCCCCCTTTCGCACCAAGACCGAAGCGATATGGGGCCGTCCGATGGTACCCTCTGTTGAAGCGGCTTCCACTTCCGCCAGGGAAAGCGCATATCCCAACCCGGCGATGCGGGCCACCATTTCCGCCACCCTGCCGATGCGGGCTTTTTCTAGAAATGCAAGGCCGGATAAGAGATCCGGATCTTCCCGGCGAAAACGATAGGCCAGGATATGCACTTCGCCGCCTTCATGCTCGGTGCTGATTTCCAGGCCCGGCAAAATCCGCATTCCCATCGTGGCGCCGATGGCTTCGATCCCCGCCAAACCCGCCACCGTATCATGATCGGTGACAGCGAAACCGCTGAGCCCCGCTTCCTTCGCGATGGCGGCCAAGGCTTTTACATCATGCTCCCCGTCGGAGAAATGGCTGTGTACATGAAGATCAAAACCCGCCATTTATCCCCCCCGGGCCGCGAATGCCGCCGCGGTAAAACGCAGCAGATTCTCACCGCAAATGGCGTCAATTTCATGGGGCAAAAAGCCCCTGCCCACCATCGCCTCTTCGATCTTAGGCCAATCCTGCGGCCCTTCGATGCCCCGGGGCAAATCGGTGCCGTCAAAATCCGTGCCGAAACAGAGGGCGGCGACGCCGATCAGATCCGCCGCATAGACCAAATGGTTCATCACATCGTCGATACCGACTTCCCCATCGCCGAGAAAATGCTTGCAAAAGGTGAGGCCGAACAGGCCCCCGGCCGCCGCCAGCGCTTTCATCTGTTCGTCCTTGAGATTGCGTCGATGGGGGAAACGCCCATAACAGCAGCCGTGGCTGTAAAACGGCGGTTTTTCGCCAAGCTGCAGCACATCATAGAAAAGCTTTTCACCGGCATGGGCCAAATCCACCAAAACCGGCAAACGCAAAAGACTTTTCACCGCCCCCCGGCCAAAAGGGGTCAAGCCGGTTTCCGGCGCGGCGACGCCGCCGCCGATGCAATTTGCATGGTTCCAAGTTAAGCCGAAAGAGCGGTAGCCGTCCTGATAATAGGCCTCAACGCGGGAAAGATCCCCGTCGAAAGAGGCGCAGTTCTCCATCGCCAGCACCACCCCGGTGCGCCCTTGGCCGATTTTACCGAGGTCAAGGCCCTCATGTACAGAGAAAAGCGTGTCCTCCCGCTTGGCCAGGATCTCTTTGGCCGCAGACAGGAGTTTACGCTCTTCCGCATAAGCAAGGTTGCCCTTCGCCTCTTCCGACACATATATGGCCAGGAATTGAAGATCCACATGTTCATGCAAACCGTCCAAATCCACATGACGCGCCGTAGACAGCACCATCTCGCGAAGGGTATCCGCGTGGCCATCGCTCCGCAACCGGCCGGGGAAAAAGGGAAGTGAACCCCTTTGACAGCGGTTCACCCATTGAGCTTCCATATTCATCTTGGCTCCACAATGATTTTAATTGCCGTTTTTTGTTCCCCGTTGATCACGATATCTGTAAAGGCCGGGACACAAATGAGGTCAATCCCACTGGGAGCTACAAAACCGCGCGCGATGGCTATTGCTTTGATGGCTTGGTTAGTGCACCGGCGCCAATGGCTTGCATTTCCGCGATTCCTTTTCTCGCAGCACCCCCGCCAATGCACCGGCAACGGAATTTGGATTCGATTTCGCAGATACTTTTAATGCTTCCAACTTTTCATCCCTCCGGACTATATTTTTTTGCAGACTGTGTATAGTTCTATTCTATATGTAAAATATCCTCTTATTCAGTAAATTTTTCATTCTTTTACTCTATTTTATCTTCTTCGGGCCAAATGTAGAAAAGACGCTCAATTTCGCGGGTGCGATTTTCACCGTCGATCTCAAGGACAACGGCATTGAATTGCCGCTCCCCCGCCGCCGGCACCAACCTCCCCGGCAGCGTTTGGGTGAAACGGCCCACGGCGCTTTCCTTTTCCATGCCCAGGCAGGAATCGTAGGCGCCGGTCATGCCCACATCGGTGATATAGCCGGTGCCCCGCGGCAGGATGCGGGCGTCGGCAGTCTGCACATGGGTATGGGTGCCCAAAACCGCGCTCACGCGTCCGTCGAGGTGGTGACCAAGGCAAATCTTCTCGAAGTGGCGTCGCAGTGGATGTCTACCAAAATCGCGGTTTCCTCCGGGAAAAGCCGCGCAAGACTTCGTCCATCGTCGCAAAGGGGCAATCGACGCTGTTGTTATTATACACCCTTCCTAAAATATTTATGATCGTCAGTTTGGCTCATTTTTCAGTGTGAAGGTGGCCACGCCGCCCCGGGGGCGTCTTTCGGTAAATTGAGCGGCCGCACGAGCTTTTCTTCCCCGTCGATAAAATCCAGGATGCCCCGGTTGTCAAAGGTATGGTTGCCCATGGTAAAAGCGTCGATACCGGCCATATGCAGCTGTTCAAAGCAGCGTTTGTTGATGCCGAAGCCTCCCGACGCATTTTCGCCGTTGGCTACGGTAAAATCGATGCGGTGCTCCCGCTCAACCATAGACAGCCGATTTTCCAGGGCGCTCCTGCCGGGACGCCCGACAATGTCGCCGATAAAAAGTATGCGCATGGCGTCTCCTTTCCATTGGCTTGCCAGCCGTGGTGGAAATTCCCGTCCTTACCCCGCATTGCCGCCTAAACCGCCGTATACGGGCGATTGGGAAGGGAACGGGCCGTAGACAAAGCCGCCAAAAGGCGACCTTGGGATGAACAAAAAGGCAGTGGCACAAACCGGCGGGCGTTAAAGGGGGCGCGGAATGGGAACGACGATTGCATAGCGGGGATGGTTTGAAAGGGCCGACTCCCGCTTTCCGCATCTTAATTTTAGCGCCACCGGCGTGCCGGCTTAGGGCCAAAGCCCATAAGCCCAAAAATCGCAGGCCCGCATGAACCTCATGGCTCCGGCGGGTCTGCGATGTCGGTTAAAAGCAATGTTTCGGCCCGGTGGCGCCCTTCGGCGCAAGGGGAGAAGCCCTATCACCTTTAGCTGCTATAAACCAGCACCCGGCCGGATTCCCGGCAAGCGAGAACTTGTTTTCCCATGGCTTCATCGGAAAAGGCCAGCTTGTTTTTATCGAAAAAAACGTCCTGACGGTTTTCATCGTACCATCCATATTCATCGATGATATTGGGATCCACATTTTCCATCAGCAAACGCTCGAGGAAATGGAGCCGATACAATTCAACAAGGAAGGATATTTCGGCCCGGGTCACCGTCGCCACATCGCGAACAACTTCAAGAACCGTATAATCTTCATAGGCATTTTGCTTAACTTCATAGAAAAAGGCGGCGCGTTGCCTGTTTTGAAACTGGTGATACCCGTCGAGAGACTTTTTGATGGCATCCAGCACCTCGTCTGTCGACTGCCCATTTTTGTCCTTTTTCGCCTCGCGAAGAATGAATGTCAGCGCGATCCGCTTGGCTTCCCGATCGTATTTGATGGTTCCCACCTCGGGGAAGCAGATCAGGACGGAAACGAACAGGGTGATATAGTCCATCATCTCCTCGTTTTCATGGAAACGCAAAACCGGTCACCACCTTTCCCCCGGACAAAGCCGGCAGCACTTATTTTGCATAATCAACGGCACGGGTTTCCCGAATCACAACCACCTTGATCTGGCCCGGATACTCCATTTCATCGGAAATCTTTTTAACGATATCCCTGGCGAGGCTATAGGCCATGACATCGTCGACCTTGTCGGGTTTCACCATGATGCGAACCTCACGGCCCGCCTGAATGGCAAAGGATTTTTCCACACCGGCAAAGGACTCGGCGATTTCTTCCAATTTTTCCAGGCGTTTGATATATGTTTCCAAGGTTTCCCTTCTCGCGCCTGGACGGGCGGCGGAAACGGCGTCGGCCGCTTGCACCAGCACGGCCTCGATGGAGGTCGGCTCCACATCGCCATGGTGGGCGGCGATGGCATTGACCACCGCGGGGCTTTCCCCATATTTTTTCGCCAGATCGGCGCCGATGAAGGCATGTTGCCCTTCCACTTCGTGGTCAACGGCTTTGCCCAAGTCGTGCAGCAAACCGGCCCGCTTCGCCAATGCGATGTCGATTTCCAATTCCCCCGCCATAACGCCGGCAAGATGGGCGACTTCGATCGAATGCTTCAAAACATTCTGCCCATAGCTGGTTCTGAAACGCAAGCGGCCCAATAGCTTGATCACTTCGGGATGAAGGCCGTGGACGCCGACGCTAAAGGTGGCGTGCTCCCCTTCTTCCTTGATGCGCTGGTCCACTTCCTTTTGGGCCTTTTCCACCATCTCTTCAATCCTGGCGGGGTGAATCCGGCCATCCTGGATCAGTTTCTCCAAAGCGGTACGGGCAACCTCCCGCCGCACCGGGTCGAAGCCGGAAATGATGACGGCTTCCGGCGTATCATCGATGATCAGATCGATGCCGGTGGCGGTTTCCAATGCGCGGATATTGCGCCCCTCACGGCCGATGATGCGGCCTTTCATCTCATCATTGGGCAAAACCACGACGGATACGGTGGTTTCCGCCACATGATCCGCCGCCACCCGCTGGATGGCGAGGGAGATGATTTCTTTGGCGTTTTTCTCCGCCTTTTCCTTCGCTTCCCCTTCAATTTCTTTGATCATCAGCGCGGCGTCGTATTTAACTTCTTCCTCCACGCCTTTTAACAGAACGCCTTTGGCTTCCTCCGCCGTTAAACCGGAAATCTTTTCCAGTTCCGTCATTTTCTGAAGGCTGATCTTATCGATCTCCTTCAACCTGTTGTCGATTTCCGTTTCCTTTTTATGATAGCGGTTTTCCTTTTGCTCCAGGTTTTCAATTTTCTTATCGATATTTTCTTCTTTTTGCTGGATCCTGCGTTCCAGCCGGGTCAATTCGGATCGCCTTTCCTTCGCTTCCTTTTCCGTTTCATTGCGCATCTTCAATGCATTTTCTTTCGCCTCCAGCAGGATCTCCCGCTTTTTGGCGTCGGCTTCTTTATAGGCGTCTTCTAAAATCTTTTTTGTTGCTTCCTCCGCCGAGGAAATTTTCGCTTCGGCAACCTTTTTTCTCAGAAAATAACCCACAAAGAAGGTGAGAACGCCAACAACGAGGGCGGCGCCAATCATGTATACATACTGCAAATTTCCTACACCTCCAAAAAAAAGATAAAAGCCAAGCTCGTCTTGGCTTTCAAGCAAGATATCGTGATATAAGCGCAGCACAGCTTCATCATCATGCGATTTTCTCTATATTTTATCCCATTGTCAAGCGGACAAAGTATCGATCATCGGAAATGCATGTATCTATCTTCCATGACAATCTTATATCACATCGACGGCCCCCCGGGGCCGCCAGAAAACCAATTCCTTACTGCATATCATAATATAATTTCGCCTTTGCGTCAAGGATATTCTGAGAAATCCGAATCCCCATCCGCCCCTTCGCCCCGACAGGAATCGAAGCATTGGAAGATATTCTCTCTGTTAAAACCACGGCTTTGCAGGCGGCCATAAAACCTTTGCCGCTCTTTGTCGGAAATCTCATGCCCCCGGCTCCACTTTTCCAGCAATGCGCCGATGATGCGCCGCTCCTCTTCATCGCTGTAAAGCGCGTCAAAATCCGCGAGAAAGATCCCTTCTTCACGCAAAGTCCGCAGCACCCAGCCTTTACCCCTGACATTGTTGGTTTTTCTGCGCCGGATCAGCTCCTCGGCATAGCGGCGATCGTCAAGATAGCCCAGATCCGCCAATTTCGCCACCGTCCCGTCGGCTTCCGGAGCGGAAAAGCCCTTTTTAAGCAGGGCCGCTTTCATGCCGCCCCGGCTCTTCGACCCATAACGCAAAAGCCAGACGCCATAAGAAAAAGGGTCTTGGCGGCTCATTCCGGCTCGGCGGCGGTTTCCGCGGCGGCTTCTTGTTTCTCTTCCGCCGCCGAACCGCCAAAACTGGACACATCGGTTTTTTTCACTTCCGCCATGATTCTACTTTCAATTTCCTTGCTGATTTCCGGGTGCTCCAGCAGATAAGCGCTTCGCGTTTTCCCGCCCTGGCCGATTCTCTCGTCATTGTAGGAGAACCAGGCGCCGCTTTTCTGTACAATTTTTAAATTGGCGCCAATGTCGACGATATTGCCGGTTTTTGAAACGCCTTCACCGAAAATCATATCGAATTCCGCCACCTTAAAGGGGGGGGCCACTTTGTTTTTTACAATTTTCGCTTTGGTGCGGCAGCCGATGATATCGGTGCCCTGCTTAATGGCGTCGGATTTTCTCACGTCGATGCGGAGGGAGGAATAGAATTTCAAGGCGCGGCCGCCGGTGGTGGTTTCCGGGTTGCCATAGATCACACCGATCTTGTCGCGAATTTGGTTGATGAAGATCGCCGTCGTTTTCGATTTGCCGATGATCGCCGTCAATTTCCGCAAGGCCTGGGACATCAAACGGGCTTGCACCCCCATGTGGCTGTCGCCCATTTCCCCTTCCAATTCCGCCCGGGGAACGAGGGCCGCCACCGAGTCGATGACGATGATGTCGACAGAATTGCTCCGCACCAGGGCTTCGGCGATTTCCAGCGCCTGCTCGCCCATATCCGGCTGGGAGATGAGCAATTCGTCGATATCGACCCCCAGCTTTTTGGCATAGGCGGGATCGAGGGCATGTTCCGCGTCGATAAAGGCGGCCGTACCGCCCATCTTCTGGGCCTCGGCAACCACATGCAGGGCGACGGTGGTTTTCCCGGAAGATTCCGGCCCAAAGATTTCCACAATGCGGCCGCGGGGAATCCCGCCGACGCCCAAGGCGATATCGAGGGATAAAATCCCCGTCGGGATCACATCAATGTTCATCTTTGCCGCTTCTCCCAGGCGCATAATGGCGCCGCGGCCAAACTGTTTTTCGATTTGGGCCAATGCCGCTTTTAGGGCTTCGGCCTTTTCGTTCTTATCCATGTTTCGATTCAACTCCATCCTTCAATTTAAATTCCCACCTGGCATTGTATTCCGGCGCTTTGGGCCTCAGCACGCTTTCCATCAGCGCGATCTCGCCGACCCATTGGCCGGGAAGCGCCGGCTTTTGCCGGAACAGCGCATTGATATAATCTTCCTCGGCAGCGCCGGGGGTTTTGACCCGCGCCAATGTGATATGGGGTGAAAAGGGTTTTCCGTCCCCATAAGGTATCCGCTTGGCCACCGTTTCCCCCAGTTCCAATAGGGACGGCGAAGCCTCCGCCGCCAGCCACAGGGTTCGCGGCGTTCCCTTTGCCGGGAAGCGGCCAAAACCCGTAAAGGAGAGGGGAAAGGCCGGTGTCTCCCCGGCGATTTCCCTTAAAGCCAGCACCGTTTCTTCCAGGGCTTTGCCTTCGATTTCCCCCATAAATTTCAGCGTAAGGTGAAGATTTTCCGTCGGCGTCCGCCGGATGCCTTTCGGTTCCGGCAGCGCGTCCATCATCTCCTCAATGCCGGCCCCCACGAGATCGTGGAGCCGGATGGCAATAAAACCTCTCATCGTTTCCCCCTGACCCCTTCGGCGATCAGATCGAGGGCGAAGGCGACGGCCGCCGCCCGGATTTCCCCGCGATCGCCGGAAAAAACGCATTTTTCCACAGACAAACCTTTCGGCGATAAAAATCCGAAATACACCAGGCCAACCGGCTTGTCCACGCTGCCGCCCGCCGGCCCGGCAATGCCGGTGACCGCGATGGCAAACTCCGCTTCGGCCAGCTTAGCGGCGCCCAGCGCCATTTCCCCCGCGGTTTCGGCGCTGACGGCGCCGTGGGTGGCGAGGGTTTTGTTCCCGACCCCGAGCAGCGTCTCCTTCGCTTCATTGCTGTAGACGACAAAACCGTAGCGAAAAACAGCGGAAGCCCCCGGCCGCGACGTGATCCTCGCGGCGAGGCCGCCGCCGGTACAGGATTCCGCCGTGGTGAGGGACTGCCCTTTTTCCTCCAGTTTTGCCAGAATCTCCTCTATTTTCATCGATTATTCCTTTAACAGCCCCTTGCATTTCAGCAGATAATCGTAGCCCGAAGCGAGGGTGAAAACAACGCTGATCCAGATCAAAACCGTGCCCAATGCCCAGCCGGAGGTAGCGGCAAAACTTGCTTGCAGCAGCACTGCGGAAACGGCAAGGATTTGGCTCACCGTCTTTACCTTACCCAAAGGGGAAGCGGCGATCACGATCCCCGCGTCCATGGCAATGGTGCGCAGCCCCGTCACCATCATTTCCCGGGCGATGATCAGGATCGTCGGCACAGGGCCGACTTCTCCCATGGCCACAAGGCAGATTAAAGCGGCGGAAACCAGCAACTTGTCCGCCAGTGGATCAAGAAATTTCCCCAGCGTAGTCACAAGGTTGCGGGAACGGGCATAGTAGCCGTCGAGGCCGTCGGTAACGGCGGCGGCGACAAAAAAGAGAAAGGCGAGAAAGTTCCCGCCGGGGATCGGCAAAAGCAGGAACAGCATAAAAACGGGGATCGCGGCAATCCGCACCAAAGTGATCGTGTTCGGTAAATTCAAATTAAACATGGCGTTCTCCTATCAAATCATAAACCTCATGTCCGGTGATTTTGACCCAAATCCGTTCTCCCGGCAAAAGGTCGCGGCCTTTGCCGTCGAAGTAGACGACGCCGTCGACTTCCGGCGCCTGAATCTGGCTGCGGCCAATATATCTATATTCGTTTTCGGCCCCGCTTTTCCCTTCCACCATGACGGAAATAATCGAACCGACGCGGCGCGCCATATTTTCCGCGGAAAGGCGGCTCAAAAGCGCCATCAAACGATGGTAGCGTTGGGCCTTGATTTCCTCGGGCACCTGGTGCGGCAGGCGGGCCGCCGGCGTATCCTCCTCTTGGGAATAAGGGAAAACGCCAACCCAATCATAACGCATCCGGGCCAAAAATTCCGACAGGGCGAGGAAATCTTCCTCGCTTTCACCGGGGAAGCCGACGATCACCGTGGTGCGCAGCCCGACGCCGGGAACGGTGGCACGGATCTTTTCGGTCAAAAGCTCCAGATCCTTTTTCCTTTCCCGCCGCCCCATGGCCCGTAAAATTTTATCTTCACTGTGTTGGATCGGCATATCGAGATAGGAACAGATTTTTTCTTCCCGGGCCATCAGCGCCAGCAATGCGTCGCTGATCCGATGGGGATAGGAATATAAAAGGCGGATCCAGGCCGCATCCTCCTGAACAAGATCCTCCAAAAGCGGGACGATGGCAGGGGCCCCGTAGAGCTCCAGGCCATAGGCGGTGGTATCCTGGGCCAGCAGGTTGATTTCCTTCACGCCATTGGCGATGAGAAAGCGGGCCTCCGCCAGAATTTCCTGCCGCGGCTTGCTGCGATATCCCCCCCGCATTTGCGGGATCAGGCAGTAGCTGCAACGATTGTCGCAACCTTCGGCAATCTTCAGATAGGCCCAATGCGGCGGGGTTGAAAGGATCCGGTCGCCGCAAAGCAACGGTTTCGGCAGATAAGGGCGGTCGAAAAAAGAGGCCAGCCGGCGGCCAATTTCCTCAAAATCCAGGCTTCCGAGCCAAATGTCTACTTCCGGAATTTCCGCCGCCAATTCCGCCCGATATTTCTGTACGAGGCAGCCGCTCACCACCAAAGCACGGCAATGCCGCCGCTTCATGGCGGCATGGGCGATGATGGCGTCGATGGATTCCCGCTTCGCGCTCTCGATAAAGCCACAGGTATTGATTACGATCACATCGGCGTCCTCCGCCTCCTGGGTGAAGGCATAGCCCTGGCCTTGCAGGATCGCCATGATGCGTTCGCTGTCCACTACATTTTTTGCGCAGCCCAAGCTGACCAGCGCCACTTGATAGGATATTGCCATCGGTTTTTCTTTCTCCCTTTTTCCTACTTCCTTAAATCCCCCAGTTGCGGGTGCCGAGAAAGGCCAAAAGCCCCAAAAGCAGCAGAATGCCAAGCATCAGATAGAGGATGCGAAAATTGGCCTGGCTGCCCTTTTCCGCCAGGTTGGAACGTTTATGCGCCGCGGCACCTTCTCCGCCGCGCCTTTTCCTTCGGTTTAGCCTCATCCTTTGGGGCAAAGGCGGCTTCTTTTTCTTTTTTCGGCGGCGGTGCTTCCTCCCTTTCGATTTCCGGCGGCGGAGACACCGGCGCCAGTTCGATGGTGGTCATCGCCATCGCGTCGGCGGCATCGATCTTCTTCCGTACCTCCGCCGCGAGGGCCTCGGTATCCAGCATCAGAAAACGGGCATAGTTCTTCACATACCCTAAAACATAGGCTTTGCCGGGCAAAGCGTCAAAATCTTCGCTTTCCAGCGCGAATATATATTTGCCGCGGATGTTCAGTTTTTCTTCAATATCGTCAATGGTATAGCCCCGGGCCAACCGGGCCTCCCGTAAAATCTCTCCCGCTGTCGCCATGGTTCTCCCCTTCCGCTCCCAAAATTAAAATTCAAAACTCTGTTCTTTTCCCGGCGGTTCCTCATAACGGCCGAGGAAAGCCTCCATCGAGATGAGGATCACCCGGGGCCGCGCCCCGTCGGCGGGGCCGACGATCCCCTGCTCCATCAAAGAATCCATCAGCCGGGACGCCCGGTTATAGCCGATGCGAAAACGCTTTTGCAGCATCGAAGCGGAGGCCTGCCCGGCGTTGATGACCATCTTCGCCGCGTCGAAAAACAGTTCGTCCTCTTCTTCGGCGGGGGCCGAGGTTTCCACCGGCTGGGCCACGCCGTCGATATAAGAGGGCTTGCCCATCTGCTTGCAATGTTCCAGCAGCGAATGGGCTTCCTGGTCGCTGAGAAAGGCCCCCTGCACCCGCAGCGGCTTCGCCATGCCCACCGGATGGTAGAGCATATCGCCGCGGCCCAACAATTTTTCGGCACCGCCCATATCGAGGATGGTTCTCGAATCCATCTGGGAAGATACCGCAAAGGCGATCCTGGAAGGAATATTTGCTTTGATCAGGCCGGTAATCACATCCACCGAAGGCCTTTGGGTGGCGATCACGAGGTGGATGCCGGCGGCCCGCGCCATCTGGGCCAGGCGGCAGATCGCGTCTTCCACATCTTTTGCCGCCACCATCATCAAGTCCGCCAATTCGTCGATGAATACGACGATTTGGGGCAGCCGTTCTTCTTCGTCCGCCACCAGGCGATTGTAGGAAGCCAAATCCTTCACCCGGTTGCTGTGAAAAATGGAATAACGGTTCTCCATTTCCCGCAGGGCCCATTTTAGAGAAACCCGCCGCCTTTTCCGGATCCGTCACCACCGGAGCGATCAAATGGGGAAGCCCTCATAATTGCCAGTTCCACCCTTTTCGGGTCGATCATGATAGATTTCACTTCACTGGGCTTGGCCTTAAACAGACGCTGCAAATGATCGTATTCCATGCAAACGCTTTCGGAGCCGGTGGCCCCAGCGATCAGCAGGTGGGGCATGGCAGCCGTCGCCGATCACCGCTTTCCCGGTGATATTGTCCTTGCCGAGCGCAGCCAGCTTTGGAAGGCGAGCTCGAAAGAACTTGGAATTCTCCAAAATATCCCGAAAGCCGACGGTGCTTTTCTCGGTTCAGAGAGCCTCGAATGCCGATCACCGATTTCCCCGGCACCGGCGCTTCCATGCGGATATCCGCCGCCGCCAGCTGCAATGCGATGTCATCGGCCAGGCCGACGATTTTGCTGACCTTAACCCCCGCCGCCGGCTGCACTTCAAACCGGGTGATGGAGGGCCCGTAGCTGACCTCCGTCACCTTGGCGGAAACGCCGAAGCTCGCCAGCGTACGTTCGAGAATTTCAATGCTTCATCGGTGATATTTTCGTGATGCGCTTAATGACCCGCTCGGCTTTATGCAGTATTTTCCGTGTCCGGCAGGATGTTCCGCGGCCCCGCTTCCTTTTTAGCAATGTCGCCGCAAGCTCCTCGGCGATTTCCGTTTTAGCTGGGCTTCTTTAAATCATTCGGAATGAAGGGCAGGCTTTCCACCACATCGGCGCGGGGCACTCCAACGGGGCTGCCCTGCAAATCCATCTTGAGTTCTTCCCCTTCCACCACCGGGGCGAAACCGGTTCTCTCCTCCCAAACTTCCATATGCTGGCGGAAGGTGGGGATGTCAGATCAAATTCTTTCAAATGCGCCGGAATCTCCCGTTCCCCGTCGAACGGCGAATCAGATGTTCCTGGGGAAAGCGTCTGCTGCCCGGTCCCCGTCTTCCCCATCCTCCTCTTGGCTGACTTCGACTTCGGTTCTTTTGGCCCGGGAAGTATCCCGTTTCGCGGCCAATTGCTTACCAGTTACCGCTGTGGCACGGCCGGTTTTTTTGACCAGACCGAGAAGGTTCGTCCGTTACCGCCACAAAGGAAACCAGAAGCAAGCAGGACAAAAGCAGGATGGAAATGGTTTTGCCAAAGCGTAAACAAACAAAAAGGCAAAAAACCGCCGGCCAAATACCGCGCGCCGCCCGCTTATTATGAAGGCGGAGAAATCGGCACCGGGGAGCCGGCCGATATGGAGCAAGGCGGCCAAAGACGAGATAAAAAACGCCAAGAAAAACGCCGCGCCGCCGGAAGGCAAAGTACTTCCTCCTTTTTCACATAGAGAACCCCGGCGGCCAGAAAGATGAAGGGCAAGGCAAAGCGGCCGCCGCCGAAAAGATAGGCGAAGCCTTTGGAAATATAGATGCCAACGATGCCGACGCCGGCCCTTCCACCGCAGGTTCCGGCGGAAAAAGCAAAAGACGAAGAGGAGAACGATGGACAGCGTAATATATTCCCAACGCCATCAATTCAATCTCGATGCTTCAGTCTCGCCTTCTTCTTATCTTTCTTTTTCGGGGCCGGCTTCGCCGGCACTTCTTTTTCGTCGCCATTTTTCCCCGCCCAAAGCAATGGGCCTATCCGTTTATTTTCGATACCGGCAGGGATTTTCCTCTATTTCCCCCGCACCCGGGGATTTCTTTGGCCCCCACAGCCAGAGAATACCGCCGCCGATCAACAGGCCATCCGGTAAAAAACGGCGATCTGGCCCGGGGCGACGGCCTTTTGCGGCGCGTCAAAGGACGAAAGCAGATATTGACCGTTCACGGGCGCAGCGTAGCGGCAACCGGCGGCGACTGGTAGCGAATTTTCACATCGGCGAAAAGCCTTTCGCCGGCTCCGCCAACAAAAAGTTCGCTTCTTCCAGCAGGACTTCGCTTTTCATCAGCTCTGCTTCCTCGCCGAGAATCACCCGGTTTCGCTGCGGATCAAGGAGCCCGACATAGAGGGGCTTGCCGATGGCGACGCCAAGGCCCTTTCGCTGGCCGACGGTATAGAAGGGCAGGCCCCGATGGCGGCCAAGGAAATGGCCGTCGCCGTCCACAAAGTCGCCGGCGGCGATGCGCCCGCGGCCCGGCGGATATACCCCCAGTAATCGTCGTCGGGGATGAAGCAGATTTCCTGGCTGTCGCTGTTTTCCGCCACCGGCAAACCCAAGCGGCGAGCGCTCGGCCCGAACCTCCCTTTTTGCCGGCCACCCCCAGCGGAAAGCGCAGCCGGGAGCAAAAATGTCCGGGGTAAAAGGGCAAGACATAACTTTGGTCTTTCAGATTGTGCGGATGCGCAGGATATGGCCATCCTGAAACAGATATAGTGGCCGGTGGCCACCTCCCGGACGCCGCGGCGGTCGGCGGCGGCGAGCAGGAATGGGAACTTGATCTCCCGATTACAGATCACGCAGGGATTGGGGGTGCGGCCCCGGAGATATTCCGACAGAAATCTCGCCTCCACCCGTTCGGCAAAGGCAGCGGTAAGATCGGCGGCCTCCCATTCGATTTGGAAGAAATCCGCCACCTTTTTCGCTTCCGCCGCGATGGAGCGGCGTTTTTCTTCGTCCTCGCCGACGAGAAAGGTAAAGCCGCTGACGCGATAACCCTCCCGCTGCAAATAATGAACCGACATCGCGGAATCGACGCCGCCGGAAAGGGCCACAACAATTTCCTTCATTCCGGTTTCAACTCTTTTCTGATTTTTTCCAGCCATTCAGCAATGCGAACCTCCCGCCCATTGCCGGAGGGCCGATAGTATACCTTTCCCGCCAATGGCGCGGGCAAATAAGCCTGGGCCACCATATTGTTGGCAAAATCGTGGGGATAGCGGTAGCCGACGCCGTGGCCCAGCGCCTTGACGCCCTTGTGGTGGGCGTCCCGCAGATGGGGCGGCACCTCGCCGATGTTCTTTTTGCGCACATCGTTCAAGGCCTCGTCAATGGCGACGATCACCGCATTGGATTTCGGCGCCAGCGCCACATAGATCACAGCCTCCGCCAACGGAATGCGGGCCTCCGGCAGGCCAATGGCGCGCAAAGCCTGGAATGCGGCGGCAGCGACGGTAAGGGCATTCGGATCCGCCAGGCCCACATCTTCGGCGGCGCAAATCATGATGCGGCGGGCGACAAATTCCATGTCCTCACCGGCCTCGATCATCCGGGCCAGCCAGTGGATGGCGGCGTCGGGATCGGAGCCGCGCATACTTTTGATAAAGGCGGAGACCACGTCATAGTGGGCGTCGCCCCCTTTGTCATAGCGAACCTGCTTTTTTTGCAGGCTCTCCTCCACCGCGGCCACGGTGGGACGGCGCACGCCGTTCTCGTCCCCGGGGGTGGAGGAGACGGCCATCTCCAAACCGTTTAGGGCGACCCGGGCATCGCCGCCGGAAAGCTCCGCCAACGCAGCCAGCACATCTTCCCCCACTTCCACCCGGTAAGAACCGAGGCCCCGCTCCGCATCGGCGAGGGCCCGGCGCAAAATCTCGACAATGTCCTCCCGGGCCAAAGGCTCCAACGGATAAATCCGGGCCCGGGAAATCAATGCCTTGTTCACTTCAAAAAAAGGATTCTCCGTAGTGGCGCCGATAAAGGTGACGAGGCCGCTTTCGACCGCCGGCAAAAGGGCGTCCTGTTGGCTTTTATTGAAGCGGTGAATCTCGTCGATAAAGAGGATTGTGCGCCTTTCATAGAAGCGCAACCGATCCTTGGCCTCCTCCACCACCCGTTTGATGTCGCCGATGCCGGCGCTGACCGCCGATAGCTTCACGAATTCCGCCGCCGTGGTCTTGGCGATGATCTGTGCCAGCGTCGTCTTACCGGAGCCCGGCGGCCCATAGAGAATCAGAGAACCGAGACGATCCTCTTCGATGGCATTTCTAAGCAAAGACTTCTCGCCGACAATTTTGCTTTGCCCCACATAATCCGCTAGGGTTTCCGGCCGCATCCGGGCCGCCAAAGGCTGGGCCTTGGCAAAGGAATCCCCATTCACGCTGTCAAAAATATCCATGGTTTCACTGCCCTTAAACTTTTCTCTATTTTACCCGATTTTTATAAAAAAGGCAAAGGCCTGCCGCGGCAAAGAATGAAAAACAACCGAGACGCGCCAAGGCGTGCCGCCGCCTTCCCTTTCTTGACGGCGGCACGGCCCCCGCCTATAATGAAACGAAAGAGCTTCATGGATTTATGAATTTATGGATTTAAGGAGGAAAGCGATGCACCTCTATGTTTTTACCGCTTTATCGGTTCTGTTCGCCGCCATGGGCATTGGCTTCACACTGCGCTTTAGGAAAAGCGGCAAGAAACGGGACAGAACCGTGGCCTGGATCGGCCTGGCCGCCGCCTTTGTCTCGCTGGCCGCCGGTTTCCTGTTTCTCGCCACCCATTGGATGGGGCAATAAAGTCCAAAGCCTGCCCCGTTCCGTCTCGCACCCGGTTTTGGCCCGCCTTTACAGGCAGTGAAAACCAAAAAGACTGGCTGAGAAATGTCCGGGATTCCGGAATTTCGGCCAGTCTTTGATCTTTGTCGCCTGTCAATGGATTGGAATGCGGCCCACGCCCGCCCCACATTGCCACGGCTTGGCGATTGCCATGGTTTTTAGAGATGGGAATTGACCAAGGCAGCCAGCTCGTCTTTGGATTTATAGCCTACGGAACGGGCCACTTCCTTGCCGCCCTTAAAGACCAGGAGGGTGGGGATGCTCATCACACCGTATTCCGCGGCGATGGCGCCATTTTCATCCACATTCAATTTGCCCACATCCAATTTGCCCTGGTACATCTGGGCAATTTCTTCCACCACCGGGGCAATCATTTTGCAGGGGCCGCACCAGGCCGCCCAAAAATCTACGAGAACCGGCTTTTCGCTGCTGATCATCGCCCGAAAGTTGCCGCTATCTAAAGTATTCACCATATCCACGAAAACCACCTCCAATTTTTCTTGGGGAAGCGCCGATGAAATGCGGTGAGAGCCAAGGGTGCCGGCACTTCGCTGCCGCATCCATCTCATCGCCGATTCCTTAGCGTTAGTATAACCTACCTTCGCCATTTATACAATGAAATATCTTATGTCCCTTTTATAAGAATTTCGACAATTTTGGATGCCATCAGAAGGCCCGCCGCCGGCGGCACAAAGGGAGAGCTGGCCGGCGTGGGCCGTCCGTCTTGCAAAAAGGAAGCGTCCCGGGGCCGCTCCCGGAATAGACAACGGGAACGCCGCTTTCAATGCCTTGCCGCCGCAGTTTTTGCCGCACGGAACGGCTTAACGGGCAAACGGAGGTTTCGGAAATATCGGCGACCTCCAGCGCGGCAGGGTCGAGCTTGTTGCCGGCCCCCATCGCCGAGACGACGGGAACCCCCATCTCTTGGCAATAACGGATGATGGCGACCTTCGCCGGCACATCGTCGATGGCGTCGGCCACGCAATCGAACGCTTCCAACTGAAAATCGCCGATCGCGGTCGGCAGCAGGCGTTTAACGATCGCCGTTATATCGCAATCCGGGTTGATGTCCCGCACCCTGGATGCCATCGCCGCCGCTTTGTCCTGCCCCACCGTGGTGGAAGTGGCCTGGATCTGCCGGTTGATATTGTGGACGGCGACGGTGTCATCGTCCACCAAGGTTAAGCCGCCAATGCCGCCCCTGGCCAGTGCCTCGGCCAGAAAGGAGCCGACGCCGCCGACGCCGAAAATCAAAACCCGCTTTGCGGTCAGGCATTGGAACGCCTTTTCGCCAATCAAAGCCTGCCAGCGCATAAAACGGTTGTCTTTCATGGTGATGCTCCCTTTTCCGAAAAAAGATAAAAAAAATAGTCCCCGCGTTTGCCGTGTGCCACGTTTTGTACCTGCACCCTAGCAGGTGGGTAAATGCCCCGCTGTTTTCCAGATCCCCCATAAATGGGGGCGTATGGGCCGCAGCGGGAGCGATTTTCCCTAATTTTAAGTGTTGGATCAAAACGGTGGCAAAACACGTACAACGCAGGGATTCTGTCTAGTGTTATTATAGCATCGGCGACTTTGGATTGCAAGGCGCTTTTTTGATTTTCCAGAAATAACATCAAACCGCAAAATTTGCCATAAAACGCAATTCGCTTCCATCGGCCTGGAAAACCCGGGAAGCCGCGGCCATCGGTTTTTTACTCTTTTTTCTTTTCCGGCAGATTGAGGCCAATGGAAAGCTCCCGCAATTGCTGTGGGGCAACTTCATTGGGGGCATTCGTCATCAGGCAGGCGGCGCTTTGGGTTTTGGGGAAAGCGATCACATCGCGGATCGTATCGCCGCCGGTCATCATCATCACCATTCGGTCGATGCCAAAGGCGATGCCGCCATGGGGCGGCGTGCCAAACTCAAAGGCATTGAGCAGATAGCCAAATTTCTCATAGGCGCTCTCGGTGCTGAAACCGAGAAGGCCGAACATCTGCTCCTGTACGTCCCGGCGATGGATGCGGATGCTGCCGCCGCCCAATTCCACGCCGTTCAATACCATATCATAGGCTTTGGCCTTTACCGCGCCGGGTTTTTCCGCCAGCATCGGCAGATCCTCATCTCTCGGGCTGGTAAAGGGGTGGTGCATCGCCGTATAACGTCCTTCTTCTTCATCGTATTCCAATAGCGGGAAGTCGGTGACCCAAAGGAAGCGATGCACGCCGCTTTGCATCAGGTTTTGCCGGCGGGCAATTTCCAGCCTGAGATTCCCCAAAGCATTGCAGGCCACGGTTTTTTTATCGGCGACGAAGAGCAGCAGATCGCCGGGTTTTGCCTGCATTCGGTCGAGAATGGCCTTGGTTTGCTCTTCATTGAAGAACTTCGCGATCGGGGATTTCACGCCGCCATCGTCGGTAACGATGAACCAGGCCATGCCACGGGCGCCGAAAATTCCGGCATATTTCGTTAAATCGTCCAGATCCTTACGGGAATAGAAGCCGCAGCCCTTGGCATTGATGCCCTTGACGCAACCGCCGCCGGCAGCCACCGAGGCAAAAACCTTAAAATCAGAGTTCTGCACCTCCCGGCTGATGTCCGTCAATTCCATGGCGAAGCGCAGATCCGGCTTATCGGAACCGAAACGCTCCATCGCCTCGTCATAGCTGAGGCGCAAAAAAGGGGTTTCCAGCTTGACGCCGAGCAAGGCATCGTAAAGATGGGCCATCATTTCTTCCATCATGTCCATCACCGCTTCCTGGTCAACGAAGGACATCTCAATGTCCAACCGGGTAAATTCCGGCTGCCGGTCGGCACGGAGATCCTCGTCACGAAAACAGCGGACGATCTGAAAATAGCGATCCATCCCTGCCACCATCAAAATCTGTTTAAAAAGCTGGGGGCTTTGGGGCAATGCGGAAGAATTTCCCCGGATGCACCCGGGAAGGCACCAGATAACTTCTGGCCCTTCCGGCGTGCTGCCGGTGAGCATCGGCGTCTCGATCTCCAGGAAACCCTGTTCGTCGAGGAAGCGGCGGATCGCCAGGGTCAGCTTATGCCGCAGGATGAAGTTTTTGCAGCTCCGGGCGGCGTAAATCCAGGTAACGGTATTTCAAACGCACCGTTTCGTCCACTTCCACACCGTCCTCTATTTGGAACGGCGGCGTTTTGGCGGCATTCAAAATCTCCATTTCATCGATATAAACTTGATCTCGCCGGTGCTGAGATTGGGATTTTCCGATCCTTCGGGGCGACGGGAAACGGTTCCCGCCGCGTACAAAACATATTCGCCGCACCTTTCCGCCAGCGGAAAGGCTTGTCCCGGAGGTTTGGGGGTCAAAAACAAGCTGCACCAAACCGGTACGATCCCGCAAATCGATAAAGATCAGGCCGCCGTGATCCCGGCGGCGCTGCACCCAACCGCAAAAGCCGGACCCGGCTGCCGGTGTCTTCCCCGTCACATCACCGCAATATTGGGTTCTTTTCATCCATTGTTCCTCCTTTTATCGCCAAATCGATGCAATCTATTGATTCAAAAGTGATTAAAAGGCGGTATATGGCCGCCGCCGCGTCCTCCTCCACCGGTATCTGCTGCTTGGCTGGAATCCGCCATATCCCGCAGCAGCAGGCGGCCACGGCCCGCTCCGCTTCCCCGGCGATTAGCGCATAGCGCGCCCCCACACGGTTCGCGGCCTTTAACTGCGCTTTCATGCTGCGGCCCAGATGATCCATCTCCACCGATACCCCTGTTTTCTAAGCTCGATGGCGAGGGAAAAGGATTCTTTCGCTTCCTCTTATCCAGGGCCACCAGGTAAACGTCTTTCCCTGGCGGCGCAGGCAATTCAACCCCCGGGCCTCCAAAGCGGCGAAAACCCGCTCCATACCCAAAGCGAAGCCTACGCCGGGAACCGGATGCCGCCCAGTGCGGCGATAAGGCCATTGTAGCGGCCGCCGCCGCAAACGGCGCTTTTGGCGCCGATTTCCGCAAGCAGGATTTTCAAAGGCGGTGTGGGTATAATAATCAAGGCCCCGCACCAGCTTGGGATCAATATAATAGGGAATTTTCGCGTGTCGAGATGGCTTTGCACCGCATTGAAATGCAGGCGGCAATCTTTGCAAAGGGCGTCGAGAATGGTGGGCGTCGGCCAAAACCTGCTGGCAATGCTCATTTTTGCAATCAAAAGCCGCAGCGGGTTTTTCTCATAGCGGTTTTGGCAATCGCCGCAAAGGGAGGGCAAAGGTCGGCCAGGCGGGCCTGAAGCCGTTTCTTATGGGCCTTCCGGCAATCGGCCAGCTGACGCTGTTTAGCCGCACCTCCAAGCCGGTAAGGCCGATCCGCCCATAGAAGGCCATCGCCAAAGCGATCACCTCCGCGTCCAGCGCCGGATCGTCGCTGCCGAAGGCCTCGACGCCAAATTGGTGAAACTGGCGGAAGCGGCCTTTCTGGGGCGCTCATAGCGGAACATCGGCCCCATATAGTAGAGCTTTACCGGCTGGGGCAGGGCTTCCATCTTATGTTCGATAAAGGCCTCGACGGTGATGTGGGTGGCCTCCGGTCGCGTCAGGCTGCGCCCCCTTTGTCCTCAAAGGTATACATCTCCTTGGTGACAATATCCGTCGTATCGCCGACGCCACGGGCAACAGCTCCGTCGCCTCAAAAGCGGCGTGCGAATCTCTTCAAAGCCGTATTTTTCGCAGATGTCCCGTAAAATATGTTCGATAACTGCCACTTTGCCGTCTTCCGGCAAAAATCATTGGTTCCTTTCGGTCTTGCCGTCGCCATAGAGCCCCTCCTTTAAGAATAAAAAATCCGATTCCCAGCGGACGGATTTCCCGCGGTGCCACCCTATTTGGCTTACGCCCACTTAAAGCCTGATAACGGGGGCCGACCGATCGCCTCGGGAGTTGTCGCCGGGGCAAGGCCCCGCTCCTTCATCGGCGTTTCGGATATAGTGTAGCGAAAAGAGGCCCCTTTGTCAATCAGATCAAAAAAGAATTGCCGCTTTTTTCCGCGCCCACCGTCGTCACCGGGCCATGGCCGGGGCAAACCAGGGTTTCCGCCGGCAGAACCAGCAGCTTTTCCTTGATGCCGCCGATCAGATCGTGAAAGCTGCCGCCGGGGAAATCGGTGCGGCCGACGGAACCTTGAAACAAGGTATCGCCACAGAACAAAACGCGATCCTTTTCACTGTAAAGGCAGATGCCGCCGGGGGTATGGCCCGGGGTGTGGATCACCTGTAAAGAGATCGCCCCGAAGGAACTCTCGTCCCCGTCGTTCAGGAGGGCATCCGCCGACCTGGAACGACCCACCTGCCGCAGCAGGCCGCTCATATTCCTCGCCGGATCCGTCAGGCAAGCGGCGTCGGCAGCGTGGATCAGCAGCGGCGCGCCGGTGGCTTCGACTATTTCGGCATTGGCGCCGATGTGATCCCAATGGCCATGGGTATTGACGACGGCGGTGATTTTCAACCCCCGCTTTTTCAGCTCCCCGATGATGAGATCGCCGTCGCCGCCGGGATCGACGACGATGCCTTCCAGCGCCGTTTGATCATAAACGAGATAGCAGTTGGTGCCAATCTCCCCCACTTCCATCTTAAAAATTTCCATCCCTTCGCTCCTTTCGATGAAAAAGAAAAACGCTAAAACCTTTTCTCACTGTCCAGCAAAAAAGTGGCCGGCCCCCAATTTACCGAGGACACCAGCATCTCCTCTTGAAAGACGCCGGTTTCCGTCGGGATGCCCATCCCACGCCAGTGTTCCACCAGTGCCTCATAGAGACGATTGGCCTCCGCCGGCGCCAAAGAATCGCTAAAACCCGGCCGGCGCCCTTTGCGGCAGTCGCCATAGAGGGTAAATTGGGACACGGCAAGGATCGCGCCGCCGATGTCCAGCAGCGAACGGTTCATTTTTCCTTCTTCATCGGGAAAGATGCGCAAATTCGGCACCTTTTCCGCCAGGCAGGCGGCGTCGGCCGCCCCGTCGCCGCGACCCGCGCCGATATAGAGCAGCAAGCCGACGCCGACGGCCCCGACCGTTTCCGCGCCGACGCTAACCTTCGCTTCCTTTACCCTTTGCACCACGATGCGCATAAGCCACCTTACCCTTTGCCGTGAATGACCCGGCGCACACCGGTGACATCCTTAATTTTCCGTATCTTGTTCATGATATATTCCAAATGCTCATTGCTTTTTACTTCCATCCGCACATTGATGAAGGCGGTATTGTTTTTCGCCGCCCGGCCATAGGTGGTATTGATCGTCGTTTTCGTATCGGCGATGGCGGTCATCACATCGATGGTGAGCCGATCCCGGTTGTTTGCCTCCACCTCGATTTCCGCTTGGAAATGGCCGCCCTCCTCCCGCTCCCATACGACCTCGATCAGGCGGTTTTCATCGATATGGGCATTGAGGCTGCTACAGTCACGGCGGTGGACGGTGATGCCCTTGCCCCTCGTGATATAGCCGACGATCTCATCCCCCGGCAGCGGATTGCAACAGTGGCCGAGGCTGTACCATCAAATTGTCGATGCCCCGCACCGTCACGGCGGAACCGCTTTTTCCTCCCGAAAAGGTTTGTCTCCGGCGGCTGGGCCGGTTCCGGCTCCAGCTTCGCTTCTTCCTTGATGGTGGCCATCACATGGTTGAGGCTGATATAATTCTCCGCCAAGCCCACATAAAAGTTGTCGATACCGGCGCAACGGTATTTCTTGGCGATCTCCGCCACCTTCTCGCTTTTCAGATAAGCCAGCGCCGCTTCGCCATATTTGCGGATTTCCCGCTCATAGATGTCCCGGCCCCTGGCAAGATTTTCCTCCCGCTTTTCCTTGCGGAACCAATTTCTGATCCTATTTTTTGCCTGGGAGGTTTTGACGAGATTGAGCCAATCCCGGCTGGGGCTGCCGCTTTTGCCGGTGATGATCTCGACGATGTCGCCGTTTCGCAGCCGATAATCGAAGGTGACGATGCGCCTGTTCACCTTTGCGCCGATGGCTTTATGCCCCACCTCGGTATGAACCCGGTAGGCAAAATCCAGCGGCACGGAACCCTGGGCAAGTCATAAACATCCCCTTTGGGGGTAAAAACGTAGACGGTTTCATCGAACAAATCGTTTTTCACCGTCTCGAAGAATTCATCAAGGTCCCGCACTTCCTGCTGCCAATCGAGCATTTGCCGCAGCCAATTCAGCTTTTCGTCGGTCTTGCCGGTGGTAACCCCTTCCTTGTATTGCCAATGGGCGGCGATGCCGTGTTCCGCCACATTGTGCATTTCCTCGGTGCGAATCTGCACCTCCAACGGTTCGCCATTGGGGCTGATAATGGTCGTATGCAAACTCTGGTACCGGTTCTGCTTGGGCATCGCGATATAGTCTTTAAAGCGGCCCGGCACCGGCGTCCACAGGCTGTGAACAATGCCGAGAACGCCATAGCAATCGGCAATGTTATCGACGATGATCCGCACCGCCAAAAGGTCATATATTTCCGTCAGTTCCTTATGCTGGTTGTACATCTTTTTATAGATGCTGTAAAAGTTTTTGGCCCTGCCGCTGATCTGGCATTCGATCCCGTCCTCCGCCAGTTTCCCCGCAGCAGTTCCATCACCTCATTGATGTACTCCATACGCTTGTCGCGGGTGACGGCGATTTCATTGACAAGTTTGAAATATTTCCCCGGCTCCAGGGTTCTGAGGGCCAAATCCTCCAGTTCCCATTTAAACTGGAAGATCCCCAAACGGTTGGCGAGAGGGGTATAGATGTCCAGGGTTTCCTGGGCGATGTCCCGCCGCTTTTGCTCGGAGTTGATGTATTTCAGCGTGCGCATATTGTGCAGGCGATCCGCCAGTTTGATCAGGATCACCCGGATGTCCGTGGCCATTGCCAAAAAAAGCTTGCGCAGATTTTCCATCTTCTGTTCCGATTTGGTGCGACTGTCGAGCTTTTTTAGCTTCGTAACCCCTTCCACCAGCAGGGTCACCTCCGGCCCGAAATCCTTGATGATGTCGTTGAAGCCGTGGGCGGTGTCCTCCACCACGTCATGGAGCAGCCCGGCGATGATCGTGCTGTCGTCCGCCTGGATCGAGGTGAGGATCAGGGCCACCGCCATCGGATGGACGATATAGGCCTCGCCGGATTCACGCCGTTGGCCTTCATGGGCACTTTTGGCATAGTAATAGGCCACCTCGATGAAAGACCAGTCGCAATCGGGGTTATAGCTTTCAATCTTCTGTTTTAGCTCCGCAAGATATGCGCTGCCGTCCATCGCGTCACCTCCCTGGCCATTGGCATAATATCTTATTATAGCATAGGATTGAAAAAGAAAAAACCGATATTTTCAAAATAGCTCCCTTATTTAAATGTAGATCCCTACTTAAAATAGATCCCTTATTCATTGTAGAATTGGCAAAACGGTTGCCGCATTCAAAGCCGCTGTCT
Organism: Clostridiales bacterium; assembly: GCA_040766505.1. Classification (GTDB taxonomy): domain Bacteria; phylum Bacillota; class Dehalobacteriia; order UBA7702; family UBA7702; genus JAXGQJ01. The sequence continues at coordinate 35,518 of JAXGQJ010000016.1, forward strand.
GTTTGAACGGCGCCGCGCGATGCTGCCACGTTTTATTCCACGCGCTATGGTTCTCCGGTCACGGCCCAGCCGACCGCCAATCTCTCGCGGACTGTGCCCCGCTTTTAGCAAATTCGATTCCATCGCGCCCTTTTTCACTTAGCCGCTTCCATGTTTCACGCTTGGCGGCCTGATTGTCTTGGCCTGTCCTTTGCCGCCTTTGCCTTGCGGCCTTGCAATTGCAGCGCAACCGATTTCGGCGTGGGACGGGCCTTTTTATGGGTTTGGGCCATTCATTTTACAATTCGCCGAAAACGGAATCGCCCCGCTTGGGGTATTGTTCTTCCTAATATAGGTTCTATATAAGAACGTAGATTATTTTTCTAAAAGTTGTTGTTCTTTTCCAGATGCCATGATATAATGGAGTGGTAAAATTAACCATATTTATGCCCAAAAGCATATGCCCATTTGATTTAACAAAGGGAAAAGGAGATGAACAGGTGCTGAAAATGAAAAAAGATAGGAGGCGTATAGCTGGGAAAAACACACTTTAATTGGCGTTAATTTTTCATTTTTAAAAAGCGCCGGCCTTAGGATGCGGCGCAGCAAAGCAAAAGGGGCAACCCGGCGCTTTTCAACAATGTCAAATTTGTTTATGAAATGACAATTATATTTATGGGAGGATACTTTTATGAGCAAAAAGAAAGCACGTTACATAGTCTTGCTCGCCGCCGTCTTAATCGCCGTTATGGCCTTTTCCTTCTTCGTCATGGCCGGCAATGAACTGACCATCTGGTATGAGGTGGACGGGCAAAACTTCAAGACGACAGCGGCGACGCTGCAGAAGGTAGGGCCGGTCGAGCCGGAGGAGGACTGGCACTATCTATTGGAAACCAACATCATCAACGAAGTACCGCAGAAACCGGGATACACTTTTACCGGATGGGCAGCCAACTGGACCGGTTTTGAGGGGCCATACGTGGCCGGTAACAATGTCACCTTGTTGGATGTGCTTCGGGAAGACTCCGACCTTACATTTGAGGAATTGCAGGTATCAGGCGAAATTTACTCCAATACGCTGATTTTTACCGCCCAGTTTACGGCCAACAAACATAAAGTCAGCCTTTATGACGGTGAGAATCTCCACATCGCCTACGCTAACCAAACTTTCGGTGAAGTGGTCAACGGCGCAGACGGACTGCCGGCTCTCACCAAATTGAACCATGTTTTCATCGGCTGGAAAGACGATGACAATCTCATCTACGGTTTAAACAATGCGGATCCGCCTAAAATCTTCTATACCCTGAACAAAGACGCGGACGTCGCCCTCAGAGCGGTTTGGGTCGAGGTCACCGACGAAACCATCAATACCGTAACCTTCAAAGATGAGGACACGGGTTTGGTCTTCTCCCCGGTCTTTGCGGGCAAACCCGGCGATGCACAGAAACAGGCCCCCAGTATTCCCAATGGCACTAAACCCGGCTATGTCTTCACCGGCAAGTGGATCAATGATGCGGATAATAGTCAGACATTAAACGCCGGCCAATATTTTGGCTTTGAAGAAAGCAAGGTATACTTTGCAGAATGGCAAGCCATCCCCTATACCATCAGCGAATCTGTAGAAAACGTCACCATTACGGGCTTACCGATACCAAATACCAGAACCGTCGGCCAAACGGTGACCTTCACAGCGGCTCCCGCCGAGGATATGGTCATTGAAAGTGTAAAGGTGACCAATCAGAGCACCGGCACCTCCGTTCCCCTTACCGACAATGGCGACGGCACCTATTCCTTTGTGATGCCCGCAGCCGATGTTAAAATCACGGCCAAAGCGGTACAAGGGGTATATACCATCAGCACCAATGGCGGCAGCGGCGTGAACATCGAAGCCCCGGACAAAGGAACGGTCGGCGCATATGTCACCTTTGATGTCACCCCCACCCCCGCCGACAATAATATTGATAGCGTTTATGTGCGCATCAACGGCAACGGCCCCTACGTTCCCGTCACCTTCATTTCCAGCACCGGAAACACGAATAAATACGGTTTCACAATGCCGGCAAACAATGTGACGATCTTTGGTTCTAGCCAAGCAGAAAAATTTACCGTCACACTCCTTGACTGGAGAGGCATCATTCTGAAACAAGAATCGGTATCCGGCGGCGAAAGCTTTGATATCGGCGCCGAAACTGGCCATGTCGAAACAAGAGCCGGCTACACCTTTGAAGGTTGGTACACGAATCTCGGCGTGCTCTTTGCCGATAAGAACGCGACAAGCGTCACCATCAACGGCAATGTCATCATCCGGGCGACGTATAAAGCGCTTCAGCAAGACATTTATAAAGCGGCCGATTCCTCCTCGCATGTTGATATTTTCGGCGTTGCTTCCAAAAACAGTGACGGCAATCCCACCAGCGCCGATCTGCGGAGCGGTGACCCGGTGACCAACCATTGCGTCAGCGCCACCGGACAAGACGCAACGGTTACCGTAAAACCCGAATTCAACTACCAGATCACCGGCGTGGCGGTTCGCCCCAAGGACGACAGCAGCAACACCGCCATCCCAATGACCTTGAGGAGTTTTAACGAAACCAGCGGCGAATATTCCTATAGCTTCGTTATGCCGGCGGAAGACGTCGTTATCGCCGTCTATACCAAGCCGGTTCCTTATCGGGTTTTTGTTGAAGAAACTGTACTGCCGGAAGGCGGCACCTATACCATCAACGGCTTCTACAGCGACAACCTCGCGGTGAAGCAGGGCGAAGATGCCACCATCAATATCATGCCGAAACCCGGTTATGAAGTTTCCAGGATTGTCGCCAAGTACACCGATCCTGTAGGCCTTGGCGATGCGTATAAGTACAATACGATTATGGGCGATCCCATCGTCAACAGCTTCACCTTTACAATGCCGCCGGCAAATGTGCAGGTAGAGATCCAGTATGCAAAGATCGATTATAACATCGACACCGCCACCAGCAATGGCCAAACCAACCCGAACAGCGCGGGGGTTCCCGAGGGGTATGTCGAAACATCCTTTGAAGGATCTCTTACCAATACCGCCAATGTCGGCGACCTGATCAACCTGGAGGTACATCCCTCATACGGCTACAATTTGAAAGCCTTAACGGTTCGCCTGGTCGAGGGGGGCCAACCCGGCAAGATGATCAATATCAATGTCGGCGACAAAGATAACGAATATGAATTCACGATGCCCGCCAGCGATGTGATCGTAACCGCCACCTTCGTGGAGAAAATATACAATGTCACCTTCCGGGATTGGAACAATGTGATGCTGGATCAGCAGAGCATTGACTATCTGAAAAACCCGACGGAATTCCCTGAAATTTCCGGACGGGCCGGTTATACCTTCCTAGGTTGGATCTCCGATGATACGCAGACCCCGGTAACAGTTCCCAGCAATGAGCTTACGGATTTCGTCATCGTTAAGAACACGAGGATTACAGCGGTCTATGAACCCACGATTTTCAACATCACCTACACTGTGGGCGCAAACGGGGAAGTCGTTGAACCGAAGCCTGAAACGGCCGCCTTTGAAAGCAATGTCACCTTCGAAGTAAGGCCCGCTACAGGCTATATGATCGACACCGTAACCGCCTATTATACCGATGCTTACGGGCAGCCCACGCAGCTTACGCGCTTTAACGAAGAACCCGATAAAGTCACCGGCGGCGATTACAAATTTAGGATGCCCCTGAGCGACGTAGAAATCTTCGTTACCTTCAAGGAAATCGTTTACAATGTCGACCTTTATAAAGTAGAGGGCGAAGGCGATGTCTATCTGAACGGTTATGACAGAGACAATATGACCGCCAAATACCTGGAAACAGTTACCATAACCGCGTTTCCCGATCCCGGTTGGATCTTGCAGAGCATCGTCGTAACCGAAGGCGCTGAAAACGGCCCTGAATTGGCCTTGACCCCGGCTACCTTCAATCCTGCCGGCGGCGCCTATCAATTCACGATGCCCGACGACAATGTGTTCATCTCCGTTACCTTCGTACAGGATACTTATACTGTTTCCTTTGATCCTGTCGAAAACGGCCTGGTGAATGGTTCTTTAACTCCCGTCGATGTGGAGGTTCCCTATCAAACCCTGACCAGCTTTAATGTCGTCCCGGATCCTGGCTATCAGATCGCTTCCGTTGTGGCGACCTATACCGACACCAACGGCATTGAACAGACGGTTTCCTTCAAGGATACGCCGGACAATATCATCACGGGCGGCGATTACACCTTCACGATGCCGGCCGCTGATGTGAAAGTTAAGGTGCTCTTTGAAGTAATCACCTACGATGTGACGCTGGACAGCAATGGCAATTCCGAAATCTATCTGAACGATAAGATTCAAACCGCCACGAGAGCGCCGTATCTCTCCACGGTAACCTTAAACATCACGCCTAAGAAAGACGGCTGGATTCTTGCCGAACTCTATGTGAAAGGCGACGACAGCGGCGATTCTTATGCCCTTGACCAAACCGAAATCGCGGCCAGCGGTGGCACCTATACCTTCACGATGCCCAAAGAAAATGTGACCGTTTATGTCCGTACCGTGCAGAAGGGCTTTAACGTCACCTATACGCCGCCGGCCACCGGCACCGGCACCGTCAGCGGCGACACCGCTGCGAACTACCAGGATACGGTAGAATTCACGGCGACGCCTGCCAGCGGCTATATGATCGATTCCGCCGTGGCCACCTTCAAGGATGTGAACGGCCAAGGCCAGACCATCACCTTTGATTCCGTACCCAGCGATCTCGTCACCGGCGGGGACTATACCTTCACGATGCCCGATGCCAATGTCGTTGTTACGGTAACCTTTAAAAAGGTGACGTACAATGTCACCCTCACCACCAGCGGCAATGCGGGAATCCTCTTGAACGACACCCATGAGGTTTCCACCACCGCCGATTATAACAGCACTGTAACCCTAGCCATCACCCCGGACGAAGGTTGGCTGCTGGATTCCATCAGCGCGAGCAATGGCAACGACGTATATGCCGTAACCCCCGTTGTTAGTCCCGAAGGCGGCACATACTCCTTCACCATGCCGGCGAATGACGTCGCCGTCCATGTGAAGCTCGTGAAGATGAACAGCTCCATTGATACCTTTACGATCTCCTTCACCGGCCCGGATCACGGCACCGTCAGCGTCCGCACCGAAGCCAGCCTGGATGCCAAAAACGCCGATTTCGGCGACATCGTCACCGTGGTTTGTGATCCCGATGAAGGCTACAGATTCAAATCCCTCTCCATCAAGAATAAGGAAGACGGCTCCTTTATCTCCCCCGCTTTCGTCAGCGCGAATGAAGAATATGTCCATACCTATTCCTTCAAGATGCCTGCCTCGGATGTGGAGATCACCGCCGCTTTCGAACATTACTCCTCCACCCGTTACGACGATGTGCGCACCGACCATTGGGCCTATGTCGCCGTTGAATTCGTCAGCGACCGCGGCTATTTCCTCGGCACCACCGAGAGCCTCTTCTCCCCGAACAAAACGATGACCCGCGGCATGTTCGTTACGGTTCTTGGCAGAATGGCCGAAGTTGACACTTCCCTATACGCCACCTCCACCTTCAATGATGTGAACATGAAAGCCTATTATGGCCCCTATGTGGAATGGGCTGCCCAGGAAGGCATTGTGCTCGGTTATGGCAACAACAAATTCGGCCCCGAGGACAATGTAACGAGGGAACAAATGGCGCAGATCATGTACAATTACGCGGCTTGGGCCGGCTTCTCCGTCGAGCAGAAGAATGCGGAATGGATGGATCGGTACCCGGACACCAATAAGATCAGCAACTATGCGCAGGATGCGGTGAAATGGGCGGTTGGAGCCGGTATCATGAACGGCAAAAAGACCGAAAAAGGCACATTGCTGAGTCCTTTGGAATTCGCCACCAGAGCCCATGTAGCCCAGATCATTCAGAACTTCTCCGACAAAGTGACCAACAGATAACGGAGAAAAGGAAAAAAGCATAACCGGTTGATCCGGCAAACAGAAGAGCCACCCCTCATTCGGGTGGCTCTTCTACGTTCACAGCGCGGCCCCATCAAAGCAAACGGAGATCAGAAAAGCGGCGGTGTGGCGGTAGGCGGCATAAAGTACAACAAATTTTGCCGATTAAAATGGCCATAAGACAAACATGGCTTGAAATCCCCGGTAGCATCGGATTGCAATGCGGCATTTGAAAGGAGGCGGCAACCATGCCCAAAAAATCAGACCGCGGATGAAAAAGCCATCAAGGGTGAATGAAAAGATCCTTCTTCGCCCCAATATAAAGGGGCCTTCGCTTCCGCTGGGCCCCCGATTTATGGTTTGACATTCACAATGGCCCAATGCCCGCCGCCGCTCCTATTTTTCGATTCCTATGCGGGCATGGATCCGTCTGTCAAAGGGATGTTTCACCTTTTTGATTTCGGACACATAATCGGCGAGGGCAATCAGTTCCGGGGCGGCATTTCTCCCGGTGAGGACAAGCTCTAAACCGGCGGGCTTTTCCACGATGAATTGAAGCAATGCCTGGCGGTCGATATAATCCAGATGATAGGCGATGAGGGCTTCATCGAGAATGAGAAGGTCGCAATCGGCAGCGGCGATGGCTTTTTCTAATAAATGCCGGTTCGCTTCTTTCATTCGCTCCCGCCCTTCAGGGTCTAGAGAAAAGGAAAAGCCCTGTTTTTCTTCGCAGCGAAATAGCGGCCAGCCGGGGAAATTCGCCAAGGCCGTTAATTCCCCGGACGCTGAGGTTTTCATGAACTGCGCCAGCCGCACCTTTGCCCCGCGGCCGAGGGCCCGCAGGGCAAGGCCCAAGGCGGCGGTGGTTTTTCCTTTGCCGTCGCCGGTGTAAATGTGAACCAGACCATAAGATTCATCCTATTTTCCCTCCCAGTTTGCATGGTCTTTGATGGCCTTTCTGGCGGCGGAAATGGTTAAGGGCAAAGATGTAAGCGGGAAACCGTCCTCCTTCGCCAGGATTTCCATCAAATGGGCGATCCTTGGCAAACGGGTTTTCCCGCAGAACGCGGTATTGGCAAAGACCGAAGCGTAATTGCTGGACAAAACAATTTCCCCCGATCCAACAGATAAATCCTATCACAGTAGAGGGGAATGAGGTCGATGTCGTGGGTGGCGATGGCGAGGGTCAGCTTCTGTTCCCGCTGCAAGCGCTGTAAAAGGCGCATCAGGTCGCCGACGCCGCTGGGATCCAAACCGGCGGTGGGCTCGTCCAAAATCAGGAGCTCCGGCTTCATCACGAGGGCGCCGGCAATGGCCACCCGCTTTTTCTGGCCAAAGCTTAGGGCATGGGTGGGCTTTTCTTTCAAATCGGCGATGCCGGTTTGCTCCATCGCCCAATCCGTCCGGCGCTGCACCTCCGCCAACGGCAATTTCATATTCATTGCGCCAAAAGAAATATCCTGGTAAACATTGGCGGAAAAGATTTGATCGTCGGGATCCTGAAAAACGAAGGCGAGCCGGGAACGGAGCGCGGAAAGGCTTTTCCGGTCATAGCGAAGGGGCTCCCCTTTATAATATACGGTGCCGGAACCCGGCCGATAGATGCCGTTCAAGTTGAGGAAGAGGCTGCTTTTCCCGGCGCCGTTCCCACCCAAAACCGCTGTGGTTTTTCCCTGTTCCAGACAAAAATCCACCTCTTTTAGCACATTTTCACCGTCTTCATAGGCGAAGGATAGTTTTTTTGTTTCCATCAGGTTCATAGCATCGTCGATCCTTTCCCCAGGATGAGGGCCAGCCAAAGCAAAGCCGTATAGACATAATAGACATTCTTTTCCATATAACAGACGGGGTAAAAAACCAGGTCGCCATCGTAATTCCGCGCCTCCTGGGCCACCATCACCCGGCGCCCCCGCTCATAGCAGAGGCCGAAAAGCCGCGCTATCAGCAGGGCCAAACTGCGAAAGGAAGTTTTATAATCCACATAACCCAGGCGGCATTTTTGGGCTGTGGCCATCCGCCCGGCGCTTTCAATCATCAAGGTGATAAAGCGGTAGATCAATACCATCAGCTCCAGCAGAAACTTGGGGGCGTGCCAACGCCGCAAAACTTCCATAATGTCATTGAGCGGCGTGTGCAGAATGAGGAAATAAAGGGAGGCGACGGAAGCCAAAGACTTCCCTAAAATGCCCAGGGCCAAGCCAAAGCCGGTTCCTGAAATCCCCAGCCCCCAAAATCCAAAGGCAAAGAGCAGATTTTCCCCACGGTCGATCATGATCGTGATCACACCGACGACAATAAAGAAAGCGGGGATCGCCAATAGCGCCAGATAACGCCGAACCGGCGTTTTCCCCCAAAGGAGGCTGAGGCCCACCATTAAAACGAAAACAATGGCGGAAATCCAGAACCGGTTCAAAACGATGGCCACCAGCATGGTGCCAAGCGAGAAAAAGATTTTAAAGGCCGGGTCGATCCCCCGCAATGGCGACCGGTACGGCAGATCGTCAAGATGAAGCATGTTCGTCCTGCTGTTTTGGCCTTCTCTTCAAACGGCCAAGGAAAAATCCCAGCAGCCCCGCGCCGATCGCCGTTTGAATGGAAAAGAGGGTGATCTCCATCTGGTCGCTGCTGGGCTCGAAGAGGGATTCAAACCAGGGGGTATAGCTTTCGTCGATTTCGGTGATGGCGTCCATTCCCTGGTCGTCGGTGCCGGTATATTCCACCGGATTAAAGATGAACGGCGCGATGACGAGGCCGAGGCAGAGAACGATGGCAACGATGTTCATGACAAGGCTTCTTTTGCCGCTGACGGTTTTTTTGATTTCAAAATTCAGGGCGGCCATTTCCTCCGGCGCGTTTTTCAGAACGATATGAAAGACAACGACGGTTAAGACCTTCCACAATGGCGAGGGGAATCTGGGTGATGGCAAAAATGCCCTACAACTTGCCAATGGAAAAGAGCAGCCCCGCCTCGGCCGGAAAGGCCGCTCAATTGGATGGAAGTGACCACATAGGTGAAGAGATTCCCTAAAGAAGCGCCAAAGAAAACGGCAATGCCATCGGAAGCCTTAATCGCCTTCAGGCCCCGGTAGATGAGATAGGCCACGATGGGCCCGGCAATCCCCATTGAAAACAGATTGGCGCCCAAGGTGGTGATGCCGCCATGGGCCAATAATAGGGCCTGGAACAAAAGAACAATGAGGGCGATGATCACCATCGGCCAGGGGCCAAAAAGGATGGCGCCGAGGCCGATCCCGGTGGCATGGGAAGAGCTGCCCGCCACCGACGGCAGTTTTAGCGAGGAGAGAACGAAAGCGAAGGCCCCGGCCATCGCCAGGATGATCTTCAATTTCGGGTGGTCTTTCATCGCTTTTTTGATGCTGACGCCACTGATGATGATGAAGGGCAAGGCAAGAACAGACCAGATTACAGACCATTTGGCCGGTAAAAAGCCTTCGGCGATGTGCATGGCAAACAATTCGCCGGGGTAAAAGAGCATCAAACCCAGGGTAGCAATGAGTACAAACATGGTTTTTTTCATTTGATCGCCTCCAAATAACGGTTTTCCAAAATTTTCACGATGAGCGGGTCGTCCTTCAACGGTTCGAGCAATGTAAGCCGCAGCCGCGGGTTCGCGGCCATCAGCTCTTGAAAGAGGCCGGGAATATCCTCCTTGAGATGGATCCCCGGGTAGAGAAAGAGAGGCAAGGCATAGATATCAAAGATCCCTTCCTCGGCGAAGGCCTTGAGAACCGTGGGGATGTCGGGTTCGCACAGTTCCATATGGGCCGCCTTGACATTGCCATATCCCAAAGCCTGAAATTGGCGGACGATGGAATTGAACACTTGCTGGGCATCCAGGGAACGGCTGCCGTGGCCTAAAACCATAATTCCTTTTTTCATTTTTTCTCCTTTCCGTCATTTTCCGGCCATTTCGCAGTTATGATTCGGTGCCTTGGCGATGGCCGTGGCTAAAGTGTTTGTCATACAATTTGGACAGGGCATAGGCGTCCCCCAAAAAGCCGCCGACCATTACCAGTGCCGTTTTGCCGATTTTTTCCGCCTTCACCTTAGACGCAATATCCGCCAGCGTGCCGGTGACCTTCTTTTCCTCCGGCCAGGAAGCCTTGTAGACGACGGCGACCGGCGTATCCGCGCCGTATCCCTGACAAAGCTGGGCAACCAAATCTTCGATCATATGGACGCTCAGGAAAATCACCATGGTGGCTTTGATTTTCGCCAGCGCGGCGATATTTTCCCGGTCCGGCACCGGCGTTCTCCCTTCCATCCGGGTGAGAACAATCGTTTGGGTGACGCCGGGAAGAACCAGTTCCTGCTTGAGGGCGGCGGCGGCGGCGGCGAAGGAACTGACGCCGGGAACCACTTCATAAGGAATCTCTAGGTCTTTTAAACGATCCATCTGCTCCCGGATCGCCCCGTAGATCGAAGGATCCCCGGTGTGAAGCCTCACAACCTCCTTCCCCGCCCCATAACCGGCCCGGATGATCTCGATCACCTCGTCCAAGTTCAACCCGGCACTGTCATAGACCTTTGCGCCGGGCGCATATGCCAAGAGGGCGGGATTTACCAGGGAACCGGCATAGACGATGATATCGGCGGCCGCCAATGCATTGCGGCCCTTGACGGTGATCAAATCTGGGTCGCCGGGGCCGGCGCCGACAATTTTTACGGTGTTCATATCTCTTTCCCCTTTCTAATGATGGCGGTAAGAAAATAGCTTAAATCTTCCGGCATTTTCGTAATATCATCAAAAACCCGTTCCCCCGCCATCGTGCAGCGCTCCACCGCGGCGGTTTTAGCGGTTAAGCCCTCCGCTTCCAACAGCGCGGCGATGTCCCGCCAATTGCCGGCGCCTTTCATCAAAACAATATTGTCGTGGTTGGCGATGGCGCTCCTTAATTGATCGGTGTCCCGATAGGCGGCAGCGATTAACAAATTTTCGCCGCCGTCAGGCCGATACCGGTGAGTTTTTGCGGCGGTGGCCGCCGCCATGATGCCGGACAATTTCCAGTCATAGCCCTCCCCTTGCCGGATCGCCGCAAACAGGTAGGAGAAGGTAGCTGAAGAAAGAGGGAAGAGGGGATCCCCAGGTGATAAAGGCCACATTCTTTCCCGCGTCAAGATGGGCCATGATCTTTTTTCCTTCCGCCCAAGCTGCTTCCGCGCCCGGTTATGCACCATCGGCATCACCCGTGCTCGATGGGCCGTTCGCCGAGAACCGCCGCAACGATCGTTTGGGCGGTGTGATGGTCGCCCTGGCTTTTTGGGGGCGACGATCAGATCCGCTTCCTCCGCAAAACCCGCCGGGCCTTCAATGTAAGCAATTCAGGATCGCCGGGCCTACGCCGACGCCATAAAATTTACCTTTTCATCCGCCATCTCCTTTTAAAACGGTGTCCGCCGCCGCCGCCGTCCGTTCCAGCACCGCCCGGTCATGGCCGCCGAGAGAACCAGGCTTCAAATTGGGAAGGCGGCAGTAAAATCTGCTGCCGCGCCATCCCCTCGAAGAAGCGGCGATAGGCCCCGGTATCGGCGGCCATGATGTCCGCATAGCTTTTCACCGTTTCCTTTGTGAAGAAAACGCAGAACATCCCCTCAATCCGGCTGACGGTGGCGGGAATGCCGTAACGGCCGAAGGAGTCGCTCAAGGCCGCCGCTAAAAAGGAGGCGGCGGCGGCGAGGCGGTCATAAATGCCGGGATCTTTCTTCAAACCGTCAAGGGCGGCGATTCCCGCCGTCATCGCCAAAGGATTGCCGGAGAGGGTTCCCCCCTGGTAAACCGGGCCCAATGGCGACACTTTCGCCATCACATCGGCTTTGCCGCCATAAGCGCCGACGGGGAGGCCACCGCCGATGATCTTTCCCAGCGTCATCATATCCGGCTCCACACCGAAATAACCGGCGGCGGAATGGTAACCGAGGCGAAAGCCGGTAATCCCCTCATCGAAGATGAGCAGGGCCCCTTTTTCCCGGGTGATTTCACGAACCTGTTCCAGGAATCCCGCCGCCGGCGGCAAAACCCCCATATTGCCGGCGACCGGCTCCATAATCACTGCGGCGATTTCACCTTCGTGCTCGGCAAAGATTGCTTCCAGCCCCGGCAGGTCATTATATGCGGCGACCATCGTGGCGTCGGCGGCGCCGGGGGGCAAGCCTTCGCTGGTGGGAACGCCGTGGGAAAGCAAACCGCTGCCGCTTTTGACCAGCAAACCGTCGCTGTGGCCATGATAATGGCCTTCAAATTTCACGATCTTTGCGCGGCCCGTATAGGCCCGTGCGGCCCGGATGGCACTCATCGTCGCCTCGGTGCCGGAATTGACCATGCGGATCATTTCCGCTCCGGGATAGGCGGCGAGAATGCGATCCGCCAATTCCACTTCCTGGGGGCAGGTAAAGCCGAAGGTCGTCCCCTTTTGCGCGGCGGCGATCAATTCCTTCACCACAAAATCCGGGCTGTGGCCGAAAATCAGCGGCCCATAGGACATGACATAGTCGATATAGGGGGTACCGTCAAAATCATAGAGCAAGGCCCCCTCGCCTTTGGTGGCGATCACCGGGGCGCAATCGACGGAACGGAAGGCCCGAACCGGGCTGTTTACACCGCCGACCAGTACTTTTTTGCTGTGTTCCAGCCATTCCCGCTTTTTATTGTCCATGGTATTCCTCCAAAATTTTCTCTATTTCCTTGGCGAAGTAGCTGATGATGAGATCGGCGCCGGCCCGCTTGATGGCGACATGATTTTCATAGATGATCTCGCGCGCCAAAAACCCCTCGTCGATGCCGCGGCGCACCATGGTGTATTCA
>JAXGQJ010000017.1:0-47649 GCA_040766505.1 Clostridiales bacterium
AACCGCTCAACACATTGAATTCTTCCACAATGTTCGTCAAGGCTTCGGCGGTGTCCGTCGCCAATTGGCCACCGTCGCCGGCTCTGGCGATTGAATCTTCGATCAGCGCGGCGGTTTCCTGGGCGGCGCTGGCGGACCGGGCCGCCAAATTGCGAACTTCCTCCGCCACGACGGCGAATCCCTTGCCATGCTGTCCGGCCCGGGCGGCTTCCACCGCCGCGTTCAGGGCAAGAATATTCGTTTGGAAGGCGATATCGTCGATGACCTTGATAATCTTGGAAATATTGTTGGATGAAGCATTGATGCCCTCCATGGCTTCGAGCAACTGCCCCATTTGTTGGTTGCCGTTTTTCGCGTAGCTTCTCGCTTCTTCCGCCAGGGTATTCGCCTGGGCGGCATTTTCGGCATTGAGCCGGGTTTGGGAAGAAATCTGCTCGGTAGACGCGGTCAGCTGCTCGATGGAGCTGGCCTGTTCCGTCGCGCCCTGGGACATTTCGACGCTGGAATCGGAAATTTGCCGGGCGCCGGCGGCCACCTGTTCCGATGCGATTTTTAGCTGGGTCAATAGTTCGTTCATATTGTCATTGACCACCTGCATCGACCGGAACAGCAGGCCCAGTTCATCGCCGCGATCCGTATGCAGGGTTTCGGAATAATCGCCCTGGGCCTGTAAATCCGCAATGTGAACCAACTGCTGCAAAGGCCGGTTGATGATTTTACGCACCGTATAGGCAATGACGGCGGTAACCGATACGATGACGAGAAGAATCGCGACGATCATCGTCAGCATATTGGCATTGGAAGCGGCGACGATCTCGTCCAGCGCCACAGCGAAACCCATAGACCAGGGAGTGGCTGTATTCCCAAGGGAGAGGGGAACAAGAATTTTGATGCTGCTCTCGCCGGTCAGTTCCGAGGGACCCTCGGTGCGATAGACCGTTCCGGCTTCCAATGCTTCCAGCATGGCCGCAACTTTTTCTTTTTCCGGCTCCACATCGGCAAGGGACTTGCCGAGGGCCTCGGCATCGCTATGGAATACATAATTGCCGCCATTGGAGAGCAAATAGTTTTTGCCGCTGGAAAAGCCGCCGATGCTCAATTCCATTTGGTTGATTGTGTCGAGGGCACGTCGAAACCCGCTACCCCAGCAATGCCGCCGGCCCTGTTTGTAACGGACGGAAAAGGTGGTCAACAGCAGCACCGTTTTATTGCCATAGTTATATTCATAAGGCTCCAGCACCGACTCTTCACCGAATCCCGGCCAGCAAATAGTAATCGCCGGCGCCGGGGGTTTCATAGTCGACCAAAGAGAATAAACGGCTTCGCCGCCGTTCCATGCCCAGCACGGGATGAAACGCCCGGTTTGGTCGTATCCGATCTGTTCGCATACTGGGCGTCGGCCCCGTCTAAGGCATTGGGCCGAAACAGGCCCAGGCGCTGACAATACCCGGGCTCTTTTCCTGTAACGGCCTGGCGGATCTGGTTACAGATCTCCCTGCGATTGTCCACCGGGAACCCCTTCATAGGCTGAGAGCGCCTGCGCCATCGTGCGGGCGCCGTCCAGCGCCAGCTCCAACTCGGCTTTGACCATCGCCGCGTTTTCCATCGCCACCGACTCCGGCATTGGCATAGCCTGATTCCATGTCCTTGCTTCTCTGGCTGAGGGTGAGAAGCCGCCGCGGCCAGCATAATTACGGCCACGACAACAGCAACAATGAGGGTTAATTTGGCTGCCAGTTTTACACATTCCTGTAACAAAAAATCCCCTTACTGTTTTCTGAAAGTCTACCGTATATATCGACACTCTTTCGACAAAATAAAACGGTTTACGGGAAATACCCGCTTTGACAGCAGAAAACTTCAACTTCATAACGATGGGCAAAAAAACGCATTGCCGCGACACATGCCTGCACAAACCGATCACCGGCCGCAAAACCTGCGGGAAATGTCACGATGCAAAATTTTTGTCAACAGAAGCAACGATTCGACAATATCGAAGTTTTGATTGCCTAAAAACAAAAATATCGCTATAATATAATTGGATAAATGTTAAGCACAAAGCGAATGAAGCCGATCAAATCCCATTGCGCGTCGAAAGCAAAACATCTTTTCCGCTTGAAGGCCCCGGCGCAAAAACATTTTTTACTTTAACAAAATTTCTATTTACACCTGCGGGAAAAGCGGTCACGCGAAAAGAGCCCCCGGGCCGTTACCTTTCAGCGAGGAGGAAGAACGATGGACGGAATCCTTTGTTGACACACTCATCGATATGCTGCCGGTCGCCTATGCTCATCACCGCATCCTCTGCGATGAAACGGGCAAACCGCAAGACTACCGGTTTGTGCGGGTCAACAAGGCCTTTGAAGAATTCGTACGATTGAAGCGCGAGAGATCATCGGCAAAGATTGAAACCCTTCTCAGCCGAACGGGAAAACGGAACCTGATTGGGTGAAAGCTCTGTGGAGAAGTTGCTCTGCGGGGTATAAACCGAGCTGAACGAATATTCCAAGCCATTGGGAAAATGGTTTCACATCCTCGCCTATTCTCAAAATATTGACTTTTATCACGCTGTTTATCGACATCAGCGATTTGATACGCGCAAGGAGGAGGCCGAAGCGGTGCAGGCGATTTTAAACGACGCCGTATTCCAACTGGACGCCGACTACTGCTTTGAGAATCTTATCGTCGCCAATAAAGGGTGATCCCCTTTCATCAGGAAACGATCACTGGAAAAACCTTTGCCGATCTTCCCATTCCGGTCGCCGCAAAGCTTACCAATGCTTTGATCCGGGCGAAGAGAGCGGCAAACGGGAAACCGTCACCTATGGCATCGAGAACTATGAGGAGCGCTTGTGCGGTACCAGGCCACCATCAAATACGCCCTCATCCAGCACCGTTATCGCCAGTATTGTCAGCATCAGCGACATCACAGAAAAAAGGGAAGGCGACGCGCTGCGCAAGAATGAGGAGATCTTCGCATCATTTTCGACAAGGCGCCCATCGGCATCGCCATCGGGCAGCGACGATGCCTATGCCCCATATCAACCCCATGTTTGAAAAAACACCGGCAGAAGGCGGGCGGAATTGAAACGCACCAAACTGGCTGGACATCACCCATCCTGACGACATCACCGTGCTGACCAAGAGATGTTCGGACGCTTAAAGGCCGGAGAGATCGACGGCTATTCCTTTATGAAGCGCTATGTTCGGCCCGGCGGTTCTTGGGTTTGGATCAATATCCACGTAGCGCGATCCATGATGGCTGTGGGGAGCGGCAAAGGCGCTGGGCATTCATCGCGGAGGATATTTCCAACTATATTTACCTTCGGTTCTGCGGGAAAGTGAACGGTTAAAAGAATGCTGCTTACTCCATTTGCCCGGCATCGTCTTTCAGCAGTGAAATGCCGCGGATATTTGGCGGATGGACGCGCTTCCGCCGGTTGCTCAATTGACCGGCTATCGCCGCGCAATTGTGCGTGACGCTGCGCGCCTCTGGCGGTTATCTCACCAGCCTATTCGGCAGTACCGCTGTTGAACCAGTGGCAAGAAGCTTTGAAAAACCGGAGTACTCTTCAAGCAAGAATATACCTTCGCACCAAGAACGGCGAAAACGCGCTGGGTCGTCGAATCCGGCCAGGAATCTACGCCGAGGATGGCGCCTTGCGCGGTGGTGGAAGGCGTTATCACCGACATTACCGCCATCAAACAGCAGGAAGCAAAATCCGCTATGGCCGCCATCACGATATTTTAACGGGCTTTTAAACCGTCAATACTATGAACAGGAAAAAAGCCGCTTCAACACCTATTCCCGCTCGCCCCTGTCCATTCTTATCGCCGACATTGACGGGTTAAGGCTCATCAACGATGCCTATGGCCAAGAGGAAGGCAACCGTTTGCTGCGGAAACCGCGGGATATCCTTAGAAGCTGTTCCTTGCAACCGGATGGCCAATTCGAACCGGCGGCGATGAATTTCGGCTTCATGCCCAATACCGACCATGAGGAGGCTGCTTCGCCAAATCGCCGCGGCGATCCAAAATGCCTGCGACCGATATAAACTACTGCTGCCGGAGGACGCGCCTATTTTTAAGCCTGACCATCGGTTTGTCGACCCGCTGGGGCATGGGGGAACCCATGGATGCCGTTGAAAAAACCGCCGAGGAGGAGATGTACACCAATAAACTGCTGAACCAAAAAAGCTCACACAATGCCATTGTCTCCTCTATTATGGCCACGATGTTCGCCCGCAGCCATGAAACGGAAGAACATGCCCAGAGGATCGCCTCTTTCCTGCGAATCGAGAAAGCTCGGCCTCCTAAAGCAAGCTGCCGGAGCTGAAACTGCTGGCGATCCTCCACGACATCGGCAAAGTCGGCATCGACGACCGGATTTTGAAAAAGCCGGGCAAACTCAATGAAGAAGAGTGGCAGATCATGAAAAAGCATCCGGAAATCGGGTATCGCATCGCCATGTCCTCGCCGGAATTTGCCCCGATCGCCCCCTATATCCTTTGCCACCATGAGAGATGGGACGGCACCGGGTACCCGATGGAGCTCAGCGGTGAAAATATCCCGCTGCTCTCCCGGATTCTCGCCGTCGCCGACGCCTATGACGCCATGACAGAGGATCGTGTTTACAAAAAAACCATGTCCAAGGAAGAGTATGGCGAATGAAATCCGGCCAATGCCGGCAGCCAGTTCGACCTCAAATCGCCCGATTTTCCCTTCAATACCTCGGCAGTCGCCCTTGCGAATAAAGGAGAAATGCGTCATGAAGAGAAATCGCGTCGTTCGCTGATTTTGTTTTCTGGCTCATTCTGCCGGATTCTTATGGCGGCGGAAATGACCCGCTGGATTTTGTCGAAGCCTTTGATGATCATATGCCATCATTTTGCTGGTTGCACCGGTACCGGAAGCATCTCTGCGCCAATGGCGCGGCGTCCTCCTTTTATGGCTTCCCACAGAAAGATTTTGAAAATCTCAAGAGACCGACATCAATGTGATGGATGACGGCGACATCGCCCAGTATCCAAAACGCGGCGGCGGAAAACAGAAACGGCTACATCTTTTCAGCATCGGCTGGCCATGGAGATCCGTGACATGAGGTCTGGTCTTTTCACGCTGCTGCTGTGGTGCAAAATAAACTGGTCAACTGCTCATCGCCGATGACATCACCGACGCCGTTCAAGCGATACGAAACAGATCTGGCCGAAATTGTCTTTTTTATTTCCTTCTCGGCCATCATTTTGATTTTGCTTTTCCGGTCGCGCAATTGGCCAAAAGCTCCAAAAGATCCGGAACATCAACCGAGCTCAAACACTCGAATGCCTCAATAAGCACCTTCATCGACGCTAATGACAGCATGATCTACCTAAAAGATGAAAAGCTCCGCTATCTTTTCGTCAACAAAGCCTTCACAGACTTCTTCCGGATCGAAGAAAGCGCGCTGATCGGCAAAGACGATGCGGTTTTCGGCGACCCGGAGCTGCTGGAGCTGCGCATAAAAAACGACAGTTTGGTTCTGCAAAAACAAAGCATCGAGACAATGGAATTGAATGGCGGAATATGGTTTTCCATTCCATCCGCTTCCCGGTACGGTTGCCGAACGGCGGCCTGGGCGTCGGCGCCTATATTCGGGAGATCACCGCGGAGCGGGAGCGGGAGAAGAAGCAAGAGGCCATGCTGCGCCGCAGTGCCATCCTGGTCGACGTTTTGGATCGCTCCTTCCAAACCCCCAGAGCAGTTGGATCATAAAGCCAGCGAGGCCTTGAAGCTGACGGAAAGCCAGTTCGGCTACCTCTATCTCTATGACGAGGATACCCGGCAATTCATCTTAAACACCTGGACGGAAGCGGTGAAAGAAACCTGCAAGGTGCCGAACCCGCCGACCCGCTACGAATTGGACAAAACCGGCATCTGGGGAGAAGCGGTGCGCCAGCGGAAACCCATCATCGTCAACAATTTTACCGCCCACCATCCTCTAAAGAAAGGCCTGCCGGAAGGCCATGTCCCGCTGCGCAGCTTTATGACGGTGCCGGTGATGATTGACAATGTCATCAAAGCCGTCGTCGGCTTCGCCAATAAGAAAGCCCCCTATGACGATATCGATGTCTATGAAACCACGGTATTGCTGGGCGGCATGTGGAATTCGGTGGAGAGAAGGGAAGCCCTCGACAAGCTGACCTTCGAACGGAACAAATATCGGCAGACCTTGATTTCCATCGGCGACGGCGTCATGGTCATCGACAACAATGGCACGATCGAGATGTTAAACAAAGTAGCGCAGCGGCTCACCGGCTGGACGGAAACGGAAGCCGCCGGCCGCCATTATCGGGACATTCTCACCCTCTCCCATGAAGAAGGCCAATATCCGCTCGGCGATCCGATTGAAAAGGCCCTGAAAACCGACACGATACAGGAGCTGGAAAGCAACGCCATCCTCACCGCCCGAGACGGCGCCCGCTACCATTTGGAGGACAGCGCCGCGCCGATCAAGGACGAATCCGGCGCCACCGTCGGCGTGGTGCTTGTATTTCGGGATGTAACGGAGAAAAAGCAGCAGCTCAACCGCATCGAATACCTCAGCTTCCATGATGCGCTGACCGGCCTCTACAATCGCCGCTTCTTTGAGGAAGAGCTGCAAAGGCTGGACAACCCGCGCAATCTGCCGATTTCCATCATCATGGGAGATGTGAACGGCCTAAAGCTGACGAACGATGTATTCGGCCATGCCTATGGCGATTTGCTCCTGCAGAAGATCGCCGATACCCTCCGCGCCATCTGCCGATCCGACGACATCATTGCCCGTTGGGGCGGCGACGAGTTCGTCATTCTATTGCCACAGACCAGCGGCAAAGAAGCGGCGGACATTGTGGAACGCATCAAGAAAAACTTCGCGCAAGAAAAAATCAAGGCGATCCGGGGCAGCATTTCCATGGGCATCGATACGAAGCGGGAACCCGGCGCCGAAATGCTGCAAGTGCTGGCAAATGCCGAGGAAAGGATGTACGCCGCCAAGACGCTGGAGCGGGAGGAAATCCGCTATACCACCATCGACGCGATCATCGAAACCCTCCATAGGGAGAGCGACCGGGAAAAAGAGCACTCCCTCTATGTGAGCCGGCTCTGCCTTTCTTTGG
This sequence comes from Clostridiales bacterium, assembly GCA_040766505.1. Classification (GTDB taxonomy): domain Bacteria; phylum Bacillota; class Dehalobacteriia; order UBA7702; family UBA7702; genus JAXGQJ01. The sequence continues at coordinate 7,137 of JAXGQJ010000017.1, forward strand.
GGCGGCTTTTGAACCTGCCGGAAGACGAGATCTATAAGTTGAAGGAAGCCGGTTATCTTCACGACATCGGCAAAATCACGCTGGATCCGTCGCTGCTTAATAAAAACTATGAATTAACAGACCGGGAATGGAATTATATACGCCGCCATAGCCTGGTGGGATACCGCATCCTCAATTCCTTCGACGATACGATGGATTTGGCCGAATCGGTGCTGGCCCACCATGAGCGCTGGGACGGCGCGGGATACCCCAAGGGATTGAAGGGTGAAAAAATTCCGAGGATCGCCCGGATCATCGCCATCGCGGAAAGCTATGACCGCATGATCCACCATTCCGCCAATCGCGCGGCCATGGGTAAGGAACAGGCTTTGGCGGTGATCCGGGAGAACAGCGGCAGCCAGTTCGACCCGGTTTTGGCGGCACGCTTTATCGAGATGATCGAAAACGACCCCGACGTATAAAACCCATTCCTTTTTTGCCATACTATCCGGGTAAGCACGGATCGCCACCGATTGCCCGGGAAGGAGGTTGTTTTATGGCTGAAATCTATCTTGCCGGCGGCTGTTTTTGGGGCCTGGAACGATACCTGTCCGCCATACCCGGCGTTCAGGAAACCGAAGTCGGCTATGCCAATGGCCGGGGGGGTCGGCCCAGTTATGAGCAGGTTTGCCGGCAAAATACGGGGCACGCGGAAACGGTGCGCGTTCGCTACGATACGAACCGCCTCTCCTTGCCTTTTCTATTGTCCCTCTTCTTTGCCGTCATCGATCCCACCGCCGTAAACCGCCAAGGAAATGACCGGGGCATCCAATACCGTTCCGGCATCTATTATCTCGACGAAACGGATCGCCCGGTGATCGACGCCGCCATCGCAGACCTGCAAAAAACCCAGCAAAAGCCCGTCGCCATCGAGGTAAAGCCACTGGAAAACTTTGGGCCCGCCGAAGCCTACCACCAGAAATATCTGGAAAAGAATCCCGGCGGTTACTGCCATATCGGGCCGCAACACTTCGCGGCCGCCGCCAGCGCCCTGGTAGATCCGGCGGCCTATCAAGCGCCGGAACCCGATGCGCTAAGGGAAGCCCTCTCGGCGGAGGCCTTTCAGATTACGCAAAAGGGCGCAACGGAGCCGCCGTTCCGCAATGCCTATTGGGATCATTTTCAACCCGGCATCTATGTGGACATTACCAGCGGCGAACCGCTTTTTGGCGGCGGCGCAAAATTCGATGCCGGTTGCGGGTGGCCCAGTTTTTCCCGGCCCATCGACCCCAATACCCTCCGGGAAACCCGGGATCTTTCCCATGGCCTGGTTCGCACCGAGGTTAAAAGCCGCGTCGGCAATGCCCATCTCGGCCATGTGTTTCCCGACGGCCCCAAGGAAAATGGCGGTTTGCGCTATTGCATCAACAGCGCCGCCCTGCGCTTCATCCCCAAATCGGAAATGGAGAAGGAAGGCTATGGCCATTTGCTGGCCTGGGCCGATGAAGAAGGGGGCCGAAAACCGACATAAACCGGCAAGAACCCCCGCCCCGATGCGCTACGATATAGCGGCGCACCGCCCCGGATTCCTGTTTTCAAAGACAGGCAACATCCGGGGCTTTATCGTCTTTAAACCTTTCTCCCCTTTCCGTCGGCGGCGCGTTCCCGGCGGCAAAATGCCGCGGTGTTAAATTTTTATTTTTTCCTCCGATATATAGCTAGAAGAATGAAAGTGACAGAGAAAAATGGGAAAGGAGGGAAACGGCCATGATCAATCAAGTGGGCAGCGTCCCGGCCACCGCTTTGCACCCCAAAACGGAAAGCAAGCAGAAAGCGAAGGCCGCCGAAAATGACGATCAAAAAACCGCCGCTATGCCCCGGGATCGGGTGGAAATCGGCAAGCAAGGTACAAAAACAAATCTGGTCTACACCAAAACGGAACAAAAGCCTTTAAACGCCGCGGAACCGTCGGCTTTGCGGGAAATCGCTTCCAGCGCCCTGGACAATCTGCGTTCGCTGGTGGAAAAATTGATGATGAAACAGGGCGGCAAGCCCCATGAAGGCATTTTAGACGAGATCAAGAACCTGGAAAGAACCATTTTAACCGGATCTGCGGAAACCACGGCGATCGAAGAAAACGACCCCTTCGGCGTGGAAGCCGTCAGCGACAGGATTTTCAAATTCGCCGTCGCCATCTCCGGCGGCGATAAAACAAAACTCGATACGCTGAAAGGCGCGATTGACGAAGGCTTCGCCCAGGCGAGAAAAGCTTTTGGCAGCGAATTGCCGGACATTTGCAATCGAACCTATGACGCCATCATGAAAAAACTGGACGATTGGGCGGCGGAAGCATAAGCGGAATGGAAGCGGCCGCTACCCGCCAATCTTCACCATCCAAAAGCAAAACCCCGTCGACGGCCCGTATACACCCCCGGCGAAACGGCACCGTTTCACCGGGGTTTTTCTTTGCCCGGCGGCGCATTCCGGCGCTAAAACGCGCGCCTTTTGACGCCAAGCGGCACGCCAAAACTTTGTTATAAAAACGCGACAAAATCTTACCGTGACGTTCCGGCAAGGGAAAAGCCCTCTACCTGGAGGTTCGTCTTTTTCCACGTTTAAGCGATGATAAAAGCAAAATACAAAACACTAAACAATGTGACAATTATTGCGACATACAGAAAGTAGGAATCGCCTTGTGCATTTGTTCAGCCGATGTTCGCGGTATTGGATCGCCATCGACGGCAGAAAGAGAAAGACAATGCACAAAATATTAGGCAGAAAGGAGCACCTATGAAACTTACCGCCAAATTGCTGATACCGATTACCATCGTTCTGCTCATCCTGATCGTTGCCATCTCACTGTTTACCAAAGGCAGCGTACAACGTTCCGTGGAGGGCTATTTCACCGCCCAGACGGAAACGCATTCCGCCGCCGCCAACCGACAGATCGAAACCATGAAAGACCGGGCGCTGCGAAGCGCAAAATGGTTTGAAAAAGATGCCGACATCGCCGCCGCGATACAAAACGGCGACCACAATGCGGCGCTGTCCATCGGGAAGAACGCCATGGAATCCTATGACCTCGGTTATCTGGTGGTTACCGATAACAAGGGCAATGTTTTGGCGCGGGCCCACGACCCGGAAAACTATGGCGACAGCATCGCCAATCAAATCAATATACAGAATGCCATCAATGGGCAGGCCAGCGTAGGCGTGGAAGAAGGCAAAGTGGTGAAGATGTCGATTCGCGCCGGCTCCCCGGTTTATGACGCAAACGGCCAGATCGTCGGCGCCGTTTCCGCCGGGTATGTGCTGGGGGACAGCGACTTTGTTCACGACATCAGCGGCATGATCGGCGTCGACCTTTTGATTTACAGCGGCGCTGAAATGACAATGAGCTCACTGGAGGCCAATGGGGAAAGCTATGTCGGCGCCTCTTTGGACGAAGCCGCCCATGCCCGCCTTTATGAAGAGCGCACCGCCATCACCCGAACCGAAGCCCACAACAACAGCGACTATCTTGTGGTGATGACGCCGATCGTCAGCGCCGGGGACAAGGTTTTGGGCGTCATGGCGGTGGCGCAAGAAAAAACCATGATCAAGGCGCTGTCCCGCAGCTTGATTACAACGGAAATTCTGTTCGTCACCGCCTCTTTCCTTTTCCTTTTGCTGCTGCTGGTACTTATGGTTCGGCGCCTCATCACCCGGCCGGTGCAGGAACTGTCCGATTATTTTGAGGTTTTGGCCCAGGGCGAGGGGGACTTGACCCACCATTTCACGGTGCAAAGCCGGGACGAGATCGGCGATATGGTCGCTTCCTTCAACCTTTTCATCGCCAAACTAAATGAGATCCTGGCCCAGGTGAAATTTTCTTCGGAACAGTTCAAAAGCAGTTCCATCCAGGTATCGGATTCCGGCCAATTGCTGGCCCAGGGTGCGACGGAACAGGCGGCGGCTTTGACGGAGCTGATGGCTTCGGCGACGCAGATCTCCGACGACGCGCAAAGAAGCGCCGACAATGTGGCCCTGGCGACCAGATATATGGAGCAAGCCGTTGGCGGTGTCGCCGACGGAAACGCGCAGATGGAACAGATGCTGGCGGCCATGAACAAAATCGAGAGGGCTTCCGAAGAGATTCAGAACATCATTAAAGCCATCAATGGCATCGCCGCCCAAACCAATATTCTGGCGCTGAACGCCGCCGTTGAAGCGGCCCGGGCCGGAGAGGCGGGGAAAGGGTTCGCCGTCGTCGCCTCCGAAGTGCGGAGCCTGGCGGCGGAAACCGGGGAAGCGGCGAAGCAGACGGCGGATCTGATCAACAATTCCATCCAAGTGGCGAAAGACGGCCATGCCATCGCCGACAAAACGGCCGCGGCCTTTGAAACCGTTACCGAGCAATCGAATGCCGCCCAAAAGGCAATGGAGGAAATCGACGAAGCCATGTCGGAACAGGTGTCGCAAATCGGCCAGATCCTCCAGGGCTTGGAGCAGATCAGCCAAGTGGTGGAAACAAATTCCGCCGGGGCGGTGGAAAGCGCCGCCGCCAGCGAAGAGCTTTCCAATCAAGCGGCGCTGTTGCAGGAACAGACGGCAAAGTTCAAATTAAAAGAGGCCTAAAAGCGCGGAACAAAAACATCGTTTTTACTCGTTTTCCGGGCCGAAGCCCCATACCCTCGGGTATGAAGGGCTTCGGCCTTGCTTTGCCCGCCGAACGCCCGGTTTTCCCAAAGCGTTTCCAATGGGAATCCAAGGGAATCGATTGACGCGCCGACAAACGGGGATTATAATACCGATGAAAGACCATAAGCAATAGAGGCGGGCGGCCACGGAATTGGAACGCCGCCTTGGCATTACAGACAAAAGACGGAGACAAAAAGGAGAACCGCAATGCCCATTTTGGAACCGAATCCCGGCTTTCCCCGGGACTATCGCCAGCTCGCTTCCGCGCACGGCTTCACCCATGCGGCGTATTTTGACCCGCAAACCCTGGTTTTTGACGATGCGGAGCTGCTCAGGGAGGCCTGCCGCGCCAATGACTGCGGCATGTATGGAAAATTTTGGACCTGCCCGCCGGGGGTCGGCCCGGTGAAAGACTGCATCGCCGCCATCCGGCGCTACCGTTACGGCATCGTTTTGCAGCTGATTTCCGAAGCCATCAGCTATGTTTTCAACCCGGAGCTTTTCAGCGAGGTGGTCGCATCCTTCAATGAAATGTCCAAAGCTCTAAAGCGGGAAGTGGAGCGGGACTTCGACGATGTTTTTCTGCTGGGGATGAGCGGCTGTACTTTCTGCGCCAGCTGTACCTATCCGGAAAAAAAATGCCGATATGCCAAGGAAATGGTTCCCTGCATATCGGGGCATTGCATCAATGTTTTTCGCCTTTGGCGGGAAACCGGCTACCGCGAGGCCAATCTCGACGAAAGCGATTTCTACAGCATCCTGCTGTTCGGCACGGCATAAAGACAAGTGCGGCCCCGGGCGGCCCTTATGGGCGCGCCGGGGTTTGCCCTCGCCCGCCGCAACGGCCAACATCGGCTTTTCACCGGCGGCGACGGCGGGCTTTCCGCCGCCCAAAACTTCCTCTCCGCCTCTTTACGCACCGAAACGCCGCGCCGCATATCTCCGCCACACCGCCGGCCGCCGCTCACCCGGTTTTGTCTTCTTTTTATAAGGTTTTAAGCATCTGTTTCCGTCCGGCCGGGCGAGAACGCTCCACGATAAAGCCGGGCAGGTACGGGCTGCCAACGGTCTCCAAAAGAACACCGTCGATATAGCCGAGGGAAGGCCCAAACCGTGGGAGGAGCTGGCCATTTCCGCCGTATAATTTTCATCATAGGGTACGACGTGGATATTGCTGTATCCGGCGCCGAACTGGGTCACCGTCGGTATAAAATGCACATCTTCTATCTTGATGGAACCGCCGGACATTTGTTTTTTCACCGTGCAGCCTAAGAAACCGCCGACCATATTGGCTTTGCCCCGTTGGGCCGAAATAAAATTCCCCAGCGAATAGACGATGGGAACCTCGGTACCGTCCTCCCGCCGGAGCACTTCGATCTGCTGCAAAACATGGGGATGGTGGCCGATGATCAGATCCGCCCCCCAGTTGGCCAACTGTTGGCCCAGCAGCTTCTGGCGGTCGGCGGCGGCCAATACATTTTCATCGCCCCAATGGACGGAAACCACCACCACGTCGGCGGCGGCCCTCGCTTCGCCGATCATTTTCTGAATCGTTTCCGTTTCCGAATTGTAGACCAGGCGCAGCTCCGTATCGGCCGACAGGGAGAGGCCATTGGTCATTTCCGTGATGCCGATGAAAGCGAAAACAATGCCGTTCGAAGCAAAGGTGCGGACGGTATGAAGATCGTCGCCGTCGCGATAAGCGCCAAAATGTACGATCCCGGTCAGGCTGTTCATAAAATCGATGGTCGCGGCCATGCCCTTCGTTCCCTTATCGATCGTATGGTTGCTGGCGAGATTAAAGGCATTGAAACCCACCGCCACGAGGGCCTCCACCGATTCCACCGGCGTATTGAAGGAAGGATAGCTGGAAACCTCCAATACGCGGCTGGCCACCGGCGTTTCCTGGTTGATGAAAGCGATGTCCGCCGCCGCAACGATGGGAGCGATGGCGGCATAGGCAGAGGAAAAATCATAGCCGCTGCCGCCTGCCCGGGATTGGGCCTGCTGGTAGATGCTATTATGAATCAAATTGTCCCCGGTGGCGATCAGTGAAACCTCGGCATATTCCTCGGCTTTGCTCTCCTCCCGCTTTTCCGCTTCCGGCGCCGTCCCCATTTCATCCGCGCCGCCCCCCAAAAGGGAAACGGTGACGACGGCGGCGGAAATAACGAAAACCAAAGCCACAATCGCAATTAAAAAATGGCGCCTTTGCCGCGCCGCCTGCCGGGCATAGTAATTCCTGTGTCTCCCCCGAACCGGTTGGTCTTTATCTTTCTTCCCCATGAAGAAACCTCCTTCAGGCACAAACATCGATTGCTGTTTTTATGCCAGTATAACAAAACTTGCTTTCTTTATCAATCCTCTCAGCCAGATTCTTATCTTATTGCACAGGCGCCTTTTGGCCGGCGCTGCGCCGGTTCTTTGGCTGTTTTTGGCGGAACGCGGCGGCGACGGCGCCGGTATCGCCGTCTCCCGCCCTTCTCTACCTTTGCGCCGCCGGGTTTTGGGGCAACCGGGCCCGTATCAGGTCAACGATGGCCTGGGTTCGGTCGCGATTGAGATAGTTGAGGGAAAAGATGTATCGCCCGCCGCTTAGGGTTTCAATATCAAAATAGGTATTGAAACCATAGCGATAGGCATCGCCGACGAAGGCAATTTCCGTCAGAGCGAAGGGAAAACGGTTTTTTAAATAAATGGGGAGAAAAAGTGACGCCGCAGTCGCCGACGGCAAAGACGCCGGTATGCCGCCGGTGCAGGGTGGGATGATAGGAAGCGCGGCGGCGGCGAAACCGTTCTTCCTCCCCGCCCCCTCCGCCGCCCTTGGCGATGGGGGCGGGCTGTTTTTCAAAGCGCCGGCCCCGACCCCGGCCTCCGTTGGTTGTTTGCTGTTTTTCACCGCATTGGGGGCAAACCCCATCGCTCCGGGAAAGCGAAGCACCGCGGGACAGGCAGTACATCTTGCACCATCTCCGTTTCTGCAATGGCCGTCAAGCCGACGGGCGGCTGTAATTGCCGACGGTGACATTCTCCGCGGCCAAGGCGGCCAGCAGCGCTTCGATGCCGAGGCTCGGTTCCGGCGACAGCGGCATCTGCCGGTAGAAGAACGCATCGTCGATATTGAGATTGCGAATCTGCACGAAGGAGAGGCCGGTGCGGCGCACCAAAGCCAACAGGGCTTCGATTTCCTCTTCCCGGTCATTAAAGCCCGGCAGCGTCAGCAGATTCAGCGATACCCTTAGACCGTTTTCCACCCCGTAGGCAATGGTTTTTTCCACATCTGCCAGGCAATAGCCCTTTGCCCGATAATAGGCATTGTAATGGCTTTCTTTCGCCGAGATCAAACTCACCCGCATGGCATTGAGGCCGCTGTCGACGATCTTTTTCATCTTCCCGAAATCGCCGCCGTTCGTATTGATATTGACGGTGCCACGGTCTGTTTCCCGGCGCATCCGGGCGATGGACTTGGCAATCAGATCCGCCGCCAGCGACGGTTCCCCCTCGCAGCCCTGCCCGAAACTGACGATCGGCGCGGCCTTGGCCAGAAGATGATAGGAGCCCAGTTCCCCCACTTCGTTCGGCTCGGGCCGGAAGCGGATCCGCCCCTGGGGCGACGGACAGCACTCCGCAGGCTGCCGGGAGATACAGCCGAGGCAAGCGGCATTGCAATGGGGAGAAACCGGCAAACCCCCTTCCCAGCGATGGTAGAAGATGTTTTGCGCGGTGAAACAGCCGTACTCCAAAGAACAGTGGCCCAAATGCGCCACCAGCCGGTTCCGGGGGAAACGGCGTTTCATCCTTTTGACCCGGGCGGGAAGCTCGGCCGTATTGTAATGCTTGGGGTGCCACATTTGATGATCGTCGGTGGGAATGGCCGCCGCAACGACGCGGCCGTCCCGCATCCCCACGGCGGTATAGCCCAAAAGGGGCAGAATTTCCGCCCCGCCGCCGGTATAAGCGGGCAGCAGCGTTCTGGTAAAGCCCTGGGGCAATAGGGCCGCCACCGGCCAAAGGCCGTTCTTTTCCAGAGGCACGGCGCGCCCCCGCCCATCGAAACCCAGCGGAACCCGGCCCGGCAGGGCCGTTAAAGTGGCCCCTTCCGGCAGAGGGAACAGCGCATCGTCGGAAGGGAGCAGGATTTCACTGCCGCGGGCCGCGGCCATTCTGAGCGCCGGTGCTGCCAACAGATCGCCTTTTTCATTGGTATAGAGCATAGATGCCATATTGATCCCTCCGACCGAGATGCTTCCTATCTTTAGCCGCCAATTTTTTAGCCGCCATTGTATTTCCCCCGGCTTTCGGGGAAGATTTGCGGCATGGCGCGGATCAAATCCTCATTGCTTTCGGTGCGCCGCATCGCGTCGATCAGGCTTTCCGTCATCTCGACGCTGCCCTGATTGGAGCAGACTTTGCGGAAATTCCACATCAATTCCATCTCTTCCGGGCGGAGGATCATCTCCTCCCGCCGGGTGCCGCTTTTTTAACGTCAATGGCGGGGAAAATCCGCCGCTCCGCCAGCCGCCGCTCGAGAACAAGCTCCATATTGCCGGTGCCCTTAAACTCTTCAAAAATCACATCGTCCATGCGGCTGCCGGTATCCACCAGTGCCTGGCTAGGATCGTCAGGCTGCCGCCTTCCTCCACCTTGCGGGCGGCGCCGAAGAACCGTTTCGGTTTGTGCAGCGCGATGGGATCGATGCCGCCGGATAAGCGTGCGGCCGCTGGGGGAAGAACCAGATTGTTGGCGCGGGCCAGGCGGGTCAGGCTGTCCATCAGGATCACCACGTCTTTTTTATGCTCCACCAGCCGCTTCGCCCGCTCCAATACCATATCGGCGACCTTCACATGGTTGTCCGGCAATTCGTCAAAGGTGGAGCTGACCACATCGCCTTTGACGGAACGCTCGATGTCCGTCACCTCCTCCGGCCTTTCATCGATCAAGAGGACGATCAGCTCGATCTCGGGATACCGTTCGGCAATGGCATTGGCCACCTTGACCAGCAGCATGGTTTTGCCGGCTTTGGGCGGGGAACGATGATGCCGCGTTGGCCGCGGCCGATGGGGCAAACGAGATCGATGATGCGGCAGGAAAGATCGCCCTTCTTTGGGAAAGGGTGATCTTTTCATCGGGATAAAGCGGCGTAAGGCCATCGAAATGGAGCCGGTTTACGGCGCTTTCCGGCGGTTCGCCATTGACATGCTCGACCCGGAGCAGGGCGAAATACCGCTCCCCTTCCCTGGGGGGGCGCACCTGGCCGCCGACTTTATCGCCGGTTCTGAGGTCAAAGCGCCGTATCTGGGACGGCGAGATATAAATATCGTCGCCGCTGGGCAAATAGTTGAAGGGGCGCAAAAAACCGTAACCGTCGGCCAGCGTTTCCAAAACGCCTTGGGCGTAAAGAAGCGTATCGTCCCGTTCCGGGGCCGCCTTTGTCTTTGCCTTCGCGATTTCAAAAACCAATTCCTTCTTTCGCAAGCGCGAATAGCCAACCAGCCCGGCTTCCCTGGCAATTTGGTACAATTCCGCCAAGGTTTTGGCTTCCAATTCTTCCGTATGCAATTTTTTCCTCCTTATGGGGAATCCACAATCGGCATGGCGTATGGATTGGGTAAAAAAGATGGGAAAGGCAGCGCAGTTGAAAAAATTATACCACCATTGGCATAAAAAGACAATGGCGGTATAAAGAATCGCGGCGGAAAACTTTTGCCCTTCGCCGGGCAAAATCCCCCAGCCCGACGCTGTGATGCGGGGCCTAAAAACATGCGGGGGCGCCGCCCCCTCCGCCGCTTTCGCCGCCTTCGGGGGCATGCGCCAAAAAGCACGGTTTTATGACAAAGCCGCCGCTCCCGGGCGCCGCGGGGGAAGCCGCTTTAATCCTGATCGATGACTTCGATCAGCGGTTTTTTATGAAAATCATGGGTGGCCTCAATATAGCGGACGGTGCCGGTTTTGCCCCGGATCACCAGCGAGTGGGTGGTGGCGCCGGTGCCGGTATAGACGACCCCCCGCAAAAGCGGCCCGGTGGTGATCCCGGTGGCACAAAAGACCACATCGCCGGTGCGGACGAGATCGTCCATGGTCAGGAGCTTTTGATCGTCATGAATGCCCATCTTCGCCATTCTTTCCCTGTCCTCATCGTCCTCGGGGTACAGGCGGCCCTGCATATCGCCGCCCATGGCCTTGAGGGCCGCGGCGGCCAGCACCCCTTCGGGAGCGCCGCCGATTCCCATCATGACATCAATGCCGGAATCGGGAAAAGCGGCGGCCACCGCCGGAGCCACGTCGCCGTCGCTGATGAGTTGGATGCGGCAGCCGCAGCGCCGCAATTCACCGATCAGCTCCCGGTGCCGGGGCCGGTCGAGTACCACCGCCGTCATATCCGAGGTCGATTTGTTCAGGGCTTTCGCGATATTGGCGATGTTTTCGCAAACCGGCGCATCAAGGTCGATGACCCCTTTGGCCCTGGGGCCGACGGCGATCTTGTCCATATACATGTCGGGAGCATGAAGCAAGCATTCTTTCTCGGCAACGGCCATCACGGCGATGGCGCCGGTCAGGCCCTTGGCCACCAGATTGGTTCCCTCCAATGGATCCACCGCCACGTCGACCTGGGGGGTTTTGGCATTGCCGAGTTTTTCACCGATATAGAGCATCGGCGCTTCGTCCATCTCCCCTTCACCGATTACAACGGTGCCGTCGATCGGAATCGTATCAAAAACCGCCCGCATACCACGAACGGCGGCGCCATCGGCGGCATTCTTATCGCCGCGGCCCTGCCAACGGCCGGAGGCCAAAGCCGCCGCTTCCGTCACGCGAATAAAATCTAAAGTTAATTCTCTTTCCATTTTCCTCTCCCTTCTGTTTATTTGCTTTGTGCCGCTGCCCAATCCTGCTGAAAGCGTTCGATGCCCAGATCGGTAAGAGGATGGCCCACCATCTTTTGGAAAATGGCATAGGGAACCGTCGCGATGTCCGCCCCGGCCAAGGCGGCGTCGGTCACTTCTCTTGCCGTGCGCAGACTGGCGGCAATGATCTTCGTTTTAATGCCGTATTCCCGGTAAATGGCCTTGATTTCCTGAATCAGTTGGAAGCCCTGGGCGCCATTGTCGTCCAGCCGCCCCATAAAGGGGCTGACATAGTCGCCGCCGGCGGCGGCGGCCAGCAGGGCCTGGTTGGCCGAGAAAACCAAGGTGATATTGGTTTTCAGTCCCGCCGCGTGCATACCTTTTTGGGCTTTCAGCCCCTCCGCGGTCATCGGAACCTTGATGACGACCTGTTCCCCCAATTTTTTCAGCTGTTTCGCCTCCGCTACCATGGCCGCCGCCGCCTCCGCCATCACTTCAAGGCTGATGGGGCCGGAAACGAGATCGGCGGCCCGGGCCATAAAGCCCTCCACCGTTTGGCCCACCTTCGCCAGCAGCGAAGGATTGGTGGTAATGCCGGAAAGCACATTCCAGGCGGCGATTTCCGCCACTTCCCGTAAATCGGCGCTGTCGAGATACAGTTTCAAAAGCGAGCGCCCCCCTTCACACTTTGCCATTGCTGCCGAAGATCCGGATTTTTTCCCGGATAACTTCCACAGCCCTGTCCCGGGCGGGGCCGAGAATTTTTCTCGGGTCGATGCAGCTTTCGTCCTCTTTGAGGAAATCCCGGATTTGCCGCACAAAGGCTTCCCGGATATTCGTATCGATATTGACTTTGCGCACCCCTCTTCTGATCGCTTCAACAATCGCTTCCGACGGCACGCCGGAGGAGCCATGCAGTACGATGGGTACCTTGGTCAGCTCGCGAATCCGGCTCAGCCGCTCGAAATCGAGTTTTGGCTCGCCCTTATACTGGCCGTGGGCGGTGCCGATGGCCACTGCCAGCGCATCGACGCCGGTGGCCTCGACAAAATATTGCGCTTCTTTGGGGTCGGTAAACATCGCCTCCCGGTCGTGAACGAAGATGTCGTCTTCCGTGCCGCTGATTTTCCCCAGCTCCGCTTCGACGGAAACGCCAACGGCGCGGGCAATTTCCAATACTTTGTTGGTCAAAGCGATATTCTCTTCCAGCGGCAGCTTGGAACCGTCCACCATCACCGAGGTAAAGCCCTGGTGGATGCATTTCACCACCTGTTCAAAGCCGGTGCCGTGGTCGAGATGCATGGCGACGGGAATGTCGGTCGTCGCGGCGGCGGTTCGCACCAGGCCCATGATATAGGGAAGCCCCGCGTATTTGATCGCGCCCTGGCTGGCCTGGATGATGACAGGGGAGCGCTCCGCTTCCGCGGCGGCGATGATCGCCTGCACAATCTCCATATTATTGCAGTTGAATGCCCCGATCGCGTAATTTCCTTCTTCCGCTCCCTTTAACAGTTCGCTGACGGTTACCAATGCCATAATGAACAACTCCTTTTCTTTTCATGTTCCCGTGGGGTCTTTTCATTCTATTTATTCCATTCATTCTATGCTCGTTTCATCGTCTTTATAGATGGTTTGTAAAATCGGGGAAGAAGCGGTGCGCCGCATCGGCACTTCCACCGTATCCCCGGCCTGCAATGGGGCGACGCCGATGTCGACCATCGCCGTCTGCATGGCGATGCGGCCGACCACCGGCAAGCGGCAGCCCTCATGCAGGACATAGTTTGCGCCTTTGCGCCGAAAAGCGGCCCGCAGCAGGCGCAAAGCCTGGCGCATAAAAGTCCGCCAACGGACATTGTTCAAAGGCGGCTGCACCCCGAAGCCGTCCCGATAGCCGACGGGCAAAACGCCCAGCTTCATCCCGCGGCGCACCTTAAAGTCGCCGCCATAGCCGACGGTATCCCCGGCCTTCGCTTCCCGGATGGCGATCAGCCGGGCCTTTGCCGTCCAGGTATTCCTTAAATCCAGACCGCTTGTGAAGTGGGCGGCAGGTACCTGCCCATAAAGCAGCGTGCCCACCCTTAGATAGTCCCAATGGCTTTGCGGATAGGCGAGGCCGCGGCGCTATTGGCGAGATGGGCCAGCACCGGGCGGCCGACGGCGGCCTCCACCTGCCGCTTGGCGACCCGGAAGGCTTCGATCTGCCGCCGGGTGGCGGGATGGTCCTTCACCAATGCCGTGGCGAGGTGAGAAAAGACCGCTTCCATGCGAAGGTCGGGGCACTGGCGCAAAGCCGCGGCGAATTCTTCAATATCGGCGGGGTTGAGGCCGAAGCGGTTCATGCCGAGATTCAGTTTCAAATGAAACGGGATTTCCACACCGGAAGCGACCTTTTCCAGCTCTTTAAGGGCGGCGAGCGCCATCGACGGTGGGAACCAGCCGGTATTTTGGGAAGGCGGGCAAATCCCGGGGCAGCTGCGGCGTCATCACCAGGATCGGGCAGGCGATGCCGGCCTCCCGCAGGGCGATGCCTTCCCCCAAATGGCCGACGGCAAGATAGGAAGCCCCTTCCTCTTCCAAAACCCGGGCAACGGCGGCAAGGCCGTGGCCATAGGCCGAGGCTTTCACCACAGCGATGACGCCCTTGCGGAAACGGCGAGTTTATTTTTGATTTCCCGGTAATTGTGGCGGATCGCGCCCAAGTCCACCTCGATCCACAGATTGTCATTTTCCGACAAGGTCTTATCCCCTTCCCGACAGCTTCTTCTTCAGGCGAATCAGCTTGCGCACGCCGACGGAATAGATAGGTTCAAAGGTGCGATACATCCGATAAAAAAGATACCGGTAAACCAAGTCATATTCGCCGATGAATTCACAGTAGTCCCCATTGAACCCCTTTTTGAATTTATAAAGGCCGTAGAGGGGTTCTCCTCGGTAAGATGGCCGGGAACGCCGCGAAAATCGTAGAGTGTGCAGCCCCGCTCCTTCGACCAGCGAATCATTTCCCATTGGATCAGATAATTGGGCATGACATTGCGGTATTGGTTGGAGGAAGCGCCATAGATATACCAGGCCTTTTCCCCAAAACGAAAGAGGAAGGTGCCCGCCACCATCCGCCCCTCATAATAGCCGAGGAAGAGATGGCCCATGCCCCGGGGCACAAGATAATCGTACATATCTTCAAAATATTGATAAGAGCGGATCAAGAACCGATCCCGCTCCGCCGTTTCTTTCAGCAAAGCATAAAAGGCGGGCAAATCTTCCCGCCGGGCGCTGTCGTCGATGGCAACGCCCTTTTTCTTTGCCAGCCGCAGATTGTATCTGGTCTTTTGGTGCATATTGGCCAAAAGCGTTTCCTCATCGGGGCGTATATCGAGGCGAAAGACAAACCGGGGCTGCACCCCTTCAAAGCCCGCCTCTTTGCTGGCTTTTTGAAAACCGTGCCGTTCAAAGGCCCGCCGCCAATCTTCATTGTCGGCAAGAACATCCGGATCCACCTTCAGGCAGATGGCTTTATGGGCGGCGGCGAGCTTTTTCACCTCCGCCAGCAGGAAGGAAAGGAGCGCCTCCTCCTTCACATCCACCACGGGGCCCCTGGGTGCGTAAAAGATGCTGCCGCCCAGCGGCACCGGGCGCTTCAAAATGGAGATGGCGGCCTTGATTTCGCCATCCTCCTCTGCCACCAGGCGAAGGGGCTGCCAATTGCTGCGGCTTTTGATTTCGCCCCATTCATAGCTTTGTAAAATATGGCCCTTTTCGTGCCGGGAAACGAAGCGATTGTAAAGCTCCCTCTCCCTATCGTCGATCAAACGCGCGGTATAAGACAATGGGAACCCTCCTTTCAATCGGCGGCGCGGCGTTCCTGTTCCAGCAGGGCCGCGGCAACAAATCCTTTGAACAAAGGATGGGGCCGATTGGGGCGGGATTTAAACTCCGGATGGAACTGACAACCGATGAACCAGGGATGGGAGGACAGCTCGATCACTTCCACCAAACGGTCGTCGAGGGAAACGCCGACGATGTCCATTTCACTGCCGGCAAAGGCGTCGCGAAAGGTATTGTTGAATTCATAGCGGTGCCGGTGCCGTTCATAGATGGGGCTTTCCTGATACAATTGGGCCGCTTTGCTGCCCTCTTTTAGGCAGCAGGGGTAAAGGCCCAGCCGCATGGTGCCACCCATATCCTCCACCTCCTTCTGCTCCGGCAGCAGGTCGATGACGGGATACGGGGTGCCTTTGTCAAATTCCCAGCTATTGGCCCCGGCCATTCCCAGGGCGCTCGGGCCAAATTCCACCACCGCCAACTGCATACCGGGCAGATGCCGAAAAACGGCACTTGACGGCGGCGGGCATAGAGCCACCGCCAGAATCTTTCCTTCAATGCCCCGGTCGCCAAAGCCGCCGGGAACGAGGATGCCGGAGACATCCCCCAGCTCCGCTTCGATATTGGCGGCATTCAAATGTTCGGAATTGACCCATTTGATGTTCACCTTGGCTTCCTGATGAAAACCGGCATGCCGCAGCGATTCGCAGATGCTGAGATAGGCATCGTGCAGCTCGACATATTTGCCGACGATGGCGATGCGGACTTCCCTTGTATAGTTCTTGATGCGGCCCACCATCTCCGCCAATCGGCAAGATCGGCTTCGCCGCAGTTCAATTTCAGTTTTTCGACGACGATGTCGTCCATCTCTTCTTCCAAAAGCTGCAAGAGCACCTCATAGATGCTTTGGGCGTCCACCGCCTGGATCACGGCTTCGGGGTCGATATCGCAAAACAGCGCGATCTTCGCCTCCATTTCCTGGGAAATCCGCTGTTCGGTGCGGCAAACGATGATGTCCGGCTGGATGCCGATGCTCCGCAGTTCCTTAACGCTGTGCTGGGTGGGCTTTGTTTTCGCTTCGCCGGAGGGCTTTCAGATAGGGCACGAGGGTCACATGGATATAGAGGACATTGTCCCGCCCCACTTCGGTCTTCATCTGGCGGATGGCCTCCAGGAACGGCAGCGATTCAATATCGCCGACGGTGCCGCCCACCTCGGTGATGATCACATCGGGATTGCTCTCCCGGGCCGGGCGAAAAACCCGGTCTTTGATCTCATTCGTCACATGGGGAATCACCTGAACGGTGCCGCCGAGATAATCGCCGCGGCGCTCCTTTTTCAATACGGCATCATAAATTTTGCCGCTGGTCACATTGGCATTTTTGCTGAGGTTGCTATCGATAAACCGTTCATAGTGGCCCACGTCCAAGTCGGTCTCGGCGCCGTCGTCGGTCACAAACACTTCGCCATGCTGATATGGGCTCATGGTGCCCGGATCAACATTGATATAGGGAGTCGAATTTTTGGCTTGCGACTTTCCAGTCACGGCTTTTCAGGATACAGCCGAGGGAAGCGGCGGTAATCCCTTTGCCCAGAGATGAAACGACACCTCCGGTAACAAAAATAAACTTGGTCATGGTTCTCCTCCTTCAAACGCATTGATTGCTTACATTTCTTCCGGCGCATGGACGCCCAAGGGCGAGAACATTGCGGATGGCCTGGGCCACCGCCTGCGATAGCGCGAGCCGCGGCGCCCTCAAAGCGGCGTCTTCCGTATTCACCCGGCAATGGGTATAGAACAGATGGAAAGCGGCGGCCAATTCCTGCACATAGACGGTGAGCCGGTGGGGTTCCAGCGCGAGGGCGGCATTGGCCACCTCCTCCGGCAGATCCGCCAGCTTCGCCAGCAAAGCCAATTCCGTCTCTTCCCGCAATACGGTATAGTCGAGGGCGGCGGGATCCGCCGGAAGCCCATAGCCCAAAGCCTTGGCCTGCCGCAAAATGCTGCAAATCCGGGCATGGGCATATTGCACATAGAACACGGGGTTTTCCGCTGTTTTTGATTTCGCCAGTTCCAGGTCGAATTCCATTTGGCTGTCGGGATTGCGCATCACGAAAAAATAGCGGGCGGCGTCATACCCCACTTCCGCCATCAATTCTTCCAATGTCAAATAGGTGCCGGCCCGCTTCGACATGCGCACCGCTTCATCCCCCCGCATCAGATGCACCAATTGCATGAGAATGACGGTGAGGCGATCCGGGTCATAGCCGAACAGCGATACGGCCCGTTTCATCCTGGCTACATGGCCGTGGTGGTCGGCGCCCCAAATATTGATGACGCGGTCGAAACCGCGCTGAAATTTATCGCGATGATAGGCGATGTCGGCGGCGAAATAGGTGGGAAGGCCATTGGAACGAACCAGCACCTCATCCTTTTCCTCGCTGTCCGCCGGGGCCTTCAGCCAAACGGCGCCCTCCCGTTCATAGGCATGTCCCGCCTTTAAAAGCCAATCCACGGTTTCCTTGATCTTGCCGTCGGTATAAAGCGAAGCTTCGCTGAACCAGACATCATAGACGATGCCATAATCCTTTAGCGTTTTTTCGATGCGGGATATCTTATCTTTGAGGGCGAACTCGGCCAAGGTTCGCTCCCGCACCTCCGCCTCCTCCGCCAACAGGGCATCGCCATAGGCCGCGATATAAAGCCGGGCGCTGTCGGCGATATCGGCGCCGTGGTAACCGTCCGCCGGAAAAGCCACCGTTTCCCCCAAGGCTTCCCGATAGCGGGCATCGAGAGATTTTCCGAACAGCTGGATTTGATTTCCGGCGTCGTTCACATAAAATTCCCGGGACACATCATAGCCGGCAAAGGCCAAGAGATTGGCAAGGGAATCGCCGATAGCGCCGCCCCGGGCATTGCCCATGTGCAAAAGACCGGTGGGATTGGCGCTGACAAATTCAACCTGCACCTTTAAGCCATTGCCGATCGAAACGGAACCGTAACGGTCTCCCAGGGAAAAGATGATTTTCGGTATGCGATAGAGCCAATCGGGCCGCAAATAAAAATTGAGGAAGCCGGGGCCCGCGATTTCGACCCGATCCACATCGCCGCCGGCAATATCCAGCTGGGCCAATAGAATCTCGCCGACTTTCCGCGGCGGCATCTTGGCTTCCTTCGCCAGCACCAAAGCGAGATTGGCGGCAAAATCGCCGTGGCTCTTTTCCCTCGGAATTTCTATGATGAATTCCGGAACCCGCTGGCATTGCAATAAGCCTTTGGCCTTCGCCGTTTCTAACGCCGCCCTTAAAGCTTGGGCGATTTGCTGTTTGATTTCTTCAATGATCCGCATCTGTTCCCCGCCTTTTTCCACTGTTCATCACTTCTACCCGCACCTTCTTTTTCCTGCCGCAACAAGAAATCAACCGGGCGCCGCCATAAAAACAACCCTATATAAGCCCCGCCGGGCCATCTATAGGGCCGTTCTCCGCCGCGGCCCCATCCATTGGGAAAACGCCGCCGGAGGCGGAGGCGATGTGTGCGCCGCCGCGGAAAAATGATGTTCTCTACGGAAATATTCTATCATTAAACGGTGGTAAAATCCATCATTTTTACCAAGAAAAGTGAAATTTACCGCTATTTTTTTCGTTGCCGCAAAACGATCTCCACCCGATGCCGTCCCCCATCGTCTTTTAAGCCGATCCATTTGTCCCGGTGAGGCTGGCCGTCGACGCTGGTCGCGGCAATTTCCGACGGCCCCGGCCCCCCGCCATAAAAAGAGAAGGTATAAAGGCTTTTCCCGTAAACATAGCGGATTTGCCATTGGCCGAAACCCGGCAGCACCAAAGGCGTGAAGGTCAGCCGATCCCCATCCTTTCGCAGACCGAGAATGTCCCGGATGACGACCCGGTAAAACCAGGCGGCGGCGCCGGTATACCAGGACCAGCCGCCCCGCCCGGCATAAGGGGGAGCGGAATAAACGTCCGCCGCCACCACATAGGGTTCCAGCCGGTACCGCTGCCGTTCCGCCTCGCCCTTCGTCAACGGATTGAGATAATCCAGCAGCAGCGCCGTTTTTTCCGTATCGCCGTTTTGGGCGAAGGCGGCGAGAAGCCAAAGCGCGCCATGGGTATATTGGCCGCCGTTTTCCCGAATGCCCGGCGGATAGTCCCGGATATAGCCGGGGTCCGGCTCCTCCTCGGAAAAGGGCGGCGTGAACAGGCGGACGAGCCGGTTCTCATGGTCCACCAAAAACTGCCAGGCCTTTTCAAGGGCGAGGCGGGTTTTTTCCTTTTCCCCGGCGCCGGAAAGCAGCGCCCAGCTCTGGCTGAGGGAGTCGAGGGCGCAGGCCTTTCCGCCCCGGGCGCCGAGAACACCGCCATCGTCAAAATAGGCCCGCAAATACCATTCACCGTCATAGCCGCCCTCATTCAAGGCGATGGCCAGCTGTTTTTGTACGCTTTCATAGTCTGCGGCCTGTTCGTCATCGCCCAATTCCCGGCAGACGGCGGTGAATTGGCCCAGGATATCATAGAGGAAGAAGCCGAGCCAAACGCTTTCTCCCCGGCCTTCCCGGCCCACCCGGTTCATGCCGTCGTTCCAGTCGCCGCTGCCCATCAGCGGCAGGCCGTGGCGGCCAAAGGCCAGGCTGATATCGATGGCCCGGATGCAGTGGCGATAGAGATCGTCCTTTTCTTCACCGGCGGCATATTCGCCATAATGCTCGTCCATGCCGTCGGGCAAAGGCGCTCCCTCCAGATAGGGGCAGACCTCCCGCCAGATGCCCGTGTCGCCGCTGATGCGGGCATATTGGGCCGCCACATAGGGAAGCCACAATCTATCGTCGCTGAATCGGGTGCGGACGCCCTTAATGCCGTCGATCTCATGCCACCAATGGAGGACGTCTCCCTCCGGGAATTGCCGGGCGGCATGGCGCAAAATTTGCGCCTTTGCCATTTCCGGCGCGGTATAGAGCAAGGAAAGCACATCCTGTAACTGATCGCGAAAACCGAAAGCGCCGCCGCATTGGTAGAAGGAGGTGCGGCCCCAAAGCCTCGCATTGACGGTTTGATAGAGCAGGCTCTGGTTAAAGAGAAGATTGAGCGCCTCATTGGGGGTATCGATCGTGAGCCGGTCTAAGAATTGCCGCCAATGGGCCTCGGTTTCTTTCGCCCCGTCGGTTTCCAGCAGCTTTTGGCGGAGGGCGGCGGCGGCTTCCCGGCCCTCATAGGCGCCGAGATACAGTTCCACGGTTTTTTCCTCCTCCGGCCCGAGAACCAGGTCGCAACCATAGGCCAACACCGTTTCATCGTGATGGCCCAATGAACCCTCCCGGGCTACGGCGGGGCGGCGACGGCCGGCAGGGAAAAGGGAAGCCCGATCCCCCGATACAAAGGAAGGGGGCAGCGAAGCGGAGAGGAAAACGCCGCTGCCTTTGGGGCAAAGCAGCTTTTTCGCCACCAACACTTCTCCGTCCAAAGCGGTGAGAAACCCCGCCTTGCCATCACCGAGCAGGGGCCGGGCATAGCCGAACAATTGCAGGCGCTTTTCCTCCCCGCTAAGATTTCTGACGGCAACCCGGGTGACCTTTACCGGCTCATCCAAAGGCACATCGACGGTGATCTCTACGGAAAAATCAGCGAATACACCGCGATACAGAGAGCGGCCGCCGCCGTGGCCCACCGCCATCGCCCCGGCCCAAGGGAGAAGCGGGTATTGCTTGCCGTCGCAAAGGAAAAAGCAACCTTCATAGCTTTCATCCTCCACCGGATTGTTGCTCCAGGGGGTCACCGGGTTTTCGCGGCTGTTTTTCCACCAGGTAAAAGCAGCGCCGCTGTCGCTTACCATCGTACCAAAATAGGATTGGTCAGCAAATTGACCCAGGGGCCGGGAGCGCCGCCGCCCGGGCGGGAATCCAAAATAGATCGCCGCGATGGCCTTCGGCGGCGTCCGCCGGCAGCGACGACCGTTCCTCCGGCAAAGGGCAACCGGGAAATGCCAGGGCCGGCAGACCGTCAAAAAGATTTTTATCGAGAACCAGGCTGGCGGTGGCATAATGAAGCCCAAATCCCTCTCGTCCAAAGTCCGCTTGTCCACCACGGCCAGCACAGAACAGGACAGCGCCGGCGCTTCGCTCCGCACCTCGGGAGAGAAGCCGTGATAGCGGCTTTCCCCTCCTCCGCCAGGACAATGGCATCGACAGGAAAGCGGATCCGATCCCAGTAGGCCATGGCCTTAAACAGCGCGGTAAGAAAGGGCTCCCGCCCTTCCCGATAATCGAGCAGAACGATGGGCCGATCCCCGGAGATGCCATAACGATAGAGCAGGTCTTTGCGGTCATGCCCCAAAGCCATCACATCGCCGTAAACGCCGCGGTTGCCGCCGCCATAGAGCAGCGCCGCGGTCAAGCGCTGGACACGCTCGTCCTCGCCGTCGACAAGGAGACAGGATATACCGTGTAAAGCCGTCAGATGCCGGGCTTCTTCCAATGAAGAAAGGGTTTCATACTGATCGAGAATCGCCGCGGTGCCTCCTCTTTTGTTCCCGCCGCCGCGAGCACATAGGCAAAGGTGACGCTCTCGCCCGGCTCCAAAACGAAGGCCGCGCCGAGAGACAAAATGGGATCCAGGGAGAAGGGGAGGGCCCTTCGGGCAATTTCGGCCGGGAGAGGCTGCGGCCCCGGCCGATGAAATCTTCCCGATCCCCATAGGATTCCACTCCACCTTTGCGGAACCGAATGCCCGGCCCTGCAGGCCGATAACCGGGGAGGTGGCGCCGTCCTTGCGCCGCCAGAGATAGGCTCTGTTTTCCTTTTGCCGCTGTTCGCCCCGGAAAAAGAGCTTATAGAAGCCCTTGTGGGCGCGGTAGGCGTTTTCGTCGCCGAGCAACGGCGCGAAATAGGAAAAGACCTTCAGCCGCCGCCGCTCGCCACTTTGATTGGAAACGCGCAGCAAACGTGCTTCCCCGGCGCCGTCGGGCAGCAAAAAAACGGTGAGGCGGGAGAAGATATCGTGTTCCATCCGTTCATAAACGGCGCTGTCGTCCCAGATTTCATAGGCGCAGTCGTCGCCGGCGATCGGCGCTAAAGTGGCAGACCAAACGGCATCGCCATCGCCGTCGGCCAGGAAAAAGAAATGCCCGCCGGGTTCAAGAAAATCCCGGCGTCGCCAGGGGTTCAAAGGGAGATTGCGATAGGTGGCATAGCCCTCGCCCCAACTGTTGAGAAGGAGACGGTAGGCGCCTTCCCGCAGGAAAAGGCAGGCGGGCGGCGGCTGAAAGTTTGCCCTGTCACGTATACGCAGCCGGGGCCCTTCCTGCTTTACATCGTTCCAATCGGCATATTTTTCCCGGGGACGGCGGATATGCCCGCCGGGCATCGCTTCTTCCAACAGGCTTCTTGCCGCCCGCACCTCGGGAATGGCATGGAAACGATGCTGTAAACCGCCGCCGCTGAGACAATTGCCGAGGGCGAGAAAGGCCATGGACTGGTGATGGATCATATAGTTTTTGACGATGCCATAGGGTTCCTGGGGCAAGAGCCGGTGGCGGGTATAATCCACCGCCTCATAAAAACCCCATTCGCCCCGCAGGCCCAGCCGGTCGAAACGGCGGAGGTTCGCCAAAACCGCCCGGGGCGCGAGGGGGAGGGCCAAAATGGAAGCATAGGGAGCGAAAACGAGGTCGGAACCGGCGGCATGGTCCAGGGCCAGGGCCGGAACGCCAAAGGCCTTATACTGATAGTTCATATCCCAATCGAAATAGTAGAAGGCCGATTCCGAAACGCCCCAAGGCAAGCCGCGGCGGGACAGCGAGCGGCCGTATTTTTTTTGGCAGCGCAAAGCGAAACGGAGGGAATCCCCCAGCAGGCTGTGGGCCTCTTCCCGCAAGAAAAGGCCCGGCAGAAAGTACTCGAAAGATGTGCCGGACCAGGAAAGCAAACCCTTCCGGCCATAGGCTTTGTTCAGATGCCGCCCATATTGCCGCCAGTGGTCCAATGGCAATTCTCCGCGGCCCACCAGCAGATAACTGGTCAGCCGGATTTCCGACGCCAGTTGGTCATACCAGGCCCGGTCGAGCAGCGCTTCCTCCGGTTCGATAACCGATATGCAGCAATTTCTTTTTCGGATCGTAGAGGAAGGAAAAATCCATCTCCTCCTTCATCAGCCGCACCTTATCCCGCATTTCCTCGATGGCGTCGATGAAAAAATCGGTTCTGGCTTGAAGTCTCGCGGATGCTCCCGCCGATCTCTTTTGCGTCTTTGGCCCGTTCTAAAGCGGTGAAATAACCGTTTTGCAGTTCCCGCAGGGTTTTGGCACGCAGGATCGGTTCCGCCACCGTAAGGGGCAGTTCCGCCGGGCAATAAAACGCCGCTTCCTCCAGGGCTTCGGCCCGGCTGTGCTCCAATTGCCGCCGCCAAATCCGGTCGCCATAGGTGCTCCCTTCATAGGCCTTCAAAAACCGACGCCAGGTTTGGAGGGAACCGTCACATTCCGGGGCGGCGGGGGCCCCCTTCCCCGCCAATTCGGCCAGGAAAGAAAAGGAACTTTGCCGTTCCGGCCCGAAAAGCGGCGCGTCCAGGGCTTTTTCCAGATATTGATCCAAAACATAAAGGGAGGCAAGGAAATTGCCGCTGTCCACCGCCGAAACATAAGGGGGCGTCAGCACCTTGCCATTGGCGGTGTCGTACCAATTATAGAGATGACCCCGGTATTTTTCCAGCTTTTCTACGGTGTTCATCGTCGCTTCCAGTTGGTCGAACCAGGCCTTCACGCCACAGTAGCCAAGGTCGAAACCGAGGCAGAGGGAGGAGAGCCAGAGGCCGATATTGCTGGGGGATGTGCGCCGGGCCTTGCCTTTCAGCGGATAGATCTGCACATTGTCCGGGGGCAGAAAATGGTCCTCCGCGGTAATCGAATCGCGAAAATAGGCCCAAATTTCCATAGAGAGACGCCGCAGGTATTCCCGTTCTCCTTCATTTAACTGTTTAACTTGGCGCTTTCGCTGCAAAGCCCAAAGGAAAACCGGCGCCAAAAACCACATCGCCGCCAAAAATAGCGGAAGGGCGGAAATTCCCGGCGCGAAGGCGAATCGCAAGCAGAGCCAAAACGCCAGCAAACCGTAGGAAACGGCAAAGATGCGGTCAAAGGGGAAGGGGCGGGACATTTTCAGGCGGTGGTCCACCGCCGCCGCCGTTTCCCATTCCAAAAGCTTCCGTTTCCGTACCAGACGGAACAGGGTTTTCACGATGGCGTCCAGATTTAACAGCGCGAAATAGGGCATCAGCGCCAGCGAGAGCAAAAAGCGCAGCAGCAAAATGCCGCCTTCCCGCCAACGGCGATGCAGCGCCGCTAAAAATACGCTGTTTATCTCGGGAAAGAGGGCGACGAAGAGCAATAGGCCAATCAGAAGATTGGCCCCGGGCTGAAAACTGCTGAGCAGCAATGCCGAAAGGAGTAAAATCGGCAAACCGGGGCGCCTAAGATTGTCGATGATCTGGTAGAGGGCAATTTTATCGAGGGGATTGGGTTTCTTGCCGTCCTTCGCCGGCACCTGCGGCAGCAGCCAGGGCAAAAGCTGAAAATCCCCCCGCACCCAGCGGTGTTGGCGGCGGCTATAGGCGAAAAAGCGCCGGGGGAACGGATCCAAAAGCGCGATGTCCGAGGCATAGGCGGCGTTTAACAGATTCCCCTCCAGCAGATCGTGGCTGAGAATCCTGTTTTCCGGCAGATCGGCGGTGGCCCGGCGAAAGCTGTCCACATGGTAGACCCCTTTGCCGCCAAAAATGCCCCGGCCCGCCAGGTCTTGATAAAAATTGGATTCGCCGCTGATATAAGGGTGCAGCCCCCGGCAAAACCGTATACCCGGCTGAAATGGCTTTCATTCAGCGAGGCAATGGTCAGCCCCATCCGGGGCGCGACGATGCCGTGGCCCTTTAGGGCGCCGCTGTCCCGGTCATAGTAGGGGCGTTGCAATGGGTGGTGAATGGCGCCGACGAGGCGAAAAGCCGCCGTCAGCGGCAAAACCGTATCGCTGTCCAGGGCAATGATATAGCGGATTTTGGCAAAGCGTTCGCCGTCTTCATCGGAAGCGATGATTTTATCCCTCCCCTCGCCCCGCAAATAATCGTTCAACTGGGCAAGGGCCCCCCGCTTCCGTTCCCAGGCCATATAGACCCGTTCGGCGGCATGGTATTCCCGGTTTCTAAAAAAGAAATAAAAACCTTGGCCCGGGTATTTTTGATTCAATGCGGCAATGCCGCGAAAGGCCGCCTCTTGGATCTCCCCATCGGCGGGCTCCCGGCGGTGGCGGCTGTCGGGCAAATCCCCCAAAACGGCAAAACTGAGGTTTTTGCCGCGATTGGCGAGAACATGATCCTCCAGCCGATCCAGCATCTTCCGCACCTCTTCCACACCGGGCAGCAGGGCGGAAATCACCACCATCGCCGCGGCTTCCTCCGGCAATCCGGTTTTGAAATCCAGTTTCGGCAAGAGGGCGACGCGACAGAAACGCCGCTCATAGTGGTTTAAAAGATACCAAATCATCTCCCAGAGCGGCCAAACGAATGTCAGGGCCAAAAACGGCGACCATCCCAAAAAATAAAAGAGAAAGGCCAGGCCGGCAATGCAAAGCACAAAGGCCGCCAGCCCCCAGAGGGCGAAGGCCTTGATTCCCGGCCGTTTCAGAGGGTTGGGCCAGCGGTGGCCGCGGCTCAGCTCCTCCTGGCCCGCTTCTTTTAACAGATAGTAACCAAAATGCCCCTTTTCCCCCTGTTTGTTCTCGGCGAGGGCCATGCTTTCCCGGGCCAGCTCCGTTTCTTCCAAACCCAAACCGCGGGCAAGGTCGCTCAAAGCATTGCGGTAGAGGCGGCGGCTTTCCTTCTCCAGCTTGGGATAAATACCGGTGGGATCGGCGTTTAAAATCTGTTCCGCCTCGGTTTCCCGGAAAACCGCCTCCATGTCGATGTCGCGCAGGCTCTTTAAAAGCTGGAACCAGCGCTGGGGCGCCTGCAAGCCGCCGCCGCCGTCGCCATGATAGAAACCGTAGAGAGAACGAACCAAAGCGGCCTGGAGCAGCAATGGCAAAAAGGCCACCTCCGCCAGGGAAAGGGACGGGCCTTCGCGAAAGAAAGACAAAATTCCTTCAGCCTCCTCTCCATCGACGGGGCAGAAATTGAGGTATTCCAAAAGCAGCGGATAAAACAATGGCAGGTATCGCCGGGGCCCTTGGGCATACAGACGGGTGCGGACATTTCTTTTGTGCTGCAATGCCTCGAAGAGCTCCTGGCAAGAAGTAAGGTAGAGGGAAAAATTGTCCCTTAGCCATTCCTCCCCCGGCATTTCCCCGCCTTTGGACAGCGTTTCGGCGATGGCGTCCATGCCTTTTTTCGCTTTTCTGATTTCCCGGGCGAGGGCTTTCGGGTATTGAAAATCGCCATAAAAATCGAGATTGGCTATGCCCTCGGCAAAGCGTTCTCTCTCCTTCGTCGTCGATTGCATTTTTTCTCCTTCATGTGCAAAGAATGGGTTTTCTCTCGAAAAACCTGTTTTCAAAAGAAAACCTTTCGGCTAGTATTTCCCATGACGGAGAAAAAAAACCGAAAACAAGGCCAAAAACCGACCCGGCAAATTACAAAAAACCCCGCTTTTAAAAAGACAAAGGCAAAACAAGCATCATTTTAAAGCAAACCGCCGCCGGCACGGCGGCCTTGTCTACCGACCGACAGGCTTAGGGAAACAGCCTAGGGCTAGACGCAAACAAAAAGCCAGGCCCGCAGCGTATAGAGGCATACGTAAGGATCCGGCTTTTTGTGAGCAACAATGCCATCGGACGTTTGTCGGCAGCCTGCACCAGCCGCCAAACGGGCGGTTATGATGATTTACACCTTGCGCCAAAACCTTCCCTGTGGCGCAACGGGGAAGGTTCAGCCGCAAAACATAGCCCGACTTTAGGGGGGAAACAGGGCTTTAATTCACCGCCGCCAAAGCCGCAACGAAACGGTGGAAAATGGCCGCCGCTTCCGCCCGGGTGGCATCGTCTTGGGGCGCAAAGAGATTTCTCGGCTTCCCTTCGATGATACCGGCCTTCTGCATCGCCTTTACGCTTTCCTTGGCCCAGGTGCTGATTTTTCCGGCGTAGGCAAAATTCTTTTCCTTTTCCTTTTCGGGTAAGGTATAATGGTGCTCATTTAAATAGCGGTGGAACATGGTGACGATCTGTTCCCGGGAAATAGAGGCGGCGGGGTTAAACTTGCCGTTCCCGGTACCAAAGGTGATGCCTTCCTTGGCGGCCCAGGCCACCGCGGTGGCATACCAAGTGTTCTTTTTTACATCGGCAAAGGAAATCCCCGTATCCTCTATTGCCGGTTCGCCGGCATAACGGTACAGCACCGTCACAAACATGGCCCGGGTCATGTCGCCTCCGGGAGAAGCCCAAAATTATCGGGGCGAAGCGGCGATGTTCCGCCGCTTCCCCGAACCTGGGTTTTATGGTTTTGCACGCCGCGGAACAGCGCATGGCGCGCTGGGCCGTCAAGCCCGTGTATGGCCTTCCGGCCCCGGCCACGGCGTGCAAACTTGATTTTTATGCCGGGCAATGCGATAAAGTTGGCAAAGAACAAAAAACGCGTAAGAGGAAATGAAAGGCTGGCTTAGCGCCCCTTTTCATCATCACCTCATACACGTCAGTGATACGGTATCGACTTGTCCGATCCCCAGCGGGGAAACCCCTGGTGCAATGAACCTTATTGGATAGAAAAAATCCAACCCAGTTCGCCTAGGTTGGATTCTCGTGTTATCAATCCGCCCATGCAAGCGCGAATTCGTCTCCTGACTTAGCTTCATCGCCTTTTCCCGCCTTCTCGGTTTCTCCCGATGGCCGAAGCGTTTTCCGCTTCTAGGGTTGGGCTCCACAATACAGTAGCAACGATCTGTTCGGGATTCTCACCCGATTCCGTACATCCGCATGTTTTGCATTTTATGAAAATATGGTGCGATCCTTTTTTGCCCTTCCCCGGCCTTGCCTTTTGTCGCCGGCTGGAAAGGATCTATTTTCTTCCTTTATTAAATCACAGTCCTTTTCCGTTGTCAATATACGCTTCCTTTTATGCACCATGATTGGGAAGGAAAATTTTGCCTTGTTTTTGTTTCATTTTTGGCGGTTTAAAACCCATGTAAAGGCCGGAAGCCGCCGCCCTGCGGAATGTCTTTTTATTTCAGGAAGCCCTGCAAAATCCTTTCTTCCGCCTCGGTTTCCGTCAGGCCCAGAGACATCAGCTTTAAAAGCTGCGCGCCGGCGATCTTGCCGATGGCGGCTTCATGAATCAGTTGGGCGTCGCCATGAAAGGCGGAGATTTTCGGGATCGACTGCACCTCCGCATCGTCCATGATGATGGAATCGCATTGGATGTGGCCGCGGCAGGCATTTTTGCCGATCAGATTCAGGTGAAAGAGCTGCTTCGATTTTCCTTGGGCCACGGAACGGGAAATGATCTGGGCGCTGGAATCCGCGCCGACCAGTTCTACATCGATGATAGAATCCGCCTGCTGTTCTCCGGTGGTCAAAAGCCGTTCCACCACGACGAGGCGGGCATCCTTCTCCAACCGCACAAAGGTATCGCGAACGGTGGAATCGACGCCGCGAATCTGCACCAGCTCCATTTCGACGGTGGCGCCTTCCTCGATATACAATTTTGTTGTCGGGTTCAGTACCCGTTTGCCGCTGCCTTCACCGTCGCCATAATGCTTTTCCACATAGGAGACCCGGGCGCCCTTGCCGACGAAGAATTCATGAATGCCGTCATGCCCCGCTTCCCGGTCGCATTGATTGTGGATGCCGCAGCCCGCGACGATGGTCACATCGGCGCCTTCCCCGATCTGAAAGGTATTATAGACCTTGTCGTGCAGACCGTCCCCGGTTACGATCACCGGGATATGCACCGTTTCCTGCCGGGTAAAGGGCTGAACGAGGATGTCGATGCCGGGCTTGTCTTCCTTTGTCACGATTTGGATATGGTCGGTGCTGCGCCGGGATTCACCGGCGGCGTTTTTCCTGATATTGTAAGCCCCCTGCGGCAGTTCGTTCAGATCGGCGATGGCCTTTAACAAATTTTTATCGATGATGTCCAGCATTATAAAACCACCCCCCTTTCACACGTTTCCCCGCAGGCGCATTCTTCCCTCAAAACGATTTCCCGTAAAAACTTTTCCTTATCCGGCACAACCCGGACGCCGCCTTCGGCGATGACCAGGATCGTATCGGCGAGGTTCATAATCCGTTCCTGGTGGGAAATGATCATCAGCGTCATATCGTTTTTTTCGTGCATGGTGGCGAAGGTTTCCGCCAAACGCTGAAAGCTCCAGAGATCGATCCCGGCTTCCGGCTCGTCAAAGAGGGCAAGCTCCAGCTTCCGCGCCAGGATGGTGGCGATCTCAATCCGCTTCAATTCGCCGCCGGAAAGGCCGGAATCCATCTCCCGGTCCACATATTCCGTGGCGCATAAGCCCACGTCGAAAAGGAGCTGCATCACATCGACATCCCGGCCGCCGGCGGCCAGGGTTAACAGTTCCCGCACCTTGATCCCTTTAAAAACCGGCGGATTCTGGAAAGCATAGCCAATGCCGAGATTGGCCCGTTCCGTCAGGTTCAGGTCTGTGATGTCCCGCCCATTGAAATAGAGCCGCCCCGTCGTCGGCGCCAGCACACCCATGGCGATTTTGGCCAAGGTGGACTTGCCGCCGCCATTGGGGCCGGTGACGACATAGAGCTTGTGATCCTCTAAGGTCAGATTGATATCGCTTAAAATTTCATTGTTGCCGACGCCGTCTTGAACGGACCAGCCGATGTTTTTAAACTCCAACATAATGCGGTTTCCTTTCTATCCGGTTCTAGCGCTCGCCGCCGGGCGTTTTATAAAGAAGAAAAATCGAGGGTGGCGAAATGGTCTGCCATCGTTTCGGCGCGGCGGATCAGCTTCACGCCGCCGTCCCGCTCCCAAAGCAGTTCCGCCGAACGAAGTTTGCCATTGTAATTGAAGCCCATCGCATGGCCATGGGCGCCGGCGTCATGAAAGATCAAAATATCCCCGATCTCCAAAGGCGGCAGATAACGGTCGATGGCGAATTTATCATTGTTTTCACAGAGGGAACCGACCACATCGTATTTTTCCGTTCGAGCCACTCCCTCTTTGCCGAGAACGGTGATATGGTGATAGGCATCGTATAAAGCGGGGCGCATCAGATTGGCCATGCAGGCGTCAAGGCCGATATAATGCTTATAGGTTTCCTTTTGGTGGATGGCCTTCGTCACCAGATAGCCGTAAGGCCCCGTCATCATACGGCCGCTTTCCAGCGCCAGCTT
Organism: Clostridiales bacterium; assembly: GCA_040766505.1. Lineage (GTDB taxonomy): Bacteria > Bacillota > Dehalobacteriia > UBA7702 > UBA7702 > JAXGQJ01. Next base: position 37,813 of record JAXGQJ010000017.1, read on the forward strand.
CGCGGGGAAAAGGCGCCGGGCGATTATTTTTTCATCATAAAGCTCTTTGATGGCTGTGGCCAGTTGAAATAGATCGACGGGGGCGTCCTCCGGAAAATAGGGGATGCCGATGCCGCCGCCGAGGTTGATAATTTTGATGTCGATGCCGACTTTATGCTTGATCTCCAAAACCAAGTCGAACATCATCCTTGCGGTTTCCAAAAAATAACCCATATTCAGTTCATTGGAGGCCACCATCGTGTGGATGCCAAATTCCTGAATCCCTTTATCCCGCAGGATGCGATAGCCCTCCAAGACCTGTTCCCGGGTGAAGCCGTATTTCGCCTCCACCGGGTTGCCGATGATGGCATTGCCGGTTCGCAGGGGGCCCGGATTGTAGCGCAAACACAATAGTTCGGGCAGGCCGCCATGGGCTTCTAAAAAGGAAATATGGCTGATATCGTCCAGGTTGACGATGGCGCCCATCTCCAGGGCTTGTTTAAACTCTTCCGCCGGGGTATTATTGGAGGTAAGAAAAATGTCACGCCCCCGGAAGCCCGCTTTGTCGGCGAGCAGCAATTCCGCGAGGGAGCTGCAATCGACGCCGCAGCCCTCTTCCTTAAACAGTTTTAAAAGGTGGGGATTCGGCGTGGCTTTGACGGCGAAGTACTCCTGAAACGCCGGGAAAATGGCGAACGCTTGGTTCAAGCGGCGGGCATTTTCCCGCATGGCGGCGGCATCGTATACATAAAACGGCGTCGGGTACCGCTCGATCATCTTTTCCAGTTCCGGCCCGGGGATGGGAAAGCGCTTTTTCAACATGCTCCGTCACAACCTTCGCTCTTTTTTCATCATATCGTATCGATTATTTACTTTATACAAAATGGGGTCAAAAGTCAATGAAAAAACGCCGCCACTTTGAAAAAAATGAGTGTTAACGTGAAAATCATAAAGGAAGGCCATGAATCTATTCACCATTAAGATCCTTGCCGTCGTTTTTATGACCATCGACCATATCGGTTTTTTCTTTTTTCCGGAGGCTTGGGCCTGGCGCGCCGTCGGGCGTTTGGCGTTTCCTATCTTCGCCTTTACCGTCGCCAATGCGTTCTTTCACACCGGCAGCCGCGGCAAATATCTCCTTCGCCTGCTCCTGCTGGCCGTCCTTTGCCAGGTTCCCTTTTGGCTCTATGAACCGAGCGGATTCCTGAATATCTTTTTCACTTTGGGGCTGGGATTTGCCTTGATCTGGCTATACGATGCCGCCGCCGGGGGAAAAATCTTTTCCTTGGCGGGGCTTCTCCTCATTGCCGCCGCCGTTCTTTTCGCCCAATGGGGAAAGGACGGCTTGGGCCTCGTGCAGTACGGCGGCTATGGGCCGGCGCTGATCTTCCTCTTTTATCAAAGCCTATCCCGGCGGCGGGGCCGAACGCTGCTCTGGATCGGCATCCCGCTCATAACGGCGGCGGCGGCGATGGCGGAATTCCTTTTATCCGGCGCGTCCCTCCATTGGTCCCTTCTCACCCTGGCGGCGGCGCTTTCCCTCCCCTTCCTGCTCGCCTACAATGGCGAACGGGGCAAAAGTTGGAAATATTTTTTCTACCTATATTATCCGCTGCACCTCTTTTTTCTACAGGGGCTTGCCCTTTTGCTGCCATACTGGTAAACTTTCCCGCCCTTTTCCACGGTCTTTTCCTGAAATTTCCTTCCTTTTGACAAAATTTACCTTTTTCCCGCCGTATGATTCCGGCGCAGCCAAGCCAGAATAAGACCTGAAAATCAAAAGGAGGACAGGTCGAATGAAAAGAGTAACCTTCTCGCTGCTTATGGCGTTGATCGTCGTAATTATGGCTTTCGCCGGTTGCAATAACGATACCGGAAACGCCGGCAATGTTGGCGAAAATGTAAAAGAAGACGTGAAGAACGCCCAGGAAAACGTCGAAAACAAAGCAAACAAGGAAATGGGTTTCATCCTGATGAAAAATGAGGAGGTTCCGGAAAGAATCAAGGAGATCGCCGACAAAAGCGCGGGGAAAGAATTGTTCCTCTCGGTCAAGCACGACGGCGCCTTTTACGGCATCCTCTCCCATAAGGATACAGCGAAGAGATATGTTGTGGATTCGGTGGAAAGCCATACGATCGCCATCAGCGACTTCATCACCGTCAACCTGAAGGAAGAAGCGGCCAGTTCCGGCAATGGCAGCGTGACCATTTATAGGGCCGATCAGATGCTGGATTTGGAAGGCGTTGCTTTCCAGATGGCCGACAATCCGGCGATCGCTTCCAAGGCCAAGGATAAAAAGGTCAAAACCGAGGAAGTAAGCGAAGGCGCCGCCAAAGCAGCCAATGCCGATGCCGAAGGCCTCGACCTGACGCCAACCAAGATCATGATCGCCTCCCCCTCTAAAGACAGCGTAGTCGAAGGCGGCTCCTGCACCATCGCGGGAAGCCTCGACGGCATGGTGGAAAGCGTTACCTGCCAGCTGGTCACCGATGGCGGCAAAATCCTCGGTGAAAAGACTTCCAGGGTTTCCGATCTCAGCCATGAATTCAATGTCAAACTCAACTATACCTTATCCCAAACGGATAAGCGCGGGAACGACGGCGCCGTCGACGGCGCCGCCAAGGTCACCTATACCGACGGTGAGGGCAATGTACAGCTGGAAGCCTCGGTTCCCGTAAAGATCAAATAAGCGAACCCTTTCATTGCAATAGAGCAACCCCCTTCAAAAAGCCTGAAGCCCGCGCCTCTTGGTGCGGGCTTCAGGCTCGGCTTGTAAACAAAGTCTACAAGCCGACGCGCCTACGGCGCTATAGATTGAGATATTTGAAAGCGGGGCCCGGCCGGGTCGCTTTCCGTGCCGCCCACAGCATCCATGCGGTTCATCTTCGGCGTCTTGGCGAGGCGGAGCGTTTATGGTATACTGCTAAAAAGGAGGCGAATGCCATGGAGAAATATGTACCCCGGGAAAAGCGCAGCAAAAAGCAACGGCGCCGCCTGGACTTGGAAAAGCGGCGTACCTGGGGGCCGCTGAACCCAACGACAAGAAAACCGGCGAACCCCAAAGCCTATAATAGAAAAAAAGCGCGGCAGGAGGAAGAGGACGTTCCACCGCCGCGTTTTTTCCTGTTTTTAAAGGTTTTTTTCCCATTCCGCTTCTTTAAAGCCGACGAGAACCCGGTCTTTCCCGATCAAAAGCGGGCGCTTCACCAACATACCGTCGGAAGCGAGGAGATCCAGTTGTTCATCTTCGCTCATTTCCAACAGCTTTTTGGCGAGACCGAGGGAACGGTACGCCTGGCCGCTGGTATTGAAAAACCGCTTGAGGGGCAGACCGCTCATCTGCCACCAGCGGGCCAGCTCTTCACGGTCGGGATGGTTCTCTTTGATCGCCCTTTCCTCATAGCGGACGCCGCGGCGGTCTAGCCAGGCACGCGCTTTTTTGCAGGTGCCGCATCTTTCATAACACAAAAAAACCATCTGTTCTCCTCCTCTTTGCCGCCTTTAACGGAGTTCGCGGCGCACTTCCAGAAGTTCCGCCTCGGTGTGGCTTTCCACGAAGGCGACGGCCCGGCCGATCACCGCCTCCGCTTCCGATTTTGACGATGATACCGCCGCCAGGCCGAGAATCGCCGTTTGCTGCATATCCTGGGCGCCTATTTCGGCGATGGCGATGTGGAAGCGGTTTTGCACCTTCGCGACGATGGATCGCACCAACATACGCTTTTCTTTCAGCGAATGCAGCCAAGGCGCATACAATTTAATTTCGGCAGTGGCAATGAACATCGGCTTCATCCTTCTTCTGTCGCCAAAGGCGCTATTAGAGCGGCGGCTTTTGCCCCCATTATACCGTGAAAAGGAACGGAACACAAGGCGAAAGGCCGACGGCGCAGCGCCGCCGGCCGGGGCCTGCCGCGATTCCCAATGCCCGTCACCGGTTAAAAGGCGGGCCAGTTTTCATCCTCGGCTTCCCTTTCCCTAAAGGAGAATACCGGTTTGACATCGGAAACGACCCGGCAGATGACCTTCGTAAACGTGGTAAACATCACCTTCACATAGAACACATCGGGCACCCGGTCATAGAGGCGGCCGGCGCTCATCGTGCCCTGGGCCACCGTATTCGGGCTATTGGCGATATAGCCGACGGTGCCGATAACCGGCAGCTCCGTGCGGATGGCCTCCCCGTCAAAGGGATTGCCGGGTTCCTTGACGCAGCGAAGCGCAGCGCCGATGGCGAAAGGTTTTAAACCGTAATAATGGTTGAACCCGGCAATGGTCAAAAACAGTTCCTGCATAGGATCGTCTCCTTTCCGTAATCATTGTCGTTTCGCATCCCCTATAGATATTATAGCAAAGATACTGTCCCATAAAACGGTCTTTCCTTTTTTGCGGATTGTGGCCCCTAGGCCCTTGCCGGCATAGAGACGCGGCGAGGGCGCGAAAAAACCCCGGCGCCTCATTACCTGTCCAGGCTGAGAGACGCCGGGGTTATACCGGCAATCAGGCGCGACGGCCTTTATCCCGCTCCGGCGGGACTGCCGACATTGCCCGCCGCTCAATACTTGCCGAAATCGCTGTCATTGAGAACGATGCGGGGCGCCGGGGCAGCGGCAATCTCGGATCTTTGCGCCGCTTTAACAGGGATCGCTGCGGCTTTGGTCGGCGCCGCCGCCGTCAGCCGGATTTCCGGCGGTGTCGCTCTGGCCACCGGAACGGCCGGCGGAGCCGACGGCGACTTTTCCAAATTTTCTTTTACCGGCGCCGGTTCAGGCTTTGCCGCAACTGCTTCTTCCTTCTTCTTTGCGGCGGTGCCCGACGAAGCGATGCCGGAATGGAAAGTGATTTTATGTTCCTGTTGCCGCTCGATCGATTTTTCCCGGTTCACATTGTATCTCTCGGTTTGTTCTTTCAAAATGGCGGCTTGTCCCGCCAACTGCTCGCTGGCGGAGGCGCTTTCCTCGGCGGTGGCGGAATTGTCCTGCACCACCTGGGAAATCTGCAAAATGCCGTGGTTGATCTGGCCGATGCCCGATGCCTGTTCATTGGAGGCTTTGGCGATGTCCGCCACCAATTCCGATACCCGGGCGATCTCTGTCACGATGTCGTTGAGATCCGCCGCCGTTTGATTGGCGATTCGCATCCCGTTTTCCACATTGTGGACGGAACCTTCGATCATCGCCGTCGTTTCTTTCGCCGCCTGCGCCGACCGGGCGGCCAGATTCCGCACCTCTTCGGCAACGACGGCGAAGCCTTTGCCATGCTGTCCGGCCCTGGCCGCTTCCACCGCGGCGTTCAAAGCCAAAATATTGGTTTGAAAGGCAATGTCGTCGATGACCTTGATGACCTTTGAGATATTGGTGGAAGAGGCATTGATCTCGTCCATCGCTTTGAGCATTTCATTCATTTGGTCGCGGCCGCGCTCCGCATTGTTCTTCGCGCTGCCGGCTTTCGTATTGGCCTCATTGGCATTTTCCGCATTGAGTGCGGTCTGGGAGGAGATCTCTTCCAGCGAAGAGGTCAGTTCTTCCACGGAGCTGGCTTGCCGCGTGGCGCCCTGGGAAATCACATGGCTCAATTCCGAAACCTGTTCCGCCCCGGCAAAAACCTGCTCCGTCGCGGAACGGAAATTGGTCACCATCTCCTGAAGACCCCGGGCCATCGCCTGGAAGGAACCGACAAGAACCCCCACTTCCGTTTTAGAAGCGGCGGCCCGCTGCGTGTCGGCATCCAGTTCCACCACCAAATCCCCATCGGCGATCCGTTTCGACATGGCGGCAAGGCCGCGAATGGGGCGGCTGATGGATTCCGCCACGGTGACGCCCCAGATCAGCGCAACCATCATGCCCATAAAAACGATCACCGTCATGATAACGATGGATTGCCGGTTGATATTGGAATTCGTCGCCACCAAAGTTTCCGATTCCGCCTGTTTCAAAGCAAGGATATTGTCGATGGCGGTTTGGCTCGCCTGGGTGGCTTCGGTCATCTTGGCCGATTGCAGCAGCGCCATCGCTTCGGCATCGAGATTTCCCAAAGCCAGCAACTTCAACTCTTCCGCAACGGAGAACTGAACCGCGGCGGCCCCGTTCAAAGCGTCCAATTGGGCCAACAGATCGCCGCCGCCGCCGCTGTCGATCGCGGCCATCGCTTCTTTTGCGGCGTCCCGGCTGCTTTCCATCGCAGCCGCATGGGCCTGTATCGCCGCGCTGTCGTCGGCGATCAGCATATTTCGCAGATCTACGTTCATCCTTTCCAGCGAAGTGGATGTGGTGACCAGGTTTTCGAGAGGCAATGCCATATTCCGGTGCATGGCATTGACGTTCTTGGAAATCCTCACCATATAAACGGTGCCGATCACCCCCACAATTCCGGCGATTAAGGCCAGAACCACACAGGCAAAAATAATTTTGGCCGCGATACCGAGATTTTTCATTTCCGAACCTCCCCATAGACACTGAAGCGAACGCCCCGTCGGCGGCGGCCATAGAGGCCGCATTTTCGCAGGCGGCGGTTTCCCCTCTTCACTTCCGGATAAAACCATCCATTTGATTATATCTTCAGAATATTCTAAATTTTTAGCGGTTTTTTATGTTTCATTTCTTATGCGCAAAACCGGCATTAAACCTTCCGATCCTCTTTCAGCATTTGTAAAATGGCGGCGGGCATCCCCGCAAGGCTTGCCTGCCGCTCAACGGCGCCGAGCTGATAGGCGATTTTCGGCATACCGTATACCACCGAACTCTTTTCGTCCTGCCCCAAAGTTCTGGCGCCGGCCTGGCGCATCGCCAGCAGGCCCTTGCCGCCGTCGCCTCCCATCCCGGTGAGGATAATGCCGATCGCCTTGTCCCCGGCGAATTTTGCCACGGAATGAAACAGCACGTCGACGGAGGGACAATGGCCGTTTACCTTTTCACCGTCGGCGACGTCGGCCCGATAGCGGGCGCCGACCTTTCGCAGGCGCAGGTGCATACCGCCGGGGGCGAGCAGCACCCGGTTCGGCGCGAGATAATCGCCGTCTTCCTCTTCCTTCACATCGAATTCCAACTGGCTATTGAGGCGCTCCGCGAACATCCGGGAAAATACCGGCGGAATATGTTGCACCACCATGATCCCGGGCAGCCCTTTGGGCAGGCCCTTTAAAACCGAAAAAATCGCGTCGGTACCCCCGGTAGAGGCCCCGATCACAATCAGGCGGCGGTCGTTTGTGGCGGGGGCCTCAAACCCCTTGGCGGCGGCGGCTTTCGGCATACCCGCCTCAATTTTGGCATTGGCGGCGATCTTGATCTTGCGCCGCAATTCCTCAAGAAAATCGGCGCGGCTTTCCGCCGTATTGCCGACGGGTTTGCTGACGAAATCGACAGCGCCGGCCTCCATCGCGTCGAACACCTTTTCGCTGACGGCGCTGACGACGATGACCGGCAAAGCGTATTGCGGGATCAGCTGGCGGATGAAGTCGATGCCGTTCATCTTAGGCATTTGAATGTCACAGGTCATCACATCGGGGCGATGGGCGAGGATTTGATCCCTGGCCTCATACGCGTCGCCGGCCCGGGCCACAACCTCAATCTCGGGATCGGCGTTTAAACCCCGGGCCAATATCTCTCTTTGCAGCGGGCTGTCGTCAACGATTAAAACCCTTATCTTCCTTCCTACCGCCATGGCATTCACCTCATTTGTCAAATTTTTTGATACACGGCGGGCATTACATAGGAATAGCGGCTTTCCCCTTTGGCGATGGCTTCGGAATGCCCGACAAACAGATAGCCGCCGGGGGCGGTAATTTCATAAAAACGGTCGATCAGTTCCCGCTTATCTTTTTGATCGAAATAGATCATCACATTGCGGCAAAAAATGGCGTGAAACGGTTTTTTAAAAGAAAACCGGTCGCTGATAAGATTAAATTTCCGAAACAGCACTTCGTTTTTAATCTCCTCTTTGACCGCATAACGGCTCTGGGGCAACTTTTGAAAATAGCGCATCAACCAAAGGGGCGGCAACGGGGCCACCTGCTTTTCATCATAAGTCCCTTCGACGGCGGTATGTAAAGCGCCGGTGGAAATATCCGTCGCCAAAATTTTCTTGTCCCAAAAACCCTGGTTGGAAAAGAATTCATCCATCAAGATCGCCAGCGTATACGGTTCTTCCCCGGTGGAACAGCCGGCGCTCCAGATTCTGAGGTCCCGATCCTTTACCGTGGACAGCAATACCGGCAAAACCCGCTCCCGGAAGAAATTGAAATGTTCCGTCTCCCGCATAAAATAGGTATAGTTTGTGGTGATCCGGTCGATGAGGGAAACGGCGGCGGCACCGGTTTTGTCCGATACCACGAACTGATAATAATCGGAAAAATTGTTGAAATTGTTCTGTTGCAGCACATTCCAAAGCCTTCCCGTTAACAGGGCTTGCTTTTCATCTTTTAAATATATTCCGAAATTTGATTTGATATAGCCGGCCAACTGCTTAAATTCCTGGTCTGTAATGGCTACCATAGCGCCCACACCCTTCATCTCTATCATTTAAACCGTGAACGAAGGCTTAGGATTCAGGAAACATCAAGGATATCCTCGGCCTCGTTTTCCCCCTCCAAACCTTCGTTTAAAAGGCGTTCACAATCCAAAATCAGCTGTACGCCATCGTCAGCTTTGCCGATTCCCAGCAGAAAACGGTTTTTCCCTTTTGCCATCGCCGGCGTCGGCACCACGTCGCCCTCGTTGATGGAGAGCACCGCGGCGACGCTGTCGACGATCAGGCCGACGGAGGTTTTGCCCATATCCACAACGACGATGCAGGAACGTTCGTCATAGGGAATTCGCTCCATGCGGAATTTCAGGCGCATATCCATCACCGGAATGATGCGGCCCCGCAAATTGATGATGCCGAGGATATAGGGCGGCATTTGCGGCACCGAAGTGATTTGCAAGATGCCGATGATCTCGGTGACATGGCGGATTTCGAGGCCATAAACATCGTCCCCCACCCAAAATGTGAGATATAGGTTCTTTTGCGTATTCTCTTCAACAGCGATGTCTTCTTCTTCCCGTAGATCCAACATGAATCTTCCCCCTTTTCCGCTTCCGATCGCAGGCTGCGGCGGCGATCAACATTAAAATCCCGCGGCGTCCAAAATCAGGCTGATGCGGCCATCGCCCAGCAAAGCGCAGCCCGCCAGCCCATTGATCTTCTTGATGCTCTTGATATAATGAGGCAGCGGCTTTACCACAACCTCCTGCTGACCGATCAGCTCATCCACGAAGAGGCAAATCGTGCTGTCGGCCCGTTCCACCATGATGAGAATCCCATCGTCCAATAAGCGGCTGTCGGGTTCGACCGCAAAGGCTTCATAGAGCCGGTGGATGGGGTAGCACTCTCCCCGCACCATGATCATTTCATTGCCGTCGGGATCGCGGAAAATCTCCGATTCACCGGCGAGGAACGATTCCCGGATGTCCGTTACCGCCATCGTATAGAGGCAATCGCCGACCCGCAAATTCATCCCTTCAATGATCGCCAATGTAATCGGCATTCTCAATGTAAACTTGGTGCCCTGCCCCGGCTCGCTTTCCACTTGCACCCTGCCGCCGACGGCCTCAATATTGCTGATCACCACATCCATGCCGACGCCGCGGCCGGAATACTCCGTCACGCCGACATTGGTGGAAAAGCCCGGCAGGAAAATAAGATGATAAATTTCCCGGTCGCTCATTTCTTCCGCTTTTTTGGTCAGCAGCCCTTTTTGGGCGGCGGTGGCCAAAATCTTTTCCTTGTTCAGGCCGCGGCCATCGTCGCCGACGCTGATCAACACCTCTCCCCCTTCGTTCCAGGCGGAAAGAGAAAGGTTCGCCACCCGCGGCTTACCGAGG
>JAXGQJ010000018.1:0-45851 GCA_040766505.1 Clostridiales bacterium
TAAATAGGCTTGTACGAAGGGGGGCAGCGCGAAAGCGGCGAAGTGCATGTCGGGGCTGTAATATTTCGTGTCGGCGGCGAGGATGTCCTCCTTTCGCACCGCGAGGGGGTCGTACCGTTTCGATCCGACGGTGAAGCCCCACATGCTGCCGGGGTAGGTCGGCACATGGGCGGTATACATCCGGGCCAGCGGGAAAACATTTTCGATGCGGGCGAAGATCTCCGGCACGATGTCGGGATTGACGAAGGGGGATTCGGTTTGGGCGACAAAGATGCCGTCCTCCTTCAAAGCGTCGTACACGTTTTGATAAAATTCCTGTTGAAACAGACCGACGGCGGGGCCGACGGGGTCGGTGGAATCGACGATGATAATGTCATAGTAATTTTGGTTTTCCTTGATGTGCCGGATGCCGTCTTTATAGAGAACTTCCACCTTGGGGTCCTCCAATTTCGAGGCGATTTGGGGCAGGTAAATTTTGGAAACCCGCACCACAGCCTCGTCGATCTCACAAAGGGTGGCCTTCTCCACCGCCGGGTGTTTCAGCACTTCCCGGATAACGCCGCCGTCGCCGCCGCCGATGACGAGAACGCGTTTGGGATTTTTGTGGGTGTTCATCACGATGTGGCTGATGGCTTCATGGTAAACGAATTCATCCCTTTCCGTCGTCATGATGCAATGGTCGAGGAAGAGGGCGATGCCCCAAAACTCCGTATCGACAACCTCTAAAAATTGAAACGGCGTCGTCTCTTCATACAATTTATTTTTGATCTTTAAGCTGATGTCGATCCCTTTTACCCAATGTTCGGTATACCACAGTCCGTCGCTCATTTATGCATCCTTCTTTCCTTTGTTTTTTCCTTCATAGGGGCAAAGCGCGTCCAACGGGCAAGAATCGCAGCCCGGCCTTTGGGCCTTGCAAAGCCGCCGGCCGTGAAAGATCAGCCAATGGTGGGCGGCGGCCCAATCCTCTTCGGGAACCAGCGCCGTTAAATCCTTTTCTACGCCGCGCACGTCTTTGGCGGCGGAGAGCCCGAGGCGGCGGCTGACCCGAAAGACATGGGTGTCCACCGCCAAAGCCGGTATTCCGAAGGCCACGCTTAAAACAACATTGGCGCTTTTCCTGCCAATACCCGGCAGCGCTTCCAATTTCTCCCTCTCTTGGGGGACTTTACCGCCATAGGAATCCAGCAAAATCCGGCTCAAGGCCGCGATGTTTTTGCTTTTGTTTTTATAAAGGCCGCAGCTTTGGATCAAGGCGGCGATCTCCTTTTCGGAAAGCTCCGCCATCGCCGCCGCATCCGGCGCGCGCCGAAACAGCTCTTCCGTCACGATGTTGACCCTCGTATCGGTGCATTGGGCGGAAAGCAGCACCGCGACCAAAAGCTGGAAGGGGCTTTGGAATGCCAATGCCGGCTTGGCGTCACGGTAAACATGCCCCAAAAGGGCGAGAATCTCGGCCTGTTGTTCCTTTTTCTTGTCGTTTTTTGTCATGAAAGCATTATAAACCATTTGGCCGCGTTTTAAAAGAGCCTTCCGAGCCGCTGGCAAATCTTTCGGTTTTATTCTTCCCAATCCAGGACATAATAGAAGCGAGGAGGTGATCGAAATTGGACAATTTAATTTGCTATGTGGAAGAGTGTAAGTATTATCGCAACCAGGCCTGTACCGCCAACAAGATCAAGGTGGATACGAGCAATGGCAGCCTTAGGGCTTGCAGCTCCAAAGATACGGCCTGCGAAACCTTTGAACCGAGGAGATAATCCTAAGCCCTGACGGAAGGAGGGATCATGTGGAAGTGCAGGATTTTCTCATCAAGTCGCTGATGAACGAAGAAAATTTGGCCCAAAAATACCGGGGTTCGCCGGCACCGCTTCGATCCGGTTTTGCGGGCCAATCTCGCCCATTGGGGCGGAAAACAAGGTCGGGACGTGACGAAATGCGTTTTTCTTTGCCAAAAGGCAGGATCGCTCGTCTCCTCCTTTTATCGCGCCCCGGTGGCCTCCGGCACGGCGCCCGTAGCCCGCTTCGCGAAAAAGGACGCTAAGAGAGTACTTTTGCCCACATTGCTCCTAGGGCGGCGGCGGTTTCATAGCCGCCAAAAGACCTTTGGCCATGCCGATCTAAAACCCCAGGTTGCCACATACCTTCCGGTATGCGGTTGGGCCTGGGGTTTTTTTATGGGATTGAAACCCGGGCGGCGCTTCTTAAAGCGAAGAACCCTGTTCCTTTAACCGGAAATCAAAATCGTGTCGCCGTTTTTTAAGTTGATGGCATTGGCCCTCAACGCGCGGCCCAAATCGACGATCAATTGCTCCCTGATCGGCGGCGTCGGCGCAGAGCAGCGTTAAAGCGTCGTTTCGCCGAGGACGCGGTTCTGTTCCGCGGTGATATAGACGAGAATTTCCGGATGTTTACTGGACATTGGCGTCTCCTTCCGGTTCCATTGCCGACAGCAGGGTGCGAATTTTACGGCTGTTCTCCAGCACCGGCGTATTTCGGATCACTTCCATGATGGCGGCGGGGTGGCGAATGATGTGGACAAAGGCAATGACGATCTTTCCTTCCCGAAAATTGCGGCGGCTGAAATAAAACCGCTTCACGCCAAAGGAACGGGTCACCTCGAAAACCATCGCCTGCCTTTGGCCATAATTTTCCAGCGTCAGCCTAAACTTTTCCTTATTTGGCGTGGCGACGATGGCGACGCCCTCCTTTAAAAAAGTTGGCGGCTTCTTTCCGAGCCAAGCAGATTGGAAACGAACATATTGTCGACATAGAGGTCGGAACCGTCGATGCGGATTTCTCCTTCCCGCAGGGTGGCAATGTCGCCGATGCGCTTGCCCTTGGTGAAACGATACAGCAAAAGAACCACCAGCAAACCGCCGAAAACGGCGACGGCGGCATTCAAAAACCAGTGCTCCGTATAGAATATTTTCACCAGCAGCACCGCGAAAAAGGAGGTTAGCAGCGCATAGTAATTGCGCGCCTCATAGGTTTTGGAAATGCCGTCGATATAAGCGGCGCCCCGTTGGGCATATTCCGTTTGTTCCAGTTTTTCCAGGCTTTGCCGTTCCAGCGTGCGGATTTCTCTGAAATGCTGAATCGCCAGGGCGAGAAAGGTGAAAGCGACAAAATCGCCGGTTAAAATCGCGGGAATTGCCACGGCCCCCAAAGCCGCGGCCACAAAGCCGATGACGATATGGATGAAGCAACCATTGGGAAAACTGGGGTTCTGCCTTGTATCCACCTTGAGGGTGATGAGCCGGGCCGTCGTTCCCATCACGATCCCGCTGACGATCAGAAAGAGATTTTCGGACTTAGCACAGTTTATTCTCCTTTTTGGCACGGCGCTTTCGCTTTGCTTCATAGGCCGCGGCGATGGCGGCGCGGATCTCTTGATAGCTGGTGCAGCGGCAAAGATTGGATTGCAGCCATTCCTCCATAACGATTTCCTCCGGCGGCAGGGGATAATGCTGCATTAGGCTGTGGCAGACCATTAAGAAGCCCGAGGTGCAATAGCCGCATTGGAAAGCCCGGGCTGTGATGAAGGCCCGCTGGATCGGGTCATCGCCGCCCAAGCCTTCCACCGTCAGCACCTCGCGGTTGATGGCCTCTACCGCCAAATAGAGCAGGATTTGACCGGTTTTCCGTCCACCAGAACGGTGCAGGTGCCGCAATCGCCGTTTTTGCAGCCGGGTTTCGCGCCGGTCAACCCCAACTGCTCCCGAAGCACATCGAGAAGAATGTCGCCGGGGCGCAACAGAACCCGGCGGCGGCGGCGGTTCACCGTCAGGGTGGCGGCGAAGTTTCCCTCATATTCGATCATCGTGCCATTCCTCCGTTTCCATGGCTTGCTTCAAGGTTTGCCGACAAAGAAACAGCCGGTAATCACCGCTGGACGCCGCGGTGTCGCCAAGGGCCGTCGGCAGCAAGCCGGCGGCGGCGGCGGTGCGGTCTGCGGCGCTCTTTTTTTCGTCGTTTAAAGCTTCTTCGATGGCGGCGCTGCGGAAGGGATAAGGAAGCAAACCGGAAAAGGCAAAGCGCCACTTGCCGCCGAAACGCAAACCTGCGACGGTGACCAGCGGATAGTCGATTTTTTCGCCGGCGGTTTTTTTCACGTGAAAATAGGGGGCTTGCAAAGCCCAATCGGGAATGCGCACCCCGGTGATACATTCTCCCGGCATCAGCTGCAAGCGGCCTTGGGCCATGCGGCCGCCGATGGCGGCGCGGCGATGTCCCGCCGGGCCGAAGGTCAGCAGTTCGGCATCGCACAGCAGCAATGGCAAGGCGGTTTCCCGATAAACGATGGCTCCCTTTAGATTCCCTCCCAGGGTAATGCGGTTTTGATTCGTATGGTCGGCGATGCGGCCCGCGGCGGTGCCGAGCAGCGGGAAACATTTGCTTTCCGCGATTTCGCTTAGGGAAAGTCCGGCGCCGATGCAAAGGGCGTCGGCCTCCTTTTCGATCCTGCCCAGGCTGGGGAGGCCCTTAATGTCGATAACCGCCCCCGGCCGGATGCTGCCGGATCGGGACATGGTGATGATCTCGCTGCCGCCCCCGTAAAAATAGGGTTCTTTCCCGGCCGCCGCATAGCGGCGATGGGCGCTTACCGCCTCCTCCAAGGTGTCGGGGCGGCAATAGACAAAGTCAAAAGGGATCATGGATTGTTGCCCTCCGCTAAACGCCACAGCATTTCCGGCGTCGCCGGTAATTGACAAAGATCGATGTTCAAAGCCGAGGAAAGCGCATTGGCCAATGCCGCCGGGATACCGAGCAGGCCATGCTCTGAATAGCTGCGCAGGCCATAGGGGGCCTCGCTTTCCGGGGTTTCCACGAAGCCGACCCGGTAATCCGGTTCCTGGCCGATGTGGAGCGGCTTATAGGTGCGTAAATTTTGCTCCTTTGGCATTCCCTGGCCGTCATAGCGAAATTGTTCCCGGCTGCCGAGGCTGATGCCCATCGCCATGCCCCCCGCCACCATCGCCGTCATCGCCGCCGGGTTGATGGCTTTGCCCACATCGATCACGGTAGAGGCATTGAGGATGCGGTAGGTGAAACTTTGGGTATCCACCTCCACCTCGACGGCTTGGGCCCCAACGGTCCAGGCGGGCCCGGTTTTGCCTTTGCCGGTGGCGGGATCCAAAGAGGAAAGCCCCTTGAGCATGAAAACGCCGCGGCCTAGGGCCGGTTCCCCCAAAGACGCGCCGCCGCTGTCTTTGAAACCGGCGACGAGGTCTTTGAGGGCGAGAGAGCCTCCTTCGCCCCCTTTGCGGAACACACGGCCCCCCGCGACCTCGATCTCTTGCGGCGGGCAGCGGAAGGTTTGGGCGGCGGTGGTTCGCAGTTGACAAAGCAGATCGTCGGCGGCGCGAAGAACCGCAAGCCCCGCCATATACTCCGTTAAGCTGGCGACGGTTTTCCAATGCTCCGGGCTGACCCTGGTATCGACAGGGAAAACGACATGGATTTTACCGGCGTCAATCCCCAGGCGTTCCGCTAAAATCTGGGCCAGATGGGTTTGGCTGCCGGAGCCCATTTCGACGACGCCGGTATTGAGATTGAAGCTGCCGTCGGAATTGGCGGTGACGACGGCGCCGGAAATCGCGTCGGTGGGGGGATTTTCCGTTTTCCAGAAGCAGGCGACGCCGGTGGCCCGGACGGTATGGTTCTTGACGGCCAGCGGCCGACTCCCTTTCCATTCCGCCAAGGTTTTCAGCTTTTCCAAGCATTGGGGCAAATCGCCGACGAGGTCCATTGTTACCGGCACTTGGCTGGGGGTTCGGTCGCCGTCGCCGATGGCATTCCTAAGCCGCAGTTCCAGCGGATCCAGCCGGCAGGCGGCGGCGAGGGCGTCCAGGGTTCGCTCCATGCAGAAGGTGCAGCTTTCATGGCCGAAGCCGCGATAGGAAGTGGCATAGGTGTGGTTGGTATAGACGGTGAAAGCGTCGCAATATAGGTTTTCCACCCGATAGGGGCCGGTGCAATCGACGGCGATGGCCTTCGTCATATAGGGGCCGGTGTCGCTATAGGCGCCGGTGTCGAGATAATAGGTCATTTCCGCCGCCTGCAAGCGGCCGGCATTGTCGCTGCCGAGGCGGATGCGGGCCTCCAATCCCAAGCGGCAGGGGGCCGAGGCCATATCCTCTTCTCTGGTGATGACCAGCCGCACCGGCCTGCCCTTAACCTTTCTGGAAGCGAGATAGGCCAGGATTTCGAGAAATACCGGCGCTTTGCCGCCAAAGCCGCCGCCGACGAAGGGAACCTCCACCCGGATCTGCCCCGCGGGGATCCGGAAGGCCTCGGCCAGCTGCTGCCGCACCGTATAGGGGGCTTGGGAAGCGGTGACGATGTGAACGGCCCCGTCGGCGTCGATGGCGGCCCGGGCGGATCGCACCTCCATCGCGGAATGGTCCGAGGGGGGCAGCGTGAAGCTTCTTTCCACAAGGTGGGCGGAACGGCGGAAGGCCGCGGCGGGATCGCCCTTTCGCATCCGGTAATGGCTGACGATGTTCGTTTGGGCCAGCGGATAGATGTCGTCAACGGCCTTTTTATAGGTATGGAGTTCCGGGTGCAGCAAAGGCGCCCCCTTTGCGGCGGCGGCGGCGGGGCGAAGCAAAAAAGGCAAGGGCGCATAGCGTACATGAACCATTTCCACGCCCCGGGCGGCGGTGGCTTCGTCTTTCGCCACAACAATCGCCACCGGTTCACCGGCATAGCGCACCCGCCCGGCGGCCAGGGCCGGTCTGTCCTGCAGCAGCGGCCCAAAGCGCAAGGGGCAGTCGGCGGCGGTGACCACCGCTTCCACTCCTTCCAGCGCTTCGGCGGCGGACGTGTCGACAGAGAATTTCGGCATGGCTGTGGGGGCTCGTTAAAAGCCGGGCGGTCAAGGCATCTCCAACGGGAAAGTCCAAGGTATAGACGGCCTGGCCCGTCACCTTTCTGCCGGATTCCTTGCGCTCGGTATTTTTGCCGATGGCTGTATGCAACGCGGGGCCCTCCTTTTTTGTTTCATTCTGTCTTTTAGCATGCGCCCCTTCGCTTCAAATATGCATCGCGCCGTAGCGGGAAGAAGGACTGTTGCGGCTTGCGGCTTATCGGATAAAGAAGGCCAATCTGTCGGAATTTTTGTGGCATGTGCGTTTTTATCTGACAGTTTTCTCCCCGCCGGGCTTTTATAATAGAGGCAGAAAGGTAAGGGAGTGAAGGCAGATGACGGATAACGTAAAATTTTATGTGTTTGAAAAGGCGGCCGGACGCATGGAAGAGGAGGTCCGCGCCGACGGCAAAGAAGACGGTTTCAAATGAATCTGGGCGCCGTCTTCTTCTATAATCTGCACTGGACAAGCCTTCTCTACGGCATTTTCGGCTTCATTTTGGGCGGCGCCGCCATATTATCGGCGCTCTATCCGTTTGGCGTCGCCTATTTTGCCGCCATTGCCTGCCTCGACCGGCGCCTGCTCTTTTTTCAGGCTTGGCCGGTTCTGGCGGGCTATTGGTGGGCCTTGGGCTTTGCGGGAATCTGGCCTTATGCCGTCGTCTGCCTTCTCCTGGCCCTTTTCTTTATCGCCTACCCGCAAACGAAAAAGAAACCGTGGTTTTTGTTGCCGGTTTTGGTATTTTCCGTTTCCCTGGTTGTCCGCGGTATTTTCGTCGCTTTTCAAGGAATTACGGATTTTTTGCTGATGGCGCTGTTTTTTGAAAGCGTTTTTACCGCCGGTTTGGGTTTGGTTTTCTTCATCACATTACAGGCCTGGAGCGATTATCGCTATGTGGAGCGGCTGCGGCAGGATGAAATTTTCTGCACCTTTGTCTTTTTGCTGGCGCTGCTGCCGGGCTTGCAGGCCTTCGTTCTCTATGGCCTTTCCGCCGCCGAGGTGGCGACCCGGTTTTTGATCCTCTTTGCCGCTTTGCTGGCGGGGCCCGGCGGCGGCGCCGCCGCCAGCGCTTTAACCGGCGTCATTCCCAGCCTGTCTCAGAATATGAGCCCCGCCGCCATCGGCATCTATGCCTTTTCCGGTTTATTGGGCGGTGCTTTCCAGATGTTCAACCGCGTCGGCGTGATCGTCGGCTTTATCCTGGGGAATCTACTGCTTTCCTTCTATATTTTCAGCAGCGACCTTGTGCTGCAAAGCATCGTCGCCACCCTGATCGCCGCTTTTTCTTATTGCTGATCCCCAAGGGCCGCATTTTCCGCCTGAAGGAATTGTTGCAGCCCGCCACGGAGATCATGGGCAAAAAAGAGGCGCCGCCGAATTATGACAATTATCTCGTCCGCCGCCTGCATATGATGAGCCAAACCTTGGACCATCTGAAAACCGCGCTGTCCGGTTTAAGCCAGGAAAAGGAGGCCCGGGAGGAAAAAAATATCCAGGCCATTTTAAAGCACCTTTCCGACCGGGTTTGTATCGAGTGCAGCCTGCGCAAAATGTGCTGGGAGAATGACTTTTATCAGACCTACCGGGATGTGATGGCGATGTTTGCCGCCACCGAAGCCAATGGCGTGATCACCACCAAGGATATCCCCAAAACCTTTAAAAAGCGCTGTTCCCATTTGAAGGAGATGACCGCCACCATCAACTGCCTGTTTGAGATGTATGAAAAAGGCAGCTATTGGCAAAAACAGATCGCCGGCAGCCGTTATCTGGCCTTCAATCAGTTGGAAAACACCGTGCATCTATTGAACCGAATGACCGAAGACGTCGGCGCTTTCTACCAGTTTAGAGATATTATGGCCTCCTCTCTCGCGCCGACGATGCGGGAATTGGGCTTCGGCGTCGACCGGATCATGATCCAGGATGTGCGGGAAAAGAATTTCGACCTTGAAATGAAGATCCGCCACTGTCCCGGCGGCGGCCGCTGCGGCCCTTATTTTCATGAAGCGATCAACAAGCTGACGGGACGCAATTTTTGCCTGGCGGAATATGTCTGCGGCGACGCCAAAACCGGCGAGAATTGCCGCTGCCGCCTCTTCCTGGAAGGCACCTGGAAAATCGTCTCCAGCAGCCTGCAACTGCCTAAGGCCGACAGCGATGTCAGTGGCGACAGCCAAGGAGATTTTCTTCTCTCCGGCGGCCGCCAGGTATTGGTGATCAGCGACGGTATGGGCACCGGCGACCGGGCCCGCAAAGAGGCGGATCTCACCGTTGATTTGATCCGGGACATTTTGGAATGCGGCTTTGACGAGCGTTTCGCCGCCAATGTGGTCAATTATCTGTTGTTGATGAACCGGCAGGAGGAAATGTATGCCACCGTCGACCTTTGCCTCTTTGATCTTTACCGCGGCGAGGCGGAGTTTATCAAGCTGGGGGCTTCCCCTTCATATCTATGCAGCAAGGATGGGGTGAAGGTGATCTCCGGCAATAGTATGCCGCTGGGAATGACCGCCGAAGCCGACGTTGTTTCCTTCAAGGAAGAAATCAATATCGGCGATATCATCGTCATGCTCAGCGACGGCTTATTGGATACCGGCCTGAAATTGGAGGAAATGGAATTCTGGATCTCCAAAACCCTGGAAGATTCCCGCCAGGAAGAACCGAGGATCATCGCGGAAAGGCTGATCAGCGGCGCCGTATCCTTCGCCGGCGGCAAACCCCGGGACGATATGACGATTACCGTGGCGCTGGTGCAATAAAGAGGAAAGCGGTAAAAAGCGGCGAATTAAAGCGGTAATGACCGGAAAAATACAGCACAGGAAACGGAGAAAGCAATGGAAAAGAAAGCGCGGCGATTGGTGGAAAGGGAAGGGATACTGACCGGAGTCAAAAGCCTGCTGCTCGCTGTATCCGGCGGCGCCGATTCCATCGCCCTTGCCGATTGGGTCACGAGGGAATACGGCCACTTACAGATCGCCCTCGCCCATTTGAACCACGGCTTGCGCCGGGCCGCCGCTGCCGAAGAAGCCTTTGTCCGGGACTTTGGCCGGGAACGGGGCCTGCCGGTCTATGTCCAAAAAACCGACATTGCCCAAGCGGCAAAAGAAAATAAAATCGGCCTGGAAGAGGCGGGGCGGCTGGCCCGTTATGGCTATTTTCGCCGGTTGATGCGGGACATTCCCGCCCAGGTGGTGCTTACCGCCCACCATCGGGACGACCAGGCGGAAACGGTTCTCGCCAATCTGTTGCGGGGCAGCGGTTTGGAGGGCCTGGCGGCAATGGAGCCCATTGCCTGCGGTTTGGGCCGGCCCTTCCTGGAGGTTACCAAGGAAGAAATTCTCGCCTCTTGCGCCGAGCGGGGCCTTCGCTATATGGAGGACGAGAGCAATCAAGACCCGGCCTTTCTGCGGAACCGGCTGCGCCACCGGCTGCTGCCGGAACTGGAACACTATAATCCCCAGATTCGGGAGGCTCTGTGCCGCCTCGCGGCGATTTGCCGGGAGGACAATGGCGCTTTAAATGAAGCGGCCTTGGAGCTGTTTTCCGCTTTGCGGAAGGAAGAAGGCGCGGAGCTGGCCTTCGATTTGGAAGCATTGTCCTATGCGCCGGCGGCGCTCCAAAGCCGGCTGGTGCGGATCACGCGGCGGAGGCGGTCTGCTTCCTCGGCCCCTCGATTATGAAAAGACCCGCCGGGTGCTGGCGCTGTCCTCCGGCGGCGATTTGACCTTCGGCGACGGCCTTCATCCGCCACCGCCGCCACAACCGCTACTGCTCTTTTCGCCGCTGCCGCCAACAAAGAAAGGGAGTGGCGGCTGGATTTGGCGCTGCCCAGCGCAACGGCGCTGGAAGGCCGGGCAGTTTTGGTGGAAGCCGTTACGGAACCGGAACCGGAAAGCGAAACCTCGGCGTCTTTCCCCCAAAGCCTCTTTCAGGACGGAGCGGCGTTCCGCAACCGGCGGCCGGGGGATCGGATCGCCCTCCCCCGCGGCGGCCACAAAAAATTGCAGGATTATTGGATTGATAAAAAGGTGCCCCGGGAAAAGAGGGACGCTTTGCCACTGCTTGCCGTTGGCAGCCGCGTTTTATGGATTCCCGGCTACGGTGCGTTTCCCGGTGCGGGGGAAATGGACGAAGGCCCTTTTTACCGCTTTTGTTTGCAAAAATCAACGGAAGAATAAAGACGGCCCGAACTTGCGGCCAGGGCAATGCATCGCCGCGGCTTAAAAATGGTCGGGCCCCTCATCCTTCGGGATCGGGAGCCTTTTGCAACTTATAGAGGGGCTTTTTCGGGATCGGCATCATTGGCCGTTTCTATCCCCCGGCTGGATAAGAAACAGAAAATACAAATTATCATTAAGGAAACCGGAGCGATTGCCGAGAGAAATTTCCGGGCTGTGCCCCAAAAAGGTCAAAATAGGTCAGGGATTTCCTTTGCCAAAGTGGGGAAAATATTTTAAGATAGCAATAGGTCAGGAAAGGTCAGAGAGGAGTGGAGGCTGTGAGCAGTTTGGCCGACCGCATCAGGCGATACATCAAGGAACAAATTGCCAAAAGCGGCGAAGGCAGCCTGGAATTGAAGAGAAATGAGTTGGCCCAAACGTTTACTTGCGTTCCCTCGCAGATCAACTATGTTCTCGAGACGCGGTTTAGCAATGAGCGGGGCTATCATGTGGTAAGCCGGCGCAGCGCCGTGGCAGTACTAAGATCATCCGGCTGCAAGTGACGGACGACGGCGAGCTGATGGAGCTGATTGGCCGCACCTCCCAAAAGGGGCATGACCCGGCAAAGGGCGGAGGCTTTGCTTTCCCGCCTGTTGGCGGAGGATTTTATCTGAGCCGCGAGCATATGCTTTTAAGCAGTCTGGTCAACCAAGAAGCGCCCCCGCCGACGATCCCGACCTGCTGCGCGCGAGGATGATGCGAAATTTACTGGTGACCTTTTGGGGGTCGACTGTTAGGAGGGTTTGCGATGCTATGCCAAAATGCGGCCAAAAGGCCGGCGGTACTACAGAGAACCATCATTAAGGACAATGAGAAAACAGAAGAATTTCTTTGTGAAAATTGCATCGTGACAGTGTGCAGATTCCCGTTTCCATGGAATTGTTGGGAAACCTCGACAAACTTTTTCCCGGCTTCACCGGGTCTGTGTCCAGGGAACAGCAAGCCCCCATGCCTTGCCGAAATGCGGGTTTAAGTACCATGATTTTCTGGAAAACGGCAACTTCGGCTGTGCCACCTGTTATGAAACCTTTGGGGCGAAACTGGCGCCGCCATTCAATAAATTCAGCACGCCACCCAAAGCGGGGAAAATCCCCGTCCATGGCGACGATCCCGGCGAAGATCCGGCGGCGGGCCTGACCTATCGGCTGCGCCAGGCGGTGGAACGGGAAGATTATGAAAAGCCGCCCGTTGCGGGACGCGATCAAGAAATTGGCGGCGCGGGGAAGCGTCCCCGAGGAGGATGAAGAAGAGGAGAAGGAGGGCCGCCGCTGATGGATGCCTACGGTTTTTTTAACAATATGGACAGTGCCTGGCTTGCCGGGGATGGGCCTGAGGCGGACATCGTCGTCAGCAATCGGGTGCGGCTGGCCCGGAATGCAATGGATTATCCCTTTCCGAACCGCCTCTCCCTCCAACAGGAACGGGAGGTTTTGAACCGCGTCGCCCGGCTGCCGCTGAAAAAAGAGGAAAATCGGCTGGAAGATCTCACCTTCATCGATCTTTCCATGGTGCCGTTGCTGGAAAAATTGGTTTTGGTGGAAAAGCATCAGATCAGCCCGCAGTTGGCCATGAGCGAAGGGCAGAAAGGGCTTTTGATCAATGACGATGAGGCTGCTCTCGGTGATGATCAATGAGGAGGACCATTTGCGCATCCAGGGCATATCTTCCGGCCTCGCCCTAAAGGAAACCTGGGCCCGAGTGCTCGGAAGCCGACGATATGATCGCCCGCTATTTTTCCGGCGGCCTTTCATTCCCGCTGGGGGTATCTGACCAGCTGCCCGACGAATACCGGCACCGGTATGCGGGCTTCGCTGATGATGCACCTGCCGGCGCTGGTTCTCTCGGGGCAGAGCCGCAGGATTCTCGGGGGCCTGGCGAAATGCGGCCTGACCTGCCGCGGCCTGTACGGGGAAGGCACCGATTCCAAGGGCAATCTTTTCCAGGTGTCCAACCAAATCACCCTCGGCCTGTCGGAAAGACATTTTGCTGCACCTGATTTCCGTCGCCCAGCGCGTGATCGGCCAGGAGAGAAAGATCCGGGAACGGCTGATGAACCAGGAGCGCATCTATTTGGAGGATCGGGTTTACCGGGCGGAGGCGATTTTAAAAAGCGCCAGAACCCTAGGGAGCGAAGAGGCTTTTACCTATCTGTCCGACCTAAGGCTCGGCATCGATTTGGGCTTCTTCCCCCAATATCCGCCATCGCTCTTTAACCGCCTGCTGATTTTGATGCAGCCGGTGGTCTTACAAAAAATCAACCAAAAGGAATTGTCCGTGCCGGAAAGGAACATTAAACGCGCGGATATGATGAGAGAAAAATTAAAAGGAGGTGTTGAAGGATGATGAATCCGTTCACCCAGAGATCAAAAAGAGTATTAAACTATGCGGCCAATGAAGCCGCCCGCCTGCAAAGCTCCCAAATTGGTACCGAACATCTTCTCGCCGGATTGGTATTGGAAGGGGACGGCGTTGCCGCCAAAATTTTAAAGGACTTGGGCTTTGACGGCCGGGCATTCCTTGACAGCCTGGGAACCCAGGGCGCCGCCGCGCCGGAAAAGCCGGAATACAGCCCCCGGGCCAAGCGGGTTTGGAACTGGCCCGCCGGGCCAGCATGGCCCAGCAGGTCAACTATATCGCCACCGAACATTTGCTGATCGGCATCATCCTTGAGGAGGAAGAGGCCGGCGGCCGGGTTCTGGCCCAAGCCGGCATCACCGCCGAAAAGGTTTGGGCGGCCATTGCCCAGATGAGTGGCAGCACCCAAGGCAATGCCCCGGACTTCTCCCAGGTGCAATCAGCCCCAGGGGATGGAAACCGCCGCAAAGGACAGCAATACGCCGGAATTGGACAAGGTCAGCCGGGATTTGACCCATTTTGCCGCCGAACGGGCTGGATCCGGTGATCGGCCGCGATGCGGAAATCGAACAGGTGGTGCAGATTCTAAGCCGCCGCAGCAAAAGTAATCCGGTTTTAATCGGCGAGCCCGGCGTCGGCAAAACCGCCATCGCCGAAGGGTTGGCCCAGCGGATCATCCGGAAATGTGCCGGAAAACATTTCCGACAAGCGGTGGTGGTACCTCGACCTTTCTTCGCTGGTGGCGGGGACGAAATACCGGGGCGATTGAGGAAAAGGCGCAAAGGTCTTGCGGGAAATCCGCGGCAGCAAGGAGATCATCTTGTTCATCGATGAACTCCATACCTTGATCGGCGCCGGTTCCGCCGAAGGGGCGATGGACGCCGCCAATATTTTAAAGCCCGCCCTTTCCAGGGGGGAACTGCAATGTGTCGGCGCCACCACCTTAGATGAATACAGAAAGCACATCGAGAAAGACGCGGCGCTGGAACGGCGCTTCCAACCGGTCATGGTGGACGAGCCGACCCAGGAAGAAACCATCGCCATTCTCCACGGTTTAAAGGACAAATATGAAGCCCACCACCGGGTGACGATCACCGATGCCGCCATCGACGCCGCGGTCAAACTTTCCAGCCGCTATATCAGCGACCGTTTTCTGCCGGACAAGGCCATCGATTTGATCGACGAAGCCTCTTCCAAGGTGCGGATCTCCTCCTTTAAGGCGCCGGCGGGATTAAAGGACATTGAAGCCGCCATCGCCGAAGTCCGCAAGGAAAAGGAAGAGGCCATCAACAACCAGGAATTTGAAAGCGCGGCGAAGCTGCGGGATAAGGAAAAAGAACTCCAAGACAGCCTGGAAGAAAAGAAAAGCAACTGGCAAAAGGAACAGACCGGCTCCACGCTGCTGGTGGACGGAGACGCCATCGCCGACATCGTTTCGAGCTGGACGAAAATTCCCGTCAGCCAATTGAAGATGGAGGAAAAAGACCGGCTGCTCCGGCTGGAGGAAATTTTGCACCAAAGGCTGGTCGGCCAAAAGGAAGCGGTAAAATCCGTATCCGGCGCGATCCGCCGGGCCGGGGCGGGGCTAAAAGACGCGAAGCGTCCCATCGGTTCCTTCCTCTTCCTTGGCCCCACCGGGGTAGGCAAAACCGAGCTGGCCAAAGCCCTGGCGGAAGCGGTATTTGGCGATGAAGAGAATATGGTGCGCATCGATATGTCCGAATATATGGAACGGTTTGCCGTTTCCCGGTTGGTGGGAGCGCCCCCGGGCTATGTCGGCTATGACGAAGGCGGCCAATTGACCGAAGCGGTGCGCCGCCGCCCCTATTCCGTCATTCTGCTCGATGAGATCGAAAAGGCCCACCCTGAGGTTTTCAATATTCTATTGCAGGTATTGGACGACGGCAGGCTTACCGACTCCCTCGGCCGCACCGTGGATTTCAGGAATACGATCATCATCATGACCTCCAATGCCGGCGCCCAGAACATCTATGGCGGCGGGAAGGCCATGGGCTTTCTTGCCGAAGAGGATTCCTTGGATGATTATGAGGCTTTAAAAAGCCGTTATCTGGCGGATTTGAAGAACACCTTCCGGCCGGAATTTATCAACCGCGTGGACGAAATCATCGTTTTCCACCCGCTGCATGAGGACGATATCGTCCGGATCGCCGATTTGATGCTGGCGGATCTAAGAAAGCGGCTGGAGGAGCAGAACATCACGGTAGAGGTTTTAGAAGACGCGAAAAAGCTGTTGGCCGAGGGGGGGTACGATAAGACCTTTGGCGCGAGACCCCTGAGAAGGCTGATCCAGCGCAAAGTGGAGGATCCCTTGGCCGACGCGCTGCTGGGCGGCACCTTCGCCGCCGGCGACACCGTTTTGGTGACGGTGAAAGACGGCGCCTTACAATTTCGGAAAAAGGAATAAAATAGAGAGAAATGTATAGATTTATTTTTGAAAAGCGGGGATTCCCGCTTTTCTTTTTTCTTTTTTTGGCCTATAATTAAACAAAAGCGGCAATACCGTAATACCGTAATACCGTAATACCGAGGAAGCGAATTTGAAGAAGACGAAAAATGTGTATGTTTGCGGCCAATGCGGCTATCAAAGCGGCAAATGGTTCGGCCGTTGCCCCGTCTGCGACGCGTGGAATGCTTTCGAGGAAGAGGAGATATCGGATCGTTCGCCCAAAACCGGAAGCAGAAAAAAAGAGGTGGAATTGGGGCGTCCCATCGGGACGATCGACATCAGTGAAGGCCAGCGTTATACCATCGACGGCGGAGAATTGGACGTTCTTTTCGGCGGCGGCCTTGTCAAGGGCTCCGCCATTTTGATCGGCGGCGAACCGGGCATCGGCAAATCCACCCTTTTAACGCAGCTTGCCGCCTCCTTCGCCCAAAAACACGGCATTGCCCTCTATGCCACCGGCGAGGAATCATTAAAACAGGTGCGGCTCAGAGCGGAACGGCTGTATGCCGTCGCCGCTGATTTTTATCTGTTGGCGGAAAACAACCTTGCCCATCTGGCGGAAAACGTTGATAAAATCAAACCGCGGCTGCTGATCGTCGATTCCATCCAAACCCTCTACGACGAAAGCCTCGATTCCATTCCCGGCAGCGTCGGCCAGATTCGCGAATGCACGGCGAAGCTGCTTCATCTGGCGAAAAAGCAGCAGATGATCGTCATGATCGCGGGCCATGTCACGAAGGAAGGCGTCATCGCCGGCCCCCGGCTTTTGGAGCATATGGTGGATGTGGTTCTTCTATTTTGAAGGCGAGCGCCACCAAGGCTTTAGGTTTTGCGCGCGGTGAAAAACCGCTTCGGTTCCACCAATGAGGTGGTGCTGCTGGAGATGACGGGCCAGGGGTTGTTGCCCCTTCGCCAATCCCTCCGCGGTGTTTTTGGCCCAGCGTTCCGGCCGGAACCGCCGGCAATGCCGTCAGCGCCATCATGGAAGGGAGCCGCCCCTTTTTGCTGGAGGTACAGGCTTTGGCCGCAAAAACCCCCTTCGGCCAGCCCCGGCGGCTGGCGGCGGGATTGGAATACAACCGCTGCTCTGACCATCGCCGTTTTGGAAAAGGTCATCGGTCTCACCCTCTCCGATGAGGACATCTATCTCAATGTAACCGGCGGTTTGAAAATTTTCGACCCCACCTCGGATTTGGCGGTGGCGGCGGCGATCTGTTCCAGCCATCGAAATACCCCCATCGGCGCCCAAACGATCTTTTGGGGGAAATCGGCTCTCGGCGGCGAAATCCGTTGCGGCGGCGATATGAACGGCGCATCCGTGGGAAGGATTGAAATTCGGCTTCCGGCGCTTTGTCATCCCGGAATTTCTTGGAAAAGGTCGGTCTGGATGCGGGGAGAACCTCTATCCGGTGAAAAACATTGCGGGGAAGCTTTATTCTATTTGGAACAGGGAGTGACCATGGTGCGAAAGGAAGACGATGCAGGCGGCCATACGACGCCTGAAACTGATATCCCGGGACGGTTCAGGGGAGGGCCTGGAGAACATCCTCAGGGCGAAAACCGGCGGGCTTGGTGGTGATTGGCGATTGAGGTGCGGGCTTTGGCGGAAGGCGGCTTTATCATCGACGATACCGTCACCTCCGCCCGGCTCTATGAATTGGCGAAGATGGACGGCGCCATCATCCTCGATGAAAAGGGGGAAACGATCTGGAAGGCCAATGTGCAATTGCAGCCGATGTCGAAAATCGAGTCCGAGGAAACCGGCATCCGCCACCGGGTGGCGGAGCGAACCGCCCGGCAAAGCGGGGCCATTGCCATCGCCATTTCCCAGCGCCGTTCGATGATTACCCTCTATAAGGCCAACCATCGCTTCGTTTTATCGGACATCGGCGTTTTGCTCGCCAAATCGAACCAGGCGCTGCAAACGATGGAGCGCTACGGCCACGAGCTGAAAAAAGAGCTGGCCAATTTAAGCCTGCTGGAATTTGAAAATGTGGTTTTCGTCAATGACGTTGTCAAGGTGATCCAGCGTTCCGAGGTGGTGCGCCGCATCATGGAGGAATTGGATTTTTATCTATTGCAGATGGGCAATGAAGGGCACCTGATCCAGATGCAGATGGACCAGGTTTCCAGCGATATTTGGGTGGAACGCCGGAACCTTTTGATGGATTATGCGCCGGAGGCGGGGAAAAAGAACCTGGCGGAAATCGAAAGGAATCTTGCCGCGCTGGACGATGACGATATATTGGACAAGGATAAGATCGCCAAGATCATGTCCTTCGCCGGTGGCGCCGAATTGGAGAATGAGGCGGCTTTCCCCCACGGATACCGCATCTTGGGCCGCATTCCCCGGTTGACGGCCAAGGTGGTGGACAATATCATCAAATATTTCGATGGAGATTTGCAATCGATTCTCAGCGCCTCCATAGCGGAGCTTGACGAGGTGGAGGGCGTGGGCCAAGTGCGGGCCAATGCCATTCACCGGGGCCTCGCCCGCTTGCGGGAACAGGTGGGAGAGGAGGAAAGATTTTAGTCTGTTTGATGTAAATATGATAAACAAATTGGCAAAATCCGCCTTTTGACCTTGTGCTCGACGTTTCGCTCCACTATAATGGTAGTAGATTTTTGAAATTCTTATGAAAGGTGGTGAATGTATGTCAACAAAAGTTGTAAAAATCATCCTGGAGATCCTATACTGTATCGGACTCATGATTGGGACTTATTTTTTGGCCAATTTTATCCTTGGCCTTGCCTGGAACATTCACTCCGGCAGCATTTGGCTTTCCGCCATTATTATGGTGCTGGCCATCATCGGCATCGTCGCTTTTTTAACGGCGTCGATCGTCGTCAGCGGCCTGGCAAGATTTTCCTATAAGGTTATCAACCGCGTGTCGAGAATGCCGGCACGGGAATTGCTGGGCGGTACCATCGGACTTATTTTGGGTCTTTTGATTGCGACCCTCATAGGATCTTCCGTCAGCGCCTGGAAATACGGCGCCGTTTTCGTTCTTTTCTTTTCCCTCTTTATGGGCTATATCGGCATGATGGTGGGGATCAAAAGGAACGAAGAGATACTGAATCTGTTTGTGCGCAAAACCCCCAAGGAAAAACCGCAGAAGGGCGATGCCAAAGGCATCTGCCAACCCAAGCTTCTCGATACCAGCGTGATCATCGACGGGCGCATCGCCGATATCTACCAGACCGGCTTTATCGACGGCCCCCTCGTCATGCCCGGCTTTATCTTGAACGAACTGAAGCATGTGGCGGATTCTTCCGATCCATTGAAGAAGAACCGCGGCCGCCGCGGGCTGGACATCATCAATAAGCTCAGAAAAGAGTTCGAGGATCGCATCGTCGTGGTGGAAAAGGACTATGAGGATGTGAAGGAAGTCGATGTGAAGCTGATTCGCCTCGCGATGGAGATGGACGGCGCAATCTTAACCAACGATTTCAACCTCAATAAGATGGCCCAGGTGCAAAATGTTCTCGTTCTCAATATCAATGAATTGTCCAATGCGGTGAAAACGGTGGTTCTCCCCGGTGAGGAACTGGTGGTTCGGATCATCAAGGAGGGGAAGGAATCGGACCAGGGCATCGCCTATCTGGAAGACGGCACGATGATCGTCGTCGAAGGGGGCTGGGAGTACGAGGGCGTCACCTTGACCGTCGTCGTCACCAGCGTTTTGCAAACGTCGGCGGGGCGGATGATCTTCGCCCGGCCCAAACCGTAAGGAACGGTGGCGGAAACCACCGTTCTTGTGAAAATTATGAGAAAAGTGTCTGCGATTGTTCCGGCGGCGGGCAGCGGCAAGCGTTTCGCCGCCGGGGAAAATAAAGTTTTCCTTCCATTAGGGGGCCAGCCTGTTCTGGGCCACGGCATTGCGCTTTTATCCCGCCGCCGGGAGATCAGCGAAATCATCATTGCCGCCGCCCGGGGGGAGGAAGAAACCTGCGGCGCCATCGCCGCCACCCATGCCGCCGGAAAACCGGTCAAAATCGTCACCGGCGGCAAAGAACGCCTGGAATCGGTTGCCCTCGCCCTTGCGGAAGCGAAAAATCCGCTGGTGATGGTACACGACGGCGCCCGTCCCTTATTGGACGAGGCGCTTTTGGATCGTTTGCTGTCGGCTTTAATGCCGGATCTGGAGGGGGTCGTTCCAGTTTTGCCCCTGCGGGATACGGTGAAACGGGGCGACGGCCAGCGAGTGGAAGCCACTTTGGAACGGGCGGAACTTTGGGCCGCCCAGACTCCCCAACTCTTTTACAGAGAGGCGCTTTTATCCGCCTACCGGGCGGCGAAAAGCACCGGCTATAGAGCCACCGACGACGCTTCTTTGGTAGAAGCAAATGGTGGCAAAATCGCCATGGTACCGGGGAGCGAGGAAAATATTAAGATTACGACGCCCCTCGATCTCGAATTTGCCCGGTTAATTTTTGACAGAAGAAGAAACGCGGAAGAAACGAGGAAGAACATGAGAATCGGCAACGGTTTTGATGTACATGCGCTGGGAGGAGAAGGCCCCCTTCGCCTCGGTGGCGTCGCCATTCCCCATGAGCGGGGGCTGGTGGGCCATTCCGACGGCGATGTATTGCTCCATGCCCTGATCGACGCTATTTTGGGCGCGATGGCCGATGGAGACATCGGCGTTCATTTCCCGCCGGGGGATCCCGCCTATCGCCGCATCGACAGCCGCCTGCTGCTGAAAAAGACCGGGGCACGGATGGAGGAGAGGGGTTTTTCCCTCGTCAACGCCGATGCCGTCGTCATGGCGGAGCGGCCGAAATTGCAGCCCTATATCTTGGAGATGCGGCGGGAGATCGCCGCGGTTCTCCATGTTCCGGTTTCTTTGATCAGCGTGAAGGCGACCACCACGGAAAAATTGGGCTTTGTGGGCAGAGGGGAAGGGATCGCCGCTTCGGCGGCGGTTCTGCTGGATCAGAAAGAAACAAATCAAAGGGGGTAATAGACCATGGGTTATACTGTACGTTTTATCTCTCACGACAAATCGGTTACGGTGGAGGGCGGCACCATTTTGGATGCGGCGGCGAAAGCCGGCATCGCCGTGGAAGGAAACTGCGGCGGCAAAGGCAGCTGCGGCAAATGCAAGGTTCGCATTGCGGAAGGCCAGAAAACCACCGCGGACAAGCACGATGAGAGATTCTTCAATCCCAAAGATGTGCGGGAAGGCTGGGTTCTTTCCTGCCGTTATAAAGTAGAGAACGACCTGGTGGTGGAAGTGCCGCACCAGGCCGACGCCTTCAGCCGTAAGACAAAGCTGAATCGCCTCCTGGAGGACATTGTCATTTCCTCCCCGGTGGAAAAGGTATATCTGGAGCTGCCGAAGCCCTCCATCTCCGACCAGTGCCCCGATTATGAAAGGTTGCTTAGGGCTTTAGACCTTAGCCGCGCTTCCCAGTCCCCCGCCAATGGGCTGCTGCGCGTCATCCTGAAAACATTGCGGACGCTGGCGCTTTAAGGTCACCGCCGTCGTCAATGGCGGCCAGCTCGTCTGGGTGGAAGTCGGCGATACCACCGCGCAGAAATATGGCGTCGTCTTCGATATCGGCACCACCACGGTGGTTTGTCTGCTGATCAACCTCTATAGCGGTGAAATCGTCTCGGCGGCGGCGGAAACAAACCCGCAAAATGTATTCGGCGCCGACGTAATTTCCCGCATCAATTATATCCTCGAAACCAAAGGCGAAGGGCTGCATGCCCTTCACGATAAAATCATCGCCTGCATGAATGGGCTGATGCAAAAAGCGCTGGAGGAAGGTGAAATCAGCGGCGAATTCGTCTATGAGGGAACCGTGGTGGGCAATACCACGATGAGCCAGCTGTTTGCCGGTGTCGACCCCACCTATCTCGCCCCTTCCCCCTTCATCCCCGGTTATGTCACGGGGCACCATCTGACCGGTGCGGAATTGGGTTTTGACGTCAATCCCCAATGCCGCTTTCACCTCTTGCCCAATATCGCGGGTTATGTCGGCTCCGATACCATCGGCGTAATTCTGGGGGCCCATATGCACGAAAGGCCCCAATATTCCGTCGCCATCGACGTGGGCACCAATGGCGAAATCGTTTTGGCCGGCAATGGCCGTCTGTTGGCCTGTTCCACCGCGGCGGGCCCCGCCTTTGAGGGGGCCCAGATCAAGCATGGTATGCGGGCCGCCGACGGCGCCATCGAAGAGGTTTTTATCGACAATGAAAAAGGCGTCATCGACATCGCCGTCATCGGCAAGAAGAAGGCCCGGGGCATCTGCGGTTCGGGAATTTTGGACGCTGTGGCCCAGATGTACGAAGCCGGCATCATCGACCAGCGGGGCTCCTTCAATATCGGCGAAGACAAAGAGGAGGGGCGCATTCATCCCGCCCTCAGAGAGCGGATCCGCCAAAGCGACAGCGGCTATGAGCTGATCCTTTGCCCCGCGGCGGAAAGCGCCCGGGGAGAGGACATCGTGATCTGCCAAAAGGATGTGCGCGAACTGCAACTGGGCAAAGGCGCGATCTATGCCGGCGTGCAGGTGCTGATGCTGGAGATGGGGATCACCATCGAAGATGTGAAAGAAATCATGGTGGCGGGGGCTTTCGGCAGCTATATTCGCATTTCCAGCGCCTTGTTGCTGGGGCTTTTCCCCCATTTGCCCAATGGGCAAATCCTTTCCATCGGCAATGCCGCTTCGGAGGGGGCAAGGTTGGCCCTGGTCTCCCGGGAAGAGCGTGACCTTTGCGGCGAGCTGGCCCGGAAGGCGGAATATATCGAGCTTTCGGCCCGCATGGACTTTCAGGACGAATTCATCATGGCATTGAACCTGCCGCCGCTCCGCTAACGGACAGGCGGCCAATGCACGGAACGGAAACAAACGGATCCCAATAAAGACCAACGGAGTAGGTGGAATGGAAGGTCCCGTTCTTGTTCTCACCGGCGCCAATTTCGTTCTGCTCATCCTCGCTTTGGTCTTTTTGGCCAAAATGGGGCGCAGGCAGGCGGGTGAGGACGGGTTTGTCAAACTGAACAGCCTGGAAGAAGGGCAGAAGCGCCTAGCGGAGGATTATGGCCGGGAGGCCCGCTTCCTCCGGGAGGAGGTGCTGCGGGAATCGCGGCAAAACCGGGAAGAAATGGCGAAAGAGCTGCGTTTTGCCAATGAAAATATGCAGAACCGGCTGGCCCGCCTCA
This sequence comes from Clostridiales bacterium, assembly GCA_040766505.1. Classification (GTDB taxonomy): domain Bacteria; phylum Bacillota; class Dehalobacteriia; order UBA7702; family UBA7702; genus JAXGQJ01. Next base: position 23,090 of record JAXGQJ010000018.1, read on the forward strand.
GCGAGGGCCAGCAATCCCAATTGGAACGGCTGATCAAAAGCAATGAGGAAAAATTGGAGCGGCTCAGAATCACCGTCGATGAAAAGCTCAGCCATATCGAGGCCAGGAATGAGAAAAAGCTGGAAGAGATGCGCGTCACCGTTGACGAAAAGCTTTCTCAAACCTTGAACCGCAGATTGGGTGAATCCTTTCATCTGGTGAGCGAACGCCTGGAGCAGGTCAACCGGGGCCTCGGCGAAATGCGGGGCCTTTCCACCAATCTGACGGATATCAAGCGGATCTTCGCCAATGTTAAAACCCGGGGCGTCTGGGGCGAAGTGCAGTTGGCGGCGATTTTGGAGCAGCTCCTGACGCCGGATCAATATGAGGCCAATGTGGCCACGGCGCCCAGAAGCAATGAGAAAGTGGAATTTGCCTTGAAGCTGCCGGGCCGGGATGGCGCCGGTTCCTCTGTCTATTTGCCCATCGACGCCAAATTCCCCAGCGAAGATTATCAGCGGCTTCTCGTCGCCGAGGAAAATGGCGATGCCGCGGCTTTGGAAGCCGCCCGCCGCGGCCTTCTGCAGCAATTGAAGAAAGAGGCCAAAACGATCCGGGACAAATATGTCCATCCGCCGGAAACGACGGAATACGCGATCCTGTTTTTGCCCACCGAAGGCCTGTTTGCCGAGGCATTGCGTTTGCCGGGCTTTATGGAATATGCCCAAAACCAATGCCAGGTCATGGTCGCGGGCCCCACCAATTTGGCGGCGCTTTTGAACAGCATTCGCCTCGGTTTCCGCACTTTGGCGATTCAAGAGAAAAGCGGCGAAATCAAAAAACTGCTCGGCATTATCAAAACCGATATGGGCAAGTTTTCCGACATTGTGGAAAAGGCCCAGAAAAAATTGGGTGAAGCGGACAAAACCCTGTCGGAAGCGGCGGATCGAACCCGCATCATCACCAAGAAGCTGCGCCATGTCGAAGAACTGCCGGAAGCGGAAAGGGAAAAACTTTTGCCCGGCGGCGCAGACGGTAACGACGGAATAGACGGAATAGACGGAATAGAAAGCGAGTGAAAACGGAAACCATGAAAAATGTAAGATTGCGCTTTGCCCCCAGCCCCACCGGGCCGCTGCACATCGGCGGCGCCCGTTCCGCCCTTTTTAACTATTTGCTGGCCAAGAAATACCGGGGCACCTTCCTGGTGCGCATGGAGGATACGGATCTGGAACGTTCCAGTGCCGCCTCGGAGGAAAACATCAAAGACAGCCTCAAGTGGCTCGGCATGGACTGGGACGAAGGGGTGGACGCCGGCGGCGATTGTGGCCCCTACCGCCAAACGGAGCGGCTCTCCATCTACCGACAAGCCGTTGATAAGCTGCTGGCGGAAGGGAAAGCCTATTACTGCTTTTGCAGCGAAGAGGAGCTCGATCGGGAGCGGGAGGCACAGTCGGCCCGGGGTGAAACCCCCCGTTATGGCGGCAAATGCCGCGATCTGACCAGGGAAGAATGGCAAAGCCGCCTCGATAGCGGCGCCAAGCCGGTGGTGCGCTTCAAAGTGCCGCCGGGGGAGGAAGTGGCCATCGACGATCTCGTCCGGGGCCGGGTGGCGTTTGAAACCGACGGCATCGGCGATTTCATCATCGTCAAGAGCGACGGCATTCCCGTCTATAATTTCGCGGTGGTGCTGGACGATGTGACGATGAAGATCAGCCATGTCATCCGGGGGGAGGAACATCTCTCCAATACGCCCCGCCAGGTTTTGTTATACGATGCGCTGGGCTATGCGATGCCAAAGTTCGCCCATATTTCGCTGATCTTGGGACAAGACAAGACGAAAATGAGCAAGCGCCATGGCTCCACCTCCGTCGTCGCCTACCGGGATCAGGGCTATCTGCCGGAAGCGCTCGTCAATTTTCTTGCCCTTTTGGGCTGGTCTCCCGAGGGGGAAGAGGAAATCTTTGACCTTGACGGCTTGGTCGAAGCCTTTTCTCTCGACCGCGTTTCAAAAAGCCCCGCCGTTTTCGATCTGGAAAAACTGAAATGGCTGAACGGCGTCTATATCCGCAATGCCGCTCCGGAACGGCGGCTGGCCTTCGCCCTGCCCCATCTGCAAAACGCCGGGCTTGTGCCGGCGGAACCCGCCGCCGATGATTTGCTTTGGGCGCAAACGGTGACGGAAGCATTGAAAAACCACATCAATGCCTTCGGCGAATTGCCGGCCCTGATTGCCCGCTATCGGCAGCCGGTGGCCTATGGCGAAGAGCTCGGGGAGGAATTGAAGGCCCTGGGTGAGGATGCGGTCACGGTGATCCGGGCGGTTCTCGCCAAATTGGAAGCGCTGGAAACCGTCAGCGCCGACGGCTATAAGGCGCTGCTGAAGGAAGTAAAAAAGGAAACCGGCATCGGCGGGCGGCCCCTGTTCCATTCGGTGCGCATCGCGAAAACCGGCAGCACCGAAGGGCCGGATATGGACAAGGTGGCCATAATCATCGGCCGGGAAGGCATGATCGAGCGCTGCCGGGAATTTTTGCGGTTTATGGAACATTTCCTTCAATCTTAAAGCCGAGCTTCGCCAAACCGTCAATTGCGGCGCTGGCCTTGGCTTTGCCTTGACAAAGGCGGTGGTTTTGTATACAATTCCAACATGGAGATTTGGGAAAGGCAGTGAAGGAGAGAGTAGGGGAAGAATCGCAGCAGAGAAAATCCGCCAAAGGTAAGCGGCGCTTATCTGGGCTGCAAGCGGATTTGGCGCCGTTCTTCGGCCGAAGTGCACTCCAGAGCCGGCGGCCCGAAAACAGTAGGGCCGCCCGTTCGCCGCGTTATGGCCGAAAGAACGGGAGCGATCCTGTAAAGCAGAGTGGAACCGGCTTACCCCGCCTCTGGGGAGATGGGCCGCTTTTTTTATGAAAACGAATCGGAACATGGGATTGCCGGCGCAGGCAACAAAAAGGTAGAGAAGATGATGGCGATGCAAGTTTATAATACCCTCTGCCAAAAAAGAAGGAGGAATTTTGCCGCGGTGCAACCGGGCAAGGTGAAGACGTATGTTTGTGGCCCCACCACCTATAACTATATTCACCTCGGCAATGCCTCGCCCTCGTGGCCTTCGACGTTATCCGGCGCTATTTTTGCCACTGGCGGCTATGATGCGGTTCTATATCCAAAATTTTACCGATGTCGACGATAAAATCATCGGCCGCGCCCGGGAAGAGGCTGATGGATCCCGCCGCCCTGGCCAAAAAATACATCGCCGCCTATTTTGAAGACGCCGACCGGCTTTCGATCCCCCAGGGCCGACGGGCATCCCAAGGTAACGGAACATATGAAGGAAATCATCGCCATGGTGCGGGGCCTGGTGGAACGGGGCTGGCGTGCCTATGAGCATGGCGGGGATGTCTATTTCTCTGTGCGCACTTTCCTGGTTATGGCGGTTTTCCCTCCGGCCGTTCCCTCGATGAATTGCGGGCCGGCGCCAGGATCGCCGTAGGGGAACAGAAACGGATCCCCTCGATTTTGCGGTGTGGAGCGGCGAAGCCCGGGGAACCGGCCTGGGGCATGTCCCTGGGGCAAAGGGCGGCCCCGGCTGGCACATCGAATGTTCCGCTCATGTCGGCAAAATATCTCGGCGCCACCTTTGACATCCACGGCGGCGGCGCCGATCTGATCTCCCCCACCATGAAAATGAGATCGCCCAGCGAAGGCTGCCACGGCGTAGAATCGGTGCGCTATTGGCTGCACAACGGCTTTATCACCGTGAACAGGGAAAAGATGTGTCCAAATCCCTGGGGAATTTCTTTTTGTTGCGGACATTTCGCTAAATGGCCTCGTGGTGCGCTTTTATCTGTTGAGCACCCATTATCGCAGCCCCATCGACTTTGACGACCAGAAGCTGGCGGCGGCGGAAAAATCGCTGCAGCGGATCTGGAATCTGCCTACCGGGTTGGTGGAAGAAAAGATGGCCGCTCCGGAGAGGGGGCGCAAGCGAAGAAGATCCGGCGCAAGAAGCATTGAAGGCCCTAACCGACAAGACCTGGGATCGCTTCATCGCCGCGATGGACGACGATTTCAATACCGCCCTCGCCCTCGCCGCCGTATTTGACCTCTGCAAAGAGGTGAATTCGCTGTTGAACCAAAGGGATTTCCGGGGCGGCGCGGCGACGGTGGCGGCGCTGCAAGGCCTTCTCGCCCTCTTTGCCGAATTGGATCAGGTTTGCGCCGTTTTGGTTCCCGGCGAAGGGGAACAGGACGATCTCAGCGAAGCGCTGTTGGAGATCATCGTCATCTCGCGGGCAACGCGAGGGCCGCCAAGGATTGGCCCACCGCCGATTATATTCGCGACGCTTTGCAGCCCCTGGGCATCCGCATCGAAGACACTGCCGACGGCCCCCGTTGGAAACGGGAAAAGAGGGGCCTTTGATGACGGGAAAAGAAGCGGAAATTGGCGTTTGCCGTCTTTGACCTTAGCCTATATCGGCGACGGCGTTTATGAACCGGGAATCCGCCGCCATTCGCTAGAATCCGGCGTCACGAGGGCGGAAAAGCTGCATGAAGCTGCGGTAAAGCTGGTGCGGGCGGACTTTCAATCCCGCTGCTTTGGCAAGCTGGAACCCCATCTTACCCCGGAGGAACGGGATTTGATGTTTCGGGGCCGCAATGCCAAAAGCGGCCGCCAGCCGAAACATGCGGAGATGGCGGACTATCGCCGGGCCACTGGGGTGGCGCTGATCGGCTATGTTTATCTCAGCGGCGACGCGGAAAGGCTGGATGCGCTGTTTGCGCTGATTTTTCGCTGGGCCGATGAAATGGAAGAAGAAGGAGAGGCAAAAACATGAAGGTGCGCTTGCTGAATATACCCCGAACCCGAGGCGGTCGCCGCGGCGGCCCGGGTGCTATTCTCCCTCGGCGGCGAAGAGCTGTTCGAAAATCTCAGCCCCAAGGAGGTTGAAGGCCTTCATCCATAAACTGATGGAAATGGGCCACGATTCCCCGCTGGAACATGTTTCCTTCACCTTGCTGTCGATGGGGTAAGCCGGGTTCTCTCCCACCAGTTGGTGCGGCATCGCGTCGGCGTTTCCTATTCCCAAAAATCCCAGCGCTATGTCGGCGAGGGGAACGGGGATAGCGGCTATGTGACGCCCGCTTCCATCGCCGAGAATCCCGTCGCCCGGGAAATGTACCGGCGCTCTGTGGAGCAAATCTTTGACGCATACCGGGCCCTTTCGGAAATCGTACCCCGGGAGGACGCCCGCTATATACTGCCCAATGCCACCGGCACCAATCTGGTGGTGACCTTCAATGCCCGTAGCTTGCTGCACTTTTTCCAACTGCGTTGTTGCCTGCGGGCCCAATGGGAGATCCGGGAATTGGCCGGAATTATGCTGGAATTGGTGCGGGAAAAAGCCCCGCGATTTTTGCCTATGCCGGGCCTGCCTGTGAAACTCGGGCTATTGCTTTGAAGGGGAGAAGAGCTGCGGCCGGGCGGGGGATCGGGTCATCAGCCGCGGCAAGGAAGACGGGGGTTTATGAGCGACTATATTCCCGGCAGGAACGCGGTGCTGACGGCTTTGAAAGCCGGCGATCCGCTCCATGTTTTCATTGCCGAGGGAGCGCGGGAAGGCTCTTCTCGGGAAATTTTCGCGCTGGCCAAGGAAAGGGGCATCCCCGTCGCTCGGGTGGATCGGGCCAAGCTCGACGCCCTTACAATGGCAATCACCAAGGGGTGGTGGCTGCCGCCGCGGGCTTTTCCTATATGTGGAAGCGGATCTGTTGGAGCGGGCCAAAGCGAAGGAGGACCCTCTCGCTCTTGCTCGCCGCCATTGAAAGCCCCAAACCTGGGGCCATCATTCGCACCGCCGAAGGGGCCGGGTGCATGGCATCGTAATTCCTAAAGACCATAGCGCGTCGGCGTCAATGCCACCGTACGTCGCCAAAGTGGCGGCCGGCGCCGCTTCCTATCTGCCGGTGGCCCGGGTGGCGAATTTGAACTGGGCGATAGAGAAGCTCAAAGACGCCGGATCAGGGTATATGGCGGCGCGATGGAGGGGATGCCGCTGTGGGGCCAGGAGATGAAGGGCCCGGTTCTTCTCGTCATCGGCGGCGAACAAAAGTGATTCCCGGCTTTTGAAAGAGAATTGCGATGTGCTCGTTTCCATCCTGATGTTCGGCAAGATCAATTTCTCAATGCTTCGGCGGCGGCGGCGGTTCTCATCTATGAGGTGGTGCGCCAAAGGGGGCGGGCGGATGAAACAGGTGATCTTGATCGACGGCTACAATCTTGTTAAATGAGGTCAAATCCTTATCGTCTTTAAAGGGTGATGAATGGGAAGACGCCCGGGATCGCTTGATCGCCGCCGTCGCCGATTACCAGGGCCATCGGCAGGAAAATATCTATCTTGTCTTTGACGGCCATTTTCTGCCGGACAATCCCGGCCGGGAAGAGCGTTGCTCCGGCCGTATGCGGGTGGTCTTTACCAAAGAGGGGGAAACCGCCGATACCTGGATCGAGCGGCAGGCGGCCCGATCCGGCGGGGATGTGCGGCTGACCGTCGTTACCTCCGATCGCTTGGAGCAGTCCTTCGTTTGGAACCAGGGCGCGCTCCGCCTATCCGCCCGGGAGCTGTGGCGCGAGATGGAAAAAAACCGGCAGGGAAGGAAAAAAAATAGGAAGAAAGAGGGCAAAAAATTTGCAACCATAGACGAGCGATTGGACGAGAAAACGAGGGAAATCTTGGAAAAGTGGCGGCGTTCCGGCTGATTCGCCGCTTCTGTCGAAGGAACGCGCACTTGACTTTTGTCGAGTTTCCTTTATAATAAATTTATCGGAAAAGAGAACTTTAGCACAATGACAATAAAAATATGGAGCGGTGAATATGGCGTCAAACTATCAGCAGGAATATATAGTCGATTATGTGGATATGCAGGATGTAGAAATTGTCGCTTTGGTTCGGACGGCGATATTTTGGCCCAGGGAATTCTTGATTGTCAAGTATAAAAATTTTGTGCGTTCTAAAGCGCGCTCTTATTTTTTAATCGGCGCCGATCGGGAGGACATCATCCAGGAGGGGATGATCGGCCTTTATAAGGCGATCCTCCACTGGGGACAAGCTCTCCTCCTTCCGCGCCTTTGCTGATCTTTGCATCACCCGGCAGATCATCACCGCGATCAAAACGGCGACCCGGCAAAAACATATTCCTCTCAATTCTACGTTTCCCTGAACAAGCCGATCTATGACGAGGAAAGCGACCGCACCCTTTTAGACGTGATTTCCGGCATTCGGATCACCGATCCGGAAGAGCTTCGTCATCAGCCAGGAGGAAATCGACGACATCGAGCTGAAGATGGGGGAAATTTTAAGTTCGCTGGAATGGCGGGTCTTGATGTTCTACCTTGAAGGAAAATCCTATCAGAAATTGCCGTCGATCTGAACCGCCATGTCAAATCGATCGACAATGCATTGCAAAGGGTCAACGCAAGCTGGAAAATATCTGGAAGACCGCAGCATGGAATAAAAATTTAAAAATCGGAATAAAAATTGGCCGCCGGTCTTGACAGGTCACGGCAAATTTGCTATAATACATTTTGTGTTCAATGCCGACGTAGCTCAACTGGCAGAGCAGCTGATTTGTAATCAGCAGGTTGCGGGTTCAGTCCCATCGTCGGCTCCATTCAACTCAATATGTGGAGGTACCCAAGCGGCCAAAGGGGCAGCAGACTGTAAATCTGTTGTCGACGACTTCGATGGTTCGAATCCATCTCCCTCCACCAACATTATCGCGGAGTGGAGCAGTTGGCAGCTCGTCGGGCTCATAACCCGAAGGTCAGAGGTTCAAGTCCTCTCTCCGCAACCAGAATTTAACGCCTAAGGGCGATTCGATATTGCCGCAGTCGCTCAGTTTGGATTGATCGGTCGCATCCCTTCCAGGATGCCCCCCGGGACTGGGTGAAGTTGGCTGGTATGGCCCCTGTGGTTTTCGCCGCAGTAGCTCAGTAGGTAGAGCGCATCCTTGGTAAGGATGAGGTCAGCGGTTCGATCCCGCTCTGTGGCTCCAATACAAAAAAGTTCCTGCCATCAAACCGATGGCAGGTGTTTTTTTGCGTTGTGGGCCCGGTGGGCGCACGTTTTAATGGCTGCAAGTCCCGAACCCGCCCGATAGGTTATACTTGCGTTGGTGGTTCAAAAAGACAAAGCCCCATTAAACGGATTATCTTTTGGCGCCCTATTTTCTTCTTTAATCCGTCTGATCTGTAAGGCTGTATCTGTGGCATATGGTGAAATATCGGTGATCGCCGCAATCCCGCAGATTTTGTTTGGCGTTCCTACGCTTGTATCCCGGCGTGACGCTTTTGGATTTTGCCGCATACCATTTGCTTGGCATTCTTTTAACGGTGCGTTTTCAGTGTCGATCCGAGAAAAGCAGCGACTTTGCCGCCGGGCTTTTGGCATAACCCAACAGGGTTTTGGCGATGCGGCGATGGCCCCGGGCATTGGGGTGGATGCCGTCGACGCAGAGATAGGGGCGGAAATCGCCGCCTTCAAAGAAGGCCCGGCGGATATTGAGAAATCCCACCTGCATCTCTTGGGCGGTGTTCTTGAGGATTTCATTGTACTGGCTGTGATAGCGGAAGATGCGCTCCACATCACCGAGCCAGGCCATAATTTGATCCTTCTTTTCCACACCCCGGGAGATCCAGTCAAAATACCGCTGGCTGTCGATGGGGGGCAAAGCGGTGAGCAATGGCACCATACCCGCTTCTTTTACCTTTTTGATCATGGCGATGATATTGGCCTTATAATGCTCCGGCGTCACCTGAGAGAGATGCTCCTTTTCCGGGTGCTCGGCAATCTCTTTCCAGGCAAAATCGGAATCGTTGCCGCCGAAGCAGAGAAGGGCGATGTCCCCCGCCTGATAATGGCCGATGTATTGGTCCAAAAGGGCGAGTCCCTTTTCGGAATTGATGCCGATGCGGCAATGGTTTTGTACCGACAGCTTTAATTCCTGCTCCACGATGGACACGGCGTCCTCGTCTTTCAGCAAGGTGTAACGGTTTCTCCCCGGCTGCAAAACGAGGCCTTTTAAAATGGAATCTCCCCAAATCCCGATGGTATGGGCCATAGCGATCTCTCCTTCAATGCCTATGCATCTAGTATTATAAACTAGGTTATCACATAGTCTAAATAATGTCAAGGGCATCTGCCATGATATTGCATAATTTCCTAAACTATGATAAGATGAGAGCGCCAATCGATGGAAGGAGGCCAAGAGCGTGGAAACGCATAAGGGAACCAAAAGCGGCATGATCCTGCCCCGCTGGGGATCGTTGCCGGACATTGAGCTATATATGGACCAGGTCATCATTTTATTGGATAAATATCTCGGCCCATTTATGAAACGGGAGGGGGAAAAGCTGATCACCGCCTCCATGGTCAATAACTATGTCAAACAGGGCCTTGTACCGGCGCCGGTCAAGAAGCGTTACCAGCGCCCCCACCTTGCCCATTTGATCATGGTCGTCGGCTTTAAGCAGATTTTTTCGATGGAGGAAATTCAGGCGCTGCTCAATGCCGAGATGCAGCAAAAGGACATCGAAACGGTTTACGACGGCTTTTGCCAAGCCCAGGAGGAGGCCTTCGACCGCATTCTCCGGGGCCTGGCCGGGGAGAAGCTCAGCGAGAGCAGCGCAATGGATTTGGCGGTGCTGGCCAATGCCGGCAAAATTTTGGCCGTCCGCAATCTGGATAAGAACGGATGAAACGGGGCTTGGGGAAACAGCCTAGAGCCGGGCGCGAATAAAAGGCCGGGCCCGCAACGTATAAGGGTAAGGGGCGGGCCTTTTGTGGGCAACGACGCTACCGTCCATTTGCCGGCAACCCGGCGGGGCGGATGGCCCCGTCATTCCGGTAACTTCCGAATGAGCCAAAAAAGCAGCAAGCCGGAGAGGGTCAACAGCGAAAAAAGCAAAAACAGGCCGGCCTCCCCTTGGTAAAGGCGGAAAAACCTCGCCGGGGACAAACCCGCTCCGGCGCCGAAAAATTGCCCGGCCAGGTAAAGGAGCAGCCCGGTGGCGACGGCGGCGGAGGCGATGTTCATCGTTTGAACCATTGCGGAAAGGGCTTTTTTGCTCATCGGATTCTTAATTCGACGGGGCAGTGGTCGGAACCTTGCACCTCCGGCAAGATGGCGGCGCCCACCAGGCGTTTTTCCATTTCCCGGGCGGCGAAGAAATAGTCGAGCCGCCAGCCCACATTTCGCTGCCGGGCCCTTGTTTTATAGTCCCACCAGCTATATTGATCCTTTTCCTCCGGGTAAAAGTGGCGAAAGGTATCGATAAACCCGGCGTTCAGCAGTTTCGTGATCCATGCCCGCTCCATATCGAGGAAACCGGTATTGAGGCTGATTCTCTTTCGGGCGGGCGAGGTCGATCTCCCGGTGGGCCGTATTGACGTCGCCGCAGACGATCAGGTTTTTGCCCTTCAACGTTAAAAAGTAGGCGAGGGCCGCTTCATAAAAATCCATCTTGTATTGCAGGCGTTCTTCCGGAGGCCGCCATTGGGGAAATAACAGTTGAACAAAATAAAATCGTCAAAAAACGCGGTGAGGATGCGCCCCTCGCCGTCAAACTTTTCCAGCCCGATGCCCCGCTCGATTTTGAGGGGGGCTTTTTTGGTATAAAGCGCCGTGCCGCTATAGCCCTTTTTCGTTCCGGCGCAAAAATAACTGTGATAGGGCCCGATGTTTTTCAGACCATCCCCCAATTGGCTTTCATCGGCCTTGGTTTCCTGTAGGGCAAGGATGTCCGGATCCTCTTCAAGCAGCCATTGGGCGAAGCCCTTTTTCTCTACGGCCCGCAAGCCGTTGACGTTCCAGGATAAAAGTCGCATACCAGACCTCCGTTTTTCTTCATTTTATCATAATGCAAAGGGTTTTGGTATAGGATAAGGGTGAAATTTCCCTGCCGGTAACGGTCTTAGCGAGAAAAAGCGATGATGTTCTCTTGTGAAAAGGTTGGATATTTGCTATAATAAAATTTGTCGAAAAAGGAGGTTTCCCCATGGACGATGCAGACCTGCGCCGGCTGGCGAAAGAGATCGGTTTTTCCCTTTCCGACGAGGAAATCGACCATTACCGGCAGCGCCTGCTTTATTTCCTTCCCTATATCGAAACGGTGGAAAAGGCGGGGGAGGGGAAAGATTGATGTTTCGTCAAACCATTGCCGCCCTCCACGGCCTTTTGCAAAAAAAGGAAATTTGCCCGACGGAAGTGGTCGCCTCGGTTCTCGATTGCATTGACGAGAAGGAAGAAGCGATCAATGCCTATATCACCGTCACCGCCATCGCCGCGGAGGAGAGGGCGAAATCTTTGCATTGGTCCCTTGCGCTGCCACCCCTGTGGGGCATCCCCATGGCCTTAAAGGACAATATCGATACCTTGGGCGTCCGCACCACCTGCGGTTCCCATATCCTCGCCACCCGGATGCCGGAAACCTCCGCCGCCATCGCGCGAACCTTGGAGAATGCCGGCGCCGTGCTGATCGGCAAAGCGAATCTCGATCAATTTGCCGTGGGTTCGTCAACGGAAACGTCGGACTATGGCCCGTCCCGGAATCCTTGGGATACGAAAAGGGTGCCCGGCGGTTCCAGCGGCGGTTCCGCGGCGGCGGTGGCCGCCGGGGAAGCGATTTTCTCCATCGGTACCGATACCGGCGGTTCTTTGCGGCAACCGGCTTCCTATTGCGGGCTGGTGGCGGTCAAGCCCACCTTTGGCACCGTGGATCGAAGCGGGATTTTCCCTTTGGCCCCTTCCCTCGACATGCCGGGGCCTCTCTGCCGCTGTGTTGGCGACGCCGCCATCGTTCACCAAGTGATCACCGGCAAAAGAATGGTTTTGGAACCGCAAGCGGTGGCGGGCCTGAAGATCGCTTTGCCCCGCCAGTATTTTAACGCCATTGCCGACCCCGCAATCCTTGCCCTGCTGCGGCGTGCCGTCGACCATCTCGCCGCCGGAGGTGCCGAAATCGAGGAGATCGATATCCTCGACCCGGAGGTGACCATTGCCCTCTATCAAATCATCTGCGCCACCGAGGCCAAAGGCGTTTTGATGAAAGCCCCTTTTCCTCGGGAAGATTTGGGGGAGGAACTGAAATCCCGGCTTTTGTTCGGCGCCCATTGCCTGGAGCGCCCCTCCTTTCCCGCAACCGTACAAAAAACTCGCGACCGTTTGGTTGAAACCGCCGTTCAGTTGATGAAGCGCTATGACCTCATCCTCGGGCCCACCACAACAGGCCTTGCCTTTTGTGTCGGGGAAGATCTGCCGCCGTCGGAAATGCACCTGTCGGATCTATTGACGGTTTTGGCCAGTCTTACCGGATTGCCCGCCCTTTCCCTGCCCGTGGGATTGGTTGATTCCTTGCCTGTGGGCCTGCAACTGATGGCCCCGCATCTCAGGGAAGAGACGATGTTTCGGGCGGCGGCTTATATAGAGAAAGCCATGGGCTTCGTTTTGCGGCCCCTGGTCAATTAAAGGAGATGATTGAACATGTCCGATGCATATCAACCAAGGATTTTGGAGGGAGCCATCACCATGGAGATGCACGGCTTCCTATCCCGTATGCGGGCTGCGCTGCCATTGGCGGAGGATCTGGAAAATGAAGAATTCACCCTGGGACGCGTTTTGCTCGAAATGGGCATTCCCAGCGTCGCGGTGGAGCGGGCCTTTGTCAACGACAGCCTCGTCCATATGGGCTACAAATTACAGGTGGGGGATCGGGTGGTGCTTTTTCCCCTGACCATCGACGAAGGGAATATGTAAATGACCGATGAGCGAACATTGAAAGACAGGGCGCTTGCCATGCGCCGGAACATCATCACAATGTTGGGGGCGGCGAAATCGGGACATCCCGGCGGCTCCCTGGATCTGTGCGAGATCATGGCGGTATTGTATTTCGATATCATGCGCTATGACTTCCAAAACCCCGGCCGGCCGGATCGGGACTATCTCATTTTGTCGAAGGGCCACGGCGCGCCGGTTCTCTATGCGGCCTTGGCGGAAGGCGGCATGCTCGCCAAAGAAGAGCTACTTACCTTGCGCCGCCTTGGCAGCCGTTTGCAGGGACACCCCGATATGAAGCGCCTGCCGGGGGTGGAGGCCTCCACCGGTTCTCTGGGACAGGGCTTTTCCGTCTCCATAGGCATTTCGCTCAGCCACAAGCTGAACCGGCGCGACAATCGCGTTTTCGCGGTGCTGGGGGATGGGAACTCAATGAAGGTCTCGTTTGGGATACCGCCATGGCCGCTTCCCATTATCGGCTGGACAATCTCACCGCCATCGTCGACAACAATGGCCTGCAAATCGACGGCGCCAATCGAGACATTATGGACATTGGCGATATCGGCGCGAAGTTTTCCGCCTTCGGTTTTGAGGTTTTCCATGTCGACGGCCACGATGTCGCCGGGTTGCAACGAGTGTTCAGGGAAGAAGTTTCGGGGCGCCCCAAAGCCGTCATCGCCAAAACGGTAAGGCAAGGGCGTCTCCTTTATGGAAAATCAGGTGGGCTGGCACGGAGCGCCGCTGAAGGACGACGATACCGCCGCCGCCCTCGCCGAATTGGAGCGGGAGTAAGGGTATGGAAAAGATAGCGACAAGAGAAGCCTATGGACAGGCTTTGGCCGCCCTCGGCGCGGAGAATGAAAAGATCGTGGTGTTAGACGCCGACCTGTCAAATCGACAAAGACGGAAATCTTCGCCAAAAGCTTTCCCGGCCGCTTCTTCAATATGGGCATTGCCGAAGCGAATATGGCGGGTACCGCCGCGGGACTGGCCATTGCCGGGCAGACGGTTTTTATGAGCAGTTTTGCGATTTTCGCCGCCGGGCGCGCCTATGAAATTGTGCGCAATGCCATCTGTTATCCCAATCTGAATGTGAAAATCGCCGCCACCCATAGCGGCATCACCGTGGGGGAAGACGGCGGTTCCCATCAAGCCATCGAGGACATCGCCCTGATGCGGGTGCTGCCGAATATGCGGGTGCTCGTTCCCGCCGATGCGGTGGAGACGAAGAAGATGGTGGCGGCGCTGGCGGCGGAACAAGGCCCCGCCTATTTGCGGTTGGGCCGCTCCGGTCAGCCGGTTTTATATGAGGAAAGCCATCGATTCGAGATCGGCCGTGGCCATGTGCTGCGGGAAGGACAGGATGTGGCATTGGTCGCCTGCGGCTTGATGGTGGCCGCCGCGCTGGAAGCGGCGTCCCTCCTGGAAGAAAAGGGGCTGTCGGCGGCGGTGATCAATATGTCCACCGTCAAACCCCTCGATGTGGAGCTTTTGCGCCGCTATGCCAAAGCCTGCGGCGCGGTGGTTACCGCCGAAGAACACAGCGTCATCGGCGGTTTGGGCGGCGCGGTGGCGGAAGCCCTGGCGGAAACCGCTCCCTGCCCCCTTCAACGCGTCGGCGTGCGGGATTCCTTTGGCGAAAGCGGCAAACCGGCGGAGCTTCTCGAAAAATACGGCCTGACGGCGCGGGACATCGCCGCCGCCGCCATGGTGGCGGTGGCGAGAAAATAGGCCGCCCGGAAGGCCCCATTCCCTCCGGTACACCCCTTACAGAGGGGCGGGGCAATTGACAGCGCCCCGGCGCTATGCTACACTGATTGGGATATTTGGCCATTGGCTTTGATGGGGGAGGCGTGGGTTCCTTGGCTTTGCAGAAAAATGTTTTGGAATATTTGGAGCGATCCGCCCGCCTTTATCCCGATAAAATCGCTTTTGCCGATGAAAGGGAGGCGCTGACCTTCGGCGCCTTAAAGACAAAGGCGGAAAGCCTCGGCACGCGCATCGCCGGCATTTGCCCTCGGATCAACCGCCCCATCGCCGTTCTTGTCGACCGGTCGGTGGCCGGTATCGTCGGCTTCATGGCGGTTTTATACAGTGGCAATTATTATGTACCCCTCGACAACCAGATGCCCGCAAAGCGGATGGAGGCGATTTTGTCCCGGCTGGAACCGGAGCTTCTGCTCCACTCCGCCGCCGACGGTTCCCTCGCCGCAAAATTTGCCCGTCTTTGCCCTGTCGCCGACATCGGGGAGGCAGAAGGCGGCGAAGCGGATTTGGGCCTTTTGGCCCTAAGGCGCCGGGCCGTGCTGGATATCGATCCGGTCTATGTGATCTTTACCTCCGGTTCCACCGGAACGCCGAAAGGCATCGTCATCTCCCATCGCAGCGCCATCGATTTTATTGAATGGATGGCGGACACCTTTCATTTCAGCAGCGCCGACATTATGGGCAACCAGGCCCCGTTCCATTTTGATCTCTCCGTTAAGGATATTTATATGACGCTGCAATGCGGCGGCACCATGCACATTTTGCCGAGAAAGCAGCTGATGTTCCCGCCGCTCCTGATCGAAAGCCTTCGGGAAAAACGGGTAACGGCGCTGATCTGGGCGACCTCCGCCTTCAACCTGGTGGCCAATGCCGGCATCCTCTCGGTGCTGGCCCCGGATACCGTCAATAAGGTGATCCTGGGCGGGGAAGCGCTCCGCGCCAAGCAGTTGAACATCTGGCGGGCCGCGCTGCCCGATGTTCAGTATGTGAACCTCTATGGGCCGACGGAGGTGACGGTGGACTGCACCTATTATATCATCGACCGTCCCTATCAAGACCATGAAGCGATCCCCATCGGCCGCGCCTGTGAAAATATGGAAGTAATGCTGCTGGACGAAAATTTGCGGCCGGTTCCGCCGGGACAACCCGGTGAAATTTGCGCCCGCGGCAGCGGCCTCGCCCGGGGTTATTTCGGCGACGCGGCCAAAACCGCCGCCGCCTTTGTGCAAAACCCCTGTATCACCCAGTATCCGGATCTGATCTACCGCACCGGCGATACGGGCCTTGTCAATGAAGAGGGGTTGATCGTCTACCTTTCCCGCAAGGATGGCCAGATCAAGCATATGGGCTACCGCATCGAATTGGGCGAATTGGAACATGCGCTGGCGGGATTGGCGCGGCTGCGCGCCGCCGTTTGCTTTTTTGATGAAAAACGGGACAAGATCGTCTGCGTTTATGAAGGGGATCTGGAGAACAAAGAGATCATCGAGGGGCTCCGCCCCCTCCTGCCGAAATATATGTTTCCCAATATCATGCGCCGGGTCGAAAAAATGCCCTACAATGCCAATGGCAAGATCGACCGGGTTTTGCTGAAAGAGAAGTATTTTCATGAAACCGATTGAAGATTATGCCGAAATCCCGCCGCTTCTCGCCGGCTATTTTCGCCGGGGGGTGCGCACCAACCATTTTTTAAGCGCCGCCGACCATCAGGCCGACATCGCCGCCAAAAATCTCTATTGCCATACCTGGCCCGGGGGATTGTTGCTGATTCGGCAGCGGGAGGGGTACCGGCGTCTCTATTTTTTTATTACCGATCCAAAGTCGCTCCCCACCCTCGATTTCGGCGGCATCGCCGTTACGGAGATTCCCAGCCGTCCCCGAGACGGCGAGGATGGGGAACTTTTTCAATTTTGGCGCCGTATCGGTTTTGAAAGAACTTTGGAGCGGCTGCGCTTGCAGTGTTCCGGTGAAGCGGTTGAAGCGGCGGCAAGAATCCCCGCACCGCCATTGCCGATTCGCCGGGCCACCGCCGCCGACAGCGCCGCGCTGGGCCGCCTATATGCCGAATGCTTCGACCCTTATTTCGGCTGCATTCCCAATCAAGAAGAGCGGAACCGGGCATTGGCGGGGGGCCAAATCTTCTGTGCCGAGGGCGAAACCGGCGGGCTCTGCGGACTGATCGGCACATCGCCGCCGCCTTACAATGAGATTCGCCATCTCGCCGTCGCCGGAGACAGGCGGGGCAAAGGCGTCGCTTCGGCGCTGGTGCGCCATTATCTCATGGCGGCGCGGCCCAAAAAAGGGCTGGTCTGGACCGGGGCGCGCAATGAAGCCGCCATCCGTCTGTACGAAAACTGCGGTTATAGCGGAGACGGCTGGAAATCAACGGTTTTTATGAGAAAAGAGGAATCGCGATGAGGGAGAAACTTTTAAATATCCTGACGGAAATTTGCCCCGCGGTGGATTTTAACAAGGAAAAGGCGCTGATCGACGATGGCCTCGTCGATTCGTTCGACATTGTCGCCATCGTTTCCGAACTGATGGACGCCTTTGCTGTGGAAATCAATGTGGAAAATTTAACGCCGGAGAATTTTAACGAAGCCTCCGACGCCATCTTGCGCCTGCTGGAAGAGGTGGGAGCCGAAAGATGACCCTGACTTCCCTCGGCTTCCTTTTTTTGTGGCCGCTTTTGTCCTTCTTTATTATTTATTGCCCCGGCGGTTCCAATGGATGGCTTTGCTGGCGGCCAGTTATCTGTTTTATCTGATCGGCGGTGCTTCAACCGTCTTTTATTTGCTGTTCACCACCGGTTCCACCTATCTCGCCGGGCGGCTTTTGGCCCTGCCTCAACCGCCGGCGGCGGGAATTGAAATCCGGCCGCAAAAATGAACGGGAGGCCCGGCTCAAAGCCCGGAAGGTGGCGGTGGCCTTTTTGGCGATCTTCGCCAATTTCGCCATGCTCTATGTGCTGAAATATTGGGATGCGACGGCGCGGCTCTTGGATCGGCTATTGCCTTGGGCTTCGCCGCCGGTTTTCGACCTTCTCATCCCTTTGGGGGTATCGTTCTATATCTTTCAGTCCGTCGGTTATGTGGTCGATGTTTACCGGGGCAAATATGAGCCGGAGCGAAATGTGGGGAAATTCGCCCTCTTTGTTTCCTTCTTCCCCCAGATTGTCCAAGGCCCCATCGGGCGCTTCGACCATCTTGCCCGGCAACTAACCGGCGGCCGGGCGCTGGACTATAGCAATATCAAATTTGGCATTCAACTCGCCATGTGGGGTTATTTTAAAAAACTGGTGATCTCCGGGCGGGCCGGCGCCGTCGTCAATACCGTTTTTGCCGACAGCGGCGCTTATAGCGGCAGTGTGATCGCATTTAGCGTGCTGTTTTACTGCATCCAGCTTTATTGCGATTTTTCCGGCGGCATCGACATCAGCCGGGGCGTGGCCAAGATGTTCGGCATTGAGATGGCGGAAAATTTCCGCCGCCCGATCTTCGCCGATTCGCTGACGGATTTTTGGCGGCGCTGGCACATCAGTCTCGGCGCTTGGATGCGGGATTATCTCTTCTATCCGCTTTCCCTGTCGAAGCCCTTTCGCCGCCTGGGTAAATTTGCCCGCGCCCATATCGGCGGCACCGTGGGGAAAATATTGCCCACCTCCCTCGCGACCTTCGTCGTCTATTTTGTGATCGGCATTTGGCATGGGGCGAATTTCCGCTATATCGCTTTCGGCTTCTGGAATGGGGCGATCATCACTTCTTCGCTGCTTTTGGCGGGTTTTTATGCCGGCGCCCGGCGGCGGCTGGGAATCGCCGATGCCAGCCGCGGCCTGCACGTTTTCCGTGTTCTGCGCACCGCCGGCCTCGTTTTTATCGGCCGGTATATTACGCGGGCGCCCCGGTTGAAGGTCGCCGTCGCCATGCTCTTTTCCACCTTCAGCCATTTTCAAATCGCCGATCTCTTCAATGGCACTTTGCTCACATTGGGGCTTACCCCGTCGGGCCTCGCCACTGTCACCATTGCCATGCTGGTGGTGCTCGCTGTTGAATGGTTCCAGGAACGCGGCGGCCAAGTCCGATCCTCACTGGAGCGGCAAAATTTCTTCGTGCAATGGCTGGCGATTCTGGTTCCTCTCTTTGTCATCGTCTTTTTCGGGGTGGTCAACAAGGATTATATTTAACCGGAATTTATCTACGAGCAGTTTTAAGGAACGGAAACCATAGTTCGCATTTTGGAGGGCGGAGCGATGTCGTCAAAAAAATGGCTGGTCACCTTCTTTTTCACCGTTTTGCTGCTGGTTCTTTCCTTTGCCGGCCTGAATTTTCTTGTCGATCCCTTCGGCGTCTTTGGCGACCGGATTTATAATTGGTATGCCTATAATGAAACGATGAACCCCCGGGCGGCAAAAATCGCCTATCTTGACCGTCATCACGAGGCATACGATTCCTATATCATCGGCTGCTCTTCCACCAGTTCATTTCCGGTGGCGGATCTCAACCGCTATTATAATGCCAAGTTTTACAATATGATCATGTATGGCGCCGATATGAAAGACGTGGAAGAGACGGTGGCCTACCTGATCGGCCATTATACGGTGAAGAACCTGATCGTCAATGTTTACATCAACAATGGCGCCGTCTATGACGTTGGCGAGGACAAAGTCACCAGCAAACTGCATGCCAAGGTCAGCGGCAAATCAAAATTGGCCTTTTATGGCCAATACCTGTTTCTGAATCCCCAATACGCGCTGAAAAAAATCGAAGCCCACCGCGCGGACAGTTATCTGCCCCAAGTTTTCGACGTTTTCGATGCCGAAACCGGCGCCTACGATAAGCGGGGGCGGGATGCGGAGCCGATCGGCGATTTGGCGGAATATCTGCAAGATTATCCCGTTTTCGTTCAATATCCTTTCGAGAGCATCCCGATGACGGCAACGGATCGCTGCCTGGAAAGCGTCGCCGTCATTCGGGATCTTTGCGAAGCGGCGGGCATCGGTCTGACCTTCGTTTGCGCCCCGGTCTATTCCGACTATCTTAGCTGTTATGACCGGGACGAAGTGGCGGATTTCTATACAAAACTGGCGGAAATTACCCCCTATTGGGATTTTTCCATCAGTTCCGTCAGCTATGAGCCCCGCTATTTTTACGACGGCACCCATTTTCGCAATGCCGTTGGTGCCATGGCCCTGGCTAGAATTTTTGGCGATACGGCAACCTATGTCCCGGCGGATTTCGGCGTCTATGTCACGGCGGAGAATGTGGCGGCCCATCTGGAGTCCTTCTGGCGGCCGCCTGCCATCGACGCGGCGGATTGCTGCACCGATCTTCCGATTCTGATCTACCATGAAATCGCCGCCCCGGGCAATGATACGACGGTGATCAGCCCCGCCACCTTTGCCGCCCAGATGAAAGCCCTGGCGGACAAGGGCTATACCGCCATTTCCCCGGAGCAGCTCATTTCCTATGTGCGAAAAGGAACGCCGCTGCCGGAGAAACCGGTATTGCTTACCTTTGACGATGGCTATCTCAGCAATTATGAAATCGCCTATCCGATCCTCAAAGATTACAATATGAAGGCCGCCATGTTTCTGATCGGCGTCTCGGTGGGCAAAGATACCTATCTTGACACCGATATTCCCATTTTCCCCCATTTCACCTATGAGGCGGCGCGGGAGATGGCGGCTTCCGGCCTCATTACCATCGGCAGCCATACCTATGACATGCACCGCCATGCCCCCAATGAAAAGGGGCGGGCCCGCGAAAGCGTGCTGCGGTTTGAAGGAGAGGACGAGGGCGCCTATATCGCGGCCCTCACCGCCGACTATTTGAAGAGCAAAGAGGAGATCGAGGCGGCGACGGGGCAAACCGTTGCGTCCTTGGCCTATCCCCGCGGCGCTTATGACCTGCTTTCCCAGGCAATTTTGACGGGCCTCGGCGTTGAGGCGACCTTTTCTACCGAAACCGGCAATGCCACGATCGTCAAAGGTTTGCCCCAAAGCCTGATCGCGATGAAGCGCTGGAATGTCAATGAAGGGGTGTCCGCCGCGGCTTTGCTCGAAATGATTGCGGGACAATAAGGGTCGGCGGCTTTTATCGTTTCCTGCCCTTGCGTCCCGGCCCATTGCCGCCCCCCATATCCCTAAAAAGAAAAAAAGAGGGGAAGGCGGCCTTTTCTCGGCCTTATCCAAGCACATATTTCCCTCCCTTGCACATATACATAACTTAGGAAAAGGGAGGTTTTCGTCGTTTAAAAGGGCTGAACGCACGGTTTTTGCCACAGGTTCGTGCCGTCGGCGCTCTTTTTCTCTATCACCTCCCTTGACATAATGTTAAGGGAGGTTGTATATGAAAGCGATCATCATGGCAGGCGGCAGAGGCACCCGGCTCTATCCGCTGACCCGTTTTTTGCCGAAACCCCTGATGCCGGTCGTCGATCGGCCTGTTCTGCAATATACGCTGGAACATCTGAAACTGTCGGAAATCGCGAACGTGGCCCTGAGCCTTTCCTATCAAAGCGGCCGCATCCTCGACTTTCTCGACGACGGCCGCTGGCGGGATTTGTGCATCGACACCTTTTTTGAAACGGATCCCCTCGGCACCGCCGGCGGCGTGAAAAACAGCGGCGGTTTTATCGACGGCACCACCGTCGTCGTCAGTGGCGACGCATTGGCTTTCCCGCCCCTAAAGGAAGCGGAGCAATACCATCGGGACAAAAAGAGCCTCTGCACGATCTTAACGGTAGAGCGGGACAATCCCAAAGAATACGGCATGGTGTCCAGCGATGACAATGGCCGGGTTGTGGGGTTTAAGGAAAAACCCGGCGCCAGCGCGCCGGGCGATCGGGCCAATACCGGCATCTACATTCTAGAACCGGAAACTTTAAGCCTGGTTCCGGAAGGGAAACCCTTGATTTTAGCAAAGACCTATTCCCGCTGCTAATCAAAGAGAATTGGCCCGTTTATGCCCTGCCTTCTGACGGGGTACTGGCGGGACATCGGCAATCTTGGCCAGTATTTCGCTGCCAACCGGGATATGCTCGGCGAACGGGAACGCTATATCGCCAAAGACGCCTTTGTCCATCCGCGCGCCGATATCGGCGCCGGGGTCATCGTTGGCAGCGGCGCCATCGTCGGCCCCCAAATCGAACTGGAAAATGCGGTATTGTGGCCCAATACCATCCTCTGGGGGAAAAAGAGGCTGAAGAATGTCATTTTGGCGGAGGGGAGGATGGTGCATCTGCCCGGCGCCCGGGATCTCTAAACCCAGGCTTCGCCCCGCCGCCGATAACCGCGGAAAACCGCCGCCGCCGACCGCTTCTGTACATCAAAGTACACGTCGCGGCCGACAGCGTCGGTATTTCCTTGTTCTTGGCGGCGCTGCTATGCCTGCCCGGCTTCGCCCCGCCGCCGATAACCGCGGAAAACCGCCGCCGCCGACCGCTTCTGTACATCATAGTACACGTCGCGGCCGACAGCGTCGGTATTTCCTTGTTCTTGGCGGCACTGCTGTGCCTGCCCGGCTTCTGATGGCATCGTTGGCCCAAAGCCGAAAACCCCCATAGGCGCCAATATATGGTTCGGGTTCCTGGTTTTGGGGTCGACAGGCTTTCGAAAGCCCGGGGAGTGTACAGGCTTTCCAAGGCTTGGCCCGGGCCATTGCACGCCATTTTCGTCGCTTGCGGCGTCATTGTAAGGGCGGGGATCTTTCCGTGTGCCGGAATATGGCTTTGCCCTGCGGCTTCGGCTGGATGTGCATTTCCCTTCCGATACAATTATGCTATAATAAGGCGATGGCAAAAACCGTGAACCGTCGGCGCTTTTTTGGCGCCGGCCTGAAATCGATAAAGGAGCCAAAATGGAAAAATCGGCAAAAAGGAACGAACCAAAAAAGCCGGAAAAACGGGTCGAAGCGGCGGTATCGGCAGAGCTGGCGCCCGGCGCCGTCATTGCCGGCGATATAGAGACGCTGGACTTTTTTGGCCAGGGTATCCTGCATTGGCAGGGCCGCTGTGTCTTTGTAGAGAACGCTTTGCCCGGTGAAACCGTGGAAGTGCGGATCGGCAAAGTAAAAAAGAACTTCGCCTTCGGCAATGCGGAACATATTCTAAATTCTTCCCCGCAGCGGCTGGAGCCGCCCTGCCCGTATTATGGCCGGTGCGGTGGCTGCCAATTCCAACATGTCGA
>JAXGQJ010000019.1:0-44576 GCA_040766505.1 Clostridiales bacterium
CCCCGGGCCGCGGAAGGGGTAATCACATCATAACTGACCCGTTCCACCTTGATTTCCGGCCGAGAAAAAAGAGCGTATTCCCCCCACACCTCAACCTTTACTCCATATCCCAATGGTATCACTCCTTAATCATTTTTACTTGATGGGTTTTGCATAAAGAGTCCATATCTGCAAAAGATGATGCGGCGATTCGCGGTACCTTGGCAATCACTGATGAAAAGGCGGAAGCGGCAAACATGGATGCGGCGGCGGTTCGATCGAACCGTACCGGCGTTCCTTGGCCTTCCGCTCCCTTTCGTCCATATATGCCCGGAATGCGGTCGGGCTGAAAGGCCCCCGTTTGGCGGCAAAGAAAAAACGGAACATTTCTTTAAAGCGGCGCAAGCGCTAAAAATCGAAAATAGGGCAACAATGTGTATATTTTAACGCAAAATAAAAGAAAAACCTAGGGTTTTTATCGGACAGTGAAAAATAATTTTACATTTTGTTTTTTAAAAATTGCCGGCCGAAAGGGGACGGCGAAGCTGTTTTTAAGGAGAATACGCCGCAATGGCCACAGCCATGGTGGTTTTAGAGATTTTCTTGCTGTAAATAAAGATCCAATTCCTGTTCCGGCAGGGGCGAACCCCATAAATGCCCCTGCATATAGTCGCAAGTATTTTCCGCCAGGTATTCTCTTTGATTTTCGTTTTCCACGCCATCCGCGACGACATGGTATCCCAGCCGATGAATCAAGTCGATCAAAGGGCCGACGACCGCTTGATCACCATCGTTTTCATCGATGCGGTCGAGCAGGCCTTTGCCGATTTTCAGCGTGTCGACGGGAAGAACCTGCAAGCAATTTAGAGCGGAATATCCGGATCCAAAGTCTCCCAGCGCAACCTGGAGGCCGCGCCGCTTTACTTGGTATAAGATATCGGTTATATATTCCGGTGAGGTGACGAACGCGGATTCCGGAATTTCAATTTCAAGATTGGCCGGGTTAACCTCGGTTTCTTCGAGAATCCGGTCGAGCATCGGCAAAAAATTCCGATCGGAAATCTGAACGAAAGAGACATTCATTGACATGACGAGATGATGGCAGGCGGGGCTTTTGGCGGCCCGCCGCAGTTTATTGCAGCTATTTTGAAAGGCCCATTCCCCGATCGGTACGATTAAGCCGCTCTCTTCCGCGATGGAGAGGAATTGGCCGGGGCTGACCGGGCCATGGATTGGGGAAAACCAGCGTATCAAAACTTCAAATCCTCTTAAAGTCTTGTCACAAGCCGCATACTGCGGTTGAAAGGCAAGGGCCAATTCCCGGTTGGGGATCGCGGCCCTCAGATTTTGTTCAAAGGCAAAGCGGGACATCAGAGACTGGTGCAATGACGGATTAAAAAATTGCACCCCGTCTTTGCCGCGCCCTTTTGCATTGTACATGGCGGCATCGGCATATTTCAGCAGGTCCTCGGCATTCCTGGCGTCGGTGGGGTAGGTGGAAATGCCGAAGCTGGCATGGATTGAAAAGCGAAAATCCTCGAGAAACAAAGCCCGGGCCAATCCTTCGCGTATGCCGTCGATGTATTGGTATAGCTCGCCATGTTTCAGTTTCCTTTGCACGATCAAAATGAATTCGTCGCCGCCCAAGCGGCCGAGGATATCGCATTCATGGATTTGTTCGCTTAAAAACCCGGCGACCCGCTTTAAAAACTTGTCGCCGACGGTATGGCCATAGACGTCGTTTATCCTTTTAAAATTGTCCAAATCAATGAAAATGATGGAAAAGGTGTCTTTTTCGTCACTGAACTGATGGATCAGGCGGTTGATGCGATCGACGATCATTTTCCGATTGGGAAGTCCGGTTAGAACATCAATGTGTACCATTTGATCCAAAAGCCCCCGGTTTTTTTCTAGATAGGAAAAAGAATCGATGACCCGTCCATCGTATTTTTGCACAATTAAAATGACAATATGGCAGCCGAGAGAAAGGATTAGGCCCGAAATCGCCCCTGTAGTTGTCCGGCCAAAACAGCATAGAGCGAAAAAGCGAAAAAGGTGATGGCCGGGTAGGCACGATCTAACGCCCTGTTAAAGAATTGCTGTTGGTGACGAAGCCGACCAATGAAACGATCTGAATTTGCATGAGGATCAAATTGACATCTTCTGCCTTCCAGGATCAATTTGTCCAATAGCGGGATGGAGCCCAACTGTGAAACTGCATACGAGACAAGACATAAATACAAAGAGAATGAAAAACAGAACCCCATAGATTTTGTGCAGGCGGATCTGCTTTTGACCGTATTAAGGTAAGATGGCTCACGGCCCAAGTGCTCCTTCTCGCGTTCCAGCGGTAATCGCGTATATTGCCGGGTACTTCATTCCGTCGGTTCTTAATCTCCGCGATGCTTATAAGACACAAAACGGAGAATATTCGCATATACCAATGCGACCCTTATACTATCTATCGTCACAAAACGGAAATTTATTATACTATATACAAAAAGGGTTGACAAATAGTGTGCCGCCGCCATGGAGGACAATATTTTTGCATAATGGCATAAAATTGACAGACCCTTCGCCGGACTCGGCCAATAAAAAAAGCATTCCGCTGGAAAGGAATTGGGGTTCCAGGGAATGCGTTCTGTTTCGCTATTGTCAAGCGGGGATTATTTTGCCAGCTTATCTTTTAGATAGATTTGCCGGGCCTTTGAATTGGGGATCGGAATTTCATCGACCTCAAAACGGTCGATGGCCTTCCTGAATCCGACAGTTTTTTATAGCCAAAGGGATTTCGGAATCAAAATCCGGTCTTTTTTTTAATCGCCCAGGCTGCCCAATTCGCCGAGGGAAGCAAAACCGTCCTCATCGGCGATGTCGCTTAAAGAATCGGCCAGCCCAAGCGATGGTCTGTTTGGAGATCTTTTTGCCATTGGCAGCCGAATTTGTCTGGGTTTTTGCCGCGGTCGCCGGGAACGGTCTTTTTCCTTTCTGAGAACCTCCGGTTTTCACGTTTTTGCCGCGGATGATTTCGATATAGACAAACTTGTCGCAGGCGGCGATAAAGGGCCGGCGTCTTTTTTTCGCCCATCCCATATACCTTCATGCCCGCTTCCCGCAGGCGAACGGCAAGGCGGGTGAAATCGCTGTCGCTGGAAACGAGAACAAAGCCGTCGATCCGGCCGGAATAGAGGATGTCCATCGCATCGATGATCATTGCAGAGTCGGTGGAATTTTTCCCCGAGGTATAGGCGTATTGCTGCATCGGTGTGATGGCATTCTCCAACAGAATCGGCTTCCAGGTTGCGAGATTCGGCGTCGTCAATCGCCGTAAATCCGCTTGATAGTCGGATTCCCATAGATTGCGATCTCTTCCATAATATCTTTCATGGCGGTGCGGGGGCATTGTCGGCGTCGATTAACACCGCCAGTCTCTGTTCGTTTTGCTTCTGTTCGAAATTTCAATGGCCATAGATTCTCCTATTTAACATGTTTAACATGCGCATTCTGCTACGTCTTTTTTCCCGCCCTGTGATTTTTACCAGCGGGGCGAACCGCTGTTTTTCTCTTCAGGGAAAAACAGCCACCGAAAGCAGATGCTGCTGGCGAGCCTGACATTGTCGCCCTTCAAATACCGGTGCAAAGTGTCTTCAATCCGCCTTGATACCATGCGGCAATTCTCCTGGTTGATGCCCATTAGCAGCACCAAAAATTGGGATGGGCTGCAGCGCGTATAGATGTCGCTGCGGCGCAGCAGTTTTCGTCGTCTTATAGAGCTTTGCCACTTCTTTTGATTTGGGTGGGTATTAATGGCCGCGATCCGGAAGAGGACGCAAAGGATCATAAAGGCCGATTGCCCGCTCCTTTCAATGTGGCGGCTAACAAAACAGCAAATATTGGCATAAACATATGGTAACTGCAATAGTAGGCGCCGCTGCCCACTTCCGCTTCATTGATCTCTGACAGAATATCCTGAACGGTCAAAGCCAATTCTTCCAGGCCCTGGGTAAGCACACATGTAAATCCCGTGCAGCTCCTTGGAGAGATTGACGCCCCAATTCATCAAACAAGATGGCGCTGGCGGTTTCATAAAGCGACGATGGCATGGCTTCACCGCTTCACCCGGCCCAATTCACCGCCTGAGCGGTAGGCCAGTGCACATAGAATTCGTCCGCATGAGTAAAGAAAAGCGCCCGTTTCGTAATGGCCAGCATCGCTGTATTTCCGTTCCAGCAGGATTACATGAGGCGCGATTGACATTGTCAAAAACAGGTCTTGGAAGGTGACACCAGGAAATCGTCCAGATCTGCCCCGCCGATCTTGGCAAAAATTCGCTTGCCATATAGCTTGATTGTGGCAATGGCATACTGGTATCATTGTCATCGTCCGGACACGGCGGCTTTCATGCCATGCTCGCTAAAGTCCTCGATATCGACGGTGACAGGCATGTTTTTAGGTAAGCCATATATGCCGTTTTTGACTGATATATATTTTTCCCATCAGGCCAACGTCTGGAAGAGCTTCCCTTTACGCGGTAAACGAGGTTTTAAGATATTGACCGGATTGCTTTCCTCATTGCCCGAGATCACTTCGATCAATTCATCCTGGGGTATGCCGCGTTACGGTATGCGATAAAGATATTCGAGGGAAATGCAGAACTTTATTTTCCCTGCTATTTTCGGGAATCAGCATGCTCTCGGTAGAACATATTAAAAAGAGCCGAGCATTTTGTTAAGTTGCTTCTTCCATTTTTCCACCTACTGTATGGATAATTTCCGCCCGGTATCATTGCATTTGTAGTGCATGTCTGCCTTTTTATAATTTGTGATTTTTTCTGTGATGTAAGATCGGCATTGCTAAGAAAAGAGGCGGATGTCTCTTCCCGACAGATAATTCTGGCGTCTCGGTTCGCTTATATCAATCATACAACATTTTTTTTAATCAATCAATAAAAGCAATGAAAAGATTCGAGCCAATTTACAAGGAAATTGCGCGAAAAAATGGGAAAAGCCGTTCCCTATGTCGCTTTTTGTTTACATGCCGCCCATTCTTTGCTATACTTGCTTTAAAGTTACGGTTTATTTTTATTGTTTAAATGAACGATTTTGGTTTTATTCCAGACATTTAAGGGAGGGAAGCGACGCCATGAGAAAGCGTTTCTGGGCGGCTATCCTCTTATGTTTCTTTTTGATTCCGTTAACGGCCTGTAAGGATCAAGCGACGGCGGCACGGGCCTTTCGCGATCCTACACCGTTGGTACCAATAGCGGAAACCGGCGCCGCCGCCTATGCCAACCACCATGCCATCATCGATTATTCCCATAGCGAACAAGGGTATGTGATGGTGCGCTACCTGGGCGAAAATGATAAAGTTCGTTTGCAGATCGCCCACGGCAGCGATGACCCTTACACATATGTGTTAGATCCCGGGGGTGGATACGCGGTGTTTCCACTCTCCATGGGCGACGGCCGCTATACCGTCAATGTATTTGAAAACATCGCCGGCAGCCGCTATGCGCAGGTTTGCGGCGCAACAATCGCGGTTCAACTTGCCGATGAATTCGCCCCGTTTCTGCTCCCCAATCAATATGTGGATTATCGGGCCGACAGCAAGGCGGTATCCCTTGGCGCCGAACTGGCCGCCGGAGCCTATGACGATCTGGATGTGGTGAAAAATGTCTACAAATACATCATCGGCCACATCTCCTATGATGAAAGGCGGGCGGCGGATGTTCCCGCCGGCTATTTGCCGGTGGTGGATGCCGTGCTTGAAGGCGGAAAGGGCATCTGCTTCGATTATGCGGCCTTGACCGCGGCGATGCTTCGTTCCCAAAGGATCCCAACCCGCTTGGTTATCGGCTATTCCGACGATGTATACCATGCCTGGATCAGCGTATATCTGAAAGATAAGGGCTGGGTCAACAATATCATCGAATTTAAAGGCAATGAGTGGGTGCGCATGGATCCGACCTTTGATGCCAACCATGCCCTATTGGATCGCTATATCGGTGGCGGCTCGGATTACCACGCCATGTACTATTATTGATGGAGGGGAAGATATGGCCGGAAGAAAGGTTTTGGACACGGCGGAGATTGCCGGATTTTGCAGGCAAATATCGTTGATCTTGAGAGCCGGCATCCCGATCCGGGAGGGGCTGGGCGTTTTAATGGAAGATGTGCGGGATGGGCGGATGGAGGCGCTATTGGCGGTGCTGGCCGCCGCCGTCGATCCGGATCGCCTTTCAGCAGGCTTTGCTGGAAAGCCGCCGTTTTCCGAAATATGTGGTGGAGATGGCGGCCATCGGCGAGGTTTCCGGCCGTTTAGACGAAGTGATGCTGGCCTTGGCCGATTATTATGACGGTGTGCGTTCCGTGGAGCGGAGCATCAAGAGCGCCCTATTGTATCCCGCGATTATGGCCATTATGATGCTTGCCGTCCTTCTCGTCATCATCGTAAAGGTACTGCCGGTTTTCCACCTCGTTTTTCAGGATTTGGGGGCCGGGATGTCGCCCTTTGCCTTGGCTTTAATGAACTTTGGCGTTTTGATCGGTGAGAATGCGCTTTGGATTTCCATTGTTGTCGCGCTGTTTTTCGGCGCCGTTTTGTTTTGCCTTTGGAATGAAAGGGGGCGGGCCGCCGCCGCCCGCCTTGGGCGAAAGCTTTTCTCCGGCTTACAAAAAGAGATCGGCATCACGCGCTTTGCCTCGTCGATGTCGCTGATGCTTAGGAGCGGCTTGGACATTGACGCATCCCTCGCCATGACGGCAAATGTGATCCATGACGGGCGGATCGCCTCCCAAATTGCCGCAACCAGGGATTTTATCGACCGTGGCGAAAGCTTTCCCAATGCCGTAACAAAATCGGGATTGTTTTCCGGATTGCACGGCGCGATGCTGACCCTTGGCTTTAAAACCGGCACGACGGATCAAGTCATGGAAAACATCGCCAGATCCTATGAGGAAAAGGTTGGGGATCGGATCTCGGTGTTGATCTCGGCGATAGAACCCATCATCATTGCGGCCCTCTCGGTCTTAGCCGGTATGATCCTTCTCTCGGTGATTTTGCC
Organism: Clostridiales bacterium; assembly: GCA_040766505.1. Lineage (GTDB taxonomy): Bacteria > Bacillota > Dehalobacteriia > UBA7702 > UBA7702 > JAXGQJ01. The sequence continues at coordinate 7,043 of JAXGQJ010000019.1, forward strand.
ATTGATGGGGGTGATGGCGTCATTATGATTGATTTATTCCAAAATGGCCGGAAGCGCCGCCCCAAAAAGGAAAAGCCGCTGTGGTTCTGGATTCTTTTCCCCTTGCTTTCCTTTTCCATTGCTTTGGCGCTGGTGCTATGGGGTTTAGGCGCAATGGGCGCAGCCGCCTCGGAAGAACGCCTTGCCCTGATGGAGAAATCGATTCTGCGCCGGGCCGTCCAGTGTTATGCGCTGGAAGGGGCCTATCCCGGGGATCTTTCGTATCTGGTAGACCAATATGGTCTGCTTCTAAACGAAGAGCGCTATATTTATCACTACCGTTATTTAGGGGACAATCTGATGCCCCAAATCACGGTATTCAGTAAACGATAAAGGGGCCACTCCTATGATCGATTCGCGTTTACATGTGACGGATATTTTCTTCACCTTCGGCCTTTTTTTGCTTTTTGTCGTCCTCACTTTGATGCTTGTCATCATGGGTTATACCACATATCGCGACATTGACGGCGATATGACTGAAAATTATGGCTTGCGCACTTCCCTTTTGTACCTTTCGGAAAAAGCCCGCCAGGCCTACGGATTGGAATTGGCAACGGTGGATGGCGGCGATGCGCTGGTTTTCAGCGAGGAATATGCGGGCATCGCCTATGAAACTTGGATTTTTGTCTCCGGCGGTGAACTGCGCGAGGTGACGGTTTTACCGGATACTGCGGTAAAACCCGGAGACGGACAGGTGATCATGGATTTGGCAGCGCTTTCATTGGCTTTGGAAGGCCGCATCTTAACGATCGAGGCTGCGGAAAGCGGCGGCAAAGTGTATCGGGAAAAGCTGTATTTGGGGGCGGCATTATGATACAGATTCGCACCACGTCGAAGGCCGGTCTTTTTCTGTTGGAACTTTCCATTGTCATCGTCTGTTTTTCCCTGGCGGCGGCTTTGTCGGTGCAACTATTCGCGAAGGCGCGGCAAACGGCGGTCGAGAGCACGGATCTGACGATGGCCGCTGCGATCCTGCAATCGGCGGCAGAATGCGCCAAGGAGGCCCGGAACCTCACCGAATTGGCGGTTCTGGTTGACGGAAAGGCAACCGAAGAAGCCGTCATTGTATTTTATGACGGCGAATGGCAGCCCACACCGGCCGTATCCCAGCGTAAGCTGGTGATTTGGCAGGAAAAGGATCATTTGCTGCAAATTTCCCACCTGAAGATCACAAAAGGCGGTCGGGCGGTTTTCGAGCTGGAAACAAAATGGGCTTGGAGGGAGGCGTCTTTATGAACAAACGGCACCCTCATATTCATATGGGCATAGGCGGCACATCCTTGCTGGCGGTATTTGCTGTGCTTTGTCTCATCGCCTTCGGCGCTTTAAGCCTGGCCACGGCGAGAAGCGATTTGAAGTTGGCGGAAAAAACCGCCGCCTCCATTCAAGCCTATTATCTGGCGGAAGCGAAGGCGGAAACGGTGTTGGCGTCCATTGCCGCCGCCCCCGGCGCCGAAAAAGCTCCGGATTGGACGGCGGAAAACGCCTTGACAATAGAAAAAAGAAGCGGTGTTCTTTTCCTGCGGTATGAGGTGCCGGTTGACGGGCATCGGGTCTTAGATTATGAGGTAGAGCTGCTGCCCTCCGGCGAAATATTGGCCCGAACCGGCAGAATCGCTCTTCTAAAATGAGGTGAAGGTATGGAATTGAATCAAATTTTAACCGAGGCGGTGGCGGAAGGTGCTTCGGACATTTTTATCATCGCCGGTCTGCCGCTTTCCTATAAAATCGTCGATCGCATCCTACAGATTGGCGATATCGCTTTAACCACGGAAGATACGGCGAATTTGATCGCCGCCATTTACCAAATGGCCCAAAACCGCGATATGGGAAAACTCCATAGCCGGGGAGATGACGATTTTTCTTTTTCCCTTGCCAAGATTTCCCGTTTTCGCGCCAGTGTTTATAAGCAGCGCGGCTCTTTGGCGGCGGTTATCCGCATTGTTACCTTTTCTTTGCCGCGCCCGAATGAGATCGGGATTCCGGCCAATGTTATGGATATGGCCGGATTGCGAAAAGGGTTGATACTGGTAACCGGCGCCGCGGGCAGCGGAAAATCCACCACCTTGGCCTGCATCATCGATAGAATCAATAGCGAGAGAAACTGCCATGTCATCACCTTGGAGGATCCTTAGAGTATCTGCATCGCCATAACCGCAGCATCATAAGTCAGCGAGAGATCTCCAGCGATACGGAAAGCTATGTTTCGGCGCTGCGGGCGGCACTGCGGCAATCGCCGGATGTGATTTTGCTTGGTGAAATGCGGGATTACGGGACGATTCAAGTGGCGATGACCGCGGCGGAAACCGGGCATTTGATTTTTTCCACGCTCCATACCGTCGGTGTGGCGAATACGATTGACCGTATCATCGATGTATTCCCTTTTAACCAGCAGGCGCAAATTCGGGTGCAGCTATCCATGGTTTTGCAGGCGGTGGTTTCACAGCAGCTGGTGCCGACGGTCGACGGCAAACTGATCCCCGCTTTTGAAGTGATGGTCTGCAACAGCGCAATGCGGACGATGATTCGTGAAGCAAAGGTGCACCAGATTGATGCCGTTCTCGCCACTTCCGGAGATCGGGATGCCATCACGATGAACAATAGCCTCCGGCAACTTTGCATTGACGGAAAAATCAGCAAGGAACAGGCCTTATCTTTTAGCCCTTCGCCGGAATTGTTGCGGAAGAAATTGGAATCCATCTGATCGGATCAAAAACGGATATTAAAGGCCTATTGGTTATTATGACATGAATGATACTGGATCAACCGCCGTCCCCGTGGTTTTTTTATGCCACGGGGTTTATTGATTGTGTTTTTATATATTTTGTAAAATTTTATGTTTTGTCTGTTGTTTTAGGGCACGGTTTAAGGCGCACGGTTGGGTTCTATGCATATCTTTGGTTGACGGCCATAAGGATGTAAAGGCCTTATTGCCTCAAGCGGCAGGACAAAGCCGGTGAAGGCGCGATGGCGGCCTTCGCGGCTTTCCCTGTCCCGCATATATATACCGTTGGGGCGGCGCCGGCAAAAGTTAAAGGATCGGATTTGTTTTTGCAAGTTGTGACCTCTGTTGCGACGTCGGTTTGGTAAAATCTGGTTATCAAAAGAAGGAGCCGCCGCGATGTATGATGTGGAACGGAAAAGGAATGGCCAAAACGTCTTTTTTATCTATGTGGATGAAGGCGCGTCGCATCGGCTTCGGGGGCGCTATTGGCATAGCGGTCTGTCCCGTCCGGCGGAATTTTCCGATATGGATGGGCTGATGCTGTCTCTGGATCGGGCGATGAACGATCTGAAATGCCCGGAATCGTCGACGGCGGAGCGCCGTTTTGGGAAGAGGAAGCAGCCGCGGGAAGCGAGAGGGGAGGAAACGGCATTGAGAGAGGAAACGTCGCCATCCCGTAAGGGTGAGAAGGCAACCTTCGTCGTCCAGGTTCAATACCGCCAGCACGCGAGTTGGCAGGGGAATGTGGTATGGGCGGAACGTGGCGAGAGGAAACCGTTTCGCAGCGTACTGGAATTGATAAAGTTGATCGACAGCGCACTGGAAGAGAGCGGCATTCCGGAAGGATAAACGGGAAAGCGCGTGAAATGGCGGCCACATTACGGGAAATGGCAGTGCTAGAATTGGGATCCATTGCATCGGTTTTACGGAGAAAAGCGGTTGTACCGCGAAATGGGAGGGCAGGAAATGAGCAAGATACAGCAATACAAGCGACTTCGAACGGTATTGGCGATGCTATTGATCGTCTCTTTGCTGTTCAATTCGATTCCTTCGTCGGGCTTCGTCTTGGCGGATGAGGTTTTGGAAGCGGAAGCGTCGCAGTATATCGTCACCTTTGTGGATTATGACGCCGCCGTTTTGAAGAGCGAAACGGTTTCGGCGGGGGGCTATGCGACGGCGCCCACGGCGCCGGTGCGGGAGAATTATACCTTCACCGGCTGGGATCGTGATCTCGGCCCGGTCATTGAGGATGTGACGATCATCGCCCAATACCGGGAAAATGAAAAGGAAGAAAAGAAGGAAGAAGAGAAGGGAGTGCCGCGGGCCGCGGCGTCCCCGGCCCGGGCCGGTGAGGAAGGGAAATCCGGCGCGGGGGAAGGCGCATTGGACGCGGGGGAACCCGTTGCCGTCTATACGGTGACCTTTAAGGCCTGGGATCGGGTATTGGAAATCCAGTCTGTGGAAGCCGGCCAAAACGCGACGCCCCCCCAGGGAGTCGATGTTCTGGAAGGTTTCGAATTCGTTTCTTGGGATACGGATTATACCAATGTCCAGCAGGATCTGACGGTAACGGCGATATTTAAGCCCTTGGAAACGGCGACGATCCGGATCGACTATGTCTATGCCGGCGGCGGTGTGGCGGCGGATCCGTATATCGCCACCTATGTGAAGGGCGTGACGGTAACGGACGATCCGGTGATTTCCCCGGTCATCAGCGGCTTCGACGCGGACGAGACGAGCGTCGACATCACGGGCCAGCTGGATGCGGATAAAGAATTCACGGTGACCTATTCTCCCACCAGCGGCATCCTTTATACGGTAAAGACCTATTATCAGAAGCTGGACGGCAGCTATGGAACCGAAGCGAACGTGACGGAAAAGCTGTACGGCGAAGCCGGTTCCACGGTGACGGTGCCGGCCCCGGGCGAGCCGGGCTTCTATGCGCCGGAAGCCCAGGAAGCGGTGATCTCCGGCGACGGCACAACCGTTGTGGAACTGAGATATGAACGGGCCAGCTATGTATTGACCTTCGATACCGGCGAGGGGGAGTATATCCCGCCGGCTTTGGTGAAATACGGCGCGCCGATTGTGAAACCGGCGAATCCGAGTTGGATAGGCTATACCTTCAATGGCTGGCGCGAGACTCCGACGGCCTCGAATACGGTAACGGTGGCGGCGACGATGCCGGCGGATCACCTGACCTACTATGCGAAATGGACGGGAAGAAACGTCAATTATACGGTGGTATATTGGCTGGAGAAGCCGAATTTCAGCGGGAATCCGGGGAGCGATCCCGCCAACTATATCTACAATAAATCGGTGGTGAAAAGCGGCGCCGCGGGTACGAGCGTCGACGGTTCCAATGTCAGCGGCGGTTTGGGTTCGATTTCTTATGCCGAATACAGCCACAGCGATACGAAGCCCATCGCCGGGGACGGCACGACGGTATTGAATGTCTATTTCAAGCGCACAATTTATACGATCAGCTTTAATTTAAATCGTAACAACAGTGATACGACGATGAAAATCGGCGGCACGACCTACTGGGGCAACAGCACGACACTTTATTCGATCAATGCCAAATACGAGCAGGACATCTCCGGCGTTTGGCCGGTGGCGCCGACGGCCACCTTCAGCCGTTCCGGTTATTCCTTCCATAAGTGGACGAATACGCCGAACGGCACCGACTGGTTGACGAAACGGCTGACACTGACGAGCGATATGATCCCCCAAAGCGGTACTACCTACACGCTGAAAGCGGCTTGGATCCAAAGCGCCATAGACCGCACCGTCAACTATTGGTTCGAGCAGCTGCCGGGTACCACCGGCGGCACCACCAAAACCTACAATGGCAAGACCTATGTGAAGAGCGATCTCTATTCCCAGCCCCTGTCCCAGCCCAAGAGCAATGGGTTGAACGCCAAAGACATCAATGGCATGAAGCATGTGGGGGACGATCATGATCAGGAATGGTCCTGGCTCCCGTTAGGTTATGTTGTGACCGCCTACAATTTCTTCTATGATCGGAACCAGTACAATTTGAGCTTCAATACGGTGGGCGGCAGCCCGATCCCGGCGGTGAACAATATTCTGTTCGAGGCTTCGATCAGCGGCTATCGGCCGTCGGATCCGACGAGGGATGGATATACCTTTGGCGGCTGGTATTATGACGCGGAATACAACCGCCCCTTCAGCTTCGCCGGGGCGACGATGCCCAATGCGGATCTGGCTCTCTTCGCGAAATGGAAGGCCGCGGAATATACGGTGACCTTCGACAGCGGCGGGGGCAGTTCCGTAGCGCCCCAGTTGGTGGAGAGCGGCAAAAAGGTCATAGAACCGGCGGATCCGACCCTGGCGAACCATACCTTCGCCGGCTGGTATGCCGACCAGGCATTGACGACGCCCTGGATCTTCAACAACCAGATCACCCAGAACACCACGCTTTACGCGAAATGGATTCAAGGAGAGACGGTTGATTTCACCGTCAACTATAAGGATGAGAACGGCAATCCGCTGCTCGCTTCGGAAACCGGCAGCGGCCGCGTGGGTTCCGTCGTCCGTCGCACGGCGGCGGTGATCGACGGCCGTTTGCCGAATTTGGCCTTCCAAAGCATGACGCTGTCGGCAAGCGGGGCCAATGTCATCAACTTTGTGTACCGCCCCTTCACCGAAGTCGGCTATACGGTGCGGTATGTGGACGCCGCCGAACCGACAAAGGAATTGTCGCTGCAAAAAACCGCAACGACGATAGATGCGGTGATCACGGAAGAATTTCGGGCCATCGGCGGCTATGTGCCGGTGAAAACGCAGCAAACCTATTATCTTTCCTATGATGAAAGCCTGAACGTCTTTCTGTTCCCCTATAACAAATGCGCCGACAAACCCTATACGGTGCAGCACTATTTCGAGAATAAAAGCGGCTCCTATGTGCGGGACGACGGCAAGACCCAGAGTTTGCTGGGCCCCGTTGGCGCAAATGTGACGGCGGAACCGCTGACGGTGGCGGGTTATCTTCGCAATGCCAATGTGGCGCCGCAAAGCGCCAGCGGCATTGTGACCAGCGATGGCCGTTTGGTTTTGCGGCTCTACTATGACCTTGTAAAATACCAAATCGACTATGCGGGTCTGGAAGGGGCGGCCTTTGATGGCAGCGCCACCAATCCCAATCCCGCTGTCTATACGGTTTTAACGGACACCTTTACCTTGGCCAATCCGGAGAAAACCGGCCACACCTTTGCCGGCTGGGCCGGCACCGGCGACAGCGGAACCTCCACATCGGTAACGGTGACGGAGGGCTCCACCGGCGACCGTTCCTACATCGCCCAGTGGGATTTAAACCAATATAGCGTGACCTTCAAGGCCGGCGAAGGCGGCACCATCAACGGCGGCACGGCCGATGTCGTAGTCCAAAACGTAGACCACGGTACTCTTTGGAACGACACCTGGGTACCGACGCCCGCGCCGAATGAAGGATATACCTTCGATAAATGGGAACCCTCCTTCCCCGGCACGGTGACCGGCAGCAAGACCTATACGGCGACCTTTAAGCTGAAGCAATATGATGTAACTTTTAGCGCCGGCGAAGGCGGCACCATCAACGGCGGCACGGCCGATGTCGTGATCCAAAACGTAGACCACGGCACCCTTTGGAACGACACCTGGGTACCGACGCCCGCGCCGAACGAAGGGTATACCTTCGACAAATGGGAACCCTCCTTCCCCGGCACGGTGACCGGCAGCAAGACCTATACGGCAACCTTCAAGCTGAAACAATATGATGTAACCTTTAGCGCCGGCGCCGGCGGCACCATCAACGGCGGCACGGCCGATGTCGTAGTCCAAAACGTAAATCACGGCACTCTTTGGAACAGCGCCTGGGTGCCGACACCCAAGGCGAACGAAGGGTACTATTTTGCCGGCTGGACGCCGGAGTTCCCGGAAACGGTGACCGGTGCTTTAACCTTCACCGCGAACTTTACATCAAAAACTGTTATTACGCTGACGGCTGAAAATGCGGAGCGCACCTATACCGGCGCGGAACAGATGGTGGCCACCGGCTATACCGGTGTCCCGGCGGGCCTGACGATCAGTGGCCTTACCGCCAGCGGTAAAGGCACAAATGTGGGGAACCACGACATCGAGATTCACGGCACGGCGTTAATCAAGAACGGCGCCGGCACCGATGTGACGAACCAGTACACCATCGTCCGTGAAAACGGCACCCTGACGATCAATAAAAAAGCGATCACCGTTACCGCCGACAATAAATCGAAGACCTACGGTGAAGGCGATCCGGAACTTACCGCTACGGTAAGCGGTTTGGTGGGCAGCAGCCCCTTGCTTTATACCTTGGAGCGTGTGCCCGGCGAAAGCGTCGGCACCTATGACATCACCGTCACCTTAGGGGATAACCCGAACTATGACGTCACCGCCACGAACGGCACCCTGACGATCACCAAAAAAGCGATCACCGTTACCGCCGACAACAAGTCGAAGACCTACGGTGAAGGCGATCCGGAACTCACCGCCACGGTAAGCGGTGTGGTGGGTAGCGACGCTCTAGACTACACCTTGGGCCGCGCCCCCGGTGAAGGCGCTGGTACCTATGACATCACTGTCACCTTAGGGGATAATCCGAACTATGATCTGTCGATCCTGCCCGGCGCTTTGACGATCGGCCAAAAGGCGGCCACCATCACCGTAGACAATAAGTCGAAAAGCGCCGGAACGGCGGATCCCGCTTTCACCGCTGTGGTGATGGGCCTGGTGGGAGCCGATACCTTGCACTATACCTTGGGCCGCGTGGCGGGAGAAACCGCTGGCAGTTATGAAATCAACGCCGCCCTGGGCTTAAATCCCAATTATCTGATCTCAGTTGTGCCGGGGATGCTCACGATCACCGCCGTGGGCGGCGCGACCGTCGACGAAGGGGACGAAGATGAAGGTACCGCCCCCGGTGGCGGCACGGTAACGCCGACGCCGGACGCCGACCCTGATCCCGGAGACGATGGCGAAATCATCGACATTGAGGATCCGGAAACGCCATTGGACAATACCGGCGCCTGGGCGCTGCTGAATCTGCTTCTGGCGATCGCCACCTTCCTCGCGATGATCGCTCTGTTGGTTGGCTATTTCACCGCCAGGAAGAAGCGGGAAGAGGAAGAACAGGCCGGCTATGCCGCTGAAGAAGAGGATGCGGAAGAAACGAAGAAGAAAGGCTTCTGGCGGCTCATCAGCATCATTCCGGGGATCGGCGCCCCCATCGTATTCCTGCTGACGGAAGATATGAGCCTGCCGATGGCCTTCATTGACAAATGGACTCTGCTGATGGCGGTCATCGCTGTGGTGCAGCTGTTGGTAATGCTGAAAGCGAAGAAAAAGAAAACAGACCGGGACGCCGACCGCAATACCCCCGCCCCCAGCCAAGCCTAAAACAGCAAAAGAAAACCCGCCATAACAGCGACAATCAAATCCTAAAAAACAACGAAACGCCTGCCGCCCAATGGCAGGCGTTTCGCTTCGTTCCGGCACGGTAAAAATGACCGGGTAGGTGGCGAAGAGGGCCAGGATCAATAAAAAAGCGCCGCTTTACCGAGGGATGGTAAGCGGCGTCGGTTTTGTTATTCTTTGATGGTATAGACGCTAGATTCCGTTACGATAAAGTCGAGGGGGATATCATGGGCGGCGGGGAAAACACTGTCTACCATTTGCAGGTCGAAGCATGCGGCGACCGTAGGGGTTTTAGGCCGCAGCCGGGGCAAAAACCTATCATAGTAACCGGCACCGTAACCCAGGCGGTTCCCGGTTGGATCAAAGGCGACGCCGGGAACAATCACCAGATCAAAATCTTCCGGCTGTGCGGGCTGCAAACGGTCTTCCCTCGGTTCTAAAATGTCATGTTCCCGGTGCGAAGGTCTTTCTGAAAATCAGAGATGTAAGAGGGGAGGATCGTGCAGTTTTCTTTGCAGACGGGAATGGCTACTTTTTTCCCTTTGGCCCAAGCCGCTTCAATCAGCGGCAGCAGATCCACTTCTTTACGGAAAGGCAAATAAACCATAATGGCCTTTATATCTTCCCGATCCCAAAAGGGTATCAGCCGTTGGCGAATTGCGGCGCTTTTTTCGGCAACATCTTCTTCGCTTTGGGCCATTCTCTTTTTTAGTATTTCTTTTCTTACGGTATCTTTCATCCTTTTCTCCTTATCCCGCCACGGTTCCTGTGGTGGCCAGCTATAATTTGAATGAATATACATAATCCCGCCGAATCCCACCTGCGGATATAAAACGGCCAGTTTAAAATGAGTGTAGCAAAATTCAGTCAAGTTACCACGCGTTTTGTCAAGATGTACAAAAATTATTCACAGGACGACAAAATATGAGAATCGATATCGGCTGTAAAACCGGGACTTATCAAAAAAATTATGCACATTATCCACATTCCTCTGGGGGCGCCGAAATGCATAATATGCGCAATATCTATAACATTTCATTATTTTAGGGGCAGGCAAGCCGCGGCATTTAAGTTTATTTCGCTAAACATGCCCTTCAAATACATCTGGTGCGCGCGGCGGCAATCATGGCCCCATTGTCCGTACATAAAATCTTTGCGGGGGCATACATCTTTATTCCTTCATCCTTGGTGGCAGATGCCAACATTTGTCGGGCGATGCCATTGGCGGCCACGCCGCCGGTCAATAGCAATCTTTTTTCACCGGTTTTTGCCGCTTTGACTGCTTTTTGGCAGAGCACATCAAAAAGAGCCGCCTGAAACGACGCGGCGATGTCGGCGGCGGGTACTTCTTCCTTCTTCATGGCGCGGCGGTTCAGTTCGTTTAAAACACTGGACTTTAGGCCGCTAAAACTGAAATCGAGACTGTTCTCTTCCAGCCAGGCCCGGGGAAAAGCGATTGCGGTGGGATTCCCGTTGGCGGCCAGGGCTTCCAGCGCGGCGCCGCCGGGATAGGGAAGGCCCAAAGAACGGGCAACCTTATCGAGCACTTCTCCCGCGGCATCGTCCCGTGTTTCTCCAAGCAGGGTGACATCAAGATGGCCTTTCATATGAAAAAGGCTGCTATGGCCGCCGGATACGGTCAATGCCACCAAGGGGGGCTCTAGATCGGGGTGAGACAGCATCCCGCCATACAGATGCCCCATCAAATGGTGTACCCCGATCAATGGAATGCCGAGGGCCAGCGCCATTGCTTTGCCATAGGAAAGGCCCACCAAAAGGGAACCGACAAGGCCGGGCCCAGCGGTAACGGCAATGGCCTGGATCTGATTTTTCTTCAAACCCGATTGGGCGATGGCCTCTCGAACCACCGCCGTAATTTTTTTTAGATGCTCCCGGGAAGCAATTTCCGGGACAACGCCGCCATAGGCGCGATGCAAAGCGATCTGCGAATAAATCACATTGGAAAGGACGGTTTTTCCCTCCTCCACAATGGCGGCAGAGGTTTCATCGCAACTCGATTCGATGGCCAAAATACGAATGGGCATAAACGGTTCCTTTTACTGCGAAAGTTTGGGGCGGAATACGGACGGTTCTTTTCCGCTTTCCTGAATTAAAAAATATTAAGTAGAACGATGATACCGGCGACGAGAATCGCAAAGATACCAAAAGCGGCGAGCTGATAGCCCCCGGCTTTTTCTTTGGTTTCGGGAATGGGATAGCTCCGCATCATTTCAACATATTCCTTTTCTACCGGATGTTCAGACATAGTGTGTATCCTCCTTTGTCTTTGCTTCTATTTTCAGGCTTTCAACTGCCTTATAAACTTTTCCACATAATGATCGCGTCTTCGCCATTGTTCAAATAGTAACGGGGGCGGCGGCCGACAGCAAAGAAGCCGGTTTTATCATAGAGCCTTTGCGCCTCTTCATTTGAAGCCCGCACCTCCAGCGTCATCTGGCGCATATTCATGATTCTCGCATAGTCGACCATCCGGGTCAAAAGCTGATTTCCAATGCCTTGCCGTCGAAAAGAGGCATGAACGGCGATATTGGTGATGTGGGCCTCATCGGCGATCAACCACATGCCGCCATAGGCAATGAGACGGTCTTCCAAGCGAACAATTAAATAATGGGCCAATTTATTTTGCAGCTCCTGTTCGAAAAGGCCCGGCGTCCAAGGATCCGGAAAGGAGCTGTTTTCCACTTCCATTAGTTCCGCGATGTCTTTCGGATGCAGATGATTAAACTTTAAATCCATAGGCAAACCTCAACAAAACTTGGCTGTTGCGTCTACATCCCGCAGATAAAGCGGAGAGATATCGCCTCGCCGGCCAGCGTCGCCGCCAAGCCAGCAATATGGCGGGCCTGAACGCCATTGGTTTCCCCGCCGGGGAGGAACGCCCTTTCACGGTAGGTCGCAAGCAAAGCCTGCCGCCAAATGATGGCGCCGTCGCCCAGGAAGGCGATTTGTCCGGCCTGATCATAGGGGGCGAGAAAATCAAACAGGTCTTTCGTTGGGGAAAGGGCCGCAAAGGGGTGGATCTGCGCCATTTTTCCCTCCCGATTGTCGTAAACGGCGGCATAAACCTGGTTTTTTCTTGCGTCCAACAGCGGGACGATGATGCCGCGACGGTCGGCCAGATTGAGAGCAAGCGCGTCGATGGTATGGACGCCGGTCATGGGGATCGCCAGGGTATCTCCGATGCCCTTTGCCGTCGCGATGCCAATTCTAAGCCCCGTAAAGGAACCGGGGCCGTCGGTGACGGCGATGCGATCCAGCTCCTGTAGGCGCCACTGTGCGCTCGTCGAGAACCGCGGCGATGATGGGCAGCAAATGCGGGGCGTGGTTGCGATTTTCATCCATAAAGCGTTCGGCCAGCAAAACACCGCCATCCACCGCCGCGGCGCTGATTGTTTTGCCGCTGCAATCAAAGGCCAAAATCTTCATAGGCCAACCACCCTTTCAGGATTTGACGGTATTTTTCTCCCACTGGTTCAACGGCAATGAATCGCTCGTTTTCATCTTCCCCTTTGGAAATAACGATCTTTAGCCGCTCCTCGGGCAATAGATCCGCTACGAGGGAGGGCCATTCCAACAGGATAACGGCGGGCTCATACAGCGCTTCTTCCAGACCCAAGGCATGAAAAAGCTCGCTGTCTTCCAGATTATAAGCGTCCATATGATAGAGAGGGAGGGAACCCTCATATTGATACATATAATTATAACTGGGGCTTTTGATGGTGGCGCCGATGCCCAAGCCGCGGCCAACGCCTTTGGCAAAACAGGTTTTTCCCGCCGCCAACTCCCCGCTTAAAGTAACCAGGGCCGGGTGGGTGAGAGAGGCGCCGAGGCGGTACCCCCATGCTTCCGTTTCTTCCGGGCTGCGGCTGAGAAGGGGGTTCATAGGGTTTCTCCCGCCATATGCCGGTCATACAAGGATTTTAACAATTGAAAGTCCTCCCAGACGGGTTTTTTCTTGCCGGGATCCCGCAGCAGCGCCGCCGGGTGAAAGGTGGGCAAGAGGATATAGTTTCCCCGACGCACCAACCGGCCCCGATCCCTTGTAATCATCAGATCCGGCCCGACAATCGTTTTCGCGGCGGAAGCCCCCAGCAAAACCAGAAATTTTGGTTTGATTAGGGCGATTTGTTTCCGCAGAAAAGGCTTGCAGGCCGCTACTTCTTCCGGCGCGGGCACCCGGTTTCCCGGCGGGCGGCATTTGACGATATTGCATATATAATAGGAACCCTCGTCCAAACCGGCGGCGGCGATGATTTTATCCAGCAACTGGCCGGCCCGTCCAACAAAGGGGCTGCCCTGCAAATCCTCTTGTTCTCCCGGGCCCTCGCCGATCAAGACGATGGCCGCTTGTTCGCTGCCGCGGCCGAAAACAAGCCGGGTGCGGGTGGCTCCCAAAGGGCATTCTCCGCACCGTTCGAGGTGGTTTTCCAGTTCTATCAATTCCGGTTTGCGGTCGATGATCATCAGGGCTGTGCCTCTCCATTGTTTTCAGGCCATCCGGGCCCGTCGTTCCCGGTGGCACAACGTTTATATGCCCATAGGGGCGTATCTATATCATATCGCCATTTTTCCGTTTGAGCAAGTGCAAATTAACTCTTTGAAAAGCAAATAATTGTCGGGAATATGCAAAAGCAATTCAGGATGCCATTGAACGGCGAAGATGTGATCGTCTCCTTCCAGGGCTTCGATAATGCCATCCGGCGCCACGGCGGCAACGGAAAGCTGCCGGCCGAGCATCCCCACCGCCTGATGATGAAAGCTGTTGACGCGCATTTTATCCTTCTTCAGCAAGTGAAAAAGGCGGCTATTGGGGGCAATGCGCACCTGATGGCTGAGAAAATCGAAATCTCCCCGTTGAAAATGGCGGATGGCCTCGTCCCTTTCTCTTTCTATGTCCTGGCAAAGGCTGCCGCCCCAAACGATATTGATGATTTGGAGGCCGCGGCAGATGCCGAAAACCGGCTTTTTTTGCTCCCGCATCGCCCGGGTCAAGCCAATCTCGAAGCGATCCCGCCGCCAATCGATCCGGCCCAGGCCGGGCTGGGGTTCCTCGCCCCAGAGGTGGGGATCCGGGTCGGGGCCGCCGGCCAAAATAAGCCCGTCGATAATGGCGGCGGCTTCATTGGGGCAGCATTGCGGTGGCAAAAGCAAAGGCGTGCCGCCGGCGGCGATGATGCCTTTGGCATAGCCATCCCGCTGGTTTAGTATGGTTCCGTTTTCTTCTTGGTATCCGATGGTGACGCCGATCAGGGGTTTCATTGCAGACCTCCTTTTTCCCTTTCATAGGTTATACGGGAAAAAGGCAAAAAAAATGCCTGGCAGGTCTAAAAGCAATGCCGAAAGGCGCGTTTATTTCACACCGCTGTGACAGGCGGCGGCGCCGAGCAGATAGGATTTAAACGTCACCCCGTGAAAACCGGTTTCCTCCATCAGGCCCGCCAATTCCTTTTTGCTTAAAAAGGCCTCGGTGCTTTGGTTCAGCCAGCGGTATTCCTCTTTGTGAGCGGCGAAGAGATTGCCGCTTTGGGGCATGATATATTTAAAGTATAGCCGAAAAAAGGGTTTGACCAGCGGGGACGTTGGATAAGAGGCGTCTAGGCAGAAAAAATGCCCGCCCCGGCGCAAAACCCGGTGAATTTCGGCAAGGGCCTTATCGTAGGAAGGAAGATTGCGAAGGCCAAAAGAGATTGTGACGCAGTCGAAGCTGCCTTCTTCAAAGGGCAGTTCCAAAGCGGAGCCGTGGCGGAAAGAGACATGTTTGGCGCCGTCTGTCCGCCGCCTTTTCTCCGCTGTTTCCAGCATATTTTCGGAGAAATCAAGGCCCACAATATCGGCATCGGGACAAGCCTTGGCCAGCCAAAGGGCAATGTCGCCGGTGCCGGTGCAAAGGTCGAGAATTTGACCCGGCCGATTGGCGGCGGCCCGAAAAACCAGCTGCCGCTTCCATTTGCGATGCTGTTTAAAGCTGATCAGATCGTTCATCCTGTCATAATCATTGTAAATGGTTTGAAAAACCCGGTATACTTTTTCTTCTTTATCCACCGATCCATGCCCCCAACAAAATGATCAAGGTATAATAAAAATTGATTTGATAGGCCAGTTTCACCGTTGTTTTCATCGCGATGATGCGGTTTAGATGGTTAAAGTCTAGGCCGAACATTGTTTTAATGCCGGGATAGATGCGAAAGGCCAGCAGCGGCAGAACAAGAGATCCCCAGCGAAACTCCCAAAAGGCCAAATGCGCTACGGTGAAAAAAACGAGGATATAGGCGGCGGCCAGCAAAAAGGAACTTCTTTTTTTCCCCAGCAAAACCGGGAGAGTATAACGGCAAGCCTCGATATCCCGGCTGATGTCGCAGGTATTGTTGGTCATCATAATCAGGCCGATGGTCAAAATGGTCGGCGCGGCGAAATAAAAGATCAGCCAATCGCCGGATAAGGTCAAGGCGAAGTAGGTGGCATAGGTGATGAGGCCCCCCATTACAAAGCCGGAAACGGCTTCTCCCAGCGGCGTATATGAAATCGGCAAGGGCCCCGCCGAATACAATGCGATGGCGGCGACGCCGGCAAGGCCAATCCAAAGCAAGGTTAAGCCGGTCATGATGATGAGATAGAGGCCGACCAACCCCGCCAAACCGAGCATGGCCAAACCGGCGAACAGAGCGGAAAGGGGATTGATCTGATTGTAGATAATGGAAGCGTCGTTGACATCGACGCAATTGGCGGCGGTGTCCGTCCCTTTTACAAAATCAAAATAATCGTTTATGGTATTCACCGCCGACTGCATCAAAATCGCGATGCAGAGAAGAAGAAAAGAGAAGAGCAGGTTCACCGCTCCCTCCAGCGCATAAGCCAGCGCCGTGCCGACAAAAACAGGGCAGACGGCGGCGGCCCAGGACGGCGGTGCCGCCAGTTCAACGATGGCCTTAGGCGTCATTTTTCGGTATTGCTTCATCATTTCCTCCCATTAAAGCCACTTGGCATATCGCTTTTCCAAGGAATCCAGCAATAGAAAAAGCAGGAAACCCAGGAAGGAAAGGGCCAAAATGCCGGTATATAGATTGATATAATCCAGCTTTTGCCAGCTGGTCATGATAAAATAGCCCAGCCCGTACCGGGTACCAAAGTTTTCCGCGAAAAAAAGAATCGAAAGGGCGATGCCGGTACTGATCTTTAAACTGTTTAAGATGGCAGGCCGCAGTCCCGGCAGCACCACAAGGCGGCGGATGTCGCGGTTGCGAATGCCGAAGGCCCGGAGTGCATTAAAAACCTCCTGGTCCATGCCGCGAACGGCGGCGGCAATGTCCATGACGATGGGGAAGAAGATGATGATGAAAATCATCAGCAGTTTTGCCGTTTCCCCAAGACCGAACAGCAGCATGATGATGGGCAATAGGGCCAATTTGGGTACGGGAAAAGCAAAATAAAGAAAGGGCGACGCAATGGCCCGCACCTTTTCCTTATAGCCTATCAGAATGCCGATGGGCAGGCCGAGGCCCAAGGCTGCAAGGCTGCTGCCCAGCACCCGCAGAAAGCTGGCAGCGATATGGATCGGTAAAAAAGTGAAAAGGCCGAAAAAGAGATTCTTCGCCACCAGCCAGGGAGCGGGGACGGTCATCGAATTTACGGTTAGGTACAATAGGAGCCAGGCCGCCGCGACGACAAGGAAAACGAGGCATCCTTTGGCCAGGCATGAAGTGAGGTGTTTCATAAAAAACCCCTCATTTCTCGGCGCATATCGCGGCGTTGTTCTTCGTTTTCCTCCCGGCCCAGGCCGAAAAGGGGATTCTCCAAGGCTGCTACGAAGCCGCCATCCTTCAGGATAAGAATTTGTTCCGCCAGCAGCAAGGCCTCGTCCATATCATGGCTGATGAGCAGCGTTGTTACTTTATGGCGGCGAATTGTAGCGAGAAAAGCCTGGTGTACGTCGTCCTTGGTGATGGCGTCCAGCGCGGAAAAGGCTTCGTCTAAAAGGAGAACGTCGGGTTTAAAAAGGAAAGCGCGGCAAATGGCGGCCCTTTGCTGTTCCCCGCCGCTGATATGATTGGGATAGGAATCGAGAATGGATTCGATGCCGACTTCCCGGCACAGCGCCTGGAAGCGGTCTTCTTCATATAAATGGCGCACCGCCAGCGGCAGCGCAATGTTTTTTCGGATGGTATGCCACTTGACAAGGGAGTTTTTTTGCGGAACCAAGGCGATTCGGTGGCGGCGGACATCAAGAGGTTCCCGGTTCAAAAGAATCCGCCCTTCAAATGGGAGAACGGCGGCGATCGCTTTCAATAGCGTGCTTTTGCCGCTGCCGCTTTTGCCGATCACTCCATAGATTTTTTCTTCCTCAAATTGAAAGTGGAGCCGGTTCAGCACTGTTTTGCCTTGATAAGAGACGTTTAAGTCCTCTAGGGTCAGCATGGTTCCCATTTCCCTTCTTTATTTCCTATCGATTATAGCATAATATTTCCTGAAAAGGAAAGAAGGAGATAAAATTAAAAAAAGGCTGGGCGATACCGGCAACCTGTGTTATGATGGGAAAAACATAGAAGGGGTGAAACCATGGCAAGAACCGGATGTATTGCTTTCTGTCTCTGTATCCTTTTGTTTCTGGCCGGTTGCGGCGCTGCGCAAACGGAGGAAACGATGGCATTGACCATCGGCACGATGCCTTCCCTCGATAAGGTGCCGATGCTCATCGCGGCGCGGGAGGGTTTTTTGAAAATTATGGCCTTACGGTGGAGGTATTGAATTTTCAAAGCCCCACGGATCGGGACGCAGCCTTGCAAGGCGGCCAATTGGACGGTATTATGTCCGATATGGTGGCGGCGCTCTATTATCTAAAGGGCGGTCAAAAAGGTCAAAATGACCTCTTTGGTGCAAACGGATTTTGTGCTTCTGGCCAGCGCTGCCTCAGGGATTCGGCAGATCGGCGACATCGGCTCCGAAAATCAAAACGGCATTTCTCTAAACGGGTTGGTGGAATATATCGCCGATGAAGCCTGCGGCGCGGAGAAGCTGCTGCTGCCCTCGGTGATGAGCCGGGTCGAGCAGGTGTCGGCGGGAGCGATCGATATAACGATTGTGCCGGAACCCTACGGTTCCCTGGCCGCCGCCAAAGGGGCGGTGCCGATCACCACCGGGGCGGATCTAGGCATCTATGGCGCGGTGATGCTGTTTACCGACGATGCCATTACCAAAAACCCCGATGCCATCTCCGCATTTTATAAAGGGTATGCGGATGCCGTTGCCTACCTGGCCGAAACCGACGCGGGCGATTATATCGACGCCATCCTCACGATGGGCGAATTTTCCGCCGAAACGGCGCCGGTTCTAGCCGCCACGGTTTTCACGCCTCTTGAAGCGCCGGAGGAAGCGCAATTCAATGCCATAGAGGATTGGTTGAACGCAAGAGGGGACAGCGACACGCCCTTCGCTTTTTCCTTTGCGGATCATGTGGATCTGCGTTTTTTGCGGCCTTAGAAAGTAAAATAGCAAGGATTTATTTGAGGAAGGTCGGATCGGCGGGCATTGGCCGCCGCCGCAAAAGGGAAGAGGAGAATGCATGAAAAAGCGGGATGAAATCGCAACCTTTACCAATCGCTATATGAAGCCCCTGTCCCCCGAGGAAGAAGACATCCGCTTGGCGGACATCGCCCACGCCCTTTCGATGATGACGAGGGCCAATGGGCATTTTCAAAGCTTTTACAGCGTCGGCCAGCATTGTTTAAACTGTCAACTGGAGGCGGAGGCCCGGGGGTTTTCCTTCCGTTTAAGGCTGGCTTTATTGCTGCATGACGCATCGGAAGCCTATATGTCGGATTTGACACGGCCCGTAAAAAACGGCTTTCCCCAATACCGGGAAGCGGAAGAGGTTTTGCAGGCGACCATTTACCGCGCTTTTGGGCTTTGGCCCCTCAGTGCGGAGGAACGGCATTTGATCGACGAAGTGGATACGGCGCTGCTCTATTATGAATTCGAGCATTTGCACCCCGGCGGCAGCCTCGGTGTTCCTTATCGGGTGATGCAGCCCTGGGATCTTTCCTATCGGGAAATGGTTGAGGTGGAACGGGAGTATGGCCGCATTTTTCAAATATTAAAAGAAAAAGTGGAAAAATAAGGATTTCCCGAGGAACATAAAACAACCAATCGGCGTCCAAACCATAGGCCCCGGTTCTACATTTCTTTTCTATTTTTTTATGTTTGCAGGAGAGATCGATGCCATGTCCGAACAGCATATATCCGTACCAGAGTATATCGAGAGGGGTTCCCGCCGCCGGCAAAAGAGAGGGCGGAGATCCCTGCTGCGCATTGCTTTAACCATTTTCTTTCTATTGACGGCCTTTGGCGCCATGACCTTCGGCGCTTGGAATCTTTTGTTGGAGAGGGGGCATGCCTATACCTTTTTTGCCGGCTCCCAAACCTTTTATCACGGCGACCGCGTATTTGACCTGGAGGCTCCGGCGCTGTTGCGCCACGGTTCCATCCTCATACCGGCCAAGGCTCTGGAAACGGTGGAGGGTTTGTCGGTTTCCTGGCAGAGCGAAACAAGGTCTGTCGTTTTGGAAAAGGAGGGCCTGCGCCTGGCCTTTCCCATCGATCAAAAACGAATGGTTGTAAACGGTGAAATCCAGGATGCGGACTGCGCCGCTTTTGTTCAGGATCAACATGCCTATATTCCCGTCGCCGCCGTCTTTGCCAAACTGGGATTTGCCGTGGAATATACCGACTCCGCCATGCGCCTTGATCTATTCCCCGCCGATGAAAAAATATCCCGCCTGTCGCCGCCTTCCATCTCGACCAGGACGTTTATGCCCAAGGGGAAAAAGGGTGGGCTATCGCTTGGATTCTTATGATCCCGACGGCGATGGAATTGTTGACTGGGCCTGGGAAGGGATGGCGCCGCGTTATTTTTCCAATGGCGATCATACGGTGGTCTTAAAGGTAAAGGATGGCCGCGGCGCTTGGTCGGCGCCGTTTCAGATGACGGTGACAATCGACGGCCCCGCCTATCAGGGGCGGACAAGCTACCGGTGTTGATGTACCATGCCTTCGGCACGGCGGAGGAATGCGCCGCGGGAGGGAAATACGACGGCAATGGCTCGATTTTGAGCATCGATAAATTCCGGGAACAGATGAAATGGCTTTCGGAACAAGGGTACCAAGGGATTTTTGTTTCCGAACTGTTGGAATATTTAAGCGCCGGGGTTTTGCCGCCGGACAAAAGCGTTGTGATGACCTTCGACGATGGCTACCAGGACAACTATACCGACGCTTATCCCATCTTGAAGGAATATGGCCTAAAGGGCAATATCGCCCCGGTTATGATGGGGTCGATCCGGGCCACCGACGGCTTGAATGATAGAGAACCGGTATATCCCAGGGTCACATTTCCGGAACTGCGGGAAATGATCGACAGCGGCGTATTTGAGGTGGGCAGCCACTCCTATGACGGACACGGCACTTTCCAGATCGGTAGCCGCACCGGGTATTTCTTTATGAACCCTAAAATAAAGCCAAGAACCGATGTTTTTGAAAGCGAGGAGGAATTTTATACCCCTATCCGCGACGACTTGATCCTGTCGAAACGGGTGCTTGCGGAACGCCTGGATATTGCCGATCCGCCGTATTTTGTTTATCCCTATGGCCGGTATACGAAGGAACTGGAACAGGAGATCAACCGGCTCGGTTTTCCTGTGCCTTTGTCATCGGCAACCGCTATGTCACCGCCGCCGCCGACCGTTACCTTTTGCCTCGCTTCACCGTCGGCCAGAAGATTGAAACCGCGGAATTCATCGAAATCATGCAAGGCATCGGTGCAACACGGTAATGGCGCCGGCTGTCGGCGGCGAAGGAAAAAGGGTTGGAAAAATTTTGTAGAATCTTAAAGGAGTAAACCCCGACCATCCATGGGGAAAATCAATAAGGATGTGCCTGTTATGACCAACTTTGTGCATTTGCACAACCATAGCGAATACAGCCTTCTGGACGGTGCGGCCGTTTGAAGGATATGGTGAACAAAGCCAAGGAACTGGGGATGCCGGCGGTGGCGCTGACAGACCATGGCGTGATGTATGGCGCGATCGATTTTATAAGCTGGCGAAAGAGGCGGGCATCAAGCCGATTGTCGGCTGCGAAGTGTACATGGCGCCGAAAAGCCGCTTTGAAAAGACGCCGCGCAGCGGGAGAGCGCCTATCACCTGATCCTGTTGGCGGAAAATCAAACCGGGTATAAAAATTTATGCGCGCTTGTATCCTGCGGCTTCACCGAAGGATTTTATTATAAGCCCCGGATCGACAAGGAACTGTTAAGAAAGCATCAAAGGGCTTGATCTGCCTGTCCGCTTGTCTGGCCGGGGAAATTCCCCAGGCCTTCCTCAATGGCGACCGGAAAAAGCGCGGGCCCTCGCGGCGGAATATATCGGCATCTTTGGCCGGATCGCTTTTCGGAGATTCGGACCAGGGCATCGATGTGGAACCCGGATTGAACCGGCAGCTTGCGGAATTGGCGAAGGAAATGGGCGTCGGACTCGTCGCCACCAATGACGTTCACTATACCAACCGGGAAGACGCGGAATACCACGACATTCTCCTTTGCATCCAGACGGGAAAAACCCTGGAAGACGAAAACCGCATGACCTTCCCGACCAAGGAATTTTATTTTAAATCCCAGGAAGAAATGGCCCTCGTTTTTGCCGAATACCCGGAGGCCCTGGAAAACACCGTAAAAATCGCCGAACGCTGTGAGGTCAACTTCGACTTTTCTAAATATTATCTGCCGGACTATCAGGTGCCGGAAGGGGAAACCCTCGCCAGTTATTTGGAAAAACTTTGCCGTGACGGTTTAGAAAAGCGCTATGGCGAAATCACACCGGAAATTGAAGAACGCTTCGTTTATGAACTGGGAATCATCAAGGAGATGGGCTTTCCCGGTTATTTCCTGATTGTCTGGGATATGATAAACTTTGCGAAAAACAATGGCATTATGGTGGGGCCGGGGCGCGGTTCCGCCGCCGGCAGCATCGTTTCCTATAGCCTCGGCATTACCGAAATCGACCCTTTGAAATATGATTTACTCTTTGAACGGTTTTTGAACCCCGCCAGGATTTCCATGCCGGATATCGATACCGATTTTTGCTATGAGCGCCGCGGTGAAATTATCGAATACCTGGCGGATCGCTATGGGCGGCAAAGGGTGGCCCAGATCATCACCTATGGCACCATGCTTGCGAAAGGCGCCGTCCGCGATGTGGGGCGCGCCCTCAATATGCCCTATGGAGAGGTGGATCGGGTTGCCAAGCTGATACCGAATGAATTGGAAATGTCGATCACCAGGGCGATGAAGGAAAATCCCGACCTGCGGCAGGCCTATGATGGCGACGAGCGGGTAAAGCGCCTGATCGACGCCGCCCTCAAAGTGGAAGGGATGCCGAGGCACCATTCCACCCATGCCGCCGGCGTCGTCATCGCCCCGAAAGACTTGCAGGAGTATTTGCCGGTACAGAAAACATCCGAGGGATGGCTCACCACCCAATACGCAAAGGAACTGGTGGAAGAGATCGGCCTCCTAAAAATGGATGTACTCGGCCTTAGGAATCTGACGGTGATCCGGGATTGCCTGCGCAATATCGCTGTTGCCCGGGGGGAAGAAATCGACATCAATGGCATTCCGCTGGACGACAAAGAGACCTATGCGATGCTTTCCCGGGGGGAGGGCCTGGGCGTATTCCAGCTTGAAAGCAGCGGCATGCAGGCGTTGATGCGCAATTTAAAACCGGAAAAAATTGAGGAGATCATCGCCCTCGTCGCCCTTTACCGGCCGGGCCCCCTCCGCAGCGGCATGGTGGACGATTTTATCGATAGAAAGCATGGCCGCAAGGAAATCGTTTATGACCACCCGATTTTGGAGCCGATCCTGAAAGAAACCTATGGTGTGATCCTCTACCAGGAGCAGGTGATGCGCATCGCCGGGCAAATGGCGGGGTTTTCGATGGCGGAGGCCGACCATCTGCGGAAAGCCATGGGGAAAAAAAAGCCGGAGGTGCTGGCCAGCTTCAAAAAAACCTTTATCGATGGGGCGGTGGAACGCAAGGTAAAAAAGAACATCGCCGTAAAGGTCTTTGATCTGATGGAAAAATTCGCCGGTTACGGCTTTAACAAGAGCCATTCCGCCGCCTATGCCATGGTTTCCTATCAAACCGCTTTTTTGAAGGCCCATTATCCGGTGGAATATTCGGCGGCGCTGCTGACGAGCTTAATGGACAAAACGGACAAACTGTCCGACTATATACAGGAATGTCGCCGCCTCGGCATCGACGTTTTGCCGCCCCATATCAATGAAAGCCATATGGATTTTACCGCCGTCGGCGCCGCCATCCGTTTCGGCGTCGCCGCCGTAAAAAATGTGGGCAAAGCGCCGAGCGAGGAAATCATCAAAGAACGGGAAATGAACGGGCCTTACCGCTCCCTACTTGATTTTTGCCGCCGGATCGCACTCAATTCCCGGATGTTGGAAAGCTTGATCCAGGCCGGCGCTTTCGATTTTACCGGCCTGCACCGCAGCCAGTTGATGGCCATCGCGCCAAAATGCCTTTCGATGGCGGAAAGCCACCGCAAAGAGCTGCTGTCGGGGCAGATGAACCTCTTCGATATGGGCGTCGACGATGGCGACGGCGATGACGATTTCACCGAGGTGGCGACGATTCAGCCATTGCCCCGGGAGGAAATGCTGCGGATGGAAAAAAATATGCTGGGGCTGTATATCTCCGGCCATATTTTGGACGAATACCGGCACTTCTGGCGGGAATACGCTCTCGTACGCCTTGCCGATCTTGGCGACGTAAAGGAGAGATCCGCCTGTTTTGTCGCCGGCCAGGCCACGCGGGTTCGCTTCCGAACCAATAAGGCGGGCCAGCGTTATGCCCAGTTTGAGCTGGAAGATTTAAGCGGCGCCGTTCACTGCTTCGTTTTCGCCCGGGATTTTGAGGGCTGCCGCGCCGAACTTGCCGACGATGCCCTCGTCGCGCTGGAGGGGACGGTACGCCATAGCGACGATGAAACAAGCTTTCAGGTACGGGCCGTCGCCCCCCTGCAAAATATCGGGGAATTGGAGGTCGAAAAAACCGTCAACCCGATGAACCTGCCAAATGAGGACGTCAATTATTATGGCGACCTTCAAGTAGAATTGCCGGAATGCGGGGAAGAGGAAGATAAGGACGCCCCGGTAAAATTGGGCCGCGAAGAGAAATCGGTGCTGGAAGAGCTGGTAAAAGAGCCGGAAGCGGTAGATTTGGCAGAGAAACGGCTTTACCTTAATATAAAAAACGATGGGGCGTGGCAAGACTTGGATCTCGCCATTAAAAAAATCCTGTGCCGCTATCCCGGCGACGACCGCGTGCTCGCTTATTTTAAGGAGCGCGGCACCTGCCGTGCCTATGGCATGACCGTTGACGCCGCGCCGGATCTATTGCATCAGCTATCCGGCTTATTGGGGGCCGACAATGTGTATCTGAAAATTGTCTCTTCCCGGTCTTGAAGCGGGGAGCGGCCGACATGGAAAAGAGTTGAGGAGGAAAAAAGGTGCGGATTTGTATCTACCCCGGCACTTTCGACCCGGTCACCAATGGTCACCTCGACATCATCAAGCGGGGGTTGACCTTATTTGACCATATGATCATCGCCGTTTCCGAGGACAATTATAAGGCGAATTTGTTCACCCAGGAGGAACGGGTGCAAATCATGCGGGAGGTCATCGCCGGTGACCCGCGCCTCGAGGTCGAAGGCTTTTCCGGCCTGCTGATGGATTACTGCGACCGAAAAGGCGCGGTGGCGGTGATCCGGGGTTTGCGCGCCGTATCGGACTTTGAATATGAAATGCAAATGGCACTGATGAACAGCAAGCTGAACCCAAAGGTGGAGATGGCCTATTTGATGACGGGGCAAAAATATTCATTTATCAGTTCCAGCATGATTAAAAACGTTGCGAAGCTCGGCGGCGATATCCATGATCTCGTGCCGGCCGCGGTGGAGAAGAAAATCTTTCAAAAATATGGGAGGCAGGTATAATGGACAATTACGACGCCGGCGCCGATTTCATTGTGATCCGGGCGAAGGAGAACGGGGTGACCATCATCGGTATGACGAGGGGCCGTGATACGAAGTTTCACCACACGGAAAAACTGGATCGGAACGAGGTATTGATTGCCCAATTTACCGAACATACCTCGGCGATTAAAATTCGCGGCAAAGCAGAAATCATTACCAAGCACGGTACCGTTGCATCGGGAGAATAAGCCCCTCTATTGTGGGAAATCTAAGCGAAGTACCGATTCAAGGGGGTAGAGGGCGTATGGAGGTAAAGGTCTATCAAGCGAAAAACAAGTTCTTTGCCGAGATTGTCAAAGGCTTTCTTGAAAGCAACGGTATTTTTGCGTTGGTTCGCGTCATCGGCTTCATTCCCCATTTGGGCGACGCCTGCCCCGCCGCGGTCTATGTGCGGCGGCAGGATGAAGGGGTGGCGCGGGAATTGATTCGGGATTTTACATTGTAAAGAAATAAAAGGTGCGGAAAGGGGAAAGCATGAAACGAATCGCCGTTTTAACCAGCGGAGGCGATGCGCCGGGCATGAACAGCGCCATTCGCGCGGTGACGCGGACCGCAATCTTTCACGACATGGACGTGGTCGGCATTCGCCGGGGTTACCAGGGTTTGCTCGACGGTGATTTCAGCGCGATGGATCTCGGTTATGTGGCGGATATCGTCCATCGTGGCGGCACAAAACTGTTGACCGCCCGCTGTGATGCATTCCTTGAAGAAAAAAACCAGCGACGGGCCGCCGAATCCCTCGCAAAACAGGGCATTGAGGGCCTCGTTGTCATTGGCGGTGACGGCAGCTTCAGAGGGGCCCTGGCCCTGGACAGGCTGGGGCTGCCGGTGGTCGGCGTGCCCGGCACCATCGACAATGATATTTATGGCACCGCTGCGTCCATCGGTTTTTCCACCGCCGTTAATACCAGCATCTGGGCGATTGACCACATTCGCGATACCGCCACTTCCCATCAGCGGAACTTTCTCATCGAGGTGATGGGCAGAAATGCCGGCCATTTGGCCCTGGCGGCAGGCTTGGCCGGTGGCGCCGAGGCGGTGCTGTTGCCGGAAATCCCCTTCGACCTGCGGGAAATCGCCGACAAGATTGAAAAAGGCCACCGCCGCGGCAAGATTCACAGCATCATCGTCTTGGCGGAAGGGGCAGGAAGCGGCGTGGAGGTCGCCGCCCAAATCCGGGATATCACCGGCCACGAATATAAAATCACCAATATGGGCCATGTGCAGCGGGGCGGCAGCCCCGATCACCGGGATCGCCTGATCGCGGCCAGGATGGGGAACCGGGCCGTAACCCTGCTGATGGAGAGGAAAAGCGGCCTGATGGTCGGCATCCGCGGTGAAACGCTCTCCGTTGCTGCGCTGAAAGAAATCCTTGGCCTTAAAAAGCCGTTGCCGATCGGCGACTATGAATTGATGAAAGTCCTTTCGATCTGATGATAGGAGTATGCCTATGCGTATGACGAAAATTGTCGCGACCATCGGCCCCGCTTCCGACGGGGAAGAAACATTGCGGTCGCTTTTTACGGCCGGCGTCCATGTGGCGCGGCTCAATTTTTCCCATGGCAGCCATGAGGAGCATGGCGCGAGGATACTTCGTATCCGCAGCGCCGCGGCGGCGGCGGGACGGAACATCGCCTTGATGCTCGATACGAAAGGCCCCGAAATCCGCACCGGCGCGATGGCAAAGCCCCTTACGGTGCAACGTGGCGACCGGGTGGTTTTAACGGCGAAGGAAGCCGCGGACAATCGCGTTCCCATCCAGTATCCCGGTTTACACAATAATCTCGAACCCGGGGAACGGATTTTGATCGACGATGGCAGTGTGGAATTGGTGGTGGAAGCCGTCGAAGGGGAAGATATCCTCTGCCGGGCGGAAAACCACGGTGAGATCGGCGGGAAAAAGGGCGTCAATATCCCCGGCAGGGAGGTGGATTTACCGGCGGTGACCGAGAAGGATCGGCAAGACATCGCCTTCGCGGTACGGGAAGACCTGGATTATATCGCCGCCTCCTTTGTGCGAAATGCCGGACATGTGCTGGAAATTCGCCGCATTCTGGAAGAAGCCGGTTCCGAGATCAAAATCATTGCGAAAATTGAAAGCCGATCCGGCGTAGACAATCTCAATAGCATTCTACAGGTGGCCGACGGCATCATGGTGGCCCGGGGCGACTTGGGGGTAGAGATTCCCGTGGCGGAAATGCCGATGGTGCAAAAACATATCATTGAACTGAGCAATGAATACGGGAAGCCGGTGATCACCGCCACCCAGATGCTCGATTCGATGATCCGCAATCCCCATCCCACCCGGGCGGAGGCCACCGATGTGGCCAATGCGATTCTCGACGGCAGCGATTGCGTGATGCTTTCCGGCGAGACGGCGGCGGGGAAATACCCGCTGGAAGCGGTGCAAACGATGGCGGATATCATTGCTTATACCGAATCCCAGGTGGATTTTTCCCTGCTTTGGCAACAGCGTCGGGGGCCGATTACCATCACCGATGCCATTTGCCGTTCCGCTTCCGGCATGGTTCGGGATTTGAAGGCCGGGGCGATCATCGTCCCCACCACATCGGGATATACCGCGAGGATGATGGCGCGGTTTCGGCCCCAGGCGCCGATCATCGCCGTAAGCCCCGACCCCAAGGTGGTGCGGGCATTGGCCCTGGTCTGGGGCGTGCAGTCCCTTTGGCAGCCGCCTTTGGACGGCACCGACGAAACCATCGAAGGGGCGATGGACAAAGCCCGGGATGCCGGTTATGTCAGCGAGGGGGATCTGGTGGTCGTTACCGCCGGCGCGCCGGTGGGCTTTCCCAATACGACGAATTTATTGAAAGTGGAAGTCGTCGGGTCAATGATCGCGTCGGGAACCGGCATCGGCCGCAAGGTGGCGGTGGGCAAGGCCCGGGTTGTGCGCAATGCCAAAGACGCCGCGAAAGCGGAAGAAGGGGACATCCTTTTGATTCTCGCCGGCGACAAAGACCTGATGCCGGCAATGGAAAAAGCCGCCGGCATCATCGCCGAGGAAGGCGGCTTAACTTCCCATGCCGCCATCGCCGCTTTGCAGCTTGGGATTCCCGCCATCATCGGCGTGCCCAATGCCCAGGATTTGGTGGAGGAAGGCATGGTTTTGACCATCAACGGCCGCCAAGGCAGCATCTACCTTGGCAGAGCGCACATCGTTTAAACAATATAAAGATGAAAAAGATGAATTGGGAGGGAAAATTATGGATCCGTATGAAGGTTTGGCAAAGGTCTATGACCGCTTGATGGTCGGCGTGGATTATGACGCCTGGGCCGATTATATTCTGGAGGTTTCGGCTTCTTTCGGCCTCAGGCCCAAAACGGCGCTGGATCTCGCCTGTGGAACGGGAAATACCAGCATTCCCCTGGCCAAACAGGGTTTGAAGGTGACGGGGGTGGACATGTCCCGCCCGATGCTGGCCATCGCCGAAGAAAAAGCGCGGCGCATGAAGGACTGTCCGTCAATTTCATGGCAGAGGAATATGCTAAAAATGTCCTTCCAAACATGCCGTGTTGATCTCGTCGTCTCCTATCAGGACGGTCTGAATTATTTGGCCGGAGACGGCAAAGGGAATTTGACATTTTGGCCGGAAAGAAAAGGCGTTTCTGGAAGCCCGGCGGCCTCTTATCTTTGACCTGAACCAGGTCGATAAATATGAGGGTCTTTCCGACGGCGATACGGAGATCATCGATGAGGACGATCTTTTTATGGTTTATGAATATGATTATCGTGGCGACGACAAAGGCATGGCAGATCCGGGTAACGTGGCTTTATCATCGAAACAGGGCGCGCTCTATGAGCGGTTCAATGAGTTTCATGAAGAAAAGCATCACAACCTGAGGATGTCAAAAAAGCCCGGAACAGGAGGTTTTACCCGCGCCATCTGGGGCATCTTCTCCAAAGAACCGCCGGCGGAAGGCTGCCGCCGCCTGCTTCTCGTTGCGGAAGCGCTATGATCCATGTGGTTCTTTTTCGAGCCGGAAATCCTCCAATACCGGCACATTTCCCGGACTTGTGTGCGGTCGCCGGGTGCCACCTGCATCTGATCCGGCTCCTCGGTTTTTCTCGACCAGTGACCGCCATTTCGGAAGCGGGCGGGTTTGGATTACTGGGATAAATTGACCCTCAGAAGTCTTGCACGAAGGATTTGCCGACTTTCTTGGAGAAATGAGGTGGAACAAAGGCGCTTTTTCAGCCTTTACAACCCACGGAAAACACGCTACGATTTGATCCGCTATCGGGATGGGGACGCTGCGTTCGACGAGGTGGATTGCCGCTGAAATCCTTGAAAACTGGCGCGGGGAACCGGTGTGATACCGATGGGGAAGCGAGATCCGTTCCCTCAATTTGTCCAATGCCGTGGCCATCGGCGTTTACGCGATACTGCGCCAGATGAATTTTCCCGATTTGTTCTAAAATAAGTTGACAGGAAGAGAAGCGATGGGCTATAATGATAAAGCAGTTTTTTCATTTTCACACCATCTTTTGCTTCTTCTCTTTATATGTTTGTGCTCTGAGTGTGGGCTCAGCTCGGCAGAGCGCTGTGCCTCCAATTTATTACCGGAGGTTCAAATCCTCTCAATTCGACCATTTGTGCCCATTTTCGGGGCTTTGCCAAAGCCCCAGTGATAAGACGAAAACGCTGTAAATTTCTTACCCCTGCTAATGTCATTATCGGATTTTTAGCGGCAGCAAAACAAACGGGCCGAGGCATATGGATTTCCGCCCTGGGCTTTTCGTTTTTTCCTCTACCCAAACCGGGGGATCTATGCTTATACTTCCTTCAAAATTGGAAAAGCGCTTTGCTGCGGCTTACCGACGACGGGGAGTGCAGAAAGAAAATGGAGCGGCATACGGTTAAAATTCTCATTCTTCTGGTGCTTCTGATGGCGGGTTTTTGCTGCCAAGATTGGTTATAGCCGATGAAGCGGCGGCCACCGTTGGCGATACGCCCTATCCCACGGTTTCCGCGGCCATCGCCGCCGCTGCATGGCGCCACCGTGGTCGCGTATTGCAGAAAGACTGTGCAAACCAGGGCGTCGTAAAAAAAAAAAGCCAAAGCAAGTAAAGGCCAAACGCTGGTAACCGCACGATCTGAACGGTTATACCGTTTCGGTGTCCGTCTCGCTTACACGCGTACTTTGTCCAAAGCGGCAATGTCACGATCAGAAATGGCAAGATTCACAATACGGCAACGATGGACGATCGTGCCGGGCGGCATTTACGTGGCCAAAGGGGCGAAAGCGTCGCTGATCGATCTCACGGTGATGAGCGATTCCGACTGTGCCCTCTATGCGGTCGGCGGCATGGTCGAGGTCAATTCCGGCGTCTATACCGGTTATGACGATGCCGCCCGTTGAAGTGGAAGCCGATGGCGCCGCCGGCGCAGTTTCGACATGCCAATGGCAAATTCCGTATTCAGGAGGGAAGCGACATCTGGTTTGAGGACGGGGCCTCTTTTTCGAACCCGGCTGCAGCTGGATATCGTCAACTAGAACGTTATGTGCTGCCTGCCGATTGGCGGGAAAGCAATGCCGCCGATCTTACGGTGCTGTATTTTAAAGATGTCCCCGCCGTTTGCTGGTACCGTTCTTTCGTTTATGGCCTCGCCTGGATTCGATTCTAAACGGCAAGGGCAATGGCGTTTTTGCGCCGGCGGATTCGGTAACGAGAGGAGTTCGCGAAAATTCTCGCCGCGGCTTCCGGCGACGATGTGCAGGCATACCGGGGGCAAAGCGTCTTTCGCGATGTCGCCGCCAATGTCTGGTACAATCCATTTGTAAATTGGGCGGCGAAAAATGGCATCGTTCTGGGATACGGAAATGGGGATTTTTCAATCCTAATGGCAAAATCAAAAGGCAGGAAATCGCCGTCATGCTCAGCCGCTATCTGGATTATTTGGGAAAAGCGGATTTGCCCGCTGTGGGCGGCGCGGTGGCCTTTACCGACAAGGGTAAAATCGCACCCTGGGCGGCGGAGGCGGTTATGCTGATTATGCGCCGGTGCGATCAACGGCTATACGGATAAAACCTTCGTCCCGCACCCAATCGGCCACCTGGGGCGGAAACGGCAAAATGGCTCATGTCTTTCTTCGCGGCTTTGCGGGACGGCTAAAAATAAACTTAATTTCTGTTTCTTCTCCACCGCGATTACCGCAATACAGCATTTCGGCAGCCCGATGCCTTTCATTACCTGGCCTCCGGGCCTTTTTCAGTTTTTTCTTCTCCCGGTCTCAAAAGCCGGTTTTCCGACTGTCCTTAAAGAGGAACAACCGGGCCCCGAAACGGTCAAAACGTACAATGGCCGGAAAAAAGGGTGGGGAATGTCTTTTTTTATCGATTTCTATGACCGTGCCTAATTTATATTTCCGATGTAAAATAAAAAGCCCTTTGCACTGCGGCGTTTATGGTAGAATAAGAAAAATATACGGATAAGGTTGTGATCATGCGGCAGCAGATACAAAAAGCCAAGCGCATCATTTTTAAAATTAGCAGCAGCACCGTATTGGACGATCAAGGCCGTCTCGACGGGCCGGTTTTGCACCGGTTGGCGGCCCTTTGGGCCCAGCTGCATCGCGAGGGGCGGGATATTGTGATCGTAAGCTCCGGCGCCATCGGTTTGGGTTGGCCGGTACCGGCCTTGCCGCAGCCTGTCCATCCCGAATACCGCGCGCCGCCGCCGTCGGCCACGCAAATTGATGGGGTAAATGCATACGTTTTCGAAGCCAGCCATTACCGGTGGCCCAGCTTCTTTTGACCAGGGGCGACATTGCCGACCGCCAACGCTATCTCAATGCCAGAAATACGCTCCCATGTTTTGCTGGAACACCGCATCGTGCCGGTGATCAATGAAAACGACACCGTAGCCTTTGAAGAGATCAAGTTCGGTGAAAACGATACGCTGGCCGCCGGATGAAGTGGGAAGTGGGGGGGTTTGATCGACGGCGATCTGGTTCTGCTTCTGTCGGATATCGACGGGCTTTATAGCGCCGATCCGAGAAGGGAGCCAAATGCCACGCTGATTTTTAAGCAACAGAAGTTGAAGTCACCCTGCGTGGAGATACATTCCGGCGGGCGGCACGCGTAATCGATGGGCAGTGGCGTATGAAAAACGAAAATTGAAGCGGCCAAAATTGCCGGTAAGAGCGGCATCCCTTTGGTGATTGCTATGGGCAAAGATGTGGACGCGATTCGCGATATTTTATCCGGGAAAGAAAGGGGCACATTGTTTTCGCCCCAAAGCCATGCATTGGCCCATAGAAAAACGCTGGATTGCCTATGGTTCTTCGCTGGAAGGGGCGGTTGCCGTTGACGATGGCGCCAAAAACGCGCTGTTGTTTCACGGCAAAAGCCTATTGCCTGTCGGCGTTGTTTCTCTCTCCGGCGGTTTTAACCGGGGTGACGTAATCGCGGTGAAGGATTTGTCCGGCACCGAGATCGCCCGGGGCATTTCCAATTATGGCGCGGCGGATTTAGAGAAAATCCGCGGTTGTCACAGCGACCAATTGATGGAGATCCTGGGGGAAGAGGTTTGAATGCTCGACGAATTCCCTCGACACCGCAAAATAATCTGGTTTTGCAAGAGAACGGAGGATGAAAATGGAAGCGTATATCGGTAGCTTGGGGCGAAGGGCGAAGGCGGCGGCGCCGCGGATGGCATCCCTTTCCAGCAAAGAGCAGGATCGGGCCCTCGCCGAAATGGCTCGCTTTAAGAACGCAAATCCCCGGATTTTGGCGGAAAATGAAAGGCCGATATGGCGGCGCGCAAAAGAAAAAGAATCTTTCTATTCTGCTGGATCGCTTGCTCCTTACGCCGGAACGGGTCGAAGCGATGGCCTCTGGGTTAGAGAGCCTGATTGCCCTGGCGGATCCGGTAGGAGAAACCGTGGCGATGTGGCGGCGGCCCAATGGCTTGGAAATCGGCAAGCGGCGCGTCCCCCTTGGGGTGATCTTGATGATCTATGAAGCGCGGCCCAATGTAACGGTCGACGCCACCGGCCTCGCGGTTAAAACCGGCAATGCGATCATTTTAAAAGGCGGTTCCGAAGCATACCGCTCCAACTTTTGCTTGGCCCAGGTACTGCGTGAAGCGATGGAAGCGACGGGGCTTCCCGGCGACGGCTTGCTCTTTGTGGAAAGCCGCGACCGTGAAGCCGTGGCCCATCTCTTGCAATTGAGGGACGATATCGACGTGGTGATCCCCCGGGGCGGCGCCGGGCTGATTCAATATGTCGTCGGTCATTCCTCCATCCCCGCCATTGAAACCGGGGTGGGCAACTGCCATATCTTTGTCGACGCCACCGCCGACGAGAAAATGGCCTTGGACATCGCCGTCAATGCCAAAACCCAGCGCCCCGGTGTTTGCAATGCGATGGAAAGCCTTTTGGTTCACCGTGACCGAGCCGAAACCTTTTTGCCGCGTCTGTTCGCGGTGCTGCGGGAAAAAGGCGTAGAACTCAGGGGCTGCCGGCGGACACTGGCAATTCTCCCCGAAGCCGCCGCCGCCGCGGAGGAAGATTGGTCCACGGAATACCTCGACCTGATCTTGGCGGTCAAGGTGGTGGACGACTTGGACGAGGCAATCCGCCACATTGGGAGCTATGGCAGCAAACACAGTGAAGCCATCATTACCGAAGAATATGGCAATGCCCGGCGTTTTCTTGAAGAAATCGACGCGGCGGCGGTTTATGTGAACGCCTCCACCCGCTTTACCGATGGCAATGAATTCGGCTTTGGCGCGGAAATCGGCATTAGCACACAGAAACTCCATGCCAGGGGCCCGATGGGGCTGGAGGTTTTAACTTCCGTAAAATATGTGGTTTATGGCAATGGACAAGTGAGAGGATAAGCGATGGGCAGAAGGATCGGCATTATGGGGGGTACCTTTGACCCGATTCACTACGGTCATTTGGTAACGGCGGAAGCGGCCCGGGTAGAATACGGCTTGGAAAAGGTGGTCTTCGTGCCGGCGGGGAATCCGCCCCATAAAACCGAAAGAAGGATCGCCGATGCCGGGCACCGTTATCATATGGTGAAGCTGGCTTGTAAAACCAATCCCTATTTTCGCGTCTCCCGGGTGGAAATCGAAAGGGAGGGCTATTCTTATACCTTGGATACGGTGGCCCACTTTCGTGCAAAATACGGAAAAGAAACGGAATTGTTTTTTATCACCGGCGCCGACGCGATCCGGGAAATCCTAGATTGGCACCGGGTGGGGGATTTGATGCGAATCTGCTATTTTATCGCCGCCACCCGCCCCGGCTATCACTTTGACGAAGCCCAAAATCTGCCGCCGGAATTCGCCGCGAGGGTCAGCAGTCTCAATGTAACGGCCCTCGCCATTTCTTCTTCCCAGATTCGGGGGATGGTGGAGAATCAGAAATCAATCAAATACCTGTTGCCGGAAGTGGTGGAGGAATATATACGAAAACATGCTCTATATGTTGGGGGAAACGATGAAACGGCCTGAACCTCTCAGTGCGAACCGCCGCCGCCATTCCCTCGCGGTGGCAAAACTTTGCCATGCATTGGCGCTCCGTTGGGGAGAACCGGCCTTTCGGGCCTACACCGCGGGGCTTCTTCACGATCTGGCCAGGGAATTGCCGGCGGCTGAGTTGCTTTGCATCGCTACGGAATATGGCATTGAAATTGGCAGAGAGGAAAGGGAAAACCCCGTTTTGCTCCATTGCGCCGTCGGGGCCCTGATGGCCAGAGAGCTTTATGGAGTGGAGGACGAAGGAATTTTATCCGCCATAGCGAAACATACCGTCGGCGATGAGGAAATGTCCCGATTGGACGCCATCGTTTTCCTCGCCGATAAAACGGAACCCTATCGGGATTATGAGCAGGCGAAAACCATCCGGGAACTGGCCTTCCAAGACATTGGGGCGGCATTGCGAACGGCCCTAACGGAAGAGGCGGCCTATTTAAACGCCAAGGGGAAAGAACCGCACCCAAAGACATTGCGGCTGATTATAAGGATCAAAGAAAGGGAGAACAGGCCATTGGATACATTGGAAAAAGCATACCAAATCAAGGACACGATGGTGGAAAAAAAAGCCGAAGAAATTCTGCTGATTGACATTGCCGAAATCACGGAAATCGCCGAATATTTTCTATTGTGCAGTGCCAGAAACCGCCTGCAGGCCCAGGCCATCGCCGATGCGATCATGGAAAAGATGGGAGAGAGCGGCAGCGAACCATTGCGGAAGGAAGGCTATGAAAACGGCGGCTGGATCTTACTGGACTACGGCTCGATTGTCGTCCATATCTTTCAACCGGAGGAAAAGGAATATTTTAAATTGGAGCGGCTGTGGAGCGACGGGAAATTTACCCGCTTTGACGAGACCGGCGCGCCTAAGTGAAAGAGTATGATGCCTTAGCTCCTTACTATGACCGCTTTATGTCCTTCTTCGATTATGATGGAGAGGCTTGGGCGCTGAAGGCCTTCTTTTCCGCGCTGTATTTGGATCGGTGGGAGATACTGGATCTCGGCGCCGGCTCCGGCGGGCATCTTTTGCCGCTGGTCGCTGCCGGCATGAAGGTTTCCGCCGTCGATCTGTCCGAAGCCATGGTGGCAAGATTAAGGGAAAAGCTTATCAAAGCCGGCCTTGACACGCCGGTTTATATCGGCGATATGCGCCGCCTCACCCTGGAAGAAGGGCGGTTTGCCGCCGCCTATTCCTGGGGCGATACGGTGCACCATCTGACAAGTGAAACGGATCTTACGGATTTTTTCGCCTCAGTTCGGCGGGTATTGCGTCCCGATGGATATCTATTGTTCAACTGGCGAAAGCCGGCTTATTTTGAAGACTTGATAGACGCCGGCGCCTTTTACGAAACCCATGGTGAGGACTTTTTGCTTTGGGAGGCGGAGGAACGGGCTTCCCGCCATTGCCTGCTCCGCCTTAATGGCTTCATAAAAGTAGGCAATGGCGAATACAAACGGGTGGGCGAAGACCATTTGCTGCGCATCTGGCGGGAAGAGGAGCTTTGCGCCGCCGGTTTGGCCCAAGGGTTTTCTGTTGAAGCGGATCTGGCGGATTCTTTTTTTAAC
Organism: Clostridiales bacterium; assembly: GCA_040766505.1. GTDB lineage: Bacteria > Bacillota > Dehalobacteriia > UBA7702 > UBA7702 > JAXGQJ01. Next base: position 43,450 of record JAXGQJ010000019.1, read on the forward strand.
GCCGCCGAAGCGGAAGAGGGATATGGAGCCGTTTTGGTTCTAAAAAAGGAAATACGATAGAAACTCGGCTGTGGACAGGAAAGCCGTATGGAAAAACCGAGCTATGGCCCGGATTGCCGCAAACTTTCCACATTCCGCTCCTTGCGCGGAAAAATCCCATTGTCCAAGAGCGATTGGAGCCCCCCATATCAACCGGATGTTTGCGGGGGAAGCGATCCTGACGACGGATCCTAAACGATGAAAGGCCGCTTGCTCTTGCCATGCTCCGGATCAATGGCAAAAGCGGAAACGACGCAATTTTTATACAATTCGCTGGCAAAAACAAAGCGAAACCTAAGGCGGTAAAAGAAGGAAATGAACGGGAGGGGAGCTGAAAGGGCTGCCCCGCCCCGTTCCGATCCGGGCTTCCTACATTTTAAATGGAGCCGTATCGGCACGGAATTCAGTTAAAATTTCATTCGCCGCACCTTTCTCGATAAAAAGCCCTTTGGCTTCCTAAAAACGCGATAGAATCGGTAGCGAAAAAAATCAAAAAAATCGAAACAAAAACTGAAAATATAATTTGACAAGCCGGGGATAATTGTATATAATAGCTTCTGTTGGCGGAAGTTAACAAAATCTGGGGGCGTAGCTCACCTGGGAGAGCGCTTGAATGGCATTCAAGAGGTAAGGGGTTCGATCCCCCTCGTCTCCACCAAATCAAATACCATCTATTGATAAAAAGAATTTTATCGGTGGGTGGTTTTTTGTTTGCCCGAAAGTCCGCTATTTGCGGGCTTTTCTGCGTTTGGGGAGTTTGTTTTGTTGCAATAGCTGGTACTTTTGAACAGCTGTTTTCGGAGGACACTTGATATGAACCGTAGTGTTTTTCCGGAAGGCTGCAAGGGCAAATCGTTAAAAGAAAGGTAATCGTTAAAAGTTGCACCGAAAATCAGGCTATCTTTTAACGATACACCGAGCCGTTAAAAATTAGGGCATGGCTATTTTCTACATAGTATTGCTGAACCTGCCCTTCGTTCTTAACCATTTTCTTCGTAAGGAAGTCTGCACAGAAAGTCTTTTGCAGTAGGGCATGGCCTTTATACTTTTCGTTGCTCAGGATCGACCGAACCACCGCCGTTTGCCAT